>JANOAO010000001.1:0-24772 GCA_031411115.1 Bacteroidota bacterium
TTTTAAACCCTCCCCTACTAAAACCTATCAATTCCGGTTACTTTTCTCGAAGAACTTCCACCCCTTTTTCAAAAGCGGAGCGCAAAGATATACCTCCTCAACTTCACACCCAAATCTTTTCAAAACTTATTTAAGAAAAAAACTTAAAATACTCACCAAACCCAACACCATAAACCCTTTTAAAATTTTACTCGCTCTAATGTAAGGCCGCGCGCAGGGACCGAAAAGTCGATTTTAGAAGAAATTTTAGATATAAACAATTGTTCAAATTCCTGAACAGACATTTTCTTTCTTCCTACTTTAAGCATGGTTCCTGTTAAACCCCGAACCATTCCCCGAAGAAATCGGTTGCCTTCCACCTCATAAATTAAATGATCATCATTAAATTTCCATTCACTTTTTAAAATTTTACAGATGAATGTATGTACCTGTGAATTTTTTTTTGCAAAGACTTCGAAATCAGATGCACTTTTAATAATACTTGCAGCAGCATTCAAAAGTTCTACATCTACATGATAAGGATAAAAAAATCCCCTGTCTTTCATAAAAGGATCTTTGTTGAGATACAAAGTATATTGATACGTACGTGAAACCGCATCAAACCGGCAATGTGCATCTGCATTTACCTGTTTAACGGATAACATTACAATATCATCCGGTAGAATAGCATTAATGTGATAGATAGCTTTCTGAAATTCCATTTCATCCACATCAGTATCTGTATGGAAATAATTTTGCCGGGCATGAACGCCTGCATCCGTTCTGGATGAACCCGTCAATTCAACATTTTTTCGAAAAAATACTTCAAGCGCTTTCTCAATTTCTGCCTGTATAGTGTTTGCATTCTGCTGTTTCTGAAATCCTGCGTAAGCCGTACCCAGATAAGCAACTTCTATAAAAAACCTGTTCATCATTTAACGTCTGATCATCGCCTGAAAACGATTCTTATAATAAATATCTGTAAGTATATTCTCCAGGGAACTGAAATTAGAAGAATCATGAACAAATGGATAAGATGCATCCAAAAATTTATACTTACCATCGTCGGACAAAAACAAAACGCTCAGATTTCTTAACTGGTCTGTTGTAAAACATCGTTTCTTAAATTCTTTTTTGGCAACGCTTATCATTTCTTCATCTGAAGATTCTGAAGCCATTTTTTTTCTGAGTTTTAGAAATTCTTCCTGCGTAGCTAATAGTTTACAATCTGAATTGATCATTTTCATTTCCACCTTTGCCTCAATACCCGGTTTACTATCCGTTTTAATATTTTCTACTGCAACCTGAGGAGATTTTTCAATCTTAATTTCTTCCACATTTTTCTGTCTAATACTTACATCATCTGCTGTAGAAGTTTTGATCGTATTTTCTATATACAACCGAATGGTATCGACACCATCCAGATACGCCATCTGCCGTCCTCTACCATCCATTTCATTTAGTAAAATTTTTATGGGTGTTACGGTTTTATCTGCGGCATCAGGAACCGTCTTTTCAACAACTTTTATTTCAATAACCGGTTTTTCAAAAGGAGCAACATCTATTTTTTTATCCTCATTTTTAAGATCGGGTGTATTTACCACCTGCGACAAAGTTTTAGAAAAAGCATCTTCGTCTGATTCAGGTTCAGCCTTTAGAGAACCATTCATCACCAGCATGTTATTCTGCAAATTCACCAGCCCCCATCCTTTCAGTCCATAATCTTTCAAAATAAATCCGGCATCTTTATCAACAATCAGACGGAAATTCTGCTCAGGGAAAACATCTTTATTGAATCCGATAGTGAGCACGTGAATATCTGGTGAAAGTTTGGAAATTACCACATAGCCAGTTGCAGAAGAACTGTATAATTTATCATTCGTTTTAACGTAAAACGGCTGCTTATTTTCAGTTTGAATGTAAAGAAAGAAATGTTGTTGTGCTATGGAGGAGCCAAAAGCCAGCAACGAAAGGATGAATAAGGAAATCTTCATGTGAAAGTTGTATCTGCAAAACTAAGTTATAGAAATGTAATTACCACTTATATAAAAGTTTTGTTCATTGTATCTTGAGGCGGTTATTTTTACTCAATAATTATTATTATGAAGAAAATTATTTGCATGCTTACAATTATGGTAAGCAGTATTTCCCTGTTTGCACAACCAGAAGAAAAGTCTGCTGACACCAGTTGGAAAACAATGTATCGGGAATCAAGTTCCCGCATCAATAACCTGGTACATACCAAACTGGATGTTCGTTTCGATTATGATAAAGCCTGGATGTATGGCAAAGAATGGCTGACTTTACAACCTCATTTTTATCCTACTGATTCTTTATTATTAGATGCAAAAGGCATGGAAATAAAAGAATTGTCTGTTATAAAAGGAACTTTGAAATCTCCTTTGAAATATACTTATGATGGCATGCAGTTGAAAATAAAACTGGACCGTAGCTACACAGCTAAAGAAAAATATACTTTGTATTTTGATTATATCAGTAAACCCAATGACCTCAACCTGAAAGGAAGTGTTGCCATTGCCGGTGCAAAAGGTTTATATTTCATCAATCCGAAAGGAACAGAGCCTAACAAACCCATTCAGATCTGGACGCAGGGAGAAACAGAAGCCAACAGTACATGGATGATTACTATTGATAAACCCAATCAAAAAACAACGGAAGAAATTTATATGACCGTTCCTGCAAAATATGTTACGCTTTCAAATGGTTTGATGATCAGCCAGAAAAAAAATGCAGATGGAACCCGAACTGATTACTGGAAAATGAATTTGCCACATGCACCTTATTTATTTTTCATGGGTGTGGGTGAATATTCAATTATTAAAGATTCTTACAAAGGGAAAGAAGTAAGTTATTATGTAGAGAAAGAATATGCTCCTTATGCGAAAGGTATTTTCGGACTTACACCAGAAATGATAGGCTATTTTTCAAAATTGCTGGGTGTTGAATATCCATGGGCAAAATATGCTCAGATCGTGGGCCGCGATTATGTAAGTGGCGCTATGGAAAATACCACTTCCACTTTGCATGGTGAAGGTGCTTATCAAAACAACAGGCAATTAGCCGATGGCAACGATTGGGAATCTACCATTGCACACGAATTATTTCATCAATGGTTTGGTGACCTTGTAACAGCGGAAAGCTGGACAATGATTACCGTAAATGAAAGTTTTGCCAATTACAGTGAATATTTATGGAATGAATATAAATACGGAAGGGATATAGCGGATAAAGATAATTTAACGGATATGCAGAATTATATCATGAGCGGAAGTGAGTCGAAGGACCTGGTTCGCACTCTCTATGCGAATCATGATGATGTTTTTGATGCTGTAAGCTATCAAAAAGGCGGACGTATTTTACACATGCTGCGGAATTATGTAGGAGACAGCGCATTTTTTAAATCACTTAATAATTACCTTATAACCAATAAATATAAATCCGGTGAAGCTGCAAATCTTCGTCTCGCATTTGAAGAAACAACCGGCAAAGATTTGAACTGGTTTTGGAATCAATGGTATTATGGAAGTGGTCATCCGAAATTAAAAATTAATTATAGTTATGATGATGCAGCAGGAAAAGCATTGGTGACTGTTGAACAAACACAGAAATCCGGAAAAATATTTCAATTGCCGATTGCGGTGGATGTATACAATGGTGCCAATAAAGTTCGTTACAATGTATGGCTAAAAAATAAAATTGATACACTGGTCTTTCCGTATACATCTAAACCAGATCTGATAAATGTAGATGCTGATAAAATATTGTTAGCAGAAAAAACAGATAACAAGAGTGAAGAAAATGCCATAGCTCAATGGAAATATGCTAAACTGTATATAGACAGAAAAGAAGCGATTGATTTCTTTGCGAAGAAAAGCATGCCGGAACTGGCCAAAGGTTTATATGATAAAGCAGCAGGTATTCGTCAGCTTACCTTACAGAAGATCGCAGCATCGCCATACAAATCAGATCCGGTTGTTTTATCTACTATAGAAGAAATGGCGAAAAAGGATTTTGATAAAAAAACAAAAGCAGCAGCTATAAAATTTCTTGTAAGAACGGCAGATAAAAAATATGAAGCATTATACATATCCAATGTTACAGATTCATCTTACTCTGTTGCAGGAGCTGCTTTGGAAGGATTGGTGGCAACGAATCCTGAAAATGCTTATGCACTTGCCAAACAATATGGCACAGGTGCAAAAGATGCATTGAGTGATGTAGTGATGGATGTGATCATCAAAAACGGAACCGCTGCAGATTTTGAAGTAGTATCAGACAGTTACAGAAACACACCCACCTCTGACAGAAAAGTAAGAACCACAGAAAAGTATGGCGAATATCTTTTAAAAATAAATGATGTGGCACAACTTAAAAAAGGCATTGATGATATCATGCAATTCAGAAATGCTATTCCGGAGCAATACCGTTCGTTTGTAGATCCGATGTTTAAAAAATCTTTCGATGCTTTATCAAAAGCTAAAGGAACAGAGGTTGAAAATTATATCCAGCAGGTTTTTAAATAATTTATTTAAATGATTATAAAAAGGCAGAGATGATCTCTGCCTTTTTATATTCCCTATACATTAGTAAATTTTATTCCTAAATTTTCAACTTTATCTGCATAACCGCAGCAATACTTTTTGCCCTCATTTTAATCGCTTCTGCATTTTGACCTTCAAATATTTCATCCACATTGTTTATAAATATTTTTAACCATCTGTCGAATTGCAAACTGGTGAGCTTTGTCATTTTATGCAAATGCAAATGTGTCTGCAGTGGATTTCCATCATATCGTCCGGTGTGAAAAAGTACATTTTCCCAAAAGTCATACATCACCGGCAAATGTGTTTTCCAGTTGACCCTGGCTACATCTTTAAAAATAAATCCCAGTAATTCATCTTTTTGAACATCTTCATAAAATGCGTCAATCAATACCTGTATGTCACCACGGTTGCTGATATCATTTTTCATAAAAATATTTTAGAGATCTTTACTTTTAAAATAAGACAGAGAAAGCCAGACGGGGATGGCAGACCATAAGGCCAGAATCATGAAGGCCATCAGTGTGCCTGTTGCGGAGCCAAATATATTTTTGAAAACAGCACCGGTGTATCCCATCAATGCTGATACATCCATTTGGATGATCAATAAAATTCTTCCCAGATCAATTGGGTTTAGTGCAGAAATAAAAGAGATCACTTTTTCGAGGGGATAATCTTGAAACTGAAATAAAATCATGAGTACAAACCCATCATATAAAACAGAAAAATATAACCATAATAAGATAGCCATACCAATACCTTTTGCTTTATCACGAATGCGAACCGTTGCAAACATTGCTAAGGAAACGAAAATGATGGTGAGCAATAATCCGGTGGCAATCATCATACAGCCTATGGCATCAAAATGATACAGGCACATGGGAATGCCAATACCAATTAAAAATGCAAGGCATAAAGAAAATGCAAGTCCTGTAAATAAACTTAACCAGATTGTTTTTCGTTGCAACGGCTGACTCAACAGCAATTCCAGAAACTCAGCGCTGTTATACACATAAATGGAGGCAAATAAAATACTAACCAGCGGAACTATGATCAATACAATGTTGAGCAAACTCAGAATTGCTTTTGTAGAATTATCTTCCAGATTAAATATGGTAAAAGAGATCGCCAGTAATATCAGTGTATAAATTATCAGTATCCTGTTTCGCAGAATATCTATCAAGACATATTTAAAAATCTTTTTCATTATTTATGGATCATTAAAGAAGCAATTACTTTTGATAGTTTTGTTTCGCCGGTATCTTCTCTTAATGCTTCTATTTTTTTGTGAAATCGGAGTGATCCAAATTCCATGTACATTACTTCGGTTACCATATCATCCAGTTCACTAAGTATATGAGAAGAGATGATGATAAGTTTTCCATTCGTTTTTTCTTTGATAATCTTTTCTTTTAAAATTTCAGAAGAAACCGGATCAAGACCGGCAGTGGGTTCATCTAATATGAGCACAGAAGGATCAAATAAAAAAGCGAGTGCTGCACTTACCTTTTGCCTTGTACCGCCAGATAGTGTCCGCATTCTTTTATGAAAAATATTTGTGAGTTCAAATTGCTCTATTAGATCTTCATCCAGTTTATGATGGTAACTTCTGATATCTTTCATCATATCGAATAATTGCCCGATCATCATGTTATCCGGATATTTACCGATCTGCGGCATATAGCCGATATCGTTTCTGTAATTCCACTCTTTAGTGATATTTTTTTCCTTGAAGGTGATAAATCCGGTATCACAAACCACCATTCCCAAAATACATTTGATAAAAGTTGTTTTTCCACTTCCGTTCGGACCGATAAGTCCAATACACTGATTTCTGTTACAGGTTACGCTTACATTATTAAGCACTTGTAATTTCCCGAATTTCTTATGTATGTTATTGGCGATGATCATAACTTAATGGGTTTCATCATAGGAAAATTATCTATAAGATCATGCGGTGTTAAACCCGGAATAATTTTTTCTGATCTGTCCATTAATGTGGTGATAAGGCTGTGAAAAAGAATCATAGCTGTTGGATTTTGTTCCACGATCATACCATATAAACTCACAGGCCGGTAAGGCACATCCCCAATAGCATTCCGGTCCAGATCATAGCCTTCATATTTATCCCAGTAATTATTTTTGAAAATATTCAGAACCAGTGAACCGTTTGTACCGATATCAAATGTGTTACCTAAAAAATTATTGGAAACAACTTCTATATCCATGCAACTCGCCTGTATTCTACATGCCCAGCCATTATCTTTAAAAATATTTTTTCTTATTTGAATTCTGCTGGCACCTTCTGCATAAACTGCCATTGTATTATTATCAAAATGATTGGCCTGAATATAACTGTCAGAAATTTCTTTCAGTAAGATCCCATATGCTGCGTCTCCCCAGTTTTGAGAAAAATAATTATTGAACATTTTAACACCATGTGAAAACATCACCGCTACACCCGCTCCGTTATTTTCAAATACATTACTTATATAAGCATCATTATTGGAAAACATGAAATGCAATCCGTATCGGATATTTTTCTGTGATATATTTCTCCAGATGACCGAATTGGTTACAAACTCAAAATAAATTCCATCGCGGTGACCGGTAATATTATTTGCAATGATCTGCATACTGTCACTCTTCCAGCAATGTATGCCGTTGGCGCTTTGCTGTTCTTCCGTTTGAGAAGCGACCAGCGTATTATTTTTAATGGTGCAATTGACACTGTACTGCGCATAAATTCCAAAGTAAGCGTCTTTAATGATGTTATCATTTATGGTCACATTATGGCAATCATACATTTTAATTGCAGCAAAATCATTCATACCAGAACGACCGGTATGCTGTAATACAAAACCCTGTACGTGAACATTGTTGGCTTTAACAGAAATAATTTCATACAAATTTTCTCCATCTAAAACAGGATACCCTTCTCCATATAAAAAGATTTGTTTTCGGATAATGATGTTTTTTTCCAAGTACTTTCCGGCTGAAACGGTAATCGTATCCTTATCCTTAGCGGCATTCATGGCGGCAGTAATTGACGTAAATGTCTGATCTTTTCCAACATGCAAAATTGCCGCAGACGCATCTACACAAAAGAAGATCAATATCATCATCAGCCATTTCATTTTCCGAAATAGTTACGGTTCAATTTCTCTCCGCTAAGCATTTCAGCATATTTCTGAAGACTATCTTCACTACTGAATCCTATGATATTTCCATTCATAGGAGCATGTATCTGTTCACTCTTTAAGAGGAATGCATTTTTAATATTTACCAAACTGTGATTTGCACAATAATCAACTATATATTTATCTTTTACGTTGATCTTATTTACATCGTCTTTTAAAAAACTCATCATACAATCCACATCATCGAACTTAAATATTTTGCCTTTTTTTGTCACCAGTTTCGCGCCATATTTAGGATCAGTGATGGTCATTTTGCACATAGCGCAATTATCTTTTCCTACAACAATCTTATCCGCATCTGTTGTACAACCGGAAATAAAAAATAAAAATATGAGAGCAGTAATCAGATTTTTATTCCTAAATTTTTTTATATAAATATTTTCGTAAAACACCAGAAAACCTAATAATGCACCAACAACAATGAAGATCCATCCGCCAATATCAGGAACGGAATACGCACCAAAATTGAGCAATTGCTTAAAACCAATGAGCGGTGGCTGGTATGACATGTTGGGAACAACAATTGCAGCATTAGGATTTAAGTTATGACCATAATCGTATTCCCATTTCCAGAAATCTATCATAGCAACAATTCCAAAACTTACGAACGTGATGAATAGAATATTCAGCCATTTTTTGCGGTTGATATAAATTATAAGAATATTAGCCAGCGCAAAAAAGACAATAAAATAAGGCAGCAATTTGAATTCAATAAAATCTTCATTGTGCAGGCTTTTCATACCGATGTAATGATTGAGGCCATTAATGATATCTACATTTCCTTTTAAGCCTGTTGCATGAATAAATAAAATAAGACCTTCTGGATATTGAGGTGCATCCAGCTCAATACGCCATACAGGTGTAAATAAAACCGCTATCAGTGATACTGCACAGACGAATAAAATTATCCGGGATAAAACTGAAAGCGGCTTGTTCATGATTAGCTTTTTTTGAAACTCATTCTATTTAGAAGAAGGCAATAAAACTTTGTCTATTACATGAATAATGCCGTTAGAAGCAGGAACTGATGCGATAATGACTGCATCATTTATCAGCGTCTTTCCATCTTTTATGTGTATAGTTGCGTTGCTTCCATCTACCATACCCAATGTTTGTCCATCTTTAAAACTTTCAATTTTCATAGCCGAAAGCGTAACATGGTATTGAAGTATGTTCTGCAATTTTTCTTTGTTTTCTTCTTTCATCAAATCATCTACAGTGCCAGCTGGTAGTGCAGAAAAAGCATCATTTGTGGGTGCAAATACGGTGAAAGGACCTGCATTAGATAATGACGTTACCAAATCTGCCTGTTTTAAAGCGGCTACCAGTGTTGTATGATCTTTAGAACCCACTGCCACTTTTACAACATCTTTTGCCGACACATCATCATTTACATTTTCTTGTCCACCTGATACGGTTTGCTCATCTTTGGTTTCCATTTCAGTTTCTGTTTCGGGCTGATTGCAGGAATAACATACAAGCAGCAGAACAATTATTGTAAGTAAATTTTTCATAACACGTTTTTGTTTTGGTAATTGATTTGAATTCTCTGTTATGGCTTAGCGGATGAATCAGCCTTAGGAAAATTTGTTCCTGTGCTGAATGTAAGCGGTACAGATGAACCTACCGGTGAAACCCTCAGGTAACCTTGCATTTCCTGATGTAAGGCGCTGCAGAAATCTGTGCAGTAAAATGGAAATATGCCTACTTTTTCAGCCACCCACTTCAGTGTTTGTGTTTCACCCGGCATGATCAGGAGTTCCGCATTGTTAGCTCCTTTAATCGCAAATCCATGAGGTACGTCCCAGTCCTGTTCCAGATTAGTTACATGGAAATACACCTCGTCTCCCACTTTAATTCCTTCAATATTATCAGGCGAGAAATGAGATCGGATACAGGTCATGTATACATGCACTTTATTTCCTTCCCGTATTACTTTGGTAGTTCCTTCACCTTTTGAAACATACGGGTTCGTATTGTCGTTAATATTAAAAAACTTCACCGACTTAGGTCGTATTACATCAGCAGCAACGGCTTGTGCGTAATGCGGTTCACCAATAGTTGGAAAGTCTAAAATAAGTTGCATTTTATCGCCACTGATATCATACAGTTGTGCGCTCTGAGCCAGTTCAGGACCAGTAGGAAGATACCTGTCTTTGGTGATCTTATTATAAGCAATAAGATATTTCGCATTCGGTTTTTTGCTGTCGCCGCCCGGTATACATAAATGCCCGACGGAATAATAAGTTGGCGCTCTGTCTACCACTTTTAAATCTTTGATATTCCATTTTACCACTTCGCTGCTTACAAAAAAAGTAGTGTATGCATTTCCTTTGCCATCAAATTCTGTATGTAAAGGACCAAGACCTGGCTTTTTCACTTCACCATATAAAGCAGATTCATATTTTATAACAGGAATACCTTCATAATCTCCTTCATAACTTTTTGCTGCAATTGCTTTTTGAATTTTATCGAAGCTGAAAACAGGAATTAATGCCGCTAATTTTCCGCTACCAACAATATATTCACCGGAAGGATCAACATCGCAACCGTGTGGTGATTTAGGACAAGGAATAAAATAACATATATCTTTTAAAGTTTTGGAATCCAGTACGGTTACTTCAGTTCTTATTTCAGATGTAGCGGTATGGCTTTTTTCATCATATGAGTTGTGAATATATTTTACCGGCATTTTTTTTCCTTTGCCTGCACGTAAATATTCTTCTGCTTTTTTCCAATTCACTGCCATGATAAAATCTTTATCCCGCTGTGATGCATTTACTTCCAGTAAGGTATTGGCCTGTTCCGTATTATAGCAACTGAAGAAGAACCAGCCATGTGATTTTCCTTTTCCTGCATGGCTCAGATCGAAATTAATTCCGGGACATTCTATCTGAAAAGCAATATCCATGTTACCATTTTCTTTTCCTACACTTATGAAACTGAGTGTTCCTTTAAAATTTTGTTTATAACTGTTGATGGGAACATCGCCATTTGCATTATCAGGTGGAACGCTGAAACGTGTTCCGGCAACTACATATTCTGTATTTTCTGTTATGAAAGGTGAACTATGATTACCGGCACTATTAGGGAGTTCAATTATTTCTGCAGTTCTGAAAGTGGTAAGATCTATTCGTGCTACACGAGGTGTATTGTTGGCATTTGCGAAGAGCCATCGTCCGTCGATTTCTCCATTTGTTTGTGAGAGTTCAACGTGATGCAAATCATCCCAGGGAACAGAACCATGCGAAGTGTTCAGCATAGGTTTAGTTTCTTCACTGTATCCATAACCTTTTTCAGGATCTACTGAGAAAACAGGAATGACTCTTAACAGTCTACCGCTCGGTAATCCGTAAACACTAAGCTGACCGCTAAAACCTCCTGATACAAAATTGTAAAACTGATCGTACTTACCTGGGGCAACATAAGTTTTGGATGCTGCATCAGCGTTTACGGCATTGCCTGCGTTTTTAGGTTTGCAGGAATAAAACGAAATCATTGTAAGCAATACAATAATTATTTTAGTGAGGATTCTCATATAATTTATTTGCTGGTTAGTTAATCGCTATTATTTCACGCCATCATTTCTTCTCATGAATTCCAGTAATGAACGTGCTTCTTCGTCTGCCAGATTCTGGTTGGGCATTCTTACCAGACATATTTCCAATTGTGCCTGTGCTTTTGGATCCTTATCTAACATTGCATCAGTATTGGTTACAAAATTCATGATCCACTCAGGTGTGTGCCTTCCGGTAACACCTTTCCATCCGGGTCCTACTAATTTTTCATCCGTAGTTTTATGACAACTGCTGCACTTTACGCCGAACACTTTTTCACCATTGGTGGCCATAGCTGCATCCAGCTTTTCATTTAATTCTACTTTTGTAAATTTCCCTTCGCCTCTTTTCGGATCATAGGAAGGGTTTTCTGAATTGCCAGTAGCATTTTCTGTTGATGAGGAAGATGAACCTGAACCGGTATTTGCATTACTGTCAGTGCTGCTGGAGCCATTATTACTACACGCATATAGTAACGTTACAATGATGCTGAGAAGGAGAAATTTTTTCATGATTTTTGTTTTATTATGCAATCTTACCATGAACGGAAACCGGATCTTATGCGTTCAGTCATATTCCGGACTTAAACTGACGAGATGCATTTTCTAAAACAGTTGTTGGTGCAATTGTTGTTCAATAACTGATCTAAATCATATAGTTCTTCTCCTATATCATTTTATAAGTTTAGGCAGCATCTTATTTTCGAAATATCAAATTCCCTGATTATGATAGATATTGATTTGCTTTTAACCTATGGCGCCTCTTATAAAAAAGTTGCTACAGGTGAAACCATATTTACAGAGGGAAATACTTGTAATTTTTATTATCAGTCAATAACCGGGAATATTAAATGGATAAATATTGATGAGAGCGGAAAAGAGTTCGTTCAGTACTATATTCAAGCGGGCGATTGTTTTGGCGAATTGCCCTTATTTGATGATCAGCCTTATGCAGCATCTGCAATAGCAGAAAATGATTGTGTAATTATACGGTTGCACAAGCCGGTTTTTTTAGAATTATTAGCAGATCACCCGGAATTTTATAAAACATTCGCTTGCTTACTAGCTTCACGTATACGGTTTAAAATGTTTGTGTTAAAGGAATTGGTTCATCAAACACCGGAGCATCGTATTACTTCTATGATAGAATATTTTAAAAGTTCTCATACCAATATCTGCCAAAAATGCAACCAGTTAAAACTTACCCGGCAACAACTGGCAGACATAACAGGATTAAGAGTAGAAACTGTTATCAGAACAATGAGAGTTATGCATGATAAAGGACAACTGGTGATTACAAAAGGAAAAGTTTTCTTTTGATATGATTCTAATCACAATGCAAAATATTATAGCATTGTTACTTTGCTGAAAAAATGTTTATCAGCAAACGTTATTTGCAAATTGCTTTTTTAAATCTTTTTATTGTTAGTTGCCTTGGTGTAATTCTCAGGTATAAAATTGCTTTCTCACTTCCATTTTTAGATCAAAAATTTCTTTTACATGCGCATTCGCATTTTGCGTTTGCAGGATGGATAACACATGCGCTGATGTGTATGATGGTGAATTATCTGGAACAGTATCATGCTATTTCAACTAAAAAGTACCATTGGATAATAAATGCCAATCTTATTTCAGCCTATGGAATGCTGTTAAGTTTTACCATGCAGGGATATGGATTAGTATCCATCATATTTTCTACGCTTTCCATTTTCATTTCCTATGTTTTTGCTTTTTTATACTGGAAAGACTTAAATAAATGTATTTCATTATCAGTTGTTCATGCATGGTTTAAAGCATCCCTGGCTTTTCTGGTTATCTCTTCGATTGGCGCATTTTCGCTTGCCTATATGCTGGTCACCAAAAATATAGACCAGCATATTTATTTATCAACCGTGTATTTCTTTTTACATTTTCAGTATAATGGATGGTTCTTTTTTGCCTGTATGGGAATTGCAACTCATATGCTCATGAGAATATCTTCGGATTTTAATAATAAAAATATTTTCAGGATATTTTTATTCGCCTGCATTCCAGTTTACTTTTTATCAATTCCGTGGTTTAGCATTTCGCTATGGGCACATATTGCAATTGTGAGTGCTGCCATTGCACAAGTAGCAGCGTTGATTTTATTTGCACATTTATTGATTAAACACCGTACAGTTATTAAAGTACATTTTTTACCTGTTGTACATTGGTTGCTTATTTTTTCTTTGATGGCATTTTGTATAAAAATTGTTTTACAGGCAGGCTCCGGCATTCCGGCATTAAGCAAACTGGCATTCGGTCTTCGTCCTATCATCATAGGATATTTGCACCTCATACTGCTGGGCATGATTTCTTTATTCCTAATTGGATGCATCGCCCATTTTCTACAATTGGCAACCGTTATATTTAAAATATCTGCGGTGGTTTTCTGCACCGGAATTATCATCAACGAAATTTTGCTGATGACGCAGGGTATTTTTGCGATATCAAACAATACTGTTCCTCACATAAACGAAATGCTTTTGACTGCAGCATTTATTATTTTTTCTGGTTTTTTATTGTTGAATCTGGGAATATTTCAAAAACATGCGTTTAATCATAAAACCGAAAATTAACAGCGCTCAATTTTGATAAAAATAAATGTTATGAAAAATATCGCTGAAGAAACGCTGGCTAATATTGTGATCGATAATTATCAGGCTGTTGCAGTGCTCGAAAAATATGACCTGGATTTTTGTTGTAAAGGAAAAAGAACGCTTTCGCAGGCATGTACAGAAAAAGGAATTGCTACAGATCAGGTTATTGCAGAAGTGAATGCAACGGAAACTTCACAAGAGCGTCGCACAAAACCATTTAAAGAAATGACGGCTGAGGAACTGATCTCTTATATTCTGATCCATCATCATTTTTATGTAAAACAAAACATACCTCAAATAAAAGAACATATTTTAAAAGTAGTTAATAAACATGGACTTCATTTTCCATATATGATAGAAGTGCTGGCACTTTTTAAAGAAGTGGCTGATGAACTGACCAGCCATATGCAAAAAGAGGAGACTATCTTATTTCCGCGAATAAAAGAGATAGCTGCGTTGAAGGAAAAACAAACCTCTGACAGAACAGATGCGGCTTACCTAACAGCTCCCATCGAGATGATGGAACATGAACATGATGCGGCTGGAGAAATTTTATCTTCTATAAAAAAACTAACCAACAATTACACACCACCTGCCGAAGCATGTACCACTTTCAAAATTACATTAGAAGAATTAAAAGGCTTTGAAGAAGATCTGCATAAACATGTACATCTTGAAAACAGCATTTTATTTCCAATGGCTGAAGAAATGCTGTTGCAGAAAACTTAGTGCGCCGTAAACAATAAAAAAAATCCGGTCATAAATAACCGGATTTTATAATTGATTTTTTTACTTATTTACCATGAGCCGCTGGCGCCACCGCCACCGAAACTTCCACCGCCAAAGCCGCCGAATCCTCCCCCACTACTTCCTCCACCACCGAAACCGCCGCCACTTCCACCGCCGCCCAACATGCTTCCCCAAAAAATAGGACCGCCCAAACCTCTATATCCACGACGACTCATAAATCCGCCACCTTTTTTTCCGCCACCGGAGCTAAAAATGATTAATAATACAATGATGATGAGTATGACAGGGAATTTTCCGGGCTTTTTGCTTTTAGTACGGGGAGTTGAATACTCTCCTTTAACAGCTTTAATGATGGCATCTGTTCCTTCATCAATACCGCGGTAATAATCATTGCCTTTGAATTGCGGAACAATAATATCCTGAATGATATGGCTTGCCGTGATATCAGGCAATGCGCCTTCCACACCATAACCGGTTGCAATATTTAATTTGCGATCATTTTTGGAGATCAGTAAGATTACACCATTGCTGAACTCTTTTCCACCAATACCCCAGGCCCTGCCAAGTTTGGTATTATAATCTGCAATTTCATTATTACCAATATCTGGAACAATAATAACAGCGATTTGTGTGGATGTACTGTCATCAAATGCTATCAGTTTACGTTCAATATCCTGCCGCTGATCTTCCGTTAATGTATTGGTGTAATCATTCACCAATTGCTGAACTGCAGGAGGTTTTTTCAGTAATGCTTCGGCATCAAAATTATCCTGTGCCATCGCAAACAATGCGATGAACTGTACAAAAATTATAAGGACAATTTTCTTCATGGTTTTACTGGCCAAACACAATTTCGTCTGGTAATTCATTTTTATCTTCTGTAGAAATGTATGGGAATTTTTCTGCCAGCACATGGCCAACATCCAGCACGCATCTTTCAATACCTTCTCCGATATTTCCGTTTCTGAAATGCTGTAGCATCATCTTCACTTCATTGTTCCAGAAAGCAGTACCTACCGCTTCATGAATGCCTGCATCACCATATAAAGCCACTTCATGATGCTTAACAGCTACATACAGTAACACGGCATTGCGGTGATGGGTTTCATACATTTTCAGCTCATGAAAAATAACGGCCGCTCTTTCGAGAGGGTCTACCAGAGGATTTTTATTCTCGAGGTACACTCTTATCTCACCACTGGTAGTTGTTTCACATGAACGTATAGCAGTTACTATGCGTTCATTTTCAGCCGCAGATAACAGGTCTTTCTTTTTGAAAAATGAAAACATAAATACAATGCAATTAAAATATAATTTCGACTGACTCTGCTGCTCCTTCGTCCGATTGAAAACCAACGCGAGGAACAAACCCTAAAATACCCGCTATGATATTTAATGGAAAACTTTTAACAGAACTATTATAATCTGCGATAGCCTCATTAAAATCTCTCCTTGCAAATTTAATTCTTCTTTCAGTTCCTACAAGTTGCTGCTGAAGATCACTAAACTGTCTAGTACCTTTTATGTCAGGGTATTTTTCAACAGATACAATTAACCGGCTTGCAGCACTTGCTAAATCATTTTGAGAAGCATTTTGTTTATTGAAACTTTCAGCTGAAAGAATTGCTGATGCGTTTGTACTAATAGCTTTAGCCCTTGCTTCTGTTACCATTCTCAAAGTATTTTGTTCAAATTCAGCGCCACCTTTAACAACATTTACTAAGTTTGGAATAAGATCTATCCTACGTTGGTACGTATTCTGCACCTCACTCCATTGCAGTTTTACTTTTTCATCTTTTTTTACTAGGTTGTTGTATGCAACAACAATTAATAAGAAAAAAATTATTAAAACTACTCCTACAATAATAAGAGGACGATTTTTTGTTGACATTGATATTCTTGTTAGAGGACTATTTTTTCATGTCATCAAAATTCACATCAACTTTTTTTTCTGCACCAGCATCAGCTGCAAATCCTGTTCTCGCATGAAACCCAGTGATTCCACCAAGTATATTCATTGGGAATGAACGCACTTTAGCATTATAAATATTAATCTGTTCATTAAATATCTTACGAGAATTCTTTATATTATTTTCGATACTTTCAAGTTGGTTTTGTAACTGTGTAAAATTTTCAGTTGCTCGAAGAGTAGGATAAGCTTCTACTGTCGCTAACAAACGACTTAATGATCCGGTTAATTGACCTTGAGCTGCTTGAAACTTGGCCATATTTTCTGGAGTAAGCTGATCCGCTGTTAAATTAACACTTGTTGCTTTTGCTCTTGCTTCCACTACAGCTGTTAATGTGCTCTGTTCAAAATTTGCAGCACCTTTTACTGTGTTTACTAAATTCCCAACAAGATCAGATCGATTTTGATATTCTGCTTGAACATTATTCCATGTCTTATTCACCGCTTCATCTTGCTTTACTAAACCATTATAACCATTGCATCCCATAAAGAATACTAATACAAGAATGCCTAAACCAATCAATAAACCTGGACGTTTCATATTATGCGTTTTAATTTTGAATGTTTAATAATTTAATTTTAATAGCCTGCTTTTGCGCCACCAATATTTTCAATCGGATGCCATGTTGTTTTTATTTCCTGGAAATCCATTATCAGGTACGGTGACTGACCTTTTTCTGTTTTCCAGTCTATTTTATTATAGAATACAGCACGCTTCAAATTCAACGCCGCTTTTTCCTGAATCGATTTTTGTACCGTTAAGTCATGTTCTGCAAACAAAATGGCATTTACATCCATGTGATCAGAGAACCATGAATGCAATTCTGACAACTTGCCGGTAAGAATATTTATCACGCCTCCCGGAACATCAGAAGAATTTAATACTTCCGCAAATGTAACAGCACATAATGGTTTTGCATGGGATGCCAGCACCACACAGGTATTTCCGCCTGCGATAACCGGAGCAATAACAGATACCAACCCTAATAATGAAGTGTCCTGAGGTGCTATGATTGAAACCACACCGGTGGATTCAGGCGTGGAAAAATTAAAATGAGAAGAAGCCACGGGATTTACCGCACTATATATCTGCTGAAATTTATCACACCACCCGGCATAATAGATCAACCGGTCAATGGAAAGATTTACTTCCTCTTCCGCAGCATTACGCGTAGCATCCTGTTTCATTAATTCTTCAACGAATTGCGCTTTTCTACCTTCCAGCATTTCGGCAATGCGATACAAGATTTGCCCGCGATTAAATGCCGCCCTTGATCCCCAGTCGCCCCATGCATTTCTTGCTGAAACAACAGCTTCTCTAAAATCTTTTCTGGAACTCAGGCATACATTGGCCAGTTTATCACCGGCCGCATTAGTTGCCATATAATAACGCCCTGATTCCGTTCTTGGAAATTTTCCGCCTATATAAATTTTGTACGTTTTCAAAACCTCCAGCCGTTTGGGTGAAACACCGTTAGACTGTGCTTTGGTTACTGCCGGAGCAACTTTTTTTACCTGAGCTTTTACCGGAGCAGATTTTTTTACAGTTGCCATAATTTAAAATATTTTAACCACAAAAACTCAGCGTCAATTACTGAATACTTTAGTTTTTGCTTTTAACTTTTTACTTTTTATTTTTTAACCACAAAGACACAGAGTCTTAAAACAGTGTGCACAATATTTTTGGCTTTGCAAGCTTTGCTTCTTTGCGTGAAATTAGATTATCATTTTTTTTTAAACACAGAGTGCACTTAGTTTTTGGTTTTGACTTTTTACTTTTAAATTAAATTTACATACGGCGTCAACCCATGCAATCCACCTTCTCTTCCATAACCACTTTCTTTATAGCCACCGAAAGGAGATGTAGGATCGAACTGGTTAAATGTATTTGCCCAAACAACTCCTGCACGCATTTTAGTTGTAAGATTAAAGATCTTAGAACCTTTATCCGTCCATACTCCTGCTGATAAACCGAAGGGAGAATTATTTGCTTTTTCTATCACTTCATCATCGGTACGGAAACTCTGTATGGCGAGTACCGGTCCGAAAATTTCTTCCTGTGAAATTCTGTTTGATTGTGCCACATTTGTGAAAATGGTGGGCCGGCAAAAAAATCCTTTCTTAGGAAGATCACAACTCACCTGAAACATTTCTGCTCCTTCTTTTTGTCCGATTGATAAATATTTATTGATCTGATCCAGTTGTTGCCTGGAATTGATTGCTCCGATATCCGTGTTCTTATCCATAGGATCTCCTACTATCAAAGTTTCCAAACGATCTTTCAATTTTCTGATCACTTCTTTATACACGGATTCCTGCACATACAATCGTGATCCGGCACAACAAACGTGTCCCTGATTAAAAAATATTCCGTTGATCACACCCTCTACCGCCTGATCGATCGGAGCATCCTCAAAAATAATATTGGCTGCTTTACCGCCTAATTCCAGTGTTGCTTTTTTATTGGTTCCTGCTATGGCTTTATGTATCAGTTTACCAACATCGGTAGATCCGGTGAAAGCCACTTTATTAATGTCGGGATGATTAACGATGGCAGCTCCTGTAGCGCCGGCGCCGGTAATGATGTTCACTACACCGGGAGGAAGATCAGCCTCCTGAATAATCTC
This sequence comes from Bacteroidota bacterium, assembly GCA_031411115.1. GTDB lineage: Bacteria > Bacteroidota > Bacteroidia > Chitinophagales > Chitinophagaceae > Ferruginibacter. The sequence continues at coordinate 19,265 of JANOAO010000001.1, forward strand.
AGCAAGTTTAAGTGCAGTTAAAGGCGTTGTTTCTGCAGGTTTTAAAACCACAGTGTTGCCAGTTGCTAACGCAGGTGCAATTTTCCATGCGGCCATCAGCAAAGGAAAATTCCAGGGAATAATTTGTCCGGCAACACCCAGCGGTTGCGCAGTTCTGTTTGGAAAAGCATATTCCAGTTTATCTGCCCAACCTGCATAATAAAAAAAATGATTGGCTACCACCGGAATATCAAAGTCACGGCTTTCACGAATAGGTTTTCCTCCATCAAGAGTTTCTATAACCGCCAATTCTCTTGCACGTTCCTGCACCATACGGGCGATGCGGTATAAATATTTCCCGCGCTCTTTTGCAGGCATTTTAGACCAAACATTTTCATAAGCATTTCGTGCTGCTTTTACAGCTCTGTCTACATCTGCCACATTTGCATCAGCTACTTCACTCAATTTTTCTTCTGTTGCAGGATTGATGGTTGCAAAGTATTTTTTGGAAGTAGGTTTTTCAAATTTGCCGTTAATGAACAGATCATAACGTTCATCGATTTTCGCTGCACTTTTGCTTTCCGGTGCCGGATCAAATTTGCGTGCGGAATCAAACTTCAATTTTATTGTATTAGTCTTTGCCATTTTAAATTTTTTAAGTCAAAATTGAAAAGTCAAAACCTAAAACTTGGATTTAAACTTTTGGCTTTTACCTTTTGACTTTTTTAATCAAGTGAGAAATAATCTTTCCCCTGGTACACACCGGTCTTTTCTTTCATGATCTGCATTAGTACATCATTCGCTAAACTGCTGGCACCGAAACGGAACCATTCATTATTCATCCAGTCTTCTCCCAGTATTTCATTCACCATCACCAGGTAATGAAGTGCCAGTTTTGATTTCGAAATTCCGCCGGCTGGTTTCATTCCTATCTTCTTACCTGTGAGATAGTAAAAATCTTTGATGGCCTGTAACATCACCAGCGTAACCGGCATGGTGGCAGCAGGTGTAATTTTTCCGGTAGATGTTTTAATAAAATCTGCACCGGCATACATAGCAATGTCACTGGCTTTGCGTACTTTATCATATGTTACGAGTTCACCTGTTTCCAGGATCACTTTTAAGCGGGCATTGCCGCAGGCTTCTTTAATAGCTGCAATTTCATCGTATACAAAATTATATTCGCCCTGTAAAAATTTACCGCGGCTGATCACCATATCAATTTCATCAGCACCTTCCGAAACAGCAAATTTGGTATCACTGATCTTCACTGCATGTGGTGCCTGGCCGCTTGGGAATGCCGTTGCCACGGCGGCTACTTTTATGCCCGTACCTTCCAGCGCTTTTTTGGCGATCTTAACCATGGAAGGATATACACAAACAGCAGCAACGGTTGGTAAACCGGGATAAGAATCCAGCAGGTGCGCTGCTTTATAGCACATCTGTTTTACTTTTCCGTCTGAATCCTTTCCTTCCAGCGTTGTGAGATCTATCATGTTCAACGTCAGCAGAAGGCCGTTCATTTTTGTATCTTTCTTGATACTTCTTTTGGTAAACCTGGATGCACGTTCTTCCACGCCCACCATATCAATGCGGGGCGACAAACGAAAATCAGGTATTGTTACAATTGTACTCATGTATATTATTTCTTACGCGGATAAAACTTCCAGCGCTTTTACAATTAATTTTTCCACTGCTGCATTTCCGTCTTTTGAAAATTGCTGAAGCACCCTGTTGGCCACGATGGCATTTACGCTCATGCAATGATGGTTCAGTAATCTTCCCAAACCGAAAATGGCGGAAGTCTCCATTTCAAAATTAGTTATACGGTTGTTGTTATATTGAAAATGTGTGAGCTTATTGATAAGACCCGGGCTTTTTAAACCCAGACGCAAAACACGTCCCTGCGGTCCATAAAATCCAGGACAAGTTACCGTAATGCCTTTGAAAAATTCTGCAGGAAATTTATCCAGCAATTGTTTGCTTCCGGCAAAGGCATACGGTTGTGTGATGTTCGTATCAAGGCCTGTCTGCTGAATGAATGCATGTGCGATCTCATTTTCTTCTGCAGATTTTTCATATGCATAAAAATTAAGCAGGTTATCGAGGCCAAGTCCGTGAGTAGAAGCAACAAAACTATCCACAGGAATATCTGCCTGCAGTGCGCCGGATGTTCCAAACCGAACAAGATTTAATTGCTTCAGCTGAGTTTTAACTTCCCTTGTACTGAAATCAATATTAGCCAGCGCATCCAGTTCATTGATCGCAATATCAATATTATCCGGTCCGATACCAGTAGAAGTAACAGAAATTCTCTTATGCCCGATCGTTCCTGTATGTGTAATGAATTCGCGGTGCTGTAGCTGGTGTTCGATCTTATCAAAATGCCTGCTTACTTTTTTTACACGGTCAGGATCTCCAACAAGTATTACAGTATTTCCAATTTCTTCCGGGCGTACATCCAGGTGATAAATAGCGCCACGGTCATTAATAATCATTTCTGATTCAGCAATCGGCATAGTTCTTTTTTCAGGGTAATAAATATACTTACTTTATGCTTATAACCAGATTATGCATTTTTCGGCTGTATAGCTTTTATGCCCGGTAACTCTTTACCTTCAAAATATTCCAGCATTGCGCCGCCGCCTGTGGAAACATAACTTACTTTATCTGACAAATCGAATTTATTTACTGCCGCCACACTGTCTCCGCCACCTACCAGCGTAAATGCGCCATTGGCCGTAACAGCTGCCACTGCCATAGCCACGGACCTTGTTCCGTTCTGAAATTTTTCCATTTCAAAAACACCCATAGGACCGTTCCATAAAACAGTAAGGCTTCCTTTGATCACTTCCGAAAATTTCTGGATGGCCACAGGACCAATATCGAGACCCATCCATCCTTCGGTGATATTATCGGATGCGGTAATGGTGGTGGTAGCGTTCGCATCAAACTGGTCGGCAATCACAGAATCTGCAGGCAGGTAAATATGTACGCCCTTTTCTTTTGCTTTTAATAAGATCTCCTTTGCAGTTTCCAGCCGATCATCTTCACAAAGTGACTTTCCTATATTACCACCCATGGCTTTGAAAAAAGTATAGGCCATTCCACCGCCGATGATAATATTATCAGCACGCTGCAATAAATTTTCTATGATCAGAATTTTATCAGACACTTTCGCACCGCCGATGATGGCTGTAAACGGTTTTACTGTTCCGTGCAGTACTTTTTCGGCACTAATCACTTCATTTTCCATTAAAGCACCGAATAATTTATGATCTGCATCAAAAAAATCGGCGATGATCGCTGTTGATGCATGTGCACGATGGGCAGTTCCGAATGCATCGTTCACATATACATCTCCCAGTTTTGATAATTTTTCTGCGAAGGTTTTATCACCCTGTTCTTCTTCTTTATAAAAACGAAGGTTTTCTAACAGCAATACCTCCCCGTTCTTTAATGCAGCAGCTTTTGTAACAGCCTCATCTCCAATACTATCATTGGCAAATAATACATTTGTACCATCCAATAATTTTTGTAAATGCGGAACCAGATGCTTCAGTGAATATTTTTCTTCAGCACCCCCTTTTGGTCTGCCGAGGTGACTTATTAATATTACAGCACCACCATCATTCAATATTTTTTTTATCGTGGGAATGGTAGCTCTAATCCTGTTGTCGTCTGTTATGTTGTATGCATCATCCAATGGAACATTGAAATCAACCCTGATCAATGCTTTCTTATTTTTAAAATCGAAATCATTAAAAGCTTTCATCAATTTTTTTGTGCAAATTTAAAAGTATATTATTTGATGTAAGCATTATGCATTTTATGAATATGAAATAATGTTCAATGTTTTTTAACAAATATTTGGTTTATAATAAATTAAACACTTATTTTTATCAACTCTTATCCTTATTAATTCCAGCAGCCCCCTTCTAGATTTCACATTAACATTCAAAACAAAACTTTTTTTTGTAGGCGCACCTTATTGTATTCCTTTAAGCTAACCCGCAACGATCTGCTATTTTAAATTAAAAATTTCATCAACATGAAAAAATTGATTCTGTTGGTAATGGTTTTCATTACCGGAATGACGTACGTATTTGCACAATCACCGGAAGGTATGAACTACCAGGCAGTTGCAAGAAACCTGCAGGGAGATATACTGGCCAACCAGCCAGTGTCGTTGAGAGTAAGCCTTTTCGGCATGTCTGCAAACAATGTGAAAACGGAATATTATCGCGAAACTCAGAACACCAGAACCAGTACGGTAGGTGTATTCAGCGTGGTAGTAGGCCGTGGAAATGTATTGTCAGGAAGAATGAAAGATGTTCCTTTCTCAACAGAGAATATCTGGATGGAAGTGGCCATCAAATCTGCCGGCAACGGAGATTTTGTAACCATCAGCAACAGCAAATTAATGGCGGTTCCATATGCGTTTCATGCAATGACTGCAGAAAAATTGTCCGGCAGCGCTCCTACATCAAGTGCTACAAGCCCGGGATCTCCTTCCAACAACTGGATCACTTATGCCAATGCCGGAACCAATCCACTGGTTGATAAATTAGGTACATCAGATTCTGTTGACCTGATCATTGTTTCCAATAACCAGGAAAGAATACGTGTATTTGGAAATGGAAATGTAAATATTAAAAAGAATACTAATAACGAAGGAACGCTTACGGTTCAAAAGAGTACATTCCTGAACCAGACGAGTGGTTCAACGATCAATTATGGCGATTTTACGGTTGACCGTAAAAGCAATACTTTCCTGTCCGGAAAATTAACGGTTGATTCATCAACTGATTTAAACCAGTCATTGAATGTAGATGGCGTAACAGATTTAAATAGTCGTTTGAATGTAAATAACCAGAGCCCTACTTTTTTAAGTGGAGCACTTACAGTGAATGGAATCACTAACCTGAACAATGCTTTCAACGTTAATAATATCAGCCCTTCTATCCTTTCGGGAACTTTACAGGTAAACAAGGATGCGGTTTTTAAAGAAAAAGTTCTTTTGGATAATGCGACACATCAGAGCACTTTACCAACAAATGGTGCTTTAGTGGTGAATGGTGGTGTAGGCATCGGAGGAAATCTGAATGTTGCCGGAGAGTCTAAATTCGGTGGCCCCGTTCAGTTTGCAGGTGCAGTATCTATCACAGATGAAACACAATCTACCAATACTACCACGGGTGCTTTAAAGATCACTGGCGGTGTGGGTATTGGTAAACGCCTGAATGTAGGTGAAGCAACTGCCATTGGCGGAACACTTACGGTTGCCAATAAATAAACCGTGAATGAAACTATTGAATCCACTTCTGCTACAACCGGTAGTGTTACAACTGCAGGTGGAATGGGTATTGCAAAAAATACAAATATCGGCGGAACACTTACGGTTGCAAAAGCAACTACGGTGAATAATACATTGAATGTTATTACCACTACGGATAATCTTTCCGGTAGTTATGTGGCAAATTTCACTAATAACAGTCCTACGGGTGCCAATGGTATCAGTATCCAGGT
>JANOAO010000002.1:0-77313 GCA_031411115.1 Bacteroidota bacterium
CTTTCATCATGTTTTTTTTCAGTTAATACTTCCTGCATCTTATGCTGCAATTGAGCCGCAAAGATAAGCGATATCAGGACAAACTGTCAGTCTTTTAGATTAAAAAGCTTTAATAATTTCAAGGTGAATATTGGTATCTTCTTTTGAAATACCATATGCTACAGATAAAACAAATTTATTAAAAGGAGAAAGAAAAAATCCGCCACCATAACCTGAATGCCAGGTGTTGGATGTTTCATTTTTCAACCATACGCGACCGTTATCATAAAATGCGAATAAGCCAATTTTACCATTCATCAGGTAACTTTTAAAATTGGTGACCCAGCGTAATTCATTTTGATTGTATACTGTTTGTTCACCATGGAATCGGTTTCGCTGATGTCCCCGTAAAGTATGTGTACCACCAATTGCATTATACTGAAAAAATTGAGGTGTGCCGGACTGGGAACTACCGCCCGCTTTAATAGCAAGATTTATATGCTTAATAAGCGGGATGAAAATATTTGTTTCTGCCCGGTATTTTTCAAAATTATTTTTAAACTGGAAGTCATAATTGTAAGAACCGGATGTTATAAACTGAAATCCTTTGGTTGGAAGGAAAGGATCATTGATGTTGGTGTATGTATAACCTGCTTCCGCACCTGCAAAAGGTTTGTTCTCGTATAATTGTAGCGGAACAATCGTTTTACCAATAAATCGATTGGTATCTTTTACAATTTGCACATTTTCAAAATAAGGTGTAATAAACAATTTATGTTTTTTATTGATGGCTCTCTGAAAAGACACACTCGCCCAGGCTTCTTTAGAACGCATACGGTTAAAATCGCGGTCTTTTGTTTCCAGTAAAGTATTGTTTCCAAGGCCAAAGAAATTGGTCCATCTTTCGAGATCGTACAATGCGGTAAAAAGTACATCCACTTTACCAATCGCATGATTGAGAATAGCGTTGTAAGATATACTTGGTGCCATCTGGCTGATGGAATATTTTAATTCTACAATATGTTTTTGAGAATATGGTTTACGCCATTCGTGTTTTTGAAATAAAAATTGTGCTCCTACATGCAGCCTGTCAGGATTATTAAACGAAAAGATAGGTCTGATATGTCGTTTACCATAGCTGATGGCATCATACGTGAAATCATGTATGCTGCTGTCGTTGCTTAATTTCATTTTCGTCCGATTAACTGAAAACTTATTATTTCGGTCATCGTAAATAAATATGCTTTTTTTTCTGTTATTATGTGGAATGGTGTATTCATCTTTTGATAAACCTCCAATGAATCGAATTTTAATGGCGCTGTTGGCTCCATTAACCTGAAATTTATCATTTCCATCAATGCCATACAGCCTTATTTCATTGGTTTCATTTTCAGAAAAGGAGCGTGTATAGATGGGAGAAGGAGATATGGAATTGTCTTTTTTAATTTTGTAAACTTTTACAAACACAGAATCGGAGGTTCTGTCTATTTGAAAAAGTTCATCATCTTTTGATCCTGTAATATCAATTTCTTTGGCAAGCAGAAGATAATATGCCTGCGCAATTTGAGGCAACTGATCCCTTCTCGATTTTAAATTTTTGATGATAGATTCTCCAGATAAAGGAAACACTTCCGGCGGCATTTTTTTTAAAGCACTTTCAATTACGTTATCAGTTAAACGTTGTTTTACATCTTCTGCAATACTAATCCATTGGGATTGTGTAACTGCATTTGTAAAATGATGATCGAAATTTCTTGCTGGGAAATTATAAGTAGATAAATTTTTAATAGTTGAATCAAAACTTTGTAAATGAGATGCGCCGGCAACACCTTTAAGAAATTTTATAAATGAGCCGTCAAAGACAGAATAGGTCTGATCACGGTCACGTGGAATAGGCCTGAATGTAATTCCTTTATTTTTGTCTTCTGCCCAGCGCCATTGGTCTTCATGCCGGGCCCAGTCACCAATAAACATATCAAAAAGACGGGTTCTCACTAACAATAACTGATCAATTTTATTGTCATTATCCTTTAGTAATTTTTCCAGCATTTTATCGGTGGATACAATATTTGCCGAATTGCCGAAATTGGCCGCCGTTTCCCAATTTTCATCAGGTCTTTGTTCTAAAACATACAATTCATTGGCAATGGAGTCATTGTAAATTCCTAAAGCTTTCTGCGTTGGAACATAATAAATTTTTGGATCAGTATACAGAATTCCAGCAGCCTGTGCCATTGGTGGAATGGTAACGGAAGAATAGGGATGACTGATAGTTACCTGATCATTCATAATGGATTCAACAAATGTTCCCTGTGCTACAGGTGGAAGTGCTTTGCCAAAAGATTTATCTATGGAACGCAGTACGTATTCACGCCCATCCTTATCGCGAAGTTTTAATGAGGTACTTTGTCTGCCACCTCCCATTTCATAAGGGATCAGTCCTCCGAAGGCAGTATCTAAATTTAATTTTTTTGCCAGAACAGGCGTTTTCCATTCTGCACGATAATGTTTACCCCATCTACGCTCATGACGAAGACCTTTGTCATATTTTATTGAAGCACTGGTGAGTATATATGTAGAATCTTTTACCTGGGCTGTAACACTTAATGAAAAACAAATGAAAAAAATTAAAAGCGGAAATTTTCGCTTTTTACACTGTAAACGATATTGCATCATAATAAACCTGTTAGGAATAACTTATGATTTCAATTATCAGTCCAAAAAGCAGATTGATCAGGAGATGCTTTTTTCAAAATACCTTGATAACCAACTTTCACCTGCAGGAATGATCCATTTACGCTCCAGATCTTTCTTAGTAGTAATGGTATTATTAAAAAATATAGAATTAGATGTTATGAATTTATTTTCTATGGCATAGGGTAACTGTTCCATCGGAATCAACTCAATTTTATCTTTTATTACAAAAGCGAGTAATTGCCGGTTGAATAACTGAACATTAAATTGTTCTTCTATTTTTTTTATCAAACGCACTGAACTATCTGTACTGCAACCACTCACACCAGTTTTAGATTCATCAGCCATCAAAACAATAAATTTTCCAAAAAAAAGATTGGCATAACCAGTCACATCATCACCATGGCTTTTCCATTGACTTACAAATTCATTCAGTAGTTCTTCCAGTTGAAAAGCTTCGCTGATCAGAAATAATCGATTACTCTGATAGATCCAAACCTTAGCATGTGCATTAAAATTTTCGGGGAGGTGTTGTTTAATATCTAGATCCATTTTATAAAATTACTTAAGCCATTGGAATCTGTTACAATGAGGCCGCTACTAATTCTGCTATATCCAGAACGGCCACTTCATTTTCTTTTTCTCTGTTCTTAACACCATCCGTTAGCATTGTATTACAAAACGGGCAGGCGGCAGCGATTATGGAAGCACCCGTATCAATAGCTTCATTGCTTCTTTCTATGTTTATTCTGATGTCGCCTTTCTCATCTTCCTTAAACATTTGAGCTCCGCCGGCACCGCAGCAAAGTCCATTACTTTTACACCGTTTCATTTCCACCAGCTCTGCATCCAATGCTTCCAGCACTTTACGGGGAGCTTCATAAATATCATTGGCTCTGCCGAGATAACAACTATCGTGATAAGTAATTTTTTTTCCTTTGAAGGCACCGCCTTCTTTCATATTTATTTTACCCTGATCGATCAGTTGCTGAAGGAATGTTGCATGATGTATCACCTCGTAATTTCCACCGAGTTCTGGATATTCGTTTTTAAAAATATTAAAGCAGTGAGGGCAGGCAGTTACAATTTTTTTGATGCCATATCCGTTCAGAATTTGAATGTTCTGATAAGCCATCATCTGAAACATAAATTCATTTCCGGCTCTTCTTGCAGGATCGCCTGTACACATTTCTTCTTTTCCTAAAACCGCATAGCTGATTTCAACTTTATTTAAAATAGTTACGAAAGCTCTGGTTATTCTTTGGGCCCGCTGATCAAAACTTCCTGCGCAACCCACCCAGAATAAAATTTCAGGAGATTGTCCTGAGGCCAACATCTCCGCCATTGTAGGCACCTGCATATACAGTCGTTTAATTGAAGAACAAAGTAAATAACAAAATGTGATGGATGTTTGTTGTGGAAGATTTATTTTTACAAATTAAGCCACATTGAAGATACTAGACAAATTACGAAACTGGGAGGCATGGCCATTTAAACTGATTTACGCGCCGTTGGTGCCTGTTTGGCTGTGGTATTGCCTCAAATCACGTTCAGTTTGGTTTTTTACGCCAAGCAATCCTAAACTTACTTTTGGCGGAATGGAAGGTGAACCCAAAAAAGAAATGTACGATTTGCTGCCGGTACATTTGTATCCCACCACTTTTAATGTTTTACCTTCTGATGATTTTGAGAAGGTGAAAGAAAAAATTGTTCAGCATACCATCAATTATCCGCTAATTGTAAAACCTGAAGTAGGCGGGCAGGGAATTTTATTCAGGAAAATAGATACAGAAGAAGAGTTGAAAGCGTATCATCAGAAAGTACCGGTTGAATATATTTTACAGCGCATGGTCCATTATCCAATGGAAGTAAGTGTGTTTTATATTCGGCATCCCAAACAGGCTTCTGGTATGGTTACCGGATTTCTGCACAAAATTCCGCTGCATGTTATTGGAAACGGAAAAGATAACTTGGAACAACTGGTGCTTTCGCATGAAAAAGGTGCAAAACGCGTAGAAGAATTAAAAGCAAAACATTACGAACACTGGAATAAGTTGATTGCAAAAGGCGAAAAGTTTATTTTAAGTTATGCTGCCAATCACAATAGGGGAGCGCATTTTGTGGATCTTAAAGAACATATTGATGAGAAACTGGTAAAAGTATTTGATGCGATCAGCCATGGCGTGAATGATTTCTTTTATGGCCGTTACGATATCATGTGTACGAGTGTGGATGATCTGAAGAATAATAAAAATTTTACAATACTTGAATACAATGGATGTGGAGCAGAACCCAATCATTTTTATGATACGGGTTACACCTTGTTTGGTGCTTATGCTGAAATTTTAAAACACTGGAAACATTTGCACCGCATTAGTAGTTATAACAGGAGTATTGGAATAGAACCCTGGTCATTTAAAAAAGGGAAGGATTTTTTAAAGAAAACGAATCATCATATGCGGATGATCCGTGATGCAGATGCCATGATGAGTTAAAAAGATTTTCCGTGTGTTTTTCGGATCAGAGCTTTGGTAATAAACGGCATCTTTTTCATGGCGCCAATAAACAGATCCGTAGTTGTTTTTTTACCGAATAAACTTTGAATGAACCTGCCTGTTTTGAGCCTTGCAGAAAAATGACTGTTCCATTGTTTTGTATACAATTCTTCCAGTTCTTTTCTGTTGATAATTCCTTCCAGATAATTATTCATCAGGCTGGCTATAATTTTTCCGCTGTGTAAAGCCATGCTCATCCCATTTCCGCAAAGTGGTGATATCATACCGGCAGCATCTCCTGCAAACAAAACATGATTATGCACCAGCGATTTTTTTTCGAAAGATATTTGTGAAATAGTTAGCGGAGTGGAATACAATTTCTGTGCTGTTGAAAATATTTCTTTCAGATGAGGGTTTTGGGAGAGGATATTTGTTTCCATTTCCTCAATGGAATTATTACTTTTCTTTAAATTGTTAGCAGTAGTGAGGTAACAAAGGCAATGTTTGTTGTCTTCTATTTCAGATATTCCGCAATATCCATTTTCAAAATTATGCAGTGCAATGGTATCAGCCGGAAAATTAATTTTCAGATGATATTTTACGCCAATATAATTTTGAAGTTTCGACTCTTTATTTTGCAGAAAGGATCTTTTCCATTTTACATCCAGATTACTTTTTTTACCAAAACTGCCACAACATAATTTCGCTTTAAAAGTCTGATCTTTTGTTTCAATATTAAATGTTTCATTTTGAAAATGTACATCTTCCACCTTGCAATTTTCCATCACCACCACTCCTTTGTTTTGTGCGATGGTTTTTAATGCATGGTCGAGCGTGTAACGGCTGATACCAAAACCGCCAAGGTCCAGTGATGAATGCAAGGTGTTGCCGGAAGGAGAGGTGATTACCAGTTTGTTGATAATTGGAACTTTCAAAGCGTGAAGATCAATTCCAAGCGATGAAATAAATTTATGGCTTTCCATGCTGATGTATTCGCCACATACTTTATGAAATGGATACTTTTCTTTTTCTATTAGAATCAACTTTTTGCCCGCATCTGCTAATAGTATGGCTGTACTCAATCCTGCGAGACCACCGCCTATCACCGCCACATCATATGTGAAATTATCCGGCATTTTTAAAGGTTATCAGGTGTCTGAATGCCCATTTCCATTCTATTACACAATTAACGTTGGCCTGCTGAAAAATTTTAATCCATTCGCATTTTAAAAAACCTCTGGCAACCGACAACGGCGCATCATTTTTTACGAGATAAGATTTTGAAAATATACCTGTCAGAAATTTGATAGAATAATAAGCGAGCATATTACGCTCCAGATCGTTGATGAAAAACCCTGTTGTTGAATTTACTTTCATCCATTGCAACATTTCAGCTAACTGTTCATTGGAAAAATGATGACAGAACAAAGACGAAAACAGGATCGAAGGTTTATTTTCAAAATTTATTTTTCTGTAGTCCGAACATATCCATTCAACGTCGCTATGAGAAAATCTTTCTTTACAAAAAGCAATGCATTCCGGTTTAATATCTATGCCTATAAAACGGGCACTAATGTTATTTTTCTTACACCAGTCTGCAACAATCATCAGGTTATCGCCACCACCACAACCCATCTCACAAATAGTATACAGTTCCCGTTTATTTTCTATTATATATTGAATGCCTTTAATCGTAATTGAATGTCCGCCCAATAAGGTATTAATGGTATTCAGTTCACGCATATTCATTTTAATATCTTCAAAAGGAATATTGTCGCCATCCAGCAACTCTTTCTGATCCGTTCTTTTTGTAAGATCAATCATAACTGGCGGTAAAGGTTTCAATCGTTAATCCGGGCCCAAATGCAGCTCCAAAAATTAAAGGTGAAATTTCTTTTTTATCCAATAATTTTTTTAATACAAAAACAATGGTGGCGGAACTCATATTTCCATAATTTTTTAAAATATCATATGAATTTTCAAGCGCATCGTTTTGTAAGTGCATAGACTCTGAAACAGTTTCCAGAATTTTTTTACCGCCAGGATGAACACACCAGGAAGTTATTTTTTCATTATTTATTTGGATCCGTTTCAACGCATTTTGTACAACATCAGCAAAATGTAATTTAATAAAATGCGGTATTTGAGGCGATAATGTCATTTGAAAACCATTTGAAGCGATATTCCACGACATGTCTTTTTTTCCTTCTTCAAATAATTCTGAATAAAAGCTGTTGATGCGGATGCCTTTATTGTTAGATTCCGACTGTATAAGCATTGCCGCACATCCGTCGGAAAATAATAAAGAAGATGTAATGTTATCCTGTGTCGGTTCTTTTTGAAAATGGATCGTACACAGTTCTGTACATACAACAAGTACGTTTGCATTTTTTTCTGATCTGCAAAATGCATCTGCTAATTTCATGGCGTGTATAGCGGCATAACATCCCATAAAATTCACAGATGTTCTTACGATATTTTTGGAAAGGTTAAGTGTTTCCATTAATTGAAGGTCTAAACCCGGCGCACTCATTCCTGTACAGCTTACTGTAATTAAATGTGTGATGTCTTCTCTTTGTATTTTACCTTCCATACAGTCGAGAACAGCGGCCTTAGATATTTTTAAAGCTTCCCGTTCATACCACTCCATTCTTTTCTCAACCGATGTGTCAGGTTCAAGATTTTCTGGAGGAGAGAAGAAGGAATAATCTTTTGGATCTTTATTAAAATCAGGTATAACAGAATATCTTTCTTCAATGCCACTATGTGCATATAAAAACCTGATTTTCCTTGCATCTCCCGGCGCTCTGGCATATATTTTTTCTGCAAATGAACATAATTCATGTTGAGAATATTTGAACCCGGGAACACAGGTGGCTATGGAAGTAATAGTGCTCAATGTTGCTGAATAAATAAATAAACAAATGCAATGTTGGTACAAACAGATGCAATGATATTCATCTGCATGGTATGTTTAAAATCAGCATATACGGGATCTTTAAATACAAGGATCATCCATCTGAAAAAAAATATCAGTGTTGGCAAAAAAAACAGATTGAAAATAATAGTTGTCTGTAATGTTGCTGTTTTTAAAAGAACAGCATTTATACAAATCATGGCCGTTGTAAAAACAGAAGCTGTACAAATAAATGTTCCTTTATAACCTAAAACCATACTGATTGTTCTAACACCATCCCGTTCGTCTTGCTTATGCTGATAAATCTGAGTGAGAGGATAAAATCCTCCTACGAGCAAAGAGGCAGCAATCATGCCAAGCACAGGGATATGAGCAGTGTTCTCTATACTTACCCCATACATTACCAGCAGATAAACCAATGCTCCCTGAAAAATCATTACGGTGAGATAGCCTTTAACAGGATATTTTTTTAACCGGATACCTCTGTAACTATACGCCCGGGAAGCAAGGATATACATCAAAATTCCAAAAGAAAAAAGCAGGTGTATATATGCAGAAATTAAAACAGCGCCCACATCCATCATTAACGTAACATAAAATAGTTCACGGGTAGGAGCCATTGGATTTTTAATACCTCCAATACTGTCTTCATCTTTATCCATATAACTATTGTAACCGTTACTGGCAGGATAAACGATCAGGTGAAGTATAACAAAAATTAAAATCGCATGCAACGTATGGATATGTGATGTATTGGATAAGGCGAAGAAAAAAACAGGCATTAGAAAAAAGGAAAAATGAAAACGTAATAATTGTAAGGTTGATCTTCGCATCGCTGTAAAATATTACAATTTGATGGAAAGATAGTATTCTGTGGAGCGGATTTTGCCGGGCACACAATTACGTTCATAATAAAAATGTACTTCTTTATCTTTACCGGATGCGTAATATCGGCCGAGTTTTTTTGTGGGGACTGATGATTAGTTTTCTGGGTTCTTTGCCCATGGGCACTTTGAATATTACTGCCATGCAGATCGGTATTCAGGAAAGTATCAATCATGCTTTGCAGTTTTCTATTGGATCTTTGCTGGTGGAAATGGTATATGTGCGGCTATCGCTTGTTGCAATTAACTGGGTCCGCCGTCAGGAAAAACTCATGCGTATTATGGAATGGATCACGCTGGCTATTATTGTTGCGTTAGCGATCGGAAGTTTTATTGCAGCTACAAAAGATGGGGGAACATCAAAAAATGTAATGTTGCACAACAATATGAACCGTGTTTTATTAGGAATGTTCCTCTGTGCCATTAATCCGGTTCAAATACCTTTCTGGTTTGGGTGGAGTACGGTTTTGTTTACCAAAAAAATCTTACAGCCCGTAAAAAGCCAGTACAATTCATATATCATCGGTATTGGCTTAGGTACGTTAATGGGAAATTGCATATTTATTTTTGGGGGTAAATGGCTGGTGGAAAGAATACATAATTCCGAAGATTATCTTAACTGGGTAATTGGCGGAATTTTTTCGATTACTGCTTTAATACAGATATATAAAATGATGCGTAATAAAGATGCAGTAGAAAAAATACATGCTATTGTTGACAAAGACGTACCTCCGCCACCACAGGATTCATAAATTAACGATTCTGGTGTTGTGCATAAATGCGTAAACAAGAGTCGATTATCCATTCATTTGTTGAATAATTCTATCATTTTTGATATTGGAAGTATATAATAAGTTCCTTTTTGTAAATTTGACCGTAATTTCAATCTAGCTTTATTATTTTAATATATCTATGGGATTTATCGACGACCTTTTACATGAGCCTTCCTACAAATGGAAAGACAGCAATGGTGCATTAGTAGTACCTGGCAGAAAGCAGCTTTTCGCCGAAGCATTCCGAAGAATGAATGTATTTGAAACGAAGAAAAACTGGATCTCTATGATCAGTTGGCTAATGGTTGTTTGTATGTTGCCATTTTTCATATTGTTTATAACAAAATACATCACTTGGAAACTGGTGATTGTATTTATTCTGTACAGCATGATTATTATGAGTACGCATGGTACGATCTGGTTTCACCGGTACAGCACTCACAAAGCGTATACTTTCCGCCATCCCATATTCAGATTTATTACACAAAACCTGGTAATCAAAACTTTTCCGGAAGAAATATATGTTGTATCACACCACGTTCATCATGTGAAATCTGATGAGCCGGGTGATCCTTATAATCCACGTGGTGGGTTCTGGTATTGTATGCTTAGTGATGTAAATCATCAGTCGATTGCAAGGAATCTGGATGAAAAATCATATTCAAAAGCAGCACATTTTCTTAAGCATACGGGAGTTAAAATTAATAGCTATGCACAGTATTTGAAATGGGGTTCCGTTGCGAGTCCTTTTTATACTGTTGCGTTGTGGATCTTTAACTGGACATTATGGTATTCCATTTTTTATTTCATAGGTGGTAATGCTTTGGCGTGTACTATGTTTGGCGCGGCAATGTTCTGGTTCATTTTTGTTCGCGCCTTTAATTATACAGGCCATGGAAAAGGTGAAGTGAAACATGTAGACGGAATCGATTTCGACAGAAGTAATTTATCTATCAATCAAACCCGCCCGGGGTTATTTTCAGGCGAGTGGCATAATAACCATCATTTATATCCTGGAAGTGCACGTGCCGGTTTCTTACCTTATCAGATAGACCTTGCGTGGATATATATTTTTATACTGCATAAATTAGGTGCAGTTACATCTTTCCACGATTCTAAAAAAGATTTCGTAAGACGTTATTTGAAACAGGCAGCCTGATTAATTCAACAGATTTTTTACAGAAGCGTACACTTGTTCTCGGGTAAAGGGCTTTTCCAGAAAAATATCGGCGTGGTCGCTTAAAGCTATTTCTCTGGGTGTAGAAGGTTTGTAACCTGTAAGCATGATGATTTTAATAGTGGGATAATTCACCTTTAAGTATTCAATAAATTCCAGTCCATGACCATCCGGGAGTTTGTGATCCAATAATATCACACTTGGTACTTGTGATGAAAGAAATTCACGGGCATTGGCCAGGTTCTTTACATGTTCCACATCTACTTCATCATCTTTTAAAATGATGTTTAAGAGCAGACAAATATCAGCTTCATCTTCTACTATTAATACTTTTTTAATTTGCTTAGCAGCAGGTTTTGTAGAGGGCATAGTTCAGTTTTTGAATACATTTCAATTTTACGACCAAATTGATTTTGCGGGGAAAAACTTCCCATTTTTCTTTTTTCAATTCGTTTTATATTCGTAAATATAACTCAACAATTTAAATATGCAATCCACAGAAAAAAAACCGGATGATTATATTAAAGCTCTTCCGGAAGATCGTAGAAAAGCAATGGAACAATTGAGAAAAATTTTCCTCAAAAATCTTCCCAAAGGTTTTCAGGAAGGTATGGGATATGGTATGATTGGCTATTCTGTACCGCATTCTATTTATCCTGATGGTTATCATTGCGATCGAACTTTGCCACTTCCATTTTTATCAATAGCCTCTCAGAAAAATTTCATAGCAATATATCATATGGGAATTTATGCTGATCCTGCACTTTTAGACTGGTTTGTGCAGGAATATCCAAAATATACAGATGCCAAACTGGACATGGGCAAAAGTTGTATCCGTTTTAAAAATCCTGAAAAAATTCCATTGGAACTTTTTGGAAAACTGGCCACCAAAATGACTGTAAAAGACTGGATCAAAAAATATGAGGATAATTACAAGCCTGGAACACGAAAGAGTTAACCTGATGTATAAGGGTAAATAAAGGAAAATGACATGCAAAAAAAAAGGGCTGAAGATAGATATCTTGCCCCGTTTTTAATCCGTACCCTATGAAAACTGACGTAAAGTTAATTTAATTGAAATTCAGATTTGTAGTACTTTATACTACAAAATTGTAGTATAAATATTACAGTATCGTGTTTTATCCCAGGATTTCTTATTTAAATTTTAAATGGAGGGATAAAATGTTGGAGCGCATTCCAATATTTTTTGAATAATGTCCATATCGTATTTCCATAGAACTGATATGCTTGAAATTCAAGATTCCTTTTGGCGGAACTAATCGGATTCCTCCTCCGAAGAAATTGCTATTAAATGCGGAAAGATCATAATTACTGGTGTGATAGGTATCCGCTACTGAATGTTTATTTCTCGCTTCAAAATAATCTGCTGCCGTTTGCTGATAATACCTGTAAAACGGGGTGACCGATATGAAAGGGTTAATCTTGATAACAGTTTCCAGTTGCAATGTATTACTGTTGATGCCCCAGTTGTCAGCATAATATCGGTACCAGGTTCTGATAATAAAATTATCGCCTAAAAAATAATTTGCCCGTATACCTAACGGAATTTTTAAACGAGTGGCGGGAAGATTTTCAACATGTACGGTATTGTCATTAAAATAAACCCGATGAAAAGGAAG
Organism: Bacteroidota bacterium; assembly: GCA_031411115.1. Lineage (GTDB taxonomy): Bacteria > Bacteroidota > Bacteroidia > Chitinophagales > Chitinophagaceae > Ferruginibacter. The sequence continues at coordinate 12,560 of JANOAO010000002.1, forward strand.
GGATAAATATCCTTTCTGGTAAACGGTCTGTGCCTCCAGCGCCACCTGAAATCTTTTATTAATGATTTGTGACCATCCTAACGTTCCGCTAAATGTATTTCGTGAAGCGGAGCCTGAATTATCATCGTCATCTTCATCATTTCCTCCACCTCCTGAATTTCCACGCAGTTCTATTGGATAAATAAGTTGTAGCTGATCCAAAAACACCTGAATAGCCGCAGTAAATTCACCCTGCTTATTTTTTGTTTTCTTAGAAACGGATGCATTTGCGCCAATAGAAGTATAATCATATTCTGCTGAAAAAGACATTCCCGCACCCACGGAATTTCCTTTTTCAGTATTTACCATCGTCCATCCCAGTGAAGGATATACCCGCAAATCTGCCGAAGAAGCGGATGAAATAGTAGAAGGGTCAATCTTGTCTGATGAAGCAGATGTGTAATGATCGATTCCCAATTCGCCGGTGAAAGTATGTTTCCGCCCCGACTTATCGTATTTCGACATTTTAAGATCAATTACATTGGAAATGTCTGTTAATTTCTCTGAACCTAAACCTCCGGTAACAGCCGCGTTGTTTCCATCTTGTTTGTAATAACTGGTGATTAAGTTGGCTTCTTCAAAACTTAGTTTTCTTTTTTTGTAAGCTGAATCATCCTGAGCACTTACCTGCGAAAAGGCAGATAGTAAAGTGAGGTACATTCCAATCACCGATAAAAATAATTTTTTCATTTTGAATGTATTGATCAGTTACATCCGCAGCCGCCACCTACTTTTCCACCGTTAGCGCCTGATGCACCTTCTCTGTAAGATTGAAAGTTCATTTCTGTTTTTTCTATTATTCGATTTGATAAAGTCATTTCCGAATCATTGAGTTTATTCTTCTGGTATTCTTTTACCGTTGTGCAGGAGCTTAGTATGCTAATAGTTAACAGCGGAAGTAGTACCACCTGGTTTTTTTTATTTTTTATCATGTAAGCTGAATATTTTTTGATGTGTAAATTTTATCATGGTCATCTATTATTATACATCCAATGCCATTGATCTGGTTAATCAGATCAAGCCCTATTTCTACACCCATAATCATAATAGGAGTTGCCATTGCATCCGCTAATTCTGCATTAGTTGAAACGATAGTCACACTTTTTATTCCCTGTACCGGCAATCCTGTTTTAGGATCGATGGTATGCGAATATTTTTTGCCGTCAATAACAATAAATTTTTCATAATTGCCGGATGTGGCGATAGACGTATTGGTGATATTAAAATAAGAAAATGCTGTTTTGCTGGTATTGGGATCTGCAATACCGATTGTCCATGGCTTACCATCGGGCTGATATCCCCATGTTGTAAGATCGCCTGCAGCATTTACAATACCGCTTTTGATGCCTTGCTGTATCAGTATCGCTTTTGCTCTTTCTGCTGCGTAACCTTTGCCTATACCGCCGAAGCCAATACGCATACCTGCATTTTTTAAAAATACGGTTCGTTGTGTTTCATCAAGTATCACATTTTTATAATTGATCAGCGTAACAAACTCTTTGGCTGATTTTTTATCAGGCAGACTCGTGATGGTCTGATCAAAATTCCATAATCGCTTATCCGCCGATCCATAAGTGATATCAAATGCTCCCTGAGTTATTCTGGAAATAACCAGACTTCTTTTAATCAGTTCAAAAACTTCTTCATCCACTTTTACCGGTGCAATACCTGCATTTTTATTGATCTGGTTTGTCTGGCTGGTTTCATCAAAAGTTGTAAGTAATTTTTCAATTCTCCTGATTTCGTTTATAGCTTTATCAATCACATGGGTTGCTACTGCAGATGAATCAACTATCACAGAAAATTCAAAACGATTTCCCATGAGCCTGGTAACATGTTTAAAAATTTGCAGTTTGTCCTCAGCTACCAGCATGAATTTTTTTATTAATCATTACTATAAAATCCTTCGCATTTCCAGCCGGCATTCCATCCCATTTTGTAATCAATTCGCCATTTGCATTTAATAAAAGGGTGAGAGGGAAAGCACCATTTTTGTTATATCTCTCCGCAAGTGCATTATTACTTTTTTGCTGTGCATCCGTTAATTTATTTTTCTTTTTAGCAGGAAAATCAGCGTTAACCAGGATTAGATGATCCTTTGCAAAATTTTCAAATTCTGTGCTGGAAAAGATTTCCTTTTTTAGCCGGATGCAGGGAACGCACCAGTCAGATCCGGAAAAATTCAATAAAATCATTTTATGTTCAGCCGATGCTCTCTCACATGCCTTGTCGAAATTAGTCTCCCAGTTCAAAGCCTGCGAAAACAAGCTGATCAGTGTGATAAATAAAATATTCATAGGTTTTATTTTCAAGTTAGTTTCTTTTATGATCTAACCATGAAATTAATGAGCGCTTAACAACTCATTATTCGTTAAAAATATTTTGAGTATACAATTAAATGGTATAAATTTATACCAAAAGAATTTAAATTTTATACTATGCGAAAGTCAGATTCTTCTGCATCAAAACTCCCTTCCACATTAAAAAAATCGGTGTCCATGGTAAAGGAAGGTTCGTCTGCTTATATTCTGCGTCGCAAGCCTGTACTTAAATTAGTTGCAAAAGCGCAGCCCTCCCTTATATTAACAGGTGTTTCGCAGAAGCCCGAAAATCAGTTAACTGCTTTTGAAAAAATGAATATCATTAAAGGTGGTTTAAGTAAAAAAGATCTCGAAAACCTCAAAGAAAAAACAACCCTTGATTATGATAAACTGGCAATTGCTTTATCCGTAACACGTGCTACGCTCATTAATAAAAAGGGAAAAGAAAAATTCAATATTTCTTTAAGTGAACGAATTATCAGCCTTGCAGATATTTATTCTTACGGATATGAAGTTTTTGAAGATGCGGCCACTTTTAATCGTTGGATGTTTCGGTCAAATAAAGCATTGGGTGGAGAAATACCTTATCATTTTATGGATAACCAGTTTGGAAGAGAAGAAGTACGTAATGTAATAGGCCGTATAGATCATGGCGTAATTTCTTAAGCTATCCTATGAAATTGTATAGAATAGGCCGTACAAAGTTCGCAAAAGATCTTTCAGGCGAAGGTGCAAGTCTGCATGGTGGAAGATGGAATCATAAATTATCATCGTGTATGTATACTTCTGAAAGCAGAGCATTAGCGTTGTTGGAATATACCGTCAATGTAAATGTAGAAGACATTCCGCGTGCTTTGAGTGTAACTACCTACGAAACCGGAGACTTAGAAATATATATTGTGAAGTTATCTGAACTTCCTGGAGACTGGCTGTCTTTTCCTGCACCTTCATCCACCAAAAGTTTTGGAAGCCGTCTTTTAGCTTCCGCAAATCATGCTCTTATAAAAATTCCTTCTGCAGTAGTTGCAGAAGAATGGAATTATATTTTAAATCCCGTTCATCCGGATTTTAAAAAAATAAAAATTGTATCAGTGAAAGATTTTGTATACGACATCAGAATAAAAAGCATCTGAATGTTGAACAAATGACAGTTCTCGTTGTTACAAATCAAATCTCATTCTTGATCAAACAATTTCAAAAATTAAGGTGGTGGCAGATCGTGATTATTGCCGTGATCATTACCGGAATAGGAGGGTTGAGCAGTATGCAGTCTGATGCTATAGACAGAAAATTGTATACAGAGCAACTATTACAGGCACCATGGTCACCTCCTGGTTGGCTGTTTGGCCCAGCCTGGACATTTATTAATATTTTTCTTTTAATAGCACTTCAGAAGATCCTTAATGCTAACATTTCGAATCGTAAACAAGTGTTGATTTTGCAGGTTTGCATTTGGTGTATATTTTTCACGTTCGGCTATGTATATTTCAATAGAAGGAGCTCCGTATTAGCAGCCATCTGGACGATCGTAGATGCTATACTTGCCATAAGCAGTTATTTGATGCTGATAAAGAATGAAAAAAAGATTGCTTACCATTATTTGCCATTAATTATCTGGACGGTTTTTGCCAGTACAGTTGCAGGTTATCAGGCACTTAAAAATCCTGATCCAGTTTTTAATACCAGAGCCATAATGGATTAATATTTTTATAAATGTTGATGATAGATCAGATGTACGACAAACAAAAACGCTCCTGCATGAGGAGCGTTTTTCATATCAACCATTTATTTTATCGGTTCTCTCTTAATCGTAGCGCATATAAAACCAAATGAATGGCTGCAAAAATAAAGGAGATATACATTAATGTTCTGTCTTCACTAAAACCAATTGTATATTGATGTAGCATTCCTGCAATTATCAGTAAAACACATAATCCAAGCCCAACAAATCGGGCTATTTTCATACCCGGGCGGTTATTGGTTCCGTCGCCAAGCACACTGTTTTTAGCGCCATATACCAGATAAATATCCAATCCTATCAACATCCATACAATTAAACGTATCCAGGTATCCATAGGTAAAAATACCATCATGAATAAACAAACTCCAATTCCTAATATGGGAACGAGTGGTACCAGTGGCGTTTTGAATGATCTTGGTAATTCAGGCATTTTTCTGCGCATCACCCAAACGCCTACACACACCAGAATGAATGCAAACAAAGTTCCTATACTTGTCATTTCTCCTACTACACGTGCCGGAACGAAGGCAGCAAAAAGACTCACAAAACCCATGAATAACAAATTTGATTTTGCTGGGGTTTGCGTTTTAGGATTTACAGTGGAAAATATACGAGGGATCAATCCATCTTTACTCATGCTAAAGAATACACGGCTTTGCCCCATCAGCATTACCAGAATTACAGAAGAATATCCCGCAAGTATCGCTACCAGAATAGCTCTGTTCAGCCATGGATAATCCTGAACAATTACACCCGCTTCATTGGCTTTGCCCATGTGTTCAATAGCTACTGCTACAGGTGCAATACCATCTTTACCTGCAAAGGAAGAATAGCTGGTTACACCTGTCATTACGTGTGCAAACAAAAGATATAGAATCGTACAGATAGCAAGGGAACCTAATATTCCTATTGGCATATCTCGTTTAGGATTTTTAGCTTCCTGTGCTGCCGTACTTACCGCATCGAAACCAATATAAGCAAAGAATACTATTGCTGCTGCCCTGATAATTCCGCTGAAACCAAAATGTCCAAAATCGCCCGTATTATCGGGAATATAAGGATTGTAATTATCGTTATTTATATACTGCCATCCCAATACAATAAATACGATAACAACTGCCACCTTTAAAGTAACGATCAGCGCATTAACAAAAGCACTTTCTTTTGTGCCTTTTATCAAAAGAAGACTCATTAAAACAATGATGGAAACTGCAGGCAGATTTATGATACCGCCATCCCACGGACCAACAGTTAAATCATGCGGTAGTGCTACGCCAAATCCTTCTAAAAATTTTACGAGGTATCGGCTCCAACTGATACCCACTGTAGCCGCACCCACTGCATATTCTAAAACCAGATCCCAGCCAATGATCCATGCGATAAATTCTCCCATCGTTGCATACGAATAGGTATAAGCACTACCGGCAACCGGAATCATTGATGCAAATTCTGCGTAACATAATCCGGCAAATAAACATCCAAATGCTGCTACTATAAAAGAAATAGTAATGGCAGGTCCAGCATGATTGGCGGCAGCCATTCCCGTAATAGAAAATAAACCTGCGCCTATGATTGCGCCAATACCCAATGCAATCAATCCGCCGGCTCCTAAAGTTCTTTTAAGCGTATGTGAACCTGTTTCCGAAGCTTCTTTTAAAAGCGCGTCCATTGGTTTCCGAACAAATAAACTCATAAGTTAATTTTAGATTATTCGGAAAAATACGCATTTAATGATTACAGACTATACCATTCTTAAAATTTTGAAAATTTGCATGCACGAGATTATACTATATTGCGATTTCTAATTTGAATTTGCCATGCATGAAAAAAGCGCAAAGCGTAATAAACTTACTTTATATATCGGTATAGCCCTCGTGTTGGGCATTGTACTCGGTTTTATTCTGAATAAATCTTACGTAGGAAAAGAAAACTACAGGATTTCAAATGCAGAACAACAGCAAAAAGAATTATTGCAGCAAATGAAACCTTTTCAAACCCCGTCAGATACGGTTAGGTATAATGCTTTAAAAAAACAATTGGAGGTCCTTCAGAAACAATTTAAAACCGGTCAGCGGGAAATGCTGGAAACCGAAACTAAAAACAATGCTTCTGTTACAGTTTTGATGTTGAAAGATTCCATAAAAAAGGTTAACGCCACCATGGGCACATTAATAGATACGATTAATCCTGCTTATGTTCAACTGGTGAAACAGAAAGAAATGATCAGTGCTCAGCGTAATGAAATTTTATCGGCAAGGGATAAAAAACTGGAATGGTTTTCACTTTTAGCGGATATATTTCTTCGTCTTATAAAAATGATTGTGGCACCACTTGTATTCACCACACTGGTGGTAGGTGTCGCAAAACTAGGAGACATTAAAGCTGTGGGAAGGATTGGAGGTAAAACATTATTGTGGTTTTTATGTGCCTCTCTTCTGAGTTTAGTGTTAGGCATGTTGCTGGTGAATTTCTTCGAGCCGGGAAAAGCTATGCAACTGTCATTACCGGATGCAGCAGCTTCAACCGGAATTGATAAAGCTGCGCTTACAGTAAGAGACTTTTTCTATCATGTTTTTCCTTCCAGTTTTGTGGAATCCATGGCAAAGAATGAAATATTACAAATCGTTGTGTTTGCATTATTTTTTGGGATAGCTGCAGCAGCAATTGGTGAAAACGCCCATGGAATTGTTCATGCGCTGGACATAGTGGCACATATCATTTTAAAAGTAACAGGTCATGTAATGAAATTTGCACCATTGGCTGTATTTGGTGCAATGACCGCAATCATTGCTAAACAAGGATTAGGGATATTAAAAACCTATTCCATTTTCATAGGAGAATTTTATGCAGGCCTTGCCATTTTGTGGATCATTTTATTACTAGCCGGCAGTGCATTTTTAGGTAAACGAATTTTCCATTTACTTAAACGGATCAAAGAGCCAATCCTGCTGGCATTCAGTACGTCGAGCAGTGAGGCAGCATTTCCTAAAACAATGATGGAACTGGAAAGATTTGGCTGTAAAGATAAAATTGTAAGTTTCGTTCTGCCATTGGGCTACTCATTTAACCTCGACGGAAGTATGATGTATATGACCTTCGCTTCTCTGTTTATTGCGCAGAGTTACGGTATGCATCTGCCACTCCCAACACAAATAAGTATGTTATTGATACTGATGCTCACGAGTAAAGGCATTGCCGGTGTGCCTCGTGCTTCTTTAGTTGTTATTGCGGGAACACTTTCTACATTTAATATTCCTGAGGCAGGCCTCGCTTTGTTACTGGGTATTGATCCGCTCCTCGACATGGGGAGAAGTGCTACTAATGTTGTAGGTAACAGTGTTGCTACAGCGGTAGTAAGTAAATGGGAAAATGAATTGCGAGATTAATTGTTTATTTGCACTATGGAATTGTTAGAAATTACTTTTAGAGATTTATTAAATCCGGAATTTTATATCAATAATGGAGGTCTCTGGCTTTTTTTATTTATAATTTTTGCTGAAACAGGATTGTTCGCAGGTTTTTTTCTGCCTGGCGATTCTTTATTACTGGTTGCAGGAATTTTCAGTAATAAATTAATAACAAAAGGACTTGGTTTTGATTTTGGAAATGAGTTTGTTAATTTATCTGTATTAACCATATTGGCGGTAATTGCAGGAGTTATTGGCAATAGTGTGGGATATTGGTTTGGTAGAAAATCAGGACCGGCATTATATAAGAAGAAAGACACATTTTTCTTTAAACAAAAGTATTTAACCAAAGCGCATGATTATTATGAGCACAATGGTGCCAGTACGATTGTGATTGCACGTTTCTTACCCATCATCAGAACTTTTGCTCCTATTGTTGCAGGTATAGTAGGGATGGATAAAAAGAAATTTTTCTTTTATAACGTAATCGGATGTATTGCCTGGTGTACATCTATACTTTTTATAGGACATTATCTGTATCAGTTTATATTGAAAAAATATAATATTGACCTTACCAAACACCTTGAAATAATTATCATATCAATTGTGCTGCTAACAACTGCACCTGTTATCTGGAAATTATTTTTTTCTAAGAAAAAACCGGGAAAACCGGAGCAGAAGGTATGATGCATCAAAGAAAAGAAAGTGTTTTTTCTATCATTGTTTTAGTTGCAGCATTAGGCTATTTCGTAGATATCTATGACCTGCTGTTGTTTAATATCGTACGTATTGAAAGCCTTAAAGAGCTGGGGCTTTCGGATGCACTTGTAAAATCTAAAGGGGAGTTTATCATTAGTATCCAGATGCTGGGTTTACTTATCGGCGGAATTATCTGGGGTATTATGGGCGATAAGAAAGGAAGACTCAGTGTCTTATTTGGCTCAATCGTTTTATACAGTGTCGCTAATATCATCAACGGATTTGTACAAACACCAGAACAATATGCGCTCGTACGTTTTATTGCAGGAATCGGACTTGCCGGTGAACTGGGTGCCGGCATTACACTCGTAAGTGAATTATCCTCTAAAGAAAATCGCGGTTTAAGTACTTCGCTGGTGGCAGGTATTGGTTTAACCGGAGCAGTAGCCGCCTATTTTATATCACTTAATTTTCATTGGAGAACCTGCTATTTTATTGGTGGAGGTTTAGGGTTTTGTTTATTGCTGTTGAGAATATCTGTTTATGAGAGCAGCATGTTCCATGAAGTAAAAAAAGAAAATGTATCCCGTGGTGATATTTTGATGTTCTTCAATAACGCCAGGCGTTTTAAAAAATATCTGCTGGCAATTTTGATTGGTTTACCTACCTGGTATGTGATAGGGATTCTGGTAGCTTTCTCTAATAATTTTGGTCAGGCATTGGGTATACATGAATCGGTTTTGCCTAAAAAAGCTACGATGTATGCTTATGTTGCCATAGCTGCAGCAGATGTGCTTACAGGATTAATTAGCCACTGGCTGAAAAGCAGAAAAAAAACACTTTTTATTTTTTATGGGATAACAATGATCGCCATTGCCTGTTTTTTTAGTCAGAAAGGTGGCAGTGCTGCACAGATGTATTTTATTTGTGCCGCATTAGGTTTTGGTACCGGCTTCTGGGCCATTTTTGTTACAATGGCTGCCGAACAGTTTGGAACAAATTTAAGAGCAACAGCAGCTACAACAATTCCAAATATGGTACGTGGCGCATTGCCGCTGATGCTTTTATTATTTAATGCGCTTCAGCAGGTAACTTCATATTTGAATGCTGGTTTATTTACCGGTATTATTGTTATGGTACTGAGTGTGGTAGCGGCCGCCTTTACAGAAGAAACATTTGGAAAAGAACTGAACTTTACTGAAAATTAAAAAAAATGAAAATTCTAATCATCCGTTTTTCTTCCATTGGCGATATTGTACTGGCTTCACCTGTATTCCGCTGTGTGAAACAACAACTACCGGAAGCGGAACTTCATTTTCTTACAAAATTATCATTCAAAGAAGTTACAGTTAACAATATTTATATAGATCAATTTCATTATTATGATGATAATATGGAAGCGCTCATCAAAATTTTAACGCTGGAAAATTTTGATCATGTGATCGATCTGCATAACAATATCCGCAGCACCACCATCCGGAAAAAATTAAAAAGGCCTGTACAGATCATCGATAAGTTAAGCTGGCAAAAATTTCTGCTTACAAAACTGAATATAAATGTAATGCCGGGTATTCACATTACACAACGTTCCTTAAATACTGTGAAAAAACTGGGCGTTACAGATGATGGCCGGGGACTGGATTATTTTATTAGCACTGATCAGAAGGTTTTTGCGAATGATCTCCCCACCACACACCATGCAGGATTTATCAGCATTGTTATTGGCGGAAACCATTATACTAAAAAAATGCCTGTACATAAATTACAGGAATTATGCAGGAAGATTAATCATCCGATCATTCTGGTTGGCGGAGAAACGGAGAAATTAGTAGGAGAGCAGATTGCCGCAATAGATGAAATGAAGATCTATAATTCCTGCGGAAAATTTTCTTTAAACGAATCTGCAGACATCATTCGCCAGAGTAAACTGGTGGTATCGCACGATACAGGATTTCAATATATTGCCTGTGCTTTTCAAAGACCGGTAATTGCGTTATGGGGTGGTACTTCACCCAAGCTGGATGTTGAACCTTATTACGGAAGCGCCAATCCGGCCAAACACCAAAATATTTTTTTAGATCTCCGTTGTCAGCCTTGCAGCCGCTATGGTTCTGATAAATGTCCATTGGAGCATTTTAACTGTATGGAAAAACAAAATACGGATCTCATAGCATCAAAGGTTCAGCAGATGCTGGGAAGGTAAGGGTTTTGTTCCCATCATATTTCCTGCACAAATAGTAGATGTTAATCTATTCAAAATTGTAAATTATTCTACATTTTTTGATGAGGTTATTTTGTTACTTGGTGTAAACAAAACACCATGAACATCGCCTTCATCATCCTTTCGTTTTTCTTTTATTCTCATTCTGAAAATTCAATGCAAACCTCTGTTACGTGGACCACAGAAACCAGTCTGCCAGCAACCGAAGTTCAATACTATGAGCCTGGAAATTTATTGGTATGGGATGATTTCAGAGGAGCGTATAATTCGGAAAGCCGGGCCGCAGCCATTACCGTTTCCGGTTTCGGTTATCAGGCAAATGTAAAAATGAATGGAAGTTCGGGCAGCCTTGATATTAAAGTATATTGCTATTTTAATAAGAACAAATCATGGGTGAAACCTGGCAGAAATACGCCTTATATTTTAAAACACGAACAGCAGCATTTTGATATCAGTTTTATAGCCGCCACTTACTTTCTGCAAAAATTACAAAAAGCCAAATTCACCACATCTAATTATGATACGTTGCTGGCTCAGATCTATACAGAGAGCACCGGCATTATGAACGATATGCAGAATGATTATGACGGTGAAACTAAAAATGGCCAGTTGCATGATGTTCAGGCTAAATGGAATGATACTGTTGAAGAAAAAATATTGGGTTTTACACACTGATCACTAATACCGGAATTTTCATTTCATGTCGAACGGCATCTATAGTTGTACCATAAATAATATCTTTCATTCCTTTATGACCATGTGAACCTATCACTAAAAGATCGGCATTGTTTTCTTTTACGATTCTTACAATTTCTTTCACTCTTCTTCTATAACCAATTTCACCTGTCACCCGTAAACCCTGAGCTTTCATTTGTTCAACATATGCTTCCAATTTTTCTTTGTCTTGCCTTGTTTCAAAATCGTCACTTTCACCACCCAATAATTTTGCAGATGCACTTTCAACAATATGGATCAACAGGTATTCAGTTTCTGTATTTCCCTGTGCCGTAGCGAATGAAAGAATTTTGCTGTCATTCAGGCTAAAATCCAAAGCAATGGCTATCGTATTAAAATGTGGCGTATAAAAAGGTTCCAATTTATTTTCAGCTTTATGCAGGTTGATGGAAATGGCAGCTGTTTTCTTTCTGAAAAATGGAAAGAGAATAATGTACATCAACAGAAATGCAAAAGCAACACCGGCACCAATGATCAAAATTTTTGTAAGATCAGTATGTGTCTCAAACCCCGGAACAATTTCATTGAGTAACATCTTTAGATTTAGATACACAAGAATGGTGGTGATGAGCCAGGCTGCAATTTTTGTGAGCGTACCAATTGCAAATTTTCCCATCGTTTTTTTGTCACTTACAAAATGAATAAGTGGGATAATAGCAAAACCGAGCTGTAAACTCAAAACAACTTGACTCATTACCAGTAACGCATCCACCTCATTTTCACCATAAATTCCAATAACGATTAAAGCAGGAATGATGGCGATTAAACGTGTAATTAATCTTCTTAAAACAGGACTTATCCGAAGGCTCAGATAACCTTCCATAATAATTTGACCTGCAAGTGTTCCGGTTACAGTACTGCTTTGCCCTGCCGCGATGAGTGCGCAGGCAAAAAGTACTGGTGCAACATTTCCTAAAAAACCAGGCAGTAAACGGTGTGCTTCTTTAATTTCAGCCACATCTGAATTTCCTGACTTATAAAAAACGGCAGCAGCTAAAATCAGGATGGCAGCATTTACTAAAAATGCCAGGTTTAATGCGATAGTGGTATCTACGCGGTTAAATTTTAACGCTTGTCGTATTCCTTCGTCTGTTTTATCTATTTTTCTGGTTTGTACCAGTGCTGAATGCAAATACAGGTTGTGCGGCATTACCGTTGCACCTATTATTCCGATGGCAATATACAAAGCGCTGGAGTCGGGAAGTGAAGGCACAAATCCTGAAATAATTTCTGATGCATCAGGCTTCGCCAAAAATATCTGAACAAAGAAGCAGACAAATATTACTGCAACCAGTGAAATAATAAAAGCCTCCATTTTACGCATGCCCAATCTTTGCAGATACAATAGAAGAAATGTATCGAGCACCGTAAAGCTTACACCCCATATCAAAGGCAAACCAGTAAGTAATTGAATGCCGATTGCCATTCCTAAAACCTCCGCCAGATCTGTGGCTGCTATGGCAACTTCTGCCAACAAATACAATGGAAAGTTGATAAACGGCGGATAGGTTTCTCTGTTTGCCTGTGCCAGATCTCTGCCTCTTACAATTCCAAGCCTGGCTGATAATCCCTGTAACAGCAATGCCATCAGGTTGCTCATCAGCAACACCCATATCAACTGATAACCATATTTACTTCCACCCGCTAAATCAGTTGCCCAGTTTCCCGGATCCATATACCCTACGCTTACCAGATATGCCGGACCTAAAAATGAAAATATTTTCCTCCATCCTTTTTTAACCTTCGTGGTATCAACAGATGAATGTACTTCACTAAGCGATTCATGTGGATGTGTTCTCATATCGTACAATAAACATTTTTGGCAACCTGATCACTTACTATGGTGAGCGGTGCTTTATTAATTTTTATTTCTGCGGATCCGTCAAATTCAAATCGTCTGATCACTTTAATTTTAGTGCCTAGTGTAATATTATAATGACTCAGCAGGTCGAGCATTTGGGAACTCTGATTTTTAATCGAACTAACGGATACGTATTGCCGCATAGGAACATCCGACAGGCAGGATTGCCGGATGGTTTTGAATTTTCCTTTCTGATCGGGGATAGGGTCGCCATGCGGATCTACTGATGGGTTGCCCAAAAAATCATCAAGACGGTTGATGAGTTCCTTGTTACTGATATGTTCCAGGTGTTCGGCCACCTCATGTACTTTTGTCCAGTTAAAACCTAATTTATTTACTAAAAAGCATTCCCATAAACGGTGTTTTCGGATCACATCCAATGCGATACGGTTGCCGGACTCGGTAAGTTTTACACCATAATATTTTTCGTAATTCACCAGTTTTTTGGTCTGTAATTTTTTCAGCATATCTGTAACGGAAGCTGGTTTTGTACAGATAGTATTTGCTAGCAGATTTGTACTGACTTTTTCAATATTATGCTGCAGATGGAAGATACATTTAATATAATTCTCTTCACTGGGAGTATGATACATAAAAGGCAAATATTTAGACAAATCTAAAAAAAATAAAATACCAAGCCTAAATTATTAATTCATCTAATTCATATTGTTGCCTTCGTTTTGTGTAATGCTTCTCATTGGGTATATTTGACAAAAAAAGCCCATGAATTTTAATGCATATGAAATGCCCTATCCTGTTGATCCGGTGTATCAGAAACGTGTAGCGTATTTCTCTATGGAATTTGCAGTGCATCAGCCTTTAAAAATTTACAGTGGTGGTTTAGGATTTTTGAGCGGTTCTCATTTAAGAAGCGCCTACGAATTACGTCAGAATTTAATCGGTATCGGAATTCTGTGGAAATATGGATATTACGATCAGGCCAGAAATCCTGATCAGAGTTTAATGGTGCAGTGGAATGAAAAAATATATAATTTTTTAGAAGATACAGGTATTCGTTTCCAAATAACCATACACAATCATCCTGTTTGGGTAAAGGTATTTTACCTGGCACCGGAGACTTTTAAATCGGCGCCATTATTTTTACTGAGTACAGATGATCCCGGGAATGATCATGTATCACAGACCATTTCTCATAGATTATATGATGCTAATGTGGCGACTAAAGTTGCACAGTTCATATTATTGGGAGTGGGTGGCGCTACCTTAATGGAACATTTAAATTTTGATCCGGAAGTTTACCATCTAAACGAAGCGCATGGTGTAAGTGCAGCTTTTTATCTCTATAAAAAATGGGGAAGTGTGAATGCTGTGAGAGAAAAGCTTGTTTTCACCACACATACTCCGGAAGAAGCAGGCAACGAAAAGCATGATATTCATTTGTGCGAAAAAATGAGTTATTTTTCCGGGTTACCCTTGCAGGAAGTGAAGCAGTTAACTGGTATAGCAGATGATCAGTTTAATCATTCGCTCGCAGCATTGCGTTTTGCAAGACTGGCCAATGGTGTAAGCCAGTTGCACGGAGAAGTGAGCAGAGAAATGTGGAAACGCTATGATGGAATTTGCGAAATAAAAGCAATCACTAACGCACAGAACTGGCATTATTGGGCCGATAAACAATTATATAGTTATTTAGAAGATCATAAAATTGAAGCTTTCATTGATCGTAAACGTTATCTCAAGAAAAGAGCATTTGAAATTGTAGCAGATCAAACAGGGAAACAATTTAACCCGGATGTACTAACCATAGTGTGGGCAAGAAGATTTGCTGGTTACAAACGTGCAGAACTGATTACACGTAACAAAACAAGGTTTAATGCTTTATTGAATAATCCGAAATATCCCGTGCAAATTATCTGGGCAGGAAAACCCTATCCGGTAGATCATCCCGCTATTTGTGATCTAAATTATCTGATTGATCTGAGCAAAGATTATGATAATGTTGCAGTATGCCTTGGCTACGAACTGGCCTTAAGTAAAAGATTAAAACAGGCCTCAGATATCTGGCTGAACAATCCGCGTGTACCCAGAGAGGCAAGTGGAACAAGTGGTATGACCGCAGCGATGAATGGTGCCGTAAATTTTTCAACCAATGATGGCTGGATTTGCGAATTCATCAACAATGGAAATAATGGTTTTCTGGTTCCGCCGGTTGATTATGCATCCATGACGCAACATGAGCAGGATGAATACGATCTGGAAAAAATTTATGATATTCTTGAAAATCAGGTTTTGCCTTTGTATTATGAAAATCAGCACGTGTGGAGGCAGATTATGAAAAACGGAATGAGAGATGTGCGTTGGCAGTTCGACAGCAACAGGATGGCAAAAGAATACTATGAAATAATGTACACCTAATGGATCTTTATAGTAAGAAATTTGAAATTCGGTGGGCAGATCTTGACCCCAATTATCATGTGTTACATTCCAGATATTATGACTACGGTGCGTATTGCCGCATGTCATATTTTGTAGAGAAGGGATTAACACCACAATTGATGACGCATCACCAGATCGGTCCTATACTTTTCAGGGAAGAATGCAATTTTAAAAGAGAGATCCGTTTTGGTGACGATATGCTCATCAACATGAAAATCGTAAAACATACCGAGAATTTCAGCAGGCTTTCGATTGCTCATGAAATATGGAAAAAGGATATTCTATGCGCAAATATTGTAGCAGAGATTGCGTGGATCGATACTGTAAAACGAAAACTTACAATTCCTCCACAGGAAATCATTGATATATTTCAGCGTATAAACTCACAATAAAAATGCAATGGTTTCTTCTACGATACAACTTTATAAAAATGCGTATGATGGTTTAAGCAGGCGTATATGGTTATTGAGTGTAGTGATGCTCATTAACAGAAGTGGTACAATGGTTTTGGCATTTCTAACATTGTATTGTACACATCTTGGCTACAGCATTAAACAAGCCGGATTAGTTGTTGCATTATATGGCATTGGTTCCGTTGCCGGTGGTTTTTTAGGAGGGAAAATCAGTGACCGTTTTGGATTTTATAAAACCCAGTTTCTCGCTTTATTTTGTGGTGGCATTCTGTTTATCATACTCGGGCAAATGCGTTCTTTCGAATGGATTTGCATCATCACATTCCTGTTGAGTATGGTGAATGAATCTTTCCGTCCTGCAAATGCTACAGCCATTGCGCATTACAGTACGCCGGAAAACAGAACGCAATCTTTTTCTCTTATCAGACTCGCTATCAATTTAGGCTGGGGCGTAGGAAGTGCAGTAGGTGGTTTGCTTGCTTCCATTGATTATCATTTATTATTCTGGGTAGATGGGTTTACCAATATTGCGGCAGCCCTCATGCTCATCAGAGTATTGCCGAAAGTAACCGTTCAGGAACAACGTGCTGCTTTTCATGCTGCCTCAGAAAAAATTAAAACATTGTCGCCATACCGCGATAAAACCTTTATGTACTTTTCTGTGCTGATTATACTTTTTGCTTTTTGTTTTTTTCAGCTTTTTACAACAGTGCCCATTTTTTTCAAATCCGGTCTTCACATGAATGAATTCTGGATCGGAACGGTGATGGCCGCAAATGGTTTGATGATCGCCATATTTGAGATGGTTCTCGTGTATAAACTGGAAGGCACAAAGCCTTATCTGACATTAATGTGCATTGGAACTTTCTGTATGGCTGCTTCCTTTTTTTTACTGCATTTGCCTATGAATGGGTTGATGATGGCATCCGTTTTTATATTGGTGATTACGATTTCAGAAATGATCGCCATGCCTTTTATGAACAGTTTTTATATTTCAAGAAGTAATGATCTGAACCGAGGACAATACGCCGGTATCTATACCATGTCGTGGAGCATAGGCCAAATCGCAGGAAGCAGTTTAGGTTCTATACTTGCTGAAAGTGCCGGATTTTATAATTTATGGTGGATAGTTGCAGGCGTTTGCCTGATAACGGCTGCAGGATTTAAAATGCTATCTACTTTAAAGTAATTATTACAGGACGTTGAATGTGGTTACACTGATGGTTTTACCACTGATATTGGTAGTCTGACCACCCGCTTCCATTGAACCTGTTGATTCAGTGGTTACAGAATTCCTTTTTACAAGCATGCTGTTTAAATCACAGATTAATTCACCTTTTCCTGTAGCAACAATATTCATTTTAACTGCCATGCCCATCTGATCCATCGTGTTGTTATTGGTAGAATTGGATATATACGATACGGTGGCTTCGTCTGCTGAAATACGCTTAATGGTATAGGTTGCGATAGTTACGGTGCCTGAAGCAGAGTCTGTAACCGACCAGTTTCCCAGTTTTTTTTGATCATTTGTAATTACAAAAAAGCATTCTGCAATTTTTTTAGTACCATTCACATCATCGGTTGATGGCATCATTGAAGGGGATACATCTTTTACAGGCTCACGTTGCAACAAAGGAAAAACTTTACCATCTGTTTTATTCACCATGAACTTGTTTTCCATTCCTATTAATTGGGAAAACAACTGGCCAGCTTCTGAATCCTTATCTTTTTCATTTTTTGAATCGTAAAAAGTTTCCTGTCCCAGCATATTCATTTTTATTTTGAATCCCGTCAACTTGCTGGTTATTTCAAAAATATTTTTCTTTTCTTCATTAACCATAATTTCGCTTTCAGTTTCTACATCAGAACTCATAGACATACCTGCTCCATATTCGCTCTCAGATTGTACAGATGAATGCGTGATAATTTTCATCCCCGGTTTAAGTTTAACCTGTGCTTGTATCCCAAAAGAAAGTAGTGATATAAGAATCAAGGAAATATATTTCATGTAATATTTTTTACAAATGTAGTTAAGCAAAAAAAAAGAGGCTGCTTTTGGCAACCTCTTTCTTGTAAAATGACTTTTATTTATCCTACAACTGTTACGTTAACAGCGTTTAATCCTTTTTTGCCATTTTGCAGTTCGAACTCAACTTTATCGCCTTCTTTGATATCGTTGTTCAGACCACTTACATGCACAAATGTTTCTTTATCAGAATCATCATGCTTGATAAAACCGAAACCTTTTTCAGTGTTGAAAAATTTTACGGTACCTTGATTTTTACTTTCCATTTTAATTTGTATTGTATTAATAAAGCACAAATATAGGTTTTTACTGTGGAAGTTGACGATTACTTTTAATTTATATAATTAAACGAGTTATAAATCATTTATTTATGTCTGGAAATTACCTTCTTTTAGCTTTTTTTTGGATAGTATACTGTGGCTTGCATAGTGTGTTAGCTGATAATAAAGTAAAAATATACTTTAACCAGTTTGTTGTATTCAAACGGTTTCCATACCGGATTTTCTATAATATCTGGGCTGTTTTGTCACTTTTAGCTGTTTTATTCTACCAGTTTTCATTTTTCTCCGATTACATTTTCAAGCCTGGCTTATTAATTCAACTCGCAGGTATAATACTTTTTATTTCAGGTCTGATCATCATGATAATTTGTATAAAAAAATATTTTCGCCAACTCAGTGGCCTCGAAGAAAGTTATACGGATATTTTACAGGTTAGCGGAATTCACAAAATTATCCGTCACCCTTTGTATGCGGGAACATTTTTATTCATCATTGGCCTTTGGCTCTTATTTCCATACTGGAGTAATCTTATAGCGGTTTGTATCATTATAATATACACTCTGATCGGTATTGTACTAGAAGAAAAGAAACTGGTTAGCTATTTTGGAGATCAGTACGTACAATACAAAAAAAATGTACCTGCAATTATTCCTACATCTTTACTTACCGGAAAATAAAATTGCCGGCAAAGCACCGGCAACTTCAAATAAAATTAGAATTTTAAACTTCTGCTTCCATATAAGAAGAAACAGGTTCGCAGGTACATATCAGGTTTCTATCGCCATATGTATTATTCACTCTGTTTACGGACGGCCAGAATTTGTTGGCGCTCACATATGGTAAAGGAAACACCGCATCTTTTCTGCTGTAGGGGTGTGACCATTCTTCGGCCACCAATACAGCATTCGTATGAGGTGCATTTTTTAATAAATTATCTGTTTTGGAAATGCTGCCGGATTCAATATCAGCAATTTCTTTTCTGATTTGTATCATTGCATCACAAAATCTGTCTAGTTCTTCCTGGTCTTCACTTTCCGTTGGCTCAATCATAATGGTGCCAGGTACCGGAAAACTCAAAGTAGGAGCATGGAAGTTATAATCCATTAAACGTTTTGCTACATCTTCCGCTTCAATACCAACACTTTGTTTAAACGGACGAAGATCAACTATAAATTCATGTGCGCAGGTATTGTTGCTGCCCGTGTATAAAATTTTATAATGTTTTTCCAAACGTGTTTTCATATAATTCGCATTCATAATAGCGAACATAGTTGAAAGTTTCAAACCATCGGATCCCAGCATTTTGATGTATCCATAACTGATCAGCAATATACTGGCACTGCCAAATCTTGCAGCACTTACTGCGTGAATTTGTTTAGGTGCATGATCACCTGTTACATGACCCGGTAAGTAAGGTGCTAATTTTTCATTCACACAGATCGGTCCCATACCCGGACCGCCGCCGCCATGAGGAATTGCAAATGTTTTATGGAGATTAAGATGGCAAACATCTGCTCCTATAAAGCCCGGACTTGTTAATCCTACCTGCGCATTCATATTTGCACCATCCATATAAACCAAACCGCCAAATTCATGAATAAGATCACATATGTCTTTAATATGTTCTTCAAATACACCATGTGTACTTGGATAAGTAACCATAAGCCCCGCAAGTACATCTTTATATTTAACGGCATTGGCTTTCAAATCATCCATATCAATGTTTCCCGCTTCATCACATTTTGTAACTACCACTTTAAAGCCCGCCATTACAGCTGATGCAGGATTGGTTCCGTGAGCGGAAATAGGGATGAGGATAATATTTCTGTGATCATCTTTTCTGTCGAGATGATAAGCTCTTATAGTTAACAAGCCCGCATATTCACCCTGTGCACCACTGTTTGGTTGAAGGGATGTTGCGGCAAAACCTGTAATGTTATTCAGTGCAGCTTCCAGCCAGTTAATGATCCTTCTGTAACCGCTCCATTGTTCTTCCGGTGCAAAAGGATGAATGCTGCTGAACTCCGGCCAGCTTAAGGGCATCAGTTGTGTAGCAGCATTTAATTTCATGGTGCAACTTCCAAGGGAAATCATGGAAGTATTAAGACTCAGATCTTTATTTTCCAGGCTTTTGATATAGCGCATCATTTCTGTTTCACTTCTGTGAATATGAAATAACGGATGTGTAAGGAAAGAAGTTGTTCTTGTGAGTGATGAAGGAATATTATTCAGCAACAGTTCGTGATCAAAATGTGCAATGGATGTGTCAGATTTTTTTAACTGAGAAAATACATGAAGAATATTCAGCACATCACTTTGCGTTGTTGATTCATCCAGCGAAATTCCAATGTGCCCGTCGGCATAATAAAAATTGATCTCATGTTGTTCAGCAATCTCTTTTAGTGATTTTACATCCGCCATGCGAATACTGAGTGTATCAAAATAATATTCATTATCATTTATAAAACCTAAAGTTGCGAGTTCATTGCTTAAGGTATGCGCCAGCAGCGAAATTCTTTTAGCAATATCGATCATACCTTCTGCTCCATGATACACAGCATACATCGCCGCCATATTTGCAAGCAAGGCCTGGGCCGTGCAAATGTTACTCGTTGCTTTTTCCCGGCGAATATGTTGTTCACGGGTTTGTAAAGCCATACGTAAGCAACGATTATTTTGTGCATCAACACTAACGCCAATGATTCGTCCCGGAATAACTCTTTTGAATTCATCTTTGGTAGCAAAGAAAGCAGCATGAGGTCCGCCAAATCCCATAGGAACGCCTAAACGCTGAGCAGAACCAATGGCAACATCTGCACCCAATTCTCCCGGAGGTGTTAACAAAGTAAGCGATAACAGATCTGTTGCCATCACTACTTTTACATGAAGGGCTTCCGCTTTACGGATGAATGCTCTGTAATCATTAATGGCACCTTTACTGTCAGGATATTGAATGAGCGCACCAAAGAAATCTTCAGATGGCGTAAATGCGTTTGCGTTGCCAAATACCAATTCGATCTGGATTGGATTAGCTCGTGTTACAAGTACATCTTTTGTTTGTTGAAAAACATTTTCATCCACAAAAAATTTGGGAGCAGTCAGGTGTTCATGGTCACGGTTTTTATGATTGAACAGCATGGTCATGGCTTCAGCCGCTGCCGTTCCTTCATCAAGTAAACTTGCATTGGCAATTGGTAAAGCCGTAAGGTCACTTACCATGGTCTGGAAATTCAATAAACTTTCCAATCTGCCTTGGGCAATCTCCGCCTGGTAGGGCGTGTATTGTGTATACCAACCCGGATTTTCAAAAACATTCCTTTGAATAACACTTGGAACTATAGTATTGTAATATCCCTGCCCGATATAATTTTTAAAAACTTTATTAAGCGAAGCAGTTTCTTTCAGTTCGCGTAAATATTCAGCTTCACTCATAGGTTCACCGGTATTGAGCGGATGCTCAAGCCGAATAGATGCTGGAACAGTACGATCTATCAATTCATCCATATTTGATGCACCAATAGTTTGTAACATAGACGCAGTTTCGTCTTCTGTAGGACCAATATGTCTTCCAATAAATTCGCGTCTTTGCTTTTCAAAAAGATTCATATGCTTGTAGGCTTTTTAAAAGATATGAAAGCCTTCTTGTAGAAGAAAAGGCCTTTCCTTTGCCGCCGCAAAATTACGGATACTGCAACACATTTCCAATCTGTTTAGCAACAGTTGAATAATCTTAATAATGTATGAAACAAGGAAAATTAATCCTGAACCGTAAGTACAGGAACTTCACTTTGATAAATGAGAGATTTTGTATGATGTACTTTAAATAATTTATTAAAAAAACTGTGATGTTTAGGAGCGATAATTATCATATCTATATCCTTATCTTTTGAGAACATATTCACAGATTCGTGAAAATCAAACAAGCGCATGAAATAAAACTGAGGGTTAAATTCTTTCAGCAGTTCTTCCATTTTATCTCTTTCTCTTTTGAAATCTTCCGTTAATGAAATATAATGGCTGCTGTCTACATTTAATATATGCAGATTTGGTTTATACTCATCCAGTACTCTTTTCACGGTTGATAAGGCGGCAGATTCTTCTACAGATTTCATCTCTGAGGCAATCAGCACATTTTTTATCTTTTTAAATTTTGCATCAGGTGGAACCACCAGCACCGGACAAATATTTTTTTCCGTCATTTTTAAAGTATTGGAACCTGAAAAACGTTGCTGCAGCGGGCTTTTTCCGGTTAAACCCATGATAATCAAATGTGCCTTTTTTTCCTCGGCTATTTTACTCAGGTTATCAATAAAATTACTTTCGGTAGCTACTACAACTTCCATATGAAAAATTTTGGACTGAAGTTGTGTTTGTAATGATTCCAGTAAATTCTGAGCAATCGCTTTTTCACTTTCATTTTCGGCATGGTTATATAAAATAACATTCACGTTCGGCAGATGAAAGAACATTTCAGCCGCATATTCAGCCGCATTGTAAGAAATTTCTGAAAAATCTAAAGGGACGATAACTGTCTTCATATATAGCTAATTTGTACAAATCTAATGAAATGACTGTATTATACCACATTCAAATAACTTCAACCGTAACTTCGTGTATCTGAATGCAAATGGACCCGTTATTTATAAAAGACTGGCAAAAAAAATCTGCAGATTCGCAGAAAAAGTACAAAAGGTTTCTGGATACTCCGGATGTTCGTAAAGTGATGAATGTAATTGAGGATTTTCATGAGGAAGCATTCAAAAACATAGATTGCCTTAATTGCGCAGCCTGCTGTAAAAATTATTCGCCCCGTTTTAAAACACCAGATATTAAAAGGATTGCCAAATATTTAAAACTGAAAGAGGGCGATTTTATAAATAAATATTTGGATCTGGATGAAGATGGTGATTATGTGGTAAAAACCAAACCCTGCGCTTTTTTGGGTAGTGATAATGCATGTACTATTTATGATGTTCGTCCATCAGATTGCAGCCGTTTTCCGTACACAGATGAAGATGTTTTTGTAAAACGAAAAACTATTACCATCAAAAACAGTACTTTTTGTCCGATTGCAGTATATGTTTTAGAAAAACTCGTAGTTCATTTTCCTTCTAAATAATTTAATCGAGAGATGCGGTCAGTTCTGAATATGCCGCCGACAGTGCCCGTTCAGCACCTTCACCTTTCCATTCCGGAGAACCAGGAATTTCAGTCAATTTAAGGATCTCTGGTCGTGATTTTCCGGAACTAATTTGTGAGGAAGTGAACAACAATACATTCCGCAGATATTCTTTAAATGCCAGTATATCATTGTGGCCTATTACCACATCATATCCTTCAGCACTATGTCCGCATACAAATTTTGTTTTCTTTGAAAATTTTACAACTATCTGGTCCAATACTTTGATCCAGTTGCTGATACTGGCACCGGCTGATTTATCAACAAAAGGATGTTTTCGGTTAAATACAAGATCACCCAGATGTACAATTTTTGATCTTGAAAATTCAACGACGCAATCCCCATTGGTATGCGCAGCGCCGAAGTAATGCAAACGAATATATTCCTTTCCGATTTTTTCATTCCATGAATTTTCAAAAGTCTGATCGGGATATAATTGTTTGTCTACTATATTTTTTTGTTCTGCCACTTTCACCATATGAAATTTTGCATTAGCCTGTGCCAGAACATGCTGCGTAAGATCTTTAAAAGCTATATTACCAGAGGTATGATCGGCATGATGATGTGTATTGATCAGTAAACGGAAAGGAAGTTCTTTCTTTTTCAATTCTGTGATAAGGTGTTCGGCACTTTCCGGAAATTGTGAATCAACTACTACAATCCCATCTTTACAGAAATAAAATAAAATTGTTCCGCCTTTTTCTGTAAAAATACCGATCTGTTTTGTCAGCATTCTCATTTTATACTGCTGCACCAGCTTTGCAAAAGCCTTGTCTTTCATTAATAATAAAGCCCCAATTACAAAACCTGAATTTTTTATAAAAGATCTGCGTTGCATCTTAATATTTTCAGCTTGTAATTTAATGATTATTGAGTGCTTAAGAACAGCCTGTTCAGTATTCCATTTTTCTTAACGCCTTTGCCTTAAACCAGGTTACAGAAACAACAGCCAGGGTCATGCATCCTCCAAAAATAACAGAGGGAACGGTTCCCATCAGTTTTGCCATCACACCGCTTTCAAATTGCCCTAGTTCATTGGAAGAATTAATGAACATACTATTTACAGATGAAACACGTCCGCGTAATTCATCCGGAGTTTTTAATTGAAGAATCGTATTTCTGATAATAACACTAATGCCATCCATACAACCGCTTACCATGAGCGTTAAAAATGAAAGCCAGAAAACTTCAGAGAACGCAAATAGTATAATACATACACCAAATCCTGCAACAGCATAGAATAAAATTTTGCCTTGATTTTTTTTGAAAGGAAAAATAGTCAGATAAGTAACGGTTAAGATTGAACCGATATCCGTTGCTGCATTAAGCCAGCCAAATCCCATAGGACCAACTTTTAAAATATCTTTTGCAAAAACAGGAACCAGCGCTACGGCACCACCAAATAAAACTGCGAAAAGGTCCAGCATAGATGCGCCAAATAACTCTTTCGTTTTGTACACATAAACAATTCCTTCTTTCACACTTTGCCAGGTATTGCGTGATTTGTTGACAAAGATTTGTTTTGGAGAAATTTTTTGTAACAGCATATAGCCACAAATCACAAAAATAAGAATGGCAATAAATGTATAGTTGATACCAAAAAAAGCGATAAAAAATCCGCCCAGCGCATGTCCTACAATAGAACCTGTTAACCAGGTTGCAGAACTGATAGCAGCTGCATCTGAAAGTAATTCTTTGGGTACAACCTGAGAAATCATGGAAGAAAAGGTAGGGCCGCTGAACGAACGAATGGCGCCTGTACCGGCAATAATTCCGCACATCACAAATGCGATTGTCCAGTGATTATAATGTTGCTGAACATAAGGCGTTGATAATAAAAATAACAGTATCACTGTAAAACCATACAGAACAACGCATCGTAATAATAATTTTCTTTTTTCATTTACATCAATATAATGCCCGGCATACAATGCAAGGCTTAATGCCGGAATTACTTCTGATAATCCTACAAGTCCTAATGCAAGTTTACTGTTCGTAAGTAAATACATCCACCAGCCGATTACAGTGGCGGTCATGCGTATGCCCATGATAAAAATGAATCTGCCTGTTATGAAGTAGCGGAATTCGGCAATACGAAGTGCGGCGTACGGGTTGTTTTTTATATGATCAGCAGATGACATGTTTAGGGTAAACTGATATAATGTTGTCCATTTTCATACTCCTTATCCAAAGCATTGATAATGGTCTGTAAATGTTTTTCATTATTAAGAAAATCAGCATTGCCTGCATCAACAATCAGCGTTTTAATATTGTGTTGTTTTATATACTGCGTGTAAGTTTCCTGCAAACTGAACAAATATTCGTTGGGAATAGTTTGTTCATAATCGCGGTTTCGTTTTTTTATATTTTCTTTCAGTTTTGAAACAGGACTGTGCAAATAAATTAATATATCCGGCTGAACTATCTGGGGATTAATGATGTCAAATAATTTCTGGTACAAATGAAATTCAGTTTCCGGTAAATTTACTTTTGCAAACAAAAGACATTTGGTAAATAAATAATCTGAAATAGTGATGTTGGAAAAAAGATCCTTGGTTTGCAACAATTCCTTTAATTGTTTATAGCGTTCAGCCATAAAAAAAAGCTCCAGTGGAAAAGCATATTGGTCTGGGTTTTCGTAAAACTTTGGCAGGAAAGGGTTATCTGCAAATTCTTCCAGTACCAACCGGGCATTATAATGTTTACTTAATAACTGCGATAAGGTAGTTTTCCCTGCGCCTATATTTCCTTCAACTGTTACAAAATTGTACTTCATTTACCGCTTTCCGCTTTTACGGCTGCAAATTAACAGGAAAGATGTTTTTAAAATTTACATTTTGCTCACATTGAGCGAATCTGTACATAAATTCAATAATTCTGATACGGTTTTATTCAGTACGGGGTGTATATATAACTTTTGTAATTCAAACATCGGTATCAATACAAATTTTCTTTTAGCAATAGCAGGATGCGGCAGCGTAAGTAAAGGCTTGTCTAATATAAGATCGTCATAAAACAATATATCAATATCTATCGTTCTGGGCGCATTGGGTGTGGTGCGTACTCTGCCCATCTGTTTTTCAATTTCCAATAAGGTTTGCATACAAGCTTCAGGTTCGAGCAATGTTGAAATTTTTAAAACCTGGTTTAAAAAATCAGGTTGATCGGTTAAACCCCATGCGGCTGTTTTATAAACAGAACTTTTTTTAAGCACCTTTCCAATGTGTTCTGAAATGAGTTTGTTGGCCTTTTTTAATTGTTTGGCTGGCTCCTCTAAATTGCTCCCTAATAATAAAAATGCAATGTGATTCCCTGAATTCATATATCGAAGCTAATATTTTCCGGTTTAATGAATTGATTTATACAGCCATAGAAGGAAATTGAATGTTTACCTATAGTTTTGTCAAAATTTTCTGCATGCCATACAGCCAGGTCAGGGCCATGTTATCCATCACAAAAGCAAGTTTAAGGTCCATCACCAGAAGTCCGTCTGCGGTGATCTTCAGTTTTGCATTTCCCTTCGTATTTATTTTAGTATTTGGTTTTATTGGAAATTCAGGCGGATTTAGTTCTTATAAAATTGTACTGGATAAACATTCTGATACGCTGAATGATCTTTATCGTTCTTTGAAAAATACGGAGGGCGTAAAGTTTCTGCAGTATAAGAATGATACGGAAATGATGTCTGATTTTTACAAAGGAAGATTTGCAGGTATCATCAACATTTCAAAAAATGTTATGGCCAGTGCTCCCTATGCGATCAGCCTGAAAAGTACCAGTGCCAGTAATAACAAGTGGCCGCAACTTAAGTCGCTGATCGAAGGAAAAATCAATGAAATAAGTAACCGTAATTTTCCGGAAAGGCCATCGTTTGCATCTTTCGATTTTAATTACAATGCCGATATTGAACAGGTAAGAGAGTATAAAACAATAGATTTTATTTTGCCGGGACAATTAGGGTTTTCTTTATTAAGTGCAGGCGTGTTTGGTGTAGCTTTTATGTTTTTTAATCTCAGAAGTACGATGGTGCTGAAACGTTTTTTTGCAACACCTATCCATAAATCTTACATCATTCTTGGCGAAGCTTTGAGCCGTGTAATATTTCAAATGGTAACTGCCGTAGTTATTTTACTGGTGGGATATTATTTTTTCGGATATACTTTAATTTATGGGTGGCGTACCTTGCTGGAAATGCTGGCACTTAGTTTTATAGGACTAATTGTATTTATGGGATTTGGGTTTATAGTAAGTGGCCTGGCTAAGAGTGACAGCACGATACCGCCACTTGCCAATCTGATCACATTACCGCAGTTTTTATTAGGCGGAACTTTTTTCACCATTGATGCATTTCCAAAATGGCTTCAACCTATATCACGTGCTTTGCCTTTGACACATTTGAACAATGCCATGCGCAATGTAGCATTTGAAGGGCAGTCCTTGTGGCAGGTGAAGGAAGAAATTGGTATTTTATTGCTATGGGCTGTTATCGTTTATGCAGTAGCCATCAAAGTTTTTAAATGGGAATAAATGCAAAAATTGAAATCGTTTTTTATAATTATTGTTGCTTTTTTCGTGCTGTTAACGCTGGTTTCTCTGCTGATGCCTTCACGTGTGATTACGGCGCACACTATTATGATAAATGCTCCAAAAGAAAAGATCAGTTATTATCTGATGGATCTGAATAACTGGCAGAAATGGAACCCTATGCTGGAGAATGCATCGTTACAGGTGAGTGAACCTTCCACTTCTGTAAATGGATATATAACATGGAAGACAAACGACAAAAATAATGGTATCAGAATATTGAGAAAAGATTATTCTTCTTTGATGTTCAACCAAACGCGTGAAGGAGACAACACCGTGGTTAATGAATTGAAAATTCAATCTTTTAAAGATGCCAATGATTTGCAGGTAGAATGGATCGGAATTCATCAACTAAAATGGTATCCTTGGGAAAAATTTGCAGGAATGTTTTTAGATAAAATAACGGGTCCTGCTTACGATACTGCTTTGCATAGGCTGAAGGTACTTGCTGAAAATAATTAATCGGGGAAACTGATTTTTCCAAAACTTACTGCAGGAAAAATTCCCGAATTTTTAAAAACGGCCACATCTCCGGCTACCGTTTCATTGGCTAAAATAGCAAAGAGTACTGCTTCTTTTGCATCTGCAGAAAATCCTTTTGATGTTATTTCGCAAAAATTTGCAAGGAGTAAAGATTGTTGTAAATGACCGGTCAAAACGGTATTATGTATTCCGCCTCCTGAAATGTAAAGGTCGAAGGTGGAAGATGTGATTTTACCGATGGCGTTTACAATACAATCTGCCGTGAATTTATTTAATGTTGCCATCATATCTTCAGCAGGCACAGAAGGTAATTTTCTTAATGATTCTTCAATGAATTGTAAATTAAATATTTCCTGCCCGCATGTTCTTGGAAAACTCTTTTGCAGAAACGGATGTTCAGAAAGTATTTTCAACAATGATATATTGACTTTTCCTGATAATGCCAACTCTCCATTTTTATCAAATTGTTCATGGTAATAATGTTGCATCCATACATCCATTAATGTATTTCCGGGACCAATATCACTGCATATAATATTTTTATTATCGGAAGATATGAATGTAAAATTAGCAATGCCACCTATATTCAATAATACAGTATCGTTGTTTGAATTGCCGAATAAAATATAATCGCCGTATAAAGCCAATGGCGCGCCTTCGCCTCCTGCAGCAATATGTTTTTGCCTGAAATCACTGATGGTAATTATTCCTGTTAGTTGTGCCACATGATCGCCGTCAACAATCTGCAGCGTACTGTTAATATTTTCGCCTTCAAAATTTTCACCCGGTGCATGAAAGATGGTTTGTCCGTGACTGGCAATCAGATCAATTTCGTCTTTTGATATTTTCCATTTAAGCATCATATTCGTGATCATCTTACTGTGTTCAACTGCTATCCATTTATGCAGAAAACAAACATCTTGTAATGCACCATTTCTATTTGCAAAAATTCTCCTTATTTTATTTCTGATTGATTCAGTATAGGGGACGGTTTCAAAGGCAACAACACGTATGCTTGTTCCCATCCCGGAACCTTTAATATAACATAAGACAATATCCAATCCATCCAGTGAAGTGCCGCTCATTAAACCAATGATGGTTCTTTCTTTTTTTAAACCGGCGTTATACAGTTTTTGCAACTGTTTATTCATAACTAATGAATTTTAAATTTCGTTGAATGCCCTGCAATTTTGATCTTTTAATGGGAGAGTCTTTAAATATTGTTGTAAACGTTGCTTCGGTCAACTCTTCCCAATCATTTTTTGTAAAATTAAAAACGGCAGGTATTGGCGAAAAGGCTAATTCGTTATTTGGTGTTGAAAAACGGTTCCAGGGACAAACATCCTGGCAAATATCACAACCAAACATCCAGTTCTGAAAAGTATTTTTCATGTTGTCAGGAATAAGTGCATCTTTCAGTTCAATTGTGAAATAGGAAATACATTTACTGCCATCAACAACTTTATCATCCAGTATTGCATTAGTTGGACAAGCATCAATGCACCTCGTGCAACTTCCGCAAAAATCTTTCACAAAAGGCACATCATAGTTAAGATCAAGATCAGTAATCAACGTTGCAATAAAGAAAAAAGAGCCTGATGATTTATGAATAAGATTTCCGTTTTTTCCGATCCATCCTAATCCGGATCGTTGCGCCCATGTTCTTTCGAGTACAGGTGCACTGTCAACAAAACCTCTTCCATGTACATCACCTATATTTTGTTTGATCTCATTAAAAAGTACATTTAATTTATCACGTATCACCAGGTGATAATCTTTGCCGTATGCATATTTAGCCACTTGCGGAACGTCTTCCGGTTGCTTTTGTTCCGGATAATAATTCAATAGTAAGGTAATAACTGATGAAGCACCGGGAACAAGTTTTGTTGGATCAGTTCGGAGATCAAAATGATTTTGCATGTAATGCATATTACCGTGCATGTTGTTGTTCAGCCATAATTCAAGCCTCCGGGCATCCTCATCAAGTGGTTGTGCCTTTGCTATACCGCAAAAATCAAAGCCAAGTTGTATTGCTTTTTCTTTTATGAATTGTGTATGCAGATCACGCTTATCCATTGTTACAAAGGTAAAGCAGCATCCACCACTTGCTTCAGTGATTTATACAATTCATTTCTGCCTTTGCTTTTTAGATTAAATGTAAACAACACCGCCGCATATTTTCTCTTATTGTCCACCCATGGATAACTGCCAAATAAACCCGGACTTGTAACGGCATCTGCGGGCTTTCCATCAACATCTTTAATAATCCATTCGCCAAAGCCATATCCTAAATCAGAAGCATTGTGCGGTGCTGCTATTACTTTACCTCCTTTGATATAATCAACCTGCATCATATTTACGGCATTTACTGATAAAACCTGGCGACCTTCATAATTTCCTTTATTCAATATCATCACCAGAAATTTTAAATAATCACTTGCTGTGCTAATGGCGCCACCTGCTGCAAGTGGTACAGGTTTTACGCCCCAGTCAGTATGAAGCATATTACAAGGCATTGCGATTCTTTCTTTGAATAAGGTTTTGAAATCTTTACCCGATATCTTCTCGATAACAGCAGCAGCCAGTTGCAATCCGGAACTGCTGTAATGAAATGATGTCCCCGGGATAGCTTCCATGGGCATCGTAGCAATATGCATGACAGATTGATCCATGCTGTTTGCACCCGTGATCAATGTTCTCGATTCTTTTAAATTGCCTGTTTTAATTCCGGTCATGTGTGTGAGACAATCTTTAATACTAATATTACCTTTTCCATATCGCGTCATTACCGGAAGGAATTTTCCAACCGAATCATCAATTTTTAATTTTCCATCGTCAATAAAAGTCATTACCAAAGCTGCCGACAACCATTTGCTGCAACTCGCTATGGAAATGCGACTGTTCTCATCATAATCATTTAAAAATTGTCTGGGGTCTTTCCCTTTCCTTTTTGACACCATTTGCACAACTGTTTTTTGTCGGTTAGACATTTCATTAACATTGTGATTGTACATGATCTTACCATCTTTATAAATCAATAACACCGCTCGTCCTCCCAGGTCTTTTAAATGGGCTTCCATCCAGTCCTGTATGGGTTTAAATTTCTGCTGTGCGGAAACTGTCTGTAATTGTAGCAGAAGCAAAGACAGAAAGAGGTAATGTAGGCAGTTATGAATCTTTTTTAATGTCATTTTAGCAAGAATTTGGTTTTGGATTTCCTTTTGACAAATTAGTTTAAAATAAACATAATGAATCTCAATAATTTTACCATCAAAGCATCTGAATTAATACAGCAGGCGCAGCAACTGGCTTATAATAATCATAATCCAAATATAGAAACAGAACATATCCTTCATTCATTATTAAAAATGGAAGATTCTCCGGTAGAATACCTGCTGAAGAAAAATAATGTGACGGTAAATTTGCTGGAAAATAAACTCAGTCAGCAACTATCAAAATTGCCCACTACAACCGGGGAGCCTGCTCAGGCTTTAGGTCGTGATGCCAATTCTGTTATATTAAAAGCCGGATCTGTATTAAAAATATTTAAGGATGAATTTGTAACACCGGAGCATCTGCTACTCGCCATATTGCAGGTGAATGACGCCACCGGAAAATTATTAAAAGATGCAGGACTTACAGAAAAAGGTTTGATACAGGCCATTAATGAACTGCGTAAAGGCACAAACGTTACATCGCAAACACAGGAAACACAGTTCAATGCATTAAATAAATATGCAAAGAATTTAATTGAATTTGCAAGAGCCGGGAAATTGGATCCCGTAATAGGCAGAGATGAAGAAATCAGAAGGACTTTACATATTCTTAGCAGGAGAACAAAGAACAATCCAATTCTTGTTGGTGAACCTGGAGTAGGTAAAACAGCTATCGCAGAAGGATTGGCCATGCGCATTGTAAATGGCGATGTTCCTGATAATTTAAGATCAAAAATCATTTATGCACTGGATATGGGACAACTGATTGCAGGTGCAAAATATAAAGGAGAATTTGAAGAGCGATTAAAATCGGTGGTTAAGGAAGTTACTTCCGCAGAAGGTGAGATCATATTGTTCATCGATGAAATACATACATTAGTAGGCGCCGGTGGAGGAGACGGTGCAATGGATGCAGCCAATATTTTGAAACCTGCTTTGGCCAGAGGTGAGTTACGAGCAATTGGCGCAACTACATTAAATGAATATCAAAAGTTTTTCGAAAAAGATAAGGCGCTGGAAAGACGTTTTCAAAAAATAATGATCGATGAACCTTCTGTTGAAGATGCGATTTCTATACTTCGGGGTTTGAAAGATCGTTATGAAACACATCATCATGTTAGAATTAAAGATGAAGCAATTATTGCTGCTGTAGAATTATCCCATAGATATATTACCGATCGTTTTCTTCCGGATAAAGCCATTGATCTGATAGATGAAAGTGCAGCGAAACTGCGTATTGAAATGAATTCAATGCCTGAAGAACTTGATAAACTGGAGAGACAGATCCGTCAATTAGAAATAGAGAGAGAAGCGATAAAGAGAGAACATGATGAGATCAAACTCAGGGAATTAAATACAACGATTGCCAACCTTTCTGTTGAAAGAGATACCTATAAAGCGAAATGGAACCGTGAAAAAGAAATCGTAGAAAAAATTCAATCGGGTAAAGCTGCCATTGAAGATCTTAAACTGGAAGCAGAGCAGGCAGAAAGAAATGGCGACTATGGCCTTGTGGCGGAGATCCGTTACGGCAAAGTAAAATCGCAGGAATCTTTGAACGAAGAACTTACCGGCCAACTGAATGAACTTTCAGAAAAACGACTACTTAAAGAGGAAGTAGATGCAGAAGATATTGCCCAAAGCATTGCAAAAGCTACCGGAATTCCGGTAAGTAAAATGATGCAAAGTGAAAAAGAAAAATTACTACATCTGGAAGATGAGTTGCACAAACGGGTGGTTGGACAGGACGAAGCGATAGAGGCAGTTGCGGATGCCATCAGAAGAAGCAGAGCAGGATTACAGGATCCTAAAAAACCAATCGGTTCTTTTATATTTCTGGGAACTACAGGTGTGGGAAAGACCGAACTGGCCAAAGCACTTGCAGAATATTTATTTGATGATGATGGAATGATGACGCGGATCGATATGAGTGAATACCAGGAAAAACATGCTGTAAGCAGGCTGGTAGGAGCTCCTCCGGGTTATGTAGGTTATGATGAAGGTGGGCAGCTTACAGAAGCCGTTAGAAGAAAACCTTATTCCGTTGTATTACTGGATGAAATAGAAAAAGCCCACCCGGATGTTTATAATGTATTACTCCAGGTTTTAGATGATGGTAGATTGACAGATAATAAAGGGCGAGTGGTGAATTTCAAAAATACAATCATCATCATGACCAGCAATATGGGCAGTCAGGTGATACAGGATAATTTCGAAAATGTTACGGAAGCTAACAAAGATGCGGTAGTTGAAAGCACTAAAGCAGAACTGATGCAATTACTGAAGCAAACTATTCGCCCTGAATTTTTAAACAGGATTGATGAAATTATAATGTTTCAGCCACTGATGAAAAAAGAAATCAGAGGGATCATTAGTATACAACTTAACCAGTTAAAAGAACTGGTAGCTAAAAACGATATCGAGCTCATCTTTTCTGATTATGCGCTTGATTACCTTGCACATAATGGATACGATCCACAATTTGGAGCGCGTCCTTTGAAAAGATTAATTCAAAAAGAGATTGTAAATCAATTGAGTAAGCGAATTCTGATGGGTGACATTGATAAATCAAAACCAGTTTTAGTGGATGTTTTTGATGGTACAGTTGTTTTTAGAAATGAAGTTGTTAAGCCGGTTATAGTTTAATCGTTGTTTATAATTTGTTAACAATCAATCAATACTAAAATATTAACCATCATTTTACACAAATGGTAAACGCAGGAAAGCAAAAAACCCTTACCTTCATTTGAATCGTAATGATTGGTCTTTAAGTAGTCAATAATATTAATATATGTTGCAGTTGTTTAAAGATCACTGCAACATTTTTTTATAGAAAAACAAGAGAAAGATGGCATTTAAAAAAGACGTAGTTGAAATAATTGAGCCCAAAGATGTATTCGTAGGAAATCCTAAGGCATTGGTTACACTTGAGGAATTTGGTGAATATGAAAGTGAAGCTTGTGCAAAAGCAAACGAAATAGTAAAAAAATTACTGGTTGATTATGATGGGCTGATCAGATTTAATTTCCGTCATTTCCCACTCACAAATATTCATCAGCGTAGTCTTAAAGCGGGAGAAGCTGCCGTTGCTACTGCGCAAGATGGTAAATTCTGGGAAATGCACAACATTTTATTTGCGAACAGAAAAAACCTGGGAACAACTTCTTTAAAATTACATAGCAAAGAAGCTGGAGTAAATAACAAAAAATTTCTGGATGATCTTGTAAATGCGACGTATGGTTGGCAAGTTCAGGGCGATCTGCGGGAAGGTTTAAACCGTGGCGTTAAAGATGTTCCTACATTTTTTGTAAATGGTGAAAGATTTACCGGCAAAGCTACTTATGAGCAATTAAGTAAAGCAATAGATCTGGCACTTAAAAAAGTAAAAGTCAAAAAGAAACCTGCAGTTGCAAAACAAAGAGCATAAACGAAAGGCCCACTGAAAAGTGGGTTTTCTCATTAAAGGAAAAGTAAAAAGGTAAAAAGTATCAGAATATTTTGATTTTGACATCTTATTTTTGGCTTTTCTATTTTAAATTTTACTCGGTCATCAATAAATTATATGATCAGTTTTACCACAACACTAAAAAAATTCGGCAGCAGGGGTGAGAAGACTGGATGGACGTATTTTGAATTACCGCAGGAGATGGCTGAACAAATAAAGCCAGACTGTAAAAAATCTTTTCGGGTAAAAGGCAAGTTAGACGAACTGAACATTAAAGGTGTTGCTACTGTTCCAATGGGAAATGGAAATTTTATTATTGCAGTAAATTTTGAAATGCGCAGGCAATTGAAAAAATCTTCAGGTGCAACTTTAAAAGTGCAAATTGATTTGGATAATGAAGAAATCAAAATTAATAGTGATTTAATAGAATGTTTGAACGACGAACCCAGAGCTCTGGCATATTTTAATAAACTCCCGCCATCTCATCAAAAATATTACAGTCGTTGGATCGAATCTGCTAAATCCGATGCAACGAAAGCCAAAAGAATAGCTCAGGCTGTTAGCGGAATGACTAAGGGTTTAAATTATGGAGAAATGATTCAGGGAAAAACATAGTTTTATTTTCAATATTTTGGTGTAAAATTTCAGGCAAACTATTTGTATTAAACAACTTATTCATCAAAACGAAAACTCAACAATGAAAAGTATTGTAACAATTTCCCTCATGAGTATGCTGCTGTTTGCATGTACAAAGAGCAACGATGTGGTAAATTATCCTCCGACTGCCCCTTCTAATTTAAGTGCAACAGAAAACGCACAGGGCCGTATAGATTTATCCTGGAACGATAATTCCAA
The DNA here is from genome assembly GCA_031411115.1 of Bacteroidota bacterium. Taxonomy (GTDB): domain Bacteria; phylum Bacteroidota; class Bacteroidia; order Chitinophagales; family Chitinophagaceae; genus Ferruginibacter. The sequence goes on from JANOAO010000002.1 coordinate 48,462, forward strand.
CAATGAACTCGGTTTTATTATTGAAAAGAAAACAGGTACCGGAAATTACATAGATATTGATACAGTTAGTTTCAATGTAACAACATATCAGGATACATCTGGAGTTACAACAGGCACTTATGTTTACAGGGTAGCCGCTTATTTTAATAATACACGTTCTGGATCTATACCTGATACAGTTGTTATTGCTTGCAGGGAATCAAATGTAGTATTACCTGATCTCATTGGCGATTATGATAATACAAATGAAACGCTTGGAACTTCTGCCTATGGCCCATATACTACAACTATTAGTTCTGCTATAGCAACAGGACCAACTACAGGCACTATCGTTGTGGAAAACATATGGGATAACGGATGGGGACCTATTACATTTAATTTAGACTGGACAGATCCAAACAACAGAACTGCTACCGTGGTAGATCAAGCAGCCATACCGGGAAGTGACGCAGGTGACCTAAATCCCGCAAATGCAGGATCAACCATTTCAGTTCGCGTTCCACCTACTGCATTATCGGCGACAGCTGGTACATTTTCTGCTTGCGGACAAACATTTCAGTTAAAAATGCAACTAGGTGTAACGGGAGGGTCTTATGTAAATGCATTATATACAGTAAATCTGGAAAGATAAAATCATACATCAATTAACAAAAAAAACCATCTGCACAGATGGTTTTTTTATTTTAAGTAAAAAAAATATTTAGTTTTCGATGCGTTGAATCTGTATCATTTCATCATTGTAGTCAACATAAAATAATTTTTTTCTGTTATAAACTTTTATCATTCCTTTATAAATGTAATCTATATAAAGAGGACCATTTTCTTCTACCGGAATTATTAATTTCCCATCTTCTTTATACAATCCCAGTTTATAGTTCTTACTAACGAGAAAATAACCATTGTAACCATATTTAAAATTTCCATCAAACTCTAAAGGTGTAATTAATCTGTTGGTTTTTATCTGAAGAATCCCCCAATTCATTTTATTATTCGACTGATTACCTACATACACAAAATTTTTATTGTCGCTTTTTTTGATCTGGTCGTATTCTGAAGGAGTAATCACAGAAAAATTATTATCCATCAACCCGTATCTATTATTATTCTTAAAAAAGAAATAAGCATTGGAGGGATCATAATTATACATATCCGGCATAACATCACCCATACCTCCTCCATGATCATTAACAGACGATTCCGGATAAATATCATCATATTGAATGGGCGTGAGGTAATTCCCTTCCGGCGACAATAATCCTTTTTTACTGCCTATAGATGCTACAACAAACGGTGTTTTAGACATTGAACGGGAAGAATAAATCTGTATTTCATCAAAAATAAAATCCGTCAATTCTTTACCTGTTATACTCACGATCCCAAATTTTTCATTCTTGGACACCACGATTATTTCTCCATTGGCAGATCCAAATCGTTCATAAACAAAATCAGATACGGGTTGTAATTTTTTATCAAAAAAAGCTGTTTTTTTATCTTTCGATATTTTATACAATCCATTGAATTCTTCTATTGTTTCAAAATGTTCATTCAGCAAGTCTTTTCCTGTAGAGTCTTTGATCATACAATGATTTTCCCTGCAGGCAATTAACCTTTTATACCTGTCCTGTATAATATAATAATATTCTACAGGTATTACCAGTTCATTCGTTTTTTTGTTAAATGCACCTTGCAAATATTTTGTACCCACTTTTTTTTCAACAATGTTCAGTAGGTTGTATTCCTTAATGATCTTACCATGTTTAGAAAAATTCTGTTGGGAACTTGAAGGCGATGATGAATTCGATGATGATGGATAATAGGATTCTTCCACTCTTTCCGTAATTGTTACATCTTCAGATGGTTTTTGTACAACCAGTTTTCCTTTCAGATCACCCTGATATTCATTTCGCTGATCTTTTATAAAAAATATAGAATCCTGTACAAGACCTTTTTTTTCTTTTACTTTTTGTGCTCCGTACGTTATGTAATCATATTTTACAGGTATTATTACTTTACCGGTATTACTTATCAATCCATATTTCTTGTTAATAACCACCGGGTAATGGTCATGATAGCCAAACATTACGGTAGTATGAGAAATATTCAGTCCTGCAATTTCATCATAAATAGCCGGTGTAACTTCACGGCTATTCACATTTAAAATTCCCATTTTGTTATTCTTGAAATAAATGGCGTAAATCAATAAAGGAGTTCTGGAAACCGTATCAAAGGCAGATATAGCCTGATATCCTCTGGATTGTTTCAGATTGTTCCGGTTTATTTGGCTTAATTCGCCTTTTGAATCGAGGATCAGTTTTTCTTGTGCCTGTGTGTTAATCAATAGAAGATGAGTAAAGAAAAACAGAAGAAATGATCTCATGGATGTAATTTGAAATGCAATAGTAGTTAAGATTTGGTATTTAATAAACCGGATGCATTTACTTTATAAAAGTGTGATGTTGATAATACATTTTATCTTTATAACAGTTTGTTACTGATAAATATAAAATATGAGTAAAAGAGTATCTATCATTGGTGGTGGAAATCTGGGAATAGCGATTGCAGAAGGTTTAGTGCAAAGTAAATTTATAAAACCTTCTCATTTGCTGGTTACTAGAAGAAATATAGCTGCATTAAATGGAGTAGAAGAGATGGGTGTGATGGTGACGGCTAATAATAAAGAAGCTGTGAAATATGCCGATATCATTATACTGGCTGTAAAACCGTTTCAATTAGATGCGATTCTTGCTGATATAAAAGACCAGCTTAATCCAGACAAGCATGTTTTATGTTCAGTAGTAACAGGCATTACCACAAAATCAATTTTAGAAAAAACCGGTATGAATATTCCGGTTGTGAGAGCAATGCCTAATACAGCTATTGCCATTCGGGAAAGCATGACTTGTATCAATGCAGATCATATTAATAATGAACAATTATTTTATTTTATGTCGCTGTTTGAGCAATTAGGTAAAGTGGTAGTGATTGATGAAAATCTAATGGATGCGGCAACGGTGCTTGGGGCATGTGGAACAGCATTCGCAATGCGTTTTATCCGTGCAAATATTCAAGGTGGAATTGAAATTGGTTTTGATGCTAAAACTGCATCACTCATCGCCTCACAAACGATAAAAGGAGCCGCACAATTATTGTTACAGAAAGGAACACATCCAGAACAGGAAATAGATAAAGTGACCACTCCAAAAGGCTGTACCATTGCCGGTTTAAATGAGATGGAACACCAGGGTTTCAGTTCTTCCATGATCAGAGGAATAGCAGCCAGTTATAAAAAGATTAATTCCTGAAAATTTAATCTCCCTATTTGAAAAATTTTATTTTTTACATCCTCATACTAATTTCATTTCCTTGTATTGCACAGGGCGATCATTATGCAGGCGAATGGAAAACGGTTCCTGAATTTGTACCTGGTCTTGGAAATTTTAAAATGTTGATACAGATTGGGAATTCTGAAAAATATACCTTGTATCCAGCATGTTTACAAATTGAATCAGATAGTCTGAATGGTGTTTATGAATTTCTGATGGTACGCAAAAGCAGCAGGGAACTGGCTGTTTCAAAAAATAAATTTGCAAGATCTGAAATACCATTTCTGGAGCAGGTAAATTCCTATCTGCTTAACAGTATTTTTGATCACAGTAAAGATTTAAAAGGATCGCCTGTTCTGGTGTTACAATCTATACCTGAAGCAGGCGATATAAAAGTCGACAATAAAGATCTTAGTGATTCTGTTTCCAGATTGAAATGTTCACTGATAAAATATATGGATAAAGGTCCGGTGATCTTTACAAAAGTAAATACGAAGCCGTGGGAAGGAGCGTATAAGGAACGTGTACTCATTCCTTCACAATCTCCGGCTTACTTTAGTTTACATGATACTGTTACTGTTATACAACGTTCGGGTATTCTAACCATCACCAGTGATAAAAAAAATAATGCTGATATAGTTTCGGTTTCACAAAACGGAAAAATTATTATTGATCAGGTAAATGTTTCAAAAAAGAAATTTACTGACGACATTCTGCTGGATACAGGTATGAATATCATCACTTTGTTTGCACAAAATTTTGGTAATGGGTTGCCTAACCGAAGTAAATTCAACTTTTCATTCGGGGGACAAAAACTTGAATATGGATTTACATCAAAGGAAGACAGCGCCGCCGGATTTATCGTTATAAAAATGTATTGCAGTACGGAAAAATTCAACGAAACATTTTTTCCTGCCTATGGAGCAGAAGGTTATCCTTCATTGAAATCTAATGAAAAAATTATTACGAGTGTTGCTACAAAATCTAAGCAAATTCAATTAGCCATTTGGGACGACGCAGTTGAAGATGGAGATACCGTCTCAATCAGTATAGATAGAGAGTGGGTGGTTCAATCTCTGGCAGTAAAAAAGAAAGTGCAGTTTATTCCGGTAACGTTAAAACCGGGAAGGAATACTATTTTATTTATTGCTAACAATGTTGGCTCTATACCGCCCAACACCTCTGTTCTGGAAATTATTGATGGGAAAAAGCGAAAATCATTCATGATTGAAACGCAGATAGGTGAAAATAATCTCCTGCGTATTTTCTATGATGACTAATTTTATTCTTCTACTTCGATCATATATTCTAATATTGTTTTTCCGTCAACTATTATTTTCACCGGAAACACATCGTCTTTTTTGAATTGATAAGTAAATGCAATCTCACCACCCTTGTTGCTAAAATTCATATCTTCTTTTTTTGAAGCCTTCTTCTCATCACCAATTAAAAGTATGATGGACTTAACTTCAAGCTCCCCGTTTATTTTAAAATTGAATACTACTGGATTTTTCATTTTTGTTTTAATATACCCTGTGTTGGGTTTTACATATTTTAATCCCAGAGGATATGCTGCATTACCTATCAGCGGTAGGGCATAAAAATCTTTTATAGATTTCGGGCCACCATTGAGTTGCCATGCAATATTGTCGGGATAATGATCCAGATTGAATAATGCTTTGTCGGCAAAGAAGTATTCGCTGGTGAACTGAGGCGTAAAGATCTTGAATTGTTTATCTGTAAAACCGGCACCTTTGCATGCATCTGCATAATTCCATTCCGTTGGGCTTGAACCTAATTGCACCACGTTCCAGGAATGATTGATTTCATCGGATGGGTTGTTGATTTCTTCTGAAGAAAATTTTATATAGCCATCTACTGTTAAACAACGGATGCCTGCCTGACTGCACATTTCCTGAAAAAGAGTGGAATATCCTAAGGGTGTTGCCTTTCTGGTTTCAACAACTTTTACAGGGTCAATATTTTTATTGTCATTTCCTTTGGTGCCTTTCAGATCCATCGAAATGTTATGACTGATCCAGTAATAAATGGCTCTTGCCTGCTGTTCTTTATCTGAAGAAACCTGCGAAAGGGTATCCGCAATAGTGGCCACATTCAACCCATTTAAGGCGCCTAATTTTTCAACAAAAGCATCTGTTTTTGAGTAAGTGGATTGGGCTGTAAGGTGTAAGGATAAACTGCTAGAGAGAAATATCAGGACGATTTGTTTCATCATTAAAAATAATAAACTGCACGTTAAAGAGTTGGTATAATATATGTAAGACCTGTTAGGTCTTACACCTAACAGGTCTTATCTCAAAAACAGAATCTCCCGGTATTTTGGAAGCATCCAGCAGGCATCATCAACAATCAGCTCCAGTTTGTCAACATGATATCGGATAACATCAAAATGTTTTGCCTTTACTTCATCACAATAGGCAATGGCCATGGCTCTGTAATCTTTAATCTCATTTGCTTTTTTGCGGGCTTCAATCATTGATTTCACTTTTTCACTGATTACATTAATGTGTTCTGAAATACTGGTTACAATAGATCGTTGTGCCGCATAACTGGCTTCCGGTAATCCTGCAGTCTGTAAACCATTTATATTTTTTAGAAGGATGTTTTGGTATTTTACTGCAGAAGGAATAATCATAGTGGAGGCCATATCACCCATAACTCTGGCCTCTATCTGTACTTTTTTAACATAAGCTTCCAGCATGATTTCATGCCTTGCTTCCAGTTCAATATGATTGTAAATATGATTATTTGCGAAAACAGCTTTTGATTTATCCGACAAATAAGCATCGAGTGATAAGGGTGTGGTTTTAATATTAGGCAAACCGCGTTTTTTGGCTTCGTCTTCCCATTCCTGGCTATAGCCATCGCCTTCAAATAATACATCTTTGCTGTTCACAATGTATTTCTGAATCGTTTGCATAATAGCGATCTCTTTCTTTTCACCTTTCTCGATCAGTCCATCTACTTCTAATTTGAAATTCTTGAGCGTTTCTGCCATGATCGTATTCAGCGTTGTCATGGGTACAGCACAATTTGCGGAAGATCCTACTGCACGAAATTCAAATTTATTACCGGTGAATGCAAATGGAGAGGTTCTGTTTCTATCGGTATTGTCCAGCATTAATTCGGGGATGCTCTTATGAATATCAAGTTTTAAAATTGCCTCATCCTGTTCATCAAAATTTCCGCTCACTCTTTTTTCGATCTGATCGAGTACATCAGACAAATATTTTCCAATAAAAATAGATATAATGGCGGGAGGAGCTTCGTTTGCGCCAAGGCGGTGATCGTTGCCTGCTGACGCTATTGATGCACGAATTAAATCCGCATAATCCTTTACTGCCTTAATGGTGTTTACAAAAAAAGTTAGAAACATCAGGTTGGTCTTTGGCGTTTTTCCGGGCGCCAGCAAATTAACACCTGTATCTGTGCTCATGCTCCAGTTATTGTGTTTACCACTTCCATTAATACCCGCAAATGGCTTCTCATGCAGCAATACTACCAGGTTGTGACGTTTAGCCACTCTGGTCATAATATCCATTAATAGCGTATTATGATCAACCGCAAGATTGGTTTCTTCAAAAATAGGTGCACACTCGAACTGGGCAGGGGCTACTTCGTTATGTCGTGTCCTCAAAGGAATACCTAAACGATAAGATTCATTTTCAAAATCACGCATGAATGCATAAACCCGCTCAGGGATGGCACCAAAATAATGATCATCCAGTTGTTGCCCTTTTGCAGGCGCATGACCGTATACAGTTCTTCCCGTTAATAAAAGATCAGGGCGTGCATTGGCCAAACCAGCATCTATTACAAAATATTCCTGTTCCCAGCCTAAAGTGGCTGTAACTCGTGAAACGTTTTTATCAAAATACTGGCAAACATCAACAGCAGCCTTATCTAAGGCAACCAATGCTTTTAGTAAAGGTGTTTTGGTATCTAATGATTCTCCGGTATATGAAACGAAGATGGTAGGAATGCATAAAGTTTTTCCCTGGCCGGTTTCCATGATAAATGCCGGAGAAGATGGATCCCATGCCGTGTAACCGCGTGCTTCAAAAGTTGCCCTTAAGCCACCACTTGGAAAGGAAGAAGCGTCAGGTTCCTGCTGAATCAATGCAGCACCTTCAAACTCTTCTATAGGCGTTCCATCACCTTTTAATGTGAAAAAAGAATCATGCTTTTCGGCAGAAAGCCCGGTTAAAGGCTGAAACCAATGCGTAAAATGCGTGACTTGTTTACTTTCTGCCCATGCTCTCATTCCATTTGCAATCTGATTACCCATAGCACGGTCAATCTTTTTTCCCCCACGTGTGGAAGCCAGTAAACTTTTAAATGCATCATCACTTAAATAATGCCTCGCAATCTGAAGTGTAAAAACATTTTCACCAAAAACATCCGTAACCCTGGGAGTTGGCTTATCTTCAAAAGACGAAATGTTAGTGAGATTATCAATTGCAGTAAATCTTAAATGATTCATTTAATCAAAGTTTGTAGCAAAAAAAAGCTATTTAGTTCAAAATAAATAAAATATTTTTTAATGAAATATAAATAAACCGAGTTTACTCAGAAAATATAATATATATTTAAAATATTAATATGTTATTTTGTAATCCTGTTTTTGCCCAACCATATCAATAAAAAGGGTGCAACTAAATAGGGTAAATACAGACTTCTGTAACGAATCAGCGATCCGGAATTAGGAACAATAAATCCCGCAACTAAAATGATCAAGAATGCAAAAATGATGGAAGCAACATAAAATGGAGCTATAGATGGAAGTTTATTGCGTAAAAAGAAAATAAAAATAAAAACAAGTATGCAAAACCACTCAATGGCCGGGATTATTAAAAAATGACCAGGATATTCCCACACATAGGGACGAAGGAAAGCATGGTTAGCTGCTTCCGGAAGAACATTTATAAAACTTTGTACATGCGGTTCCAGTTTGGTTAAGGGCATTTGCGAAGAAGCTACCGGCAAATCAAAAAAATCGTGTTGCCTCTGTGCAATCATCTTCAGTGGATCCGCTGACGTAAAATGTAAAAAAAATAAAGACAGAAGGCAAATGGCAAATGTGCTCAATAAAGATTTCAGATTATTAAAGCAACGGTATCTGAAATATAAAAAGATCAGTGAAGGAATTAGCAAAAGCAAAACAATATTCCGCATAATCAGCAATAGCAGCATACTGATAAAAAGCAGTATCCATTGTTTTTTATTTTGAAAATTTTCAATCAGATTATATAAGGCATACAGAAAAAATCCCAGCAGGGTAAAAACGAATAAGTCTTTATGAATTCCAGATGAGAAATACAGTGCCGACGGAATGCAAAAACACGCGGCCAGTGAAGCAAGTTTGCTTTTTGAAATACGGTAAAATAAAGTCGCTAATGCTAGGGTTCCTAAAAAACTAAAAGCATTCAGAAATAAACTGTTGATGTAAAAATTGCCTCGGCTCAAAATATTTAAAGCCGCAAGGATCTTTATTATAATATTATTTTTAAGGTCATTCCAGTAAGAACCTACAGCATCAAAAAATCCCCCGTATTTATTATCGTAGGGCGAATCAAAAATGCTGGTTACGAATTTAATCGGATGATGTATCAGCAGATCATATTCTAAAAGCCCTTCCCGGTGCAATGTCCAGTAATCATTTCCTTGCCCATAATATTCAGCCGATATCCAACCGATGGCGATCCCTGCAGATATTTTTACAATAAATAATAACAATAAGGTAATATGGGAGAAACCACTTGTTTTTACAATGGCATTTTTTCGTAAAACCCACACCAGCAACAAAAAATAAATAAAGAAAAGCAGATAATGCAACATCCTTGTTTGAGTGCGAAAGTTAGTTAAAATATTTCAGCGTTCAGGTATCCAATGTGTGTTAGTACATTTGTGATGATTCAACTTTCATCATGGAAATAACAGCAGAAACAGCCACCAGCTTACGCATTACGCCCGAAGAATTCGAACAGATAAAATTAAAACTGGGCCGCACACCCAACTTTACCGAACTGTGTGCATTCAGTGGCATGTGGAGTGAACACTGTAGTTATAAAAATTCAATCCGCTGGTTAAAAACTTTGCCACGCGACGGGAAAAAAATGCTGGTAAAGGCCGGTGAAGAAAATGCCGGACTAATGGATATTGGCGATGGTTATGGTGTAGTGTTTAAAATTGAATCGCATAATCATCCTTCTGCACTAGAACCTTTTCAGGGTGCTGCGACCGGAGTTGGCGGAATCAATCGTGATATTTTTACCATGGGTGCAAGACCAATCGCATCCTTAAATTCCCTTCGCTTTGGAAATATTTCTGCTGCTAAAACGAGGCATTTGCTGGCCGGCGTAGTTCATGGAATAGGACATTACGGCAATTGTTTCGGAGTTCCTACGGTAGGAGGTGAAACTTATTTTGAAGATTGCTATCATACTAATCCATTGGTGAACGCCATGAGCGTTGGCATTGTTAAAAAAGGAGAAACCATTTCAGCAATCGCACATGGTATTGGCAATCCGGTTTTTTTTGTAGGAAGTGCCACGGGAAAAGATGGAATTGGTGGTGCCTCTTTTGCAAGTGCTGAACTTACCAAAGACAGTGTTGAAGATCTTCCGGCCGTTCAGGTAGGAGATCCGTTTCAGGAAAAAAAATTACTGGAAGCTTGTCTTGAAGTAATTCAAACAGGTGCAGTTGTTGGTATGCAGGACATGGGCGCCGCAGGTATCATTTGTTCCACTGCTGAAATGAGTGCGAAAGGAGAATCCGGCATGATCATACATTTAGATAAAGTGCCTGTGAGACAAACAAATATTAAAGCCTGGGAATTGTTATTAAGCGAAAGTCAGGAACGTATGTTACTGGTGGCAGAAAAAGGCCGTGAAAAAGAAATATTAGACGTCTTTGAAAGTTGGGATCTTCCCTGCAGTGAAATTGGTGAAGTAACGGGTGACGGATTGCTGCACTTCTACATGCATCAGGAAAAAGTAGCTGAATTGCCTGCACATGAATTAGTATTGGGTGGCGGTGCTCCGGTATATGAAAGATCATTTAAAGAACCAGCCTATTTTAAAAACATAAAAGATTTTAATGTTGATACAATTCCTGATGTGATTGATTTAAAGACTACCGCAGAAAAGATTATCCAACTGCCTAACATCGCCAGCAAGAGATGGATATTTGAACAATATGACAGTATGGTGGGTACAGGAAATTTAAATACAAATGCTCCATCTGATGCAGCCATAGTTCTTGCAAAACCTACGGACAAAGCCCTTGCACTTACAACTGATTGCAACAGCCGTTACGTTTATGCAGATCCATACAAAGGAACAATGATTGCTGTGGCAGAGGCTGCACGTAACATCGTTTGTAGCGGAGGTGAACCGCTGGGTGTAACCAATTGTCTCAACTTCGGCAATCCCTATGATCCGGAAGTGTATTATCAATTTGTAAAAGCCATCGAAGGGATGGGAGAGGCATGCCGGAAATTTGATACCCCGGTAACTGGCGGAAACGTTAGTTTTTATAATCAGTCACCTGACGGCCCGGTTTATCCCACACCAACCATCGGAATGGTGGGGCTTTTAGAAAATATAGATCAGAAAATAACACTTGATTTTAGAAATTCAGGCGATGAAATTTTTATTGTAGGAAAACTGGTAAATGATATCGCCTCCTCGGAATATTTGCATAAAATTCATCAGGTAGCATTTAGTCCTGCACCTTATTTTGATATGGAAGAAGAACTGGCTTTACACCAGCTTATCAAAATTTTAAATATCCATAAATTATTATCATCCGCACATGATATCAGCGAAGGTGGTTTGATGGTTACATTAATGGAGAGTGGATTCGTCAGAAACCTTGGTTTTGATTTGATCGGCTTTTATGACGACATGCGTAAAGATGCTTTTTGGTTTGGAGAAGCTCAGGGACGTGTGGTAGTTTCGGTTCAGTTGCAAAATATCCCGCAATTTATGTCTGTGATAAAAGATACTGGTATTGAATGCGAAAAGATTGGCGCGGTAACTTCCGGAGAAATTGTGGTGGATGGAGAAACATGGGGAAATATAAAAAGTTGGAAACATATATATGAGCATGCTTTGACAGACGCGATGAGTGCAGAAATTGGACTTATAACGTAATTTTAATTATTCAAAATTTCAGAATCTTATACATTTTTAGAACGCGGGCTCCTTCTCATTATTCGGCATCAGTCCCGCTTTCCACTTCAAGCCGCAGTTGCGGGCTTTCCGTTTCAATCGGGCGTATGTAATTGAACGTAAGTACATTGCTCAGCTTTGAATTTTCAATTTTCAAAAATCTTTTGAATAAATTTCATAAAAACGGTATCAAATTTCATGACCCCGAATAAACAGTTTATCTTTACACGACCTCTCGGATTTAAAACCTGATCAATTCCGCTGGTCATCAGTTTCAATCAGCTATTTTCTGTTGCTTAAAAATATCATATAACGGATATATGTGTACTTTTTTATTCAAGGCTGCTGAAAAATAATTTATCATAGAAACCTACATTATGGCTAAATATATTTTTGTAACCGGCGGTGTTACTTCATCATTAGGAAAAGGAATTATTGCTGCATCACTGGCAAAGCTGCTGCAGAGCAGAGGTTTGAAAGTTACCATTCAGAAATTTGATCCGTATATCAATATTGATCCGGGTACTTTAAATCCTTATGAACATGGCGAATGTTATGTTACGGATGATGGAGCAGAAACGGATCTCGATCTTGGCCATTACGAGCGTTTCCTAAATATTCCTACTTCACAGGCTAATAATGTTACCACCGGCAGTATTTACCAGACGGTCATAAATAAAGAAAGAGAAGGGCAGTATTTAGGAAAAACAGTACAGGTTATTCCGCATATCACAGATGAAATTAAACGCCGCATGTTATTACTCGGCCAGTCTGATAAATATGATATTGTTATAACAGAATTGGGCGGAACGGTAGGTGATATTGAAAGTCTTCCTTTTGTGGAAGCAGTTCGGCAATTGCAATGGGAAATGCCCGAAGAAGATTGTATGGTGGTACATCTTACACTCGTTCCATATTTAAAAGCCGCCAAGGAATTAAAAACAAAGCCCACACAACACAGTGTTCGTTTATTAAGCCAGGAAGGTGTGCATCCGAATGTAATCGTATGCAGAACCGAACATCCGCTCAATGATGAGATCAAAAGAAAGATCGCTTTGTTTTGTAATGTAAAACCAAATGCTGTTATAGAAGCCATGGATGCGGGAACCATTTATGAAGTGCCGTTAAAGATGTTGCAGGAAGGACTGGATATTATCGTGTTGAAAAAATTGCAGATCAATGGATATGCAGCACCTGAACTTACAAAATGGAGAGGGTTTCTGGATAAACTGAATTATCCGAAAAGTCGTGTAACGATTGGTCTCATCGGAAAATACATAGAACTGCAGGATGCTTATAAATCCATTCTGGAAGCATTCATTCATGCAGGAGCTATGAATCAGGTAAAAGTGCAGATCGTAAATGTGCACAGCGAATTTATTACGGAAGCAAATGTTTCAGAAAAATTTAAAGACCTCGATGGTTTATTGGTAGCACCGGGTTTTGGATCAAGAGGTGTGGAAGGAAAGATTACCGCAGTTAAATATGCTCGTGAAAATAATTTACCCTTCTTTGGAATTTGCCTGGGTATGCAAATGGCCGTGATCGAATATGCAAGAAATGTATTGCATTTGCATGGTGCTAATTCAACAGAAATGGATGCTGCAACAACACATCCCGTAATTGCCTTAATGGAAGAACAGAAAAAAGTGAAAAAGAAAGGCGGAACCATGCGTTTGGGCGCTTATCCATGTACTTTGGAGAAAGGTTCACTGGCATATAAAATTTATGGTACTGAAACGATCAGCGAAAGACATCGTCACCGCTGGGAATTCAACAATACTTATCTCTCTCAATTTGAGAATGCAGGTTTATATCCCAGTGGAAAAAATCCAAATCAGAGTCTGGTAGAAATTGTGGAATTAAAAAATCATCCGTTTTTTATTGGTGTTCAATATCATCCTGAATTAAAAAGTACGGTGGAGAACCCTCATCCTATTTTTGTTCATTTTGTGCAGGCTGCCAAATGGTTTAGTGAAGCACGAACAGAATCGAAAATGATGCTGGAAAAACAGTCAGTATGATCCCTAAAATATATTTCCTAATTACCTTTGCGGCATGCAGAAACTGAGTATGGATGCGTTGAACCGCAAAACGGTAGAACAGTTTAAAAGAGCTGAGAAAACACCTGTTATTGCGATTTTAGAAAATGTACGCAGTGCACATAATGTAGGTAGCCTTTTCCGTACGGCTGATGCTTTTCTGTTGGAAGCTGTGTACATCATTGGCTATACGGCTGTTCCTCCTCATAAAGAAATTAAAAAAACAGCGCTTGGAGCGGAGGATTCCGTTTCGTGGAAATATTTTAAAACTACAGCAGAAGCTATATCTGAACTGAAACAAAACGGTTTCGCAGTGTATGCGGTTGAACAGGTTATTGGTAGCATATCACTGGAAACGACAGAATTTGTTGATGAAGAGAAAATTGCGGTAGTATTTGGTAATGAAGTTACCGGTGTGGAAGAATCAACGCTTCCGCTTTGCCAAGGTTGCATCGAAATACCGCAGTTAGGTATGAAACATTCTTTAAACATTTCTGTAGCTGCCGGCGTTGTTCTGTGGGAGATCATCAGAACACGTATGTTTAAAAAGCAAGAGAAAGTATGAGTGGAATAAAAAACTATTTATCGCTTGTAAAATTTTCGCATACCATTTTTGCGATGCCCTTTGCACTGATCGGTTTTTTTATTGGCTACCTCTCAACAGATATTAGTAATAAGGAATTGTATTTTAAATTAGCACTCGTAATTGCCTGTATGGTTTTTGCCCGGAGTGCAGCCATGGCTTTTAACCGTTATCTCGACAGGCATATTGATGCTCAAAATCCCAGAACTGCCATTCGTGAAATTCCTGCTGGAATTATCTCCGAAAAAAGAGCGCTCCTTTTCACCATCATAAATTGTGTGTTATTCATTTCTGCAACTTTTTTCATTAATACCATTTGTTTTTTTTTAAGTCCGGTTGCATTATTTGTAGTTTTATTTTATAGTTATACAAAACGAATTACTTCGCTTTGTCATATTATTTTAGGTATAGGATTGAGTCTTGCGCCTATAGGTGCTTATCTTGCAGTTACCGGAAAATTTTCAGTCATCCCCTTAATGTTTTCTTTCGCAGTAATGTTTTGGGTGAGTGGTTTTGATATCATTTATGCATTGCAGGATGAAGAGTTCGACCGTTCCCATAATCTTAATTCTATACCGGTTTACTTCGGCAAAAAAGGTGCACTCAGAGTATCTGAATGGATACATTTATTCTCTGCTTTGTTCATCATTGCTGCAGGTTTAATTGCAGGATATGGCTGGTTATATTGGATAGGTGTTGCTATTTTTACAGGTATGTTATTTTACCAGCATTCCATTGTAAAGCCCGATGACCTCCGAAAGGTGAATATTGCATTTATGACGGCCAATGGCATTGCATCAGTTGTTTTTGCCGTATTTGTTTTACTCGATTTATTTATCCATCATTAATGGCAAGAATCATTGCTATAGATTACGGAAAAAAACGTACAGGCATTGCTGTTACGGATCCTTTGCAAATCATAGCTACCGGTTTAACAACAGTTGATTCAGAAGATATGATCACCTTCTTAAAAAAATACCTGGCTTCAGAAGATGTGGAGGAGATTGTTATAGGAGTTCCAACCAACTGGGATGAATCTGAAACCCATGGAACGAAACCGGCTTTGAAAGCAATTGAAAGAATCAGAAAAACATTTCCAATTGTAAAGGTCACGGAAGTAGATGAACGTTATACTTCAAAAATGGCAAAAAATGCGATGATTGAAATGGGAATGAAAAAAAAGGATCGCCGTGATAAAAAAAATGTAGACGAAATTGCTGCTACCATTATCCTGCAGGAATACCTGCAAAGTAAAAGCTAGTATATTTGCACCTGATATGATACTTCCTATTGTTGCATATGGGTCTCCCGTTCTGAGAAAAATTTGTGAAGATATTTCTGCGGATTATCCCAATTTAAATGAATTATTACAGGATATGTGGGAGACCATGTATAACAGTAATGGTGTGGGTTTAGCGGCTCCTCAAATTAACAGACCGATCCGTTTATTTGTAATTGACAGTGAACAGATATTTACTAATATGGATGAAGATGAGATAGGAACTTACCCTGATGAACCCGGCTACAAAGGCGTTTTTATCAACGCTCATGTTCAGTCTCTCGACGGAAAGCCATGGAATTATAATGAAGGCTGTTTAAGTATACCAAAAATAAGGGAAGATATCAGCAGGGCTGAAAGCGTAACAATTAGTTATGTGGATGAGAATTTTAAAGCGATCACAAAAACTTTCAATGGAATAACTGCCCGTGTTATTCTGCATGAATATGATCATACAGATGGTAAATTATTTATTGATCACATCAAACCCTTGAAACGTACTTTGCTAAAAAGAAAACTGGAAGATATTTCGAAAGGGAAAGTTCACGTTGATTACCGCATGTTGTTTCCAAAATAATTGTTTTGAAAATATTGTACACCATATTTTTTTCTTTTCTTTTAGTGTGGTGTAAAGCTCAAATTGCTGACTCTGTTTTTGCTAATGGTAAGAATGTGATCACGCTATCCAATATTGTTCTGGACAATAAATTAAATGTTCCTGCATTTATAAGTCGCGTAAAAGTTGATACTAGTTTTTATAAAGCTTTCCGAAATCTCCGGATACTTTCTTTTACTTCCATCAACGATATCCGCATGCTCAATAAAAACGGAAGCTCCCGTGCTACACTACACAGCCGTTCCAATCAAAATCGAAAAGACAGTTGCCGTACCATGCAGGTTTTAGAGGAACAAGTAACGGGAGATATGTATGATGAAAACAGGAATTTCAATTATTATACAGCAAACATGTATGCCTCACTTTTTTTCACAAAAGGAAAAGTATGTGGTGAAAACAATATTGTTGCGGGTCATGATTTTTCTACCTCTGGAAAATCCGGAATGGAAAAACATAAGGAACAGTTGAAAATGTTATTTTTTAATCCCGGAAGAAAGATCAGCGGCATTCCTTTCATGGGAAAGAAAACCGAAATATTTAATGAAGATCTCGCAGATGCCTATGATATGCGTATAGACTATGAAAATTATAATAACATAAATTGCTACATATTGAGACAAAAAGTAAAACCCGGTAATGAAGATCGCGTGGTAATAGATGAAATGAATACTTGGTTCAACGATTCTACTTTTGAAGTAGTGGCCAGAAATTATTCTCTAAGTTATAATGCCGCTTTTTATAATTTTAAAGTACAGATGGAAGTGATTATGACAAATTTTAAAGGCCTTACCGTTCCAGCTGTAATCAGGTATCATGGAAACTGGAAGGCCGTTACCAAAAAAAGGGAGCGCGGAGTTTTTACTGCAACAATCAGCGACTTTCATTAACTGTATTGTTATTCTTCGTTTCCTCTAATACTGTTTCCTTGATCTTGGCTTCCAGCTTTTCTTTTTTCATGCCCACTCTTATAAAACCAAACAGGCTCATATAAATATTGGCGATCCAAACTAAAGAAAACCCGCTGATAAGATAACCACGCCAGTCAGTAAATAACAAGGTGTATTTAGTAATGATCAGAATAATGACCGTGATATAATGGCTGAAACAATATTCGCAGGTAAAAAGATAGAAAAATTTACGTGACAGCAGTTTTGAGCATGATGTTGATTTTTTTACACAAAATTCCCGTGGTTCACGGAAAACTTCCTCATGTGTAACCGTCCAGGCTATACAGGCAATGGGTAAAGCCAATAAGAATAAATAAGTGATCTGATGATGCAGATCCATAAAATTTTGTTTGATTAATTCAAATTTAGAACCAAAACTTGAACTATTATAAATTATAAATGTTGAATTTTTAATGAAACGGCAGAATTCTATTTTATATTAAATTGAAAATTCCATCCAACGAAAAACTGAATAAATCAATAACTCATAATTGAAAAAATTATAATTATTCCGACTTATGTTTAGAATAACCTCTCCACTTTTCAATAACGCTTTGCATATCTTCAGGAAGATTTGATGTAAATAACATAACCTCACCTGTAACAGGATGTGTAAATCCTAATTCAGCAGCATGTAAAGCCTGCCTTTTGCATAAATGAAAACAATTTTCCACAAATTGTTTGTATTTGGTATAAATAGTTCCTTTTACAATTCTGTCGCCACCATAGGTATCATCACTAAATAAAGGATGACCAATCATCTGCATATGAACACGTATCTGGTGAGTACGGCCTGTTTCGAGACGGCATTCTACCAGTGAAACGTAATTAAATCTTTCCAGCAATTTGTAATGCGTGATCGCTTCTTTTCCATGATCTCCGTCAGGATAAGTGGTGAATAATTTTCGATGACGTAAATGCCTGCCAACGTGTGCTATGATAGTTCCGGACTCTTTATCAAAATCTCCCCATACCAATGCTTTGTATCTTCTGTAAACGGTATGATCCGCAAATTGTTTTGCAAGGTTGCTCATTACACTTTGCCGCTTTGCCACCACCAAAAGCCCACTTGTATTTTTATCAATACGATGTACAAGTCCTAAGCGCGGCAGATCATTTTCATCAATAGGCTGGTTACTTTGTTCGAGGTAGTATGCCACAGCATTTACCAATGTATTACTGGGGTTGCCACAGCCCGGATGCACAACCATGCCTACCGGTTTATTAATGATGAACAGGTAATCATCTTCATACACAATATCTAAAGGAATATTTTGTGGAATGATTTCAGATGATTCAGGGATGTTATTATCAAAAATAATGATGCGGTCGGCAGGACGAACTTTATAGTTGCTTTTGATAGGCTTATCATTTACCAGCACCATCCCGTCTTCAATAGCCGTTTGAATTTTGTTTCGCGTGGCATGTTCAATACGCGTCATTAAAAATTTATCTATCCGCAAAGGAATCTGTCCTTTGTCAATCACCAGCGATAAACGTTCATATAATACTTCGGAGTCAGAAATTTCTTCTGTATTCAAATCATCCATACAACCTCACTGCTTGCAGTGCATTTTAATTAAGTTTGCAAATTAAAACAATGGAGTGGATAAGCAACCGGTGATATTTGAAGATTTAGGAATTATTGATTATAAATCAGCATGGGATTACCAGGAAAAACTGCTTTTGGAAAATGTAGCGGTCAAAACGGCTGCACGCATTTCATCCCAAGAAAAAAATATTGCAACTAAACATTATTTTTTATTATGCGAACATCCGTCCGTTTATACTTTAGGTAAAAGCGGTGATATGGCAAATGTGCTGATCAGTAATGATGAAAGGGTTCAAAAAAATATTGAGTTTTATAAAACCAACCGGGGTGGTGATATTACGTTTCATGGTTTGCAACAAATAGTGGGTTATCCGATCTTAGACCTTGAGAAATTTTATACAGACATCGGAAAATATCTTCGCAATATTGAGGAAGTGATCATTCTAACGATCGCTGAATATGGTATAAAGGGAGAAAGAAGTGCAGGTGAAACCGGTGTATGGATCGCTCCGGGTATCAAAGGAAAGGAAAGAAAAATTTGTGCAATAGGTGTACGTTGCAGCCGGTGGATTACGATGCATGGTTTTGCATTAAATGTAAATACGGATCTTAGTTATTTTAATCATATCATTCCCTGTGGGATCGTTAATAAACAGGTCACTTCAATAGAAAAAGAAGTTGGACACCAACTGCATTATGAGGAAGTAAAAAATAAGATCAGGAAAAATTTTGAAATAGTTTTCGGGGTTGAGCTAACCTGATTATCGTGGACTTTTCTCTCCGTTCTTTTTTGAATCTTTTGGTATATAAAATTTATTTTTTTCAATAAGTTCTCCATCTTCAAACAATTCAAAATGGAACCAGCCTGAATGTGTAAAATTTACTTTTTCCAGTATCAGATATTTTTCTGTAAGCTTTGTAAGCTGAAAAATTTCTTTGTTCTCTTCATTATAAAATTTAACGAGATAATTTTTTGAATCTGCATTCGGTAAATAAATCACTACGTCCTGATTGCGTGAAGTAAATATCTTCTGGCTGGGATAAGTGATCACAGGTTTGGGTGGAGGAGGTGGTGTAGTCGGAATTAAAATCTGAGGATTTGCAGGCTTAACTGGATTTTTTGAAGGTGGTTTAATCGGTTCAACAGTTGTTTTTATTTTGCTAGAATCGGCACCTGAAATATATGTATCAGGTGTTAACTGGACAGAATCTTCTTTTATCTCCACTGGAGGTGGGATAACCTTTACCGGGCGAACAGGCGAAGTGATAACATAAGTTCCTCCTTCAAATCCAACGAAAACGCGGTAATACATTTTAGTATAAGGCGGATTGATATCGGTATATCCGTTTTCAACATTCTGAGGGTTGAGAACAGATCCTATAGTTGTATAATTTTTTAAACTGTCGTAAGAACGCTGGATATTGATATTTGCGATCGGTAATGTATAATTATTCATCCAACTGACTATAATCCTTCCACTCATATTCTTAACTGTGATCTTTGGCAATGTGTCCTGTGTAAAAGCCGATTTTGCGAAAATCAAAAAAGATAAAATGGAAATAATTTTTTTCATTCAATGGAAGTCTGTTCAAATATAAGCAGGTGATTTTATTGCTCAGAAGTTGCAAATATAAAGCGATGTTAAACATCAAATATTAATTGATCACGAATAGAAGAATTTCCTTGCAGGCCGCCGGTGTGAAGGCAGGCTAAGATGCTTCCTTTTTCAAAATAATTGTGCTGGATCTTATGCAAAACACCATACATCATTTTAGCGGTATATACAAAATCAAGCGGGATAAGATGTTCTTTATAAAATTCATTCATAAATGAAATTAATTCGGTTGTATGTTTTCCAAAGCCACCGAAATGAAAATTGTTCCATATATCGTGCGGTAAATTATTTACATCCAAATAAGATAATCGCTGCGGGATGTCAGTCATATTTTTAAGTGCCGGAACTGCAATTATTTTTGATTTAACGTTTTTTGATAATAATCCTGCTAGGGTAGTTGCACTTCCCACAGGAGTGATGATATGCGATGGTTTCAAATATTGTATCTGGTCCACAATCAGCGATGCACCTTTTACGCCTGTTTTGTGAAATCCTCCCTCCGGAATAACAATGGAAGAAATATGATCAAATGAATATCTGACATTTGTATATTCTGCACGAGAAACAAATTGTAACTCCATGCCACATTGCACACTAAATTGAAGCGTAGGTGATAAGGTTTCCTGTCTTTCACCTCTTACAATTCCTGTTGCCGAAATATGATATAGTTGAGCAGCAAAAGCACATGCCGCAAGATGATTGGAAAAGGGTCCTCCAAAAGTTATGAGTGAAGGTTTTTCCATTTGAAGGCATTGCTCCAGATAATAATGAAGCTTGTACAATTTGTTGCCTGAGATAAGTGGATGGATCTGATCTAAACGGATCATAAACACCGAAACTTCTTTTTCTGAAAAAGTAGGATGGCTTAGTTTGTTCACCGGTGAGGTTAAGTCAATTTGAGCCATAAGAAAACAATTGCATTACTTTTGCAGGCAAGTTATTATTATTCAAACAATTTATTTTTAATATGCAACCAACATTGTTAATCCTGGCTGCGGGAATGGCGAGCAGATATGGAAGTATGAAGCAGACCGAAGGGTTTGGACCTGACGGTGAAACGATCATGGATTACTCTATTTATGATGCGATCAGAGCAGGATTTGGAAAAGTAGTTTTTATAATCCGCAAAGATTTTGCTGAAAATTTTAAAGCACGATTCAATGAAAAATTAAAAGACAGAATTGCTGTTGAATACGTTTACCAGGAAATGGACAGTTTTGTTGATCCTTCCAATATTCCTGAAGGCAGAACAAAGCCCTGGGGAACTGGACACGCCGTTTTATGCGCACGTGATATGATTAAAGAACCTTTTGCTGTAATTAATGCAGATGATTTTTATGGAACAGATGCTTTTAAAAAAGCAGCTGAATTTTTGAAGAATGGCTGTACTGAAAAAACTGCAGCGATCATAGGGTATCAACTGAATAAAACTTTGAGTGATCATGGTACTGTAAGCCGGGGAGTTTGTGAGGTAGATGCAAATCATCATTTGATAAGCATTAATGAAAGAACAAATATTTACGCTGAAAATGGAAAAGTGATGTATGAAGAAAACGGATTAAAACATGAGGTTGATGCTCAATCCAGCGTATCTATGAACTTCTGGTGTTTTCATCCCTCTATTTTTAATACGATGGAAACATTGTTTTCTGAATTCGTTCAAACGAATAAAGACAACATCAAAGCAGAGTTTTTTATTCCCATCATTGCAGATCATTTCATTAAAGATGGAAAAGGAGAAATTATTGTAATTCCTACTTCAGCCCAATGGTTTGGTGTTACTTATAAGGAAGATGCTCCTGCAGTTAAAGCCAGCCTTGATAAATTAATTAATGATAAATTTTATCCGGAATCACTCTGGGATCTGGAAAAAATATCATAAAAAAAAAGGGGAAATCAATTCCCCTTTTTTTTATGATAAGATTATTAATTTCCTTTTATCATGAACACATAATCCTGCAAACGCTTAATCTGAATTTCACGTGGCAGATTTTTAATGGAACTGTTAGTATTTAAAAATTTGATGGTAGGGTATGTTTTAAGTTTATTTACTTCTTCAATCGCTTTATAGATATTAGATGATTTCAATGCAAATACTACACCTTCCGCATTGGTTTCCATACTGGTGATAATACCTAATAGCTCGCCTTTCTTATTGATAACAGGGGAGCCACTGTTTCCTTCGTTGGCCGAAGTACTCATCTGAAAATATATTGTATCCAGCATGTAACCATTTCTGGCGCTGATATAACCTTCTCCGTATACAACTTCTTGTTTAGGATAACCCAGCGTGAAAACCTGTTCGCCAAGATCCGCATTATTTTTACGAATGCTGTACGGCATAGGTGGAAGCTTTTTAAATTCCTTATCCGTTACTTTTAAAATAGCAAGATCACTTACCGGATCTACAAATACTGCCTCTGCATTATATTGTTCTCCTTTTATATTTTCAATGATGAGCTGGTGATGGGCTTCTTTCACAACGTGGGCATTAGTAACAATAAAATTATTACTAGCATCAATAACAAAACCTGTAGCTCGGAATTTGGCATCCAATCTCGGTTTTACCGGTACAACAGGCATATTAGAAGCGGCTGCCAATTGATTTACTTTATTTTCATTTTGACGCGTTTTAGATTCCAGTTGATTTAATTTATCAACTAAGGGTTTAATGTTTGTCTTTTCATCAGAAGAGACTGCTGAGATAATGCTTGCAATAAAAAGGGAAACAATACCAGCGATGGAAGCTGCAACGGAAATTGTTTTCTTGTAACGCGTCCAAAATTGAAGGACTTTACCTCCGTTAGGCTTGGTACTTCTGGTAATAAAACCTTCGTTAACCAATGTGGATTCCACTTCATGCAAGGCATGACGGAAATTTTTCTGGTCAGCATAACGATGTAATTCATTTAAGAAAAAGATCTGTTCCACTACCAACTGATCTACATCAGGGTTGTTCTTTCTGATCTCTTCAAAAAAAGTTTTTTCTTCTGCAGACATTTCGCCTTTTGCAAATCTTTCTGCGGCATCTATAAGTAAAGTGTCTTCCATTATAAATTTTTATATTGGGCAAAAAACAGTTTTTTCAATCGCACAAGGCATTTATATTTCTGTGTTTTTGCATTATCAGCATTCGTATATCCAAATTCTGTAGCTATAGCTTGCATTTGTTTCTTGTGGATATAATATGCTTCCAGTAAACTTTTGCATGGCTCTCCAACTTTTTGCATGGATTGCTCCATCAAATGAAAGTCCTTTTGTTTGTTTTCATGCATTTCAATATCATCTTCCACAAAAACAAGGTCTTCTGTATTTTCCAAAGAACTACTAATCCGGTTTGAAGCCTGCAACTTTTTTAGCCATAAACGGCGGCAAATTGAATAAATAAATGTCTTCAACTGGCATCTCAATTCAAATCCTTCCTGCTTGGATTTTTCAAAAAGAACGATCATCGTTTCCTGAAAAATATCTGCAGCATCATCAGAGTTACCGTTATTCTGTAAAACCATAGTGTGAACCATGGCATAGTTTTCACGATAAATCCTTTCTATAGCGCTTTTTTCCTCCCTTGCAAGAGCTGATATTAGTTCGGTTTCCTGGATTGTGTTCACCTGTTATACGTATTAATACAATTATTGCGGAATTGTAACCCAAAAAAAGTGAAAAGATTTTACATCAGATCATTCAAATCTGAACTATTATAGAAGAAATAACGTTGAACAAAATTAAAATGTAAAAATATAAATTAATTAATAGATTGTCAACATGTTATTATTTTTCTTGAAATTATTTGATAATGGAGGGTTACTTTTTTTCGTTTGCGGTATTAATATCAAATTATAATTTAAATTAAAACAAAACAAATGAAAAAGTTCTTAGCAATTGCAATGATCGCTGCATCTTTCACAGCTTGTAACGATGGTGAAAAAACTGAAGAAACAACAAAAGATACAACTACTGTTGTAACTACTCCAGAAATGCCAGCTGCTGATACAGCTACTGTTGTAACTACTACAACTACTACTACAGACACTATCAACAAAATGTCTGCAGATACAACTAAAAAATAATCTGGTACTTATCGAAACTAATTGCTTTCGAAAATCATAATAGCCATCCTTAGGGGTGGCTATTCTTTTTGCGGCATGTTGTAGTACTTTTATATAAAAATAGAGATGTTTGTGTTCAATGCTGATCTTATAGGAAAAAAACCACTGCTTATCAGCGGACCCTGCAGTGCAGAAACAGAAGCCCAGGTTCATCAAACTTTTCAGCAGCTTTCTAAAACTCAAAAAATTGATTTCATTCGTGCCGGAATCTGGAAACCCAGAACTCGTCCGGGCATGTTTGAAGGAGTAGGGACGCCGGGTTTAACATGGCTCAAAGATGCTGGTGTAGCAGCAGGAATTCCGGTTATGGTGGAAGTTGCTACTTCAAAACACGTGGAAGAATCTCTTAAACATAATATTGATGCCATTTGGATAGGTGCCCGAACAACCGTTAATCCTTTCAGCGTGCAGGAAATTGCTGATGCTTTACGTGGAACTGCAATTCCGGTTTTTATTAAGAATCCGATTAATCCTGATATTGATCTTTGGGCTGGAGCTGTAGAAAGGGTGGAAAAAGCCGGAGTGGGTTCTCTGGCACTGATACATCGCGGATTTTCTTCTTATGGAAATACAAAATACAGGAATCCGCCTATGTGGCATCTGGCAATAGAAATGAAACGACGTTTCCCGATTTTGCCAATGATTTGTGACCCAAGTCACATCTGTGGAAACAGGGAACTATTACAATACGTTGCACAAAAAAGTATTGACCTTGATTATAATGGCCTTATGATCGAAAGCCATATTGATCCCGATAATGCCTGGAGTGATGCGAAGCAACAGGTAACACCGAAAAATTATTTGAAACTTATCAATAGTCTTATCTGGAGAACAGAAGAAATTACTAACAAAGAAGTAATCAGTGCATTAATGCAACTACGTGGACAAATAGATGAACTAGATGATGAATTATTAATTCTTCTTAGTGATAGAATGAAAATTGCTGATAAGATTGGTATGTATAAAAAAGAAAATAATATTACTATTTTACAAACTGCCAGATGGAATGAGATACGTCAGCGTGCATTGGATAAAATGCTTCAACTGGGTTTGAGTAAGGAATTTATTATCCGATATTTTGATGCTGTACATATTGAAAGTATTCATCACCAGACAAAAATTATGAATGATTGACAACATTGAAAATATCTTTGAATTTGAATTTTCAACCTCACGGCTTATATGTTATTTTGACGCAGACTGGAAAAAAATTACTGAAAAGTTTTCTGAAAGAAGATTGATTTATGTAACGGATGAAAACTTATTTCGTTTATACGAGCAATATTTTAAAGGCAAACTGGTGATTGTGACCGGAGCCGGGGAAGAATTTAAAACACAATTATCCATAGATCATATAATTCAACAACTTCTGGAATTTGAAGCTGACAAGGATTGCCTGCTTATAGGATTCGGAGGTGGTGTAATCACTGATATTGTTGGATATACTGCAAGTGTTTATAAAAGGGGAATCCCGTTTGGGTTTATACCAACTACGGTAATGTCCATGGCAGATGCTGCAATCGGAGGGAAGAATGGAATTAATTACGGTGTAGTAAAAAATGTAGTTGGAACAATACAACAGCCTGAATTAATAATTTATGATTTTGAATTGTTGAAAACATTGCCTGCTGAAGAGTGGATCAATGGTATTGCCGAAGTTATTAAATACGGATGTATAGCTGATGTAATTTTATTTGAAATGCTGGAAAAGTTTGATATGCATCAGATACAATCAGATATCACTTTGGCAGCAATGCTCATCGAACGTTGTTTAAAAATAAAAATGACTTACGTTACGAAAGATGTCAACGATAAAGGCGAAAGAAAGAAATTAAATTATGGTCATACGCTGGGGCATGCTATAGAAAGATTGCATGAATTATCTCATGGACATGCTATCAGCATCGGTATGGTTGCAGCCTGTGCTTTATCTGAAAAATTTAGTGGTTTGCATTTTTCAGATGCCGTGAGAGTTGTTCAATTATTATCTAAATATCATTTACCTGTTGATATTGAAACTGATCATGCAAAGATTTTTGAAATATTAAGGCATGATAAAAAAAGGACAGGAGGGGAAATAGATTTTATTCTTTTACGAAAAATTGGAGTTGCTGAAATTTATACTTTGTCATTGGAATATTTAAAATCGCATTTAAAAGAGATCATTTAATGGAGCTGATTGTTTTTCCTTCCCGTATTAATGGATGTGTGATAGTGCCAGCCAGTAAAAGCGTTACCCAGCGTGCATTAGTTCTGGCTTTATTGCATGAAGGTAAAACCGTAATACAAGGTATTGGAAATAGTGATGATGAAATATCTGCTCTTCAAGCCATAGAAAAATTAGGTGCTACCATCCAGAGAAAAGATAATACAATCATTGTTACCGGCATTTCCCGCATTAATTTTTCAGGGGAATTGAATTGTGGTGAAAGTGGATTGTTATTGCGTTTGTTAACTATGATCTGTTCTACCAGCCATAATAAAATTACTTTAACAGGATCAGGTAGTTTACTTAAGAGAGAAATGCATTTTTTTGAAAAACATTTGCCAACGCTAGGTGTTGCTGTAACCTCTGTAAATGGCAAACTCCCTGTTTCAATATGTGGACCTATGCAAGTGAAGGATACAGCGGTGGATGGTTCAGATGGATCACAATATATAAGCGGGTTATTAATGGCTTTTGCAAAGCAAACCGATAAAGCAGTTTCACTGAATATTTTAAATGCTGTAAGTAAACCATATCTCGATATAACATGGCAGATGATGCAAAAATTTGGATATAATGTATCTCTGTCTGAAAATAATTTTAATATCTACCCGGCTAATAAAAATAGTGAAACGATAAATTGTGATATTGAAGGCGACTGGAGCAGTGCTGCATTTTTATTGGTTGCTGCAGCCATCGCGGGCGAGGCCGTCATTAAAGGTTTGAATCCTGATTCTGCACAAGGAGATATAAAATTGATGCACATTCTGGCTTATTGTGGTGTAAATGCAGTGGTTTTTCCTGACGCCATCTTTATTCCAAAGCCGCATTTTTTATACGCTTTTTCGTATGATGCTACAGACACCCCGGATCTTTTTCCACCTTTGGTTGCATTGGCCTGTAACTGTAACGGACAAACGGTAATAAAAGGCGTTCATCGATTGGTTAATAAGGAAAGTAACAGGGCCATTTCACTACTACAGGTTTTTAAAGCATTAGGTGCAGATATATATATACAGGGAGATGAGATGATTATTCAAGGTAAACTGCTAAAAGGCGGCACCGTTGATAGTTTCAACGATCATCGGGTTGTAATGGCAGCTTCTGTTGCAGCTTTAACATGCCATGAACCTGTGATTATCAAAAATGCTGAAGCAGTCAAAAAATCATACCCGGATTTTTTTAACGATATTCAGGTATTGGGAGCAACTGTTTCAATTACCGCATAAATTTTATTCATGAACAGTTTCGGACGTATTTTCAGGCTGAACATCTTTGGTGAATCGCACGGACCATTCGTAGGAATTGTACTGGATGGTATAGTACCGGGCATACCTGTACAAATTTCTGATTTTGAACAGGATCTCGGGAGAAGACGGGGCGGCTCTCAATCAGGAACTACACCGCGTGCGGAAGCAGATATTCCTGAATTTGTTTCTGGTGTATTCAACGGATTTACCACGGGCGCACCACTTACACTGTTGTTTAAAAATAGCAACATTAAAAGTGAAGATTATGTTGCATCGAAAAATATCCCGCGTCCCGGACATGCAGATTTTGTTGCAGAACAAAAATTCAAAGGTTTTCAGGATCATAGAGGTGGTGGACATTTCAGCGGCAGGCTAACCGTCTGTTTGGTTGCTGCAGGTGTAATTGCTAAAAAGATGATGCAACATCTTGGAATTTCTATAACCACCTCTGCTTACATTAAGGAGATCGGAGGAGAGTCTGATATTGATGCTGCTATTGAAAAAGCACAGATGAATAATGACAGCATTGGCGGAATTATTGAATGTGTTGCCAAAAATATTTCTGTGGGTGCAGGAGAACCATTTTTTGATTCCGTTGAATCTTTATTAGCGCATGCTGTATTTGCAATCCCCGCAATAAAAGGAATTGAATTCGGATCCGGCTTTGCATCTGCAAAAATGAAAGGGACGGAACACAATGATGTACTGGCGACTCAACAAGGCAAAACGATAACAAATAATGCCGGAGGAATTTCTGGTGGCTTAACTAATGGAAATGATCTTGTATTCAGAGTAGCTGTAAAACCAACTTCGTCAACACCTAACATTCAAACATCACTTAATACTACAACGGGTGAGATGGAATCTTTCATGGTGAAAGGAAGGCATGATCTTTCTATTGCTTTACGGGTACCGGTTGTAGTGGAAGCAGTCACTAATTGTGTGCTCATGGATTTTCTTTTATTATCCAGATAAAATTACGTGCAAAAAAAAACTCCGGAATTACTTCCGGAGTTTTTTTTATATTTTTTATTATTGAATAAGGTTTACGGTTCCTTTCATTTCTACAGGCATTCCTGTATTGTTGGAGCCTTTTATTACCCAGATGTAGGTTCCCAGCGGTTGTAATTTTCC
>JANOAO010000003.1:0-3409 GCA_031411115.1 Bacteroidota bacterium
AACTGTATAATTTATCCCGTACTTCCTGCTGATTGCGTTCCTGGTATGCGCAATAGGAAGCAGCTTTCTTAAACGCTTCCTTTACACCTATATTTTTTATGTCTGTTTTCAATTTATTTTTCAGTGAGTCTGTCTATACAACCGAATTCCTCTTTTAGCACCCGGTCGTAATGATCCGCTAAAGTAAACAAGGTAGCAAAAGAAGATCTTCCATATTCCAGGGTCAGATCCAGATCGTACATCATACAACTTAAAACGATATCCTGACCTGTGCAACTTAAAACCAGAGATCTTAGTTTGTGATTTTCCTCCAGTAAAAATTTATATAATGATTTTATTTTGGTTGGATCTTTAGGTAGCTGACATAAAAAGGCATCTCCGGAAACAAAAAAATTATCTACGTTGTAAAATATTTTTATTTGTTCCCCGCCTTCTTCCACTTCCCAGTTGTTATTTCCGGCACGTGCAAGTTTTACATTTTTCCCCAGTGCCTCTAAAATAGATTCGATCTTTTTTCCAACACCATAAGGTTCTGCTTCTGATACAGGTTTAATGGGTAAGGAAGCTTCCGTTCCACAATTAGGACAATATTTGGTGAGTTCGATATTCTGTTCTGTAATCAGCGTATCACAGGCAGTGCATCTTGAGGAAATTTTTCCGTAATACGGTTTATATAATTGTAATGCCGTGCGCAAATAATGTACAGGCAAGGCAAAACCCAGATTATCTCCACCTTTTATAATAAATGAATTAACGCCTATCACATCGCCTGTATCATTTACCAGAGGACCACCGCTGTTGCCCGGGTTAATAGCCGCATCAATCTGAATAAATTTTAGCCCATTTCGTATCCTGTCCACTTTACTGATCACTCCCTGCGTAGCCGTATAATTTAAACCGTACGGATGGCCAATCGCTAAAACATCATCTCCATCTTTCAGCGCTTCATAATTTCCGAGCCATATTTCTCCTAATGAAATGTTTTCAGGTGGTTGTAAAAAAGCCA
The DNA here is from genome assembly GCA_031411115.1 of Bacteroidota bacterium. Taxonomy (GTDB): domain Bacteria; phylum Bacteroidota; class Bacteroidia; order Chitinophagales; family Chitinophagaceae; genus Ferruginibacter. The sequence continues at coordinate 1,007 of JANOAO010000003.1, forward strand.
GATCATGTTTCTTATCTGTATACCAGACACTGGTTAATGTTTTGACAAATGAATGTCCTTTGATAGTAACTTCGGCAATACCTTCTACTACATGATAATTTGTAATAATTACATCAAATTCTTTGATATAAAAACCTGTTCCGTTACCAAAAGGTGCGGCGATCTGAATGATCGAAGGGAGAAATTTCTCTATGATGTTTTGTGTATGCATATTAATTCTCCGGATCAATTTCAGCAAATGCATTTGTAAAACTCAAATTAAACTCTAAAAGATTTTCATATTTTAATGCTGATGTTGAAAATTCTAATTTTGTAAATTTCGGCTTCCATAATTTTACCACCTGCTGAATATCTTCTTCAATTTTAGAAGCATTTAAACGCTGGGTATTTATGTCATAATAGTTATACGTAAAGCCGATCGCCGAAAAATATTCCGGATAATTAACCTGCATAAATATTTTATACAAATCAATCAGCGGCTTTGGTAAACTGTACGCATAATTACAAAATGAAATGCCGTATTCCGGAATCATAGTAGCAATATCGGTATGATTATTTTCTTTGTACCAGTTGATATTTTTGTTGGCAGCCAGTATGGCATCTTTAACCAACTGTTGATTTTTTGGCTGCCGGATTGAAAAGGTGCTTTTACTTTTAAACAAACTTTTATTAAAGTTTTCCTCCGGATGAGACTGAAATTTTTTTAATCCTTCCAGCATCAGCCTGTTTTTTTCGAATGCAGATAAATTATCTTTTTTAAAATAGATGGCCTGAATTTTTTCGAGGTCATACATCAATATTCCTTCCGGTGCTATAAGGTAATCAATTTTGAATATTACAGCTAATAATAAAAAGGATATGGCACCGCTGAATTTTTCTTTATCTAAATCTTCTACTTTGTTGATGGTTTCTTCGAGCCATTTATGCATGAAGCCATATTTCATTTTTTTTATGTCGGAACTAACTGGTACAACATGTTCCGTATCTGCCATTTCCAGCAAATCAAAATCACTGATCAGTAAATCATCCTGTTTATCAGCAGTATTGCATAACTCTTTTAATGCATAATATAATTTGTTTGGACTGGCTGTGGCGATCTCACTATCAAATTGCATCACCAGTTTTTTTTCATCCAGAGAGTAACGGCTATAGTATAATAAATAATTATGCTCCAATAAACGTCTCATTACGGGCACTGAATGTTTCGGCATCTCAGCAAGCGTAGTTCGTGCATGCATTTGCAAACTATCGCCGCTACCTTTTATCAATTTTGAACCCTGATAAATCTGAAAGTTGAATCCGGTTGTTGTTTTCTGATAGATTACATTATCTTCAAAATCATCCCGGAGGTACTTGAAAAAATGCTCAATACTTTCCAGAAATTTTTTCTCCTTGAACAAATTTTCTGCCTGAGCCCAATCATTAGATTGTTCTACTGTTTTATTGTTATCGGAATATCGTCCCACCGGTATATTGGGGATAGGAGGTGCTTGCTTTTTATTTATTTTAAACAATCTTCCAAACATGCCATCAATTGATTCCTGAATTTAATTCAACTATCTGCAAACTTCCTGCTAAACATACACCTAAATAAAATAACTCCTTTTTTTAAGAAAAATGGTTTGAAAATCATGTATTTCGGGATAAATAAACTTTCCGGGAATACATCCATTATTTTATCTTTGGCTCTCATTAAAAGAAACTTATGAAGTTTATCGTTTCCTCATCCGGTTTATTGAAGCAGTTACAGCAGATCAGCGGTGTCATCAACGCCAACACGGTATTGCCTATACTCGAAGATTACCTGTTTGAAATAGAAAAAAATAAGTTAACCGTTGTGGCTACTGATCTGGAGACCGTTATGAAAATTCATATGGATATAGAAGCAAAGGATAGCGGTAAAGTTTGTATCCCTGCCCGGATATTGATGGATTCACTAAAAAACATTCCGGAGCAGCCGCTTACTTTTAATATTGATAAAAATTTCGGAATCGAGATCACCAGCAGCAATGGTAAGTATAAAGTAATGGGCGAGAATCCGGATAACTTTCCTAAAGAACCTTCTCCGGATGATGCTAATGCATTTACCATGACCTCCACGGCTTTGGTAAGCGCTATCAATAAAACCATTTTTGCGGTAAGCAATGATGATCTGCGCCCGGCCATGACAGGTGTTTATTTTGAACTGGATAAAAAAGAATTATCATTTGTTGCAACAGATGCGCATCGGCTGGTTCGCTATACCAGAACCGATGTAAGCTGCCCGCAGAAAGATTCATTCATTGTACCAAAAAAGCCTTTGTCACTTTTAAAAAGCGCCTTGCCTGATAATGATGATGAACTTACATTGTCCTATAATAAAAATCATCTTTTTGTAAAACATGGCGGAACAGAACTCGTTTG
>JANOAO010000004.1:0-32518 GCA_031411115.1 Bacteroidota bacterium
ATCGGCCACTGTATTAAATACGGGTTTGTCTAGATGTGTTGTGCCACCTTTATTAGGTGTAACTCCTCCCATTACCTGTGTTCCGTATTCGATCATCTGTGTAGCATGAAATGTTCCTTCTGTTCCGGTAAAACCCTGAACAATAACTTTTGAATTTTTATTCACTAATACTGCCATAAAAGAATGCCTTTAAAATTGCCGCAAAGATAGGAGTTCGGTAATAAAAAAATGAACCATTAAAGAAAGACAGGAACTATATGTTTATTTAGGGATGTCGCTTTCTTTGATCTCTCCGCTGGCCTGCATCATACGCATATGTTTTGCATCCTGCAGAAATCCGGAAGCGAAAATAAATTTATTAAGAAGGTTGTTTTTACTAAAGATGATTTCCTCACTGTTTCCGGTCCATTCTTTTTTGCCATTCACCATGTAAAGAATATTATCGCCGATTTCCATAACACTGTTCATATCATGTGTATTGATTACGGTGGTAATATTATACTCAACAGTAAGATCTTTGATCAATTGATCGATCACCATAGAGGTTTGCGGATCCAGCCCTGAGTTGGGTTCATCGCAAAACAGGTATTTCGGATTCAATACGATAGCACGGGCAATACCTACCCGTTTTTTCATACCGCCGCTTAACTCGGCCGGAAATTTTTTATTGGTGTCTTTCAGGTTCACTCTGTCCAGCACTTCATTCACCCTTTTCATCTTCTTCTCATGATTGTCTTTTGTAAACATATTGAGCGGAAATTTTACATTCTCCTCAACAGTCATACTGTCAAATAATGCCGAACCCTGAAACAGCATTCCTATTTGCTGGCGTAATAATTTCCGGTCATCCTGCGTCATCACCGTAAAACTTGTGCCATCATAAATAATTTCGCCTTCATCCGGTTCAAACAATCCTACGAGGCATTTTTGCAAAACGGTTTTACCGCTACCGCTGGTTCCGATGATCAAATTGGTTTTGCCGGTTTCCATAACATGACTTACGCCATCCAGCACTACTTTATCTCCGAAACTTTTTCTGATATCTTTAAATTCGATCATAAAACTATAATAACAGCGCTGCCAGTGCATAATCTGCAAATAAAATGAGGACGCAGCTCACAACAACTGAAGTGGTACTGCTTCGCCCGATCTCGAGTGCTCCTCCTTTTACATAATAGCCATAATAGGCAGGGATAGAACTGATGATGAAGGCAAATGTATAGGCTTTGATCAGGGCGAACGTTACGTTAAAGGGCATAAAATTCTCCGTAAGCCCGCGATCATAAGTATCTGTAGATAGTATTCCGGCCATATCACCTGCAAATCGTCCGCCCCAGATTCCTAGTACCATAGCAATAATTACCAGCATGGGAATGGTGATGATAGCCGCCACAATTTTAGGTAATACCAGATACGTTTTGGTATTAATTCCCATAATTTCGAGTGCATCTATCTGTTCACTTACCCTCATATTACCTAGTTCACTTGCTATCTTACTACCAACCACACCTGCTAACACGATACAAACGAGAGTAGGTGCAAATTCCAGGATTACCGTATCTCTAACGATCTGGGCTATTACTGTTTTAGATAAAAGGGGAGAAGTTAACTGATAAGAAGTTTGAACGGCACTTACTGCACCCATAAAAACAGAAATAATCGTAACGATTCCAATGGAACCTATACCAATCTCACTGCATTGATGCATAAATTCTTTCCAATATACTTTTGCGTTTTCAGGCCTGCTGAACATTCCTTTTAAAAGCAATATGTATTTGCCGAAATGGGTAAAAAAAGACATATCAGGGTTTACGTGACAACTAAATTAATAGATATTTTAAGATACTTTCATTTTCTATGCCATTGTTTTGGAAGATCGCTTCCACCACTTGCTTTTTTTGATCTCTTCAGAAGCGTTGTTTTTGCTTTTCGAATGTGCATCCACCACAGAAATTACCACCATATTAAATATAGAACGGATGCTGCTTCCCAGTTGTAAAACGTGAACAGGTTTTTTCAATCCCAGTAAAATCGGGCCTATACTATCTGCACCACCTACTTCCTGTAATAAATTGTACGCAATATTTCCGGCAGATAAGTTCGGAAAAATCAACACATTCACTTCTCCTTTAATCAGCTCAGTGAACGGATAATTTTCTTTCAGGATCTCTTTATTAAATGCTAGTATTCCCTGAATCTCTCCGTCACAAATCAGTGTGGGATCTTTTTGTTTCACCAGTTCACGGGCACGTCTTACCAGTTTGGCTTCCGGTGAATCACTGCTGCCGAAATTAGAGTAAGACAACATGGCAATTCTGGGAACGATATTAAAATGTTTTACTTCCTTGGCCACGAGCAAAGTAATTTCTGCCAGTTCTTCTGCCGTAGGATTAAAGTTTACGGTGGTATCAGCCAGAAATAAAGGACCGCGTTTAGTGAATAAAAGATACATGCCTGCAATTTTTCTAACACCTTCATCCATTCCAATAATTTCAATTGCAGGACGGATTGTATCTGGATAATTTCTGCTTAATCCACTAATCATACAATCTGCTTCTCCCGTTTCCACGAGCATACAACCAAAGTGATTGCGTTCTTTCATGGCTTTAATCGCTTCATAGCGGTTTACGCCGCGGCGATGACGCTTTTGAAAAAATAATTCACCGAATTTTTTACGCAATTCTTCCGTTTCATCATCTTTAGGATCTATGATGGGCATACCCTCAAGATCAATAGAATTTAAAGCTGCGATCTCTTCTATCTTTTTTACATTTCCTAATAAGATCGGATAACCTACTTTTTCGTCAAGCACCAACTGCGCTGTTTTGAGGATCTTTGCATTTTCTGCATCAGCGAAGACCACCCGTTTTGGATCTTGTCTTGCTTTAGCCCCAATAACACGACTAAGCTGATTATCCAGTCCAAGTCTTTTATTCAGTTCAATCACATATTCATCCCAGTTTTTGATAGGTTCTCTTGCCACACCACTTTCCATGGCGGCTTTTGCAACGGCGGGTGCGATGCTGGGCAATAATCGGGGATCGATCGGTTTAGGGATGATATATTCAGGGCCAAATGAAATGGTCTTTTCATTATACGCCAGATTCACTATATCCGGAACTGCAGATTTGGCCATTTCTGCCAGTGCATGTACCGCAGCCAGTTTCATGGCTTCGTTAATTTGTGTGGCACGAACATCCAGCGCACCTCTGAAAATATAAGGGAAGCCTAATACATTGTTTACCTGATTCGGAAAATCACTCCGGCCGGTTGCCATAATGATATCTCTTCTAACAGCAGTTGCATCATCATACGTTATTTCGGGATCAGGATTAGCCATTGCAAATACAATGGGATTTTTTGCCATGCTTTTAATCATGTCCTGCTTCACCAGATTACCCACACTCAATCCAACAAAAACATCTGCATCTTTCATGGCTTTCGCCAGATCATAGTTCTTATATTTTTCATCTACACAAAAAGGAATTTTGATGTCTTCAATATCTGTACGGCCTCTATGCAAAATGCCGTTTATATCAAATACCATAAAATTGGTTGGCTTTGCACCCAGAGATTCGTATAACCGAATGCAGGCCATAGCTGCAGCACCTGCACCACTGATTACAAAACGAACTTTTTCTATTTTCTTTTTCTGCAGCAATAAGGCATTCAGCAAAGCAGCTCCGGAAATGATAGCAGTTCCATGCTGATCATCATGCATCACAGGAATATTGCAGATCTTTTTTAATTCCTGCTCTATATAAAAACATTCCGGTGCTTTAATGTCTTCTAAATTGATTCCGCCGAACGTAGGTTCTAAAGATTTTACGATCTCCACAAATTTTTTCGGATCTTTTTCGTCGATCTCAATATCAAAAACATCAATGTCTGCAAAAATTTTGAACAGTACGCCCTTACCTTCCATAACCGGTTTACTTGCATAAGGACCGATGTTTCCCAATCCTAATACTGCGGTGCCGTTAGTGATCACACCCACTAAATTTCCTTTAGCAGTGTATTTAAAAACATTCTCCTGATTAGCGGCAATTTCCTTGCAAGGCTCTGCAACGCCCGGAGAATAAGCCAGAGAAAGATCTCTTTGAGTTTTTGCGTCTTTGGTAGGAATCACTTCGATCTTACCGGGACGTCCTTTACTATGATAATCTAATGCCTCTTGTTTACGAATATCTTTTGCCATAACATCCCTTTTTCAATTTCCTGAAACAGGAAAAAACAGGATGCAATTTAAGTAACTATACAGCTAATGCCTATTGTGTTTTTACACGAAAACTCCACGTTATAGTAAATTCTGCAATTATATCTCCGCTATCATCTGTTCCTACGGATCTGCAGGCTGTCGTTTGTCCTTTTCCGGATGACATGGCTTCTTTAATAGTCATTTCTATCAGACTCCCGTCTTCACAGGTGAATGATGTGATTCCTTTTGCTTTTTTAAAAAAAACACCTTCTGTTTTTACAACCAGCATACTGATGCCGGGCTTCTGATCATAGCAATGTGTCATCGCTAAAATACCTGTACTCATTTCTGCAGCCATGCTCAGGCAGGCAAAATAAGTACTACCAAAAGGATTTTGCGAAAACCATTTATAAGGTACGGTCGCTATGCATTTTGATTCATCAGCATAACGCACTTTCACACCGCTGAAAAATGCAGCCGGTAATTTGGTAAGAAGATAAAATCTGAATTTAAAAGGATGTAAAACGATGCGTAAAAAATTTTTCAAAACTGCCTGAATTTAATTAGTACTCGTATGAATATTTTAATCCTGCTAAAAATGTTTCAAGAAAATAATTTTGATTGCAATTTTCTCAGTACAATGTAGTTCTTTAATAATGACTATTCATATTACAAAGGCATCACCTGGTTTTTAAGCAAATCCTCAAACGAATCTCTTCTTCTGATCAAAGTTGGTTTTCCATTTTTTACCATTACTTCTGCAGGACGAAGTCTTGAATTAAAATTAGACGACATCTCAAATCCGTACGCACCTGCATTATGAAACAGCAGTAAATCTCCTTCACGAATTTCCGGTAAAGTACGGTCCCATGCAAAGGTATCTGTCTCACAAATATTTCCAACAACTGTATAAATCCTTTCAGTGCCTGTAGGGTTTGATAAATTGCTGATGTGGTGATAGGCATCATACATCATTGGTCGAATCAGATGATTAAAGCCACTGTTCACGCCGGCAAAAACGGTAGCCGGTGTTTGTTTGACCACAGTGGTTTTTACAATGAAAAACCCAGCCTGGCTCACTAAATATTTTCCGGGTTCAAACCACACCTGTAATTTTTTACCGGTCTCTTTTTCAAATTCGTGAAAAGTTGTTGTTAACTTTTCTCCCAGAAGATCAATGTTAGTTTCAGCGTCACCGGGTTGATAGGGAACTTTGAAACCGCTGCCGAGATCTATAAATTCCAGATCAGGGAAATGAGTGGCCATGCTGAACATTACCTCCAGGCCTTCCAGAAAAACATTAATGTCACGTATTTCACTGCCGGTATGCATATGTATTCCATTCACTTTTATCCCGGTTGTTTTTACAACGCGTTCGATATGCCGCATTTGATGAATGGAAATTCCAAATTTACTGTCTACATGACCCGTAGATATTTTAAAATTTCCTCCCGCCATGATGTGTGGATTCAGTCGAATACAAACAGGATAGGAATTTTTAAAACGGTTGCCGAATTGTTCTAAAAAACTGATGTTATCTATATTTAAATTAACACCGAGTTCTTTTGCTTCCAGCAATTCATCAAAATCAATACAATTGGGAGTGAATAATATTTTCTGCGGTGGAAATCCTGCTAGTAAACCCAGTTTTACTTCATTAATACTTACACAATCTAGCGAAGCGCCTAATGTATGTACGTATTTTAAGATGTTGATATTGGTTAGGGATTTACAGGCATAAAAAAAACGGGTATCACAATTTCGAAATGCATTTTCCAGTTTATGGTATTGCTCTTTTATTTTTTCTGCATGATAAATATATACCGGTGTTCCAAATTCCGTTGCGATAGCGATTAGCTCATTATTGCCGATAGATTGCATGAAACGAAAGTCCTGAATTCCTTTCAGAAATCAGTGATTCAGCTAATAAACTTATATGAAATGTTTTTGAATTAAATTTTAATCAACAAAACAGAATTATTTGTTTTCTTCTTCGGTTGTAAGTGTATTTTCGGCCGGAGGAATGGAATCTTTTTTTGTTTCCAGTGTTGCACCTTCAGGAATTTCAATATTGTCATTACCACTTAGTTGATTCATAGAAGTGGCTTTTATGAATTCTTCCATGATCACTTCATCGAGTTTTGGTAATTCATCTGCACTGTTTATACCGAAATAATCCATGAAAGATTTAGAAGTAGCGTAGATGAGTGGTTTACCTACTGCATCTTCATTTCTGCCGGAGATCACAACAAGGTCCTTCTCCAGTAATTTCTGAACCGCATAATCGCAATTTACCCCGCGGATAGATTCGATCTCACTTTTAGTGATCGGTTGTTTATAGGCAATAATCGCCAGCGTTTCAAGAGAAGCGGTAGATAATCTTTTTAAAAATTTATCACCATTTAAAACGGCAACTGTTTTATGGTATAAAGGTTTGGTGAGGAACTGCAAGCCGCCACCGCTTTGTTTGAGTTCGAAAGCGTAAAATTCCGAATCATATTTTTCCTGTATGCCTTCGATAGCAGCGGTAACCTGTTCAGCATCCGCCCTGTCATCAATAAAGCCCAATGCCTGATTTACCAGTTCTGTTATTTCAAAAACAGTAAGTGGTTTGTCGCTGGCAAAAATGAGTGCCTCAATATGCGGTATGATGTGACTGATTTCCATATTATCCCTGTAAAGCAGCAGCACCGCTTACAATTTCGGTTAATTCTGTTGTAATAGCAGCCTGACGGGCTCTGTTGTACGTGATCTTCAATGATTTTATCAGTTCATTAGCGTTATCACTAGCCTTATCCATGGCTGTCATGCGGGCGCCATGTTCACTGGCATTTGCATCCAGAACTGATTTGTATAATTGTGTATTAAGAATCTTAGGCATTAGCTCTGCGATCAGTACTTCCTGGCTAGGCTCGTAAATAAAATCTGCTTTTTTCTGCCCGCTTTTTTCTGCAACTTTTTTTACAGGCAGAAATTGCTCTGCAACAAATACCTGAGTAGCTGCATTTCTAAATTCACTGTACACCACATCCACTGCATCGATTTCTTTTGCCGCAAAAGCATCCATTGCGAACTTAGAGGCAGCCTGTACTCTGTCAAAACTCAAACCTGTAAATATATCCCAATAACGATCGACAACTTTAAAACCGTTTTTAGTAAAATGCTCATATCCCTTCTTACCGATTGGTAAAACCCTGACATTACCTTTTGAAGCCTGAACAGCATATTTTTCAGCAATCAGGTGCTTGGCCATTTTTATCAGGTTACTGTTATAACCCCCACATAAACCACGATCGCTCGTTACAACAATGATCAACACATTTTCAATGGGTCTTTCTGTTGCCAAATCGATTGAAAAATCGCCCTGAATACTGGAAACCATGTTACTCAGCATTTCCTGTAATTTTTGCGCATATGGACGCATCTGTGTAATAGCATCCTGTGCACGGCGCAATTTAGCCGCACTTACCATTTTCATGGCCTTGGTTATTTGCTGCGTACTTTGTACACTTTTGATCCTGTTCCGTACTTCTTTTAATGCACCACTCATATAATAAAAGTTTTACAGCTATGCCTTTTTTTTAAGAGCCGCAAAGGTAAGTAACGGGAATCAATATCCATTGGATAAAGGGAAGTTTTTCGGGATGCGGGATGCGGGATGCGTGAAGCGTGAAGCGGGATGCGAGATCCGGGATCCGAGTTGCAATACCAAATGCCTTAATCAGAAAACACTTATCTCGCGTAACCCGAAATCACAGATCCAGAATCCCGAACCCCGAATCCCGAAACGATTTCCCTAACTTTGCCAGCCTGTCATTTTGGCCTTGATTTTTAAATAGCACCAAATTTGACAATAGGGAAACTTTTACAGAATACATTCATTCAGAACTACATCATATGTTAGGTATTATAGCAAAACTTTTTGGCGGAAATAAAAGTGAAAAAGATGTGAAGCAAATCACTCCGGTTGTGGGAAAGATCAACGCCTTTTTTACAGAATATGCCCGTTTATCCAATGACGAACTTCGTAGTAAAACCAATGAATTCAGGCGGAGAATCAAAGAGTTTTTAACGGAAATTGATAATGATATTAAATCGAGAAGTGAAGCTGCAGAAGCACTTTCTCAGGAGGATATAAATGGCCGCGATGCGATTTATAAAGAAGTGGACGAACTGAAAAAAGACCGTGATAAAAAAATAGAAGATATTCTCAACCAGCTATTGCCGGAAGCATTTGCAGTAGTAAAAGAAACAGGACGACGATTTAAAGAGAACGAAGTGCTGGAATCAGCCGTTACAGATCTCGATATAGAACTGGCTCCCAGAAGAAATCATATTTCCATTGAAGGCGATAAAGTTTATTATAAAAATACATGGACAGCAGGTGGTGGAATTGTAACCTGGAACATGGTACATTATGATGTTCAGTTGATTGGTGGAGCCGTTCTGCATTCCGGCAAAATTGCGGAAATGGCAACAGGTGAAGGTAAAACGCTTGTAAGTACTTTGCCTGCTTACCTCAATGCACTGGCAGGAGAAGGGGTTCATATTGTAACCGTGAATGATTACCTGGCCAAAAGAGATAGTGAATGGAATGGAACTATTTTTGAATGGCTCGGCCTTCGGGTGGATTGTATCGATAAGCATGAGCCAAATTCCGATGCACGCCGCAAAGCGTATAACGCTGATATCACTTACGGAACCAATAATGAATTTGGCTTTGATTATTTAAGAGATAACATGGTTCATCGTCCGGATGAGATGGTGCAGCGCAAACATCATTTCGCTATGGTAGATGAGGTAGATAGTGTATTGATTGATGATGCCCGTACACCATTAATCATCAGTGGTCCGGTTGGTCACAGCGACAATACGCAGCAGTTCTTCGATCTTAAACCAAGAATTGAAAGATTAGTGGAAGCACAAAAGCGTGCGGTTAATCAATTTTTAATTGAGGCAAAAAAGAAAATCGGAGAAGGAAATGATGATCCTAAAGACGGCGGACTTGCGCTGATGCGTGCACACCGTGGCCTTCCAAAAAATGGTGCGCTCATCAAATTTTTAAGTGAACCGGGCATCAGGGTTAAATTGCAGAAATCAGAAAATTATTATCTGGCCGACCAGCAGAAAGAAATGCCTAAAGTAGATGCTGAATTATTTTTCTCCATTGATGAAAAAAATAATCAGGTTGAACTGACTGATCAGGGTTTACACCTGATTACAGGTAACGGAGAAGACCCTGATTTTTTTGTTATACCTGACATCTCTATCAAATTAAATGAAATCGAAAAGACAGATCTGTCGGCTGAAGAAAAACTCCAGCGAAAGGAAGTTTTGCTGACAGAATATTCTCTGAAAGCTGATAGGATCCATACGGTGTTACAATTGCTGAAAGCCTACACACTTTTTGAAAAAGATATAGAATATGTAGTGATAGATGGTGCGGTTAAAATTGTAGATGAGCAAACTGGGCGTATCATGGAAGGCAGAAGATATTCAGATGGATTGCACCAGGCCATTGAGGCAAAGGAAAATGTGAAGATTGAAGCATCGTCACAAACGTATGCCACTGTTACCTTACAGAATTATTTCAGGATGTATCACAAATTGTGTGGTATGACGGGAACTGCGGAAACGGAAGCAGCAGAATTCTGGACCATCTACAAATTGGATGTGGTTACCATTCCTACAAATGTGAAAGCAATTCGTAAAGACGGACAAGATCTTGTTTACAAAACAAAGAAAGAAAAATACGGTGCTGTAATTGATGAAATTGAAAAATTGCGTACAGAAGGAAGACCGTGCCTCGTAGGTACCACTTCAGTGGAAGTAAGTGAATTGCTAAGCCGTATATTAAAACAAAAAAATATTCCGCATAATGTTCTGAATGCGAAACAACATTCCAGAGAAGCACAGGTTGTAGCCGAAGCTGGTCTTGCAGGTGCGGTAACCATCGCTACCAATATGGCTGGTCGTGGTACGGATATTAAATTAGGGCCGGGTGTTAAAGAAGCGGGTGGCCTTGCCATATTAGGTACAGAACGTCATGAAAGTCGTCGTGTGGATCGTCAGTTACGCGGACGTGCAGGAAGACAAGGTGATCCCGGTACTTCCAATTTTTATGTATCGCTGGAAGATGACCTGATGCGAATGTTCGGCAGTGAACGTATTGCGGGATTGATGGATAGAATGGGATATAAGGAAGGTGAAGTAATTCAGCACAGCATGATTACCAAATCTATTGAACGTGCTCAGAAAAAAGTAGAGGAAAATAATTTTGGTATCCGTAAACGTTTGCTCGAATATGATGACGTGATGAACAAACAAAGAAATGTGGTGTACGGAAAACGTAATCATGCTTTGTTTGGAGATCGATTGGCACTGGATCTTGACAATGCTTTTTATTCTGTTGCAGAAGGGCTGGTATTTTCGCACAAAGAGAACAATGATCATGAAGGTTTAAAATTGGCTGTGATCATGCAGTTTGGAATTGAAACGCAGATTACGGCAAATGATCTCGATAAAACTGATGCCAGTCAGCTAACGGAAAAATTGTATCTCGAGGCTATAGAAAGGTATAATCATAAAAAGAAATCTATTGGTGAACAAACCATGGAAGTAATTACCAATATCCGGAAGGAACAAGGTGCACATATTGAGAATGTTGCGGTTCCTTTTACAGATGGACGAAAAGCCATTCAGGCAATTGCTAATTTGGATAAATATATGTCCACCGGTGGATTAGAATTAGGCAGTGCCCTGGAACGCAGTATTACGCTGGCGCTGATCGATGATGCATGGAAAGAACATCTTCGCTCTATGGACGATCTTCGCCACAGTGTACAAACAGCAGGTTACGAACAAAAAGATCCATTGGTGATATACAAAATCGAAGCATTCAATGCCTTTAAGCAAATGGATGATCAGGTGAATAAAGATATTGTGAGTTTCCTGGCACATGCAGGAATTCCAATGGAACAAACCAATGCAGGAAGTATACGTGAAGGTCGTGAGCAAAAAACGGATATGAGCCGCATGAATGTAAACAAACAGGAAATCAGTGCTGCAGGTTCCGATTATGCTGCGAATGAAAATGATTATTACGATCCATCTGTTCCGGTAAAACAAGCACCTGTAAGAGTGGATCCAAAAGTTGGAAGAAACGATGCCTGTCCATGTGGCAGCGGTAAAAAGTTTAAGCAATGCCACGGGAAAGAGAATTAATTATATCTAAATAAAATTAAAAGCATTCATTTGAATGCTTTTTTTGAACATGGACTTTACTACAAAAATTGAATCTGTCATTACAGATCCGCTTACAACTTTAGATGATCTCCGGCAACATACTTCGCTGGCAATAGCAAATAATTTTGCTGCTGTTAGTGTGCCACCCATGTTCGTTAAAGCTGCAAAAGAACAACTCATGAATTCATCAGTTAAAACTGCAACAATGGTGGGTTTCCCTTATGGATATGCTGCTATAGAATCTAAACTCGCAGAAATATTATTGGCTATGGTTGACGATGTGGATGAAATTGAAATGATGGCCAATATTACGGCTATTAAAAATAACGATTGGCAATATATTGCAAAAGAAATTTCCAGTATTATACAAGTCACAAAGGCGAGGAACAAACCTTTAAAAATTTGTATTGAAGCAGGTTTACTAGTCAATGAGGAAATAAAAAAATGCTGTGATATTTATGGCATTGCCGAAGTGGATGCTTTGATAACATCATCGGGTTTTTCTGAACATAGCATTGCGGATAATATTGGGTTTATCCGTTCCTGTCTGGCAGACGCTATCCCTTTACAAGCGCACTGTGATGGAACCTATAAACAGGCCAAAATGTTTTTAGAAGAAGGGGCGAACCGTATCATTTCTAAAAATGTAGCTATTCTTTTACACGATTATGCATCGCTGAATTGATGGAATGATTTTTGACAAATGACCAACAGACTTATGAATAAATATATTCTACTTTTCATGCTTTTCTGCTCTTCTGCTGCATTCTCGCAGGATAGTTTAATAGCAGGGAACATTTCCTATAATAAGGATCCGCGTTTGGAAACATTGGGTAAAAAGATGTCTGAATTTAATGATGCCATGGCGGAAAGTGCTGCGAGAACTGCGAAAGGTTACCGATTAATGGTTTTAAGCAGTAATGACAGGAATGAGGTCATGAATTTACGTACACGTTTATTGCAATTATATCCCGATCAGAAGGTATATATGATCTTTCAGTCTCCTTATATCAAATTAAAATTTGGAAATTTTCTGGAGAAGAAAGAAGCTGAAAAAGTGAAGAAACATCTGAACGATAATAAAATTGTTACAGGCAATATTTATGTGCTGGCTGAAAAGATTGAGGTTAAGCCAGAAAAACCTGTTACAGACGAATAACATTCCTTTTCTATCTTCATGCAAAATTATTTGAATGATTGAAAAGATCCGACAACTCGCTGCTCAATATGCAGGTGAGTTCATTGAAATAAGACACCATCTTCATGCACATCCTGAATTGAGTTATCAGGAATTTAAAACTTCTGAATTTATTCAGCAGCATTTGCGTTCGTGGAAAATTCCTTTCAGCGTAATGGCTGTTACGGGTGTTACAGGGATAATTGAAGGAAAAAATCCGGGTAAAAAAATTATTGCATTGCGTGCAGATATGGATGCTTTGCCCATCACCGAACAAAATGATTTGGATTATACATCTAAAAACGAAGGTATCATGCATGCCTGCGGGCATGATGTACATACTACCTGCCTTTTAGGTGCTGCAAAAATTTTGAATGAAACAAAAGCAGAATGGGAAGGAACAGTGAAACTGATTTTTCAACCGGGTGAAGAAAAAAATCCCGGCGGTGCAAGTCTTATGATAAAAGAAGGTGTTCTCGAAAATCCATCGCCTCAAAAAATATTCGCTTTGCATGTGCATCCCGGAATGGAATCCGGAAAATTCAGTTTCCGTGGCGGGATGGTGATGGCGAGTGCAGACGAAATTTTCATCAACATCAAAGCAAAAGGTGGTCATGCCGCGGCTCCTCAGTTTACGGCTGATCCGATTTTGATCGCCTCTCATCTCATCATCAGTTTACAACAGATCATTTCCCGTAATTGTGATCCTTTTAATCCGTCTGTTTTGTCCATCACATCTTTTCTGGCTGGTAATACCACCAATGTAATTCCATCAGAAGTGAAGTTGATGGGAACGCTACGGGCTATGAATGAAGAATGGCGGTTTAAGGCGCACGAATTAATTAAAAAGCAAACACAAATGCTGGTGGAATCAATGGGCGCTCATGCAGACGTACATATAGACATAGGCTATCCATTTGTGTGGAATGATATAGAACTGAGTGAAGCAACAAAAACGCTGGCTGAAAAATTTGCAGGAGCAGATAATGTCAGTGAAACAGAGTTGCGGATGGGAGCAGAAGATTTTGCATATTATTCTCAAAAAATACCTGCCTGTTTTTTCAGATTAGGTGCAGGAAATGCATCGAAAGGTATCACAAGTAATGTACATACACCTACCTTTAACATCGACGAAAGTGCCATTGAAAAAGGTATAGGCATGATGGCATGGCTTGCAGTTTCAGCATAATCAAAAAACATCTATTATGAAAATTTCATTTCATGGCGCAGCCAGAACAGTTACAGGTTCTAAACATGTTATTACTTTAAAAAATGGAAAGAAGATACTGCTGGATTGTGGAATGTTTCAGGGTATGGGACCAGAAACAGATGAACTGAATCATGAATGGGGTTTTGAACCATCGGAAATCAACTATCTGATTTTATCTCATGCACACATAGATCATTGCGGCCTCATACCTAAACTGATTAAAGACGGATACAGGGGAAAGGTATTTTGTACGCCCGCAACGTTTGACCTTGCCGCAGTTCTTTTAGAAGACTCTGCCGGTATTCAGGAGAATGATGCAAAGATGGCCAATAAGCGAAAAGCAATTCAGCATTTACCTTATCTGAAACCTTTGTATTCAACAGATGATGCGATCGTTGCTATGGATTCTTTTGAAATTGTAAATTACAATACATGGCGTAAAATTGATGAAGACATTGAATTTAGTTATACAGATGCAGGACACATTATTGGAAGTGCATGCGTGCATCTTAAAATCAAAGAGGATAACAAGATTAAAACGATTACATTCAGCGGAGATGTGGGTCGTTACAGAGATATTATTCTTAAGTCACCAGAAACATTTCCGCAGGCAGATTATGTGATCTTAGAATCTACCTATGGTAATAGTTTACACGATGAACACACACCAACTGCCGACGTTTTGCTGGAATGGATTAAAAAAACATGTCTGCATAAAAAAGGTAAACTGATTATACCTGCATTTAGCGTGGGAAGAACACAGGAACTATTGTTTTCGCTGAATCAGCTTGAAATTGAAAATCGTTTGCCGGACCTGGAATATTTTGTAGACAGCCCGCTTAGTTATAAAGCCACACAAATTGTAAAAAGATATCCGCATTATTTCAATAATCGCATTCAGAAAATATTGCAGAATGATGATGATCCTTTTGCTTTCAGAGGTTTGAAATTTACTGCATCTGTGGATGAATCAAAATTACTCAATTATAAAAAAGAGCCGTGTGTGATCATTTCCGCAAGTGGAATGGCAGATGCCGGCCGGATTAAACACCACATCAGTAATAATATTGAAAACAGCAGAAACACGATTTTATTTACTGGCTATTGTGAACCAAATTCTTTGGGTGGCAGATTAATGAAACATCCTCAGGAAGTAAATATTTTCGGGCAGCCGCATGAAGTAAATGCCAATATTGGGGAGATGCGAAGTATGAGTGCACATGGTGATTATGATGATCTGATGCAGTTCTTGGGCTGTCAGGATCCGAAGGCTATTAAAACTTTATTTCTGGTACATGGAGAATACGATGTGCAGGTTGATTTTAAAAAACGCTTAGAACGAAAAGGATTTGAAGTGGAGATTCCGGAGAGGCATTCCACTTTTGGGCTATAATATTAATGCTTTATGCCCTGTACCCATGTCGGACATCTATAGGTGTCCGACATGGGCTTCTAATTCCTTGATATTCAATCGGAATTAATATTATATAAAAACAGGATTTTAATTGCGCTGATATTTTAAGTTTTGTAAAAATGACAGCGCACCCGTACTACGTATCAACTGTCTAAATGGGTTTGTTAGTCATTTCGTTGTTTACAATTCTCCATATACAAAGCGGATTGCTGGTTTTCAATTCATCAGGCAACAATTCATCCGGCCAGTTTTGGAAGGTAATAGGCCTTGCAAATCTTTTGATACCATCCGCACCAACGGAAGTAAAACGGCTGTCAGTGGTGGCAGGAAAAGGGCCTCCATGATGCATGGCAAGACTTACTTCTACGCCGGCAGGCACACCGTTTAAAATTATTCTCCCGCATTTTTCTGTTAACAGATTCATTAATGAAATATGTTGTAAAATTTCCGGAATAGTACTAAACAAAGTGGTGGTCAATTGTCCTTCCATAACGCGGGCAACATGGTACATTTCATGTACGTTTTCACATTGCACTACTATTGAATAGGGGCCAAATACTTCCTGCTGAATGGCAGGATTTTGTATGAACATATCCGCATCTATGGTAGCAATTACAGCCTCGCCATAATTATCAACAACTGCACCTTTTGAATGGGCTAATAATTTTACGCCAGGTTGATGTAAAGCATTTTCTTTTTTTGAGATGTAATTTTGATAGATACCACGGTTTAGCATTGCCGAAGGAGATGTATTTTCAATATTTTCCATCAGCTTCTTCAGGAATACATCCATAGGATCCTCTTTCAGCACAACGATAATTCCGGGGTTAGTACAGAATTGTCCTACACCTAATACAATGCTGCCCGATATAGTGTTTGCCAGAAACAATGGGTCTTCTTTTAATTTCTCCGGGAGTATGAAAATAGGATTAACACTTCCCATCTCTGCAAAAACCGGAATAGGTTCTTTGCGCTGATTTCCCCAGTCGAACAATTGTTTTCCTCCTGAAAATGAACCCGTAAATCCTACTGCTTTTACCAGTGCATGTTTCACTAACATTTCACCTGTAGCATTTCCTTCTCCGTGAATATGAGTAAATAAGCCATAAGGCAGACCACATTTTTCAACTGCATGTTTAATGATGGAAGCTACTTTGTTGCCTGTTTTTATATGAGCGGGATGTGCTTTTACAATAACGGTGCATCCTGCTGCAAAGGCGCAGGCCGTATCGCCTCCTGCAGTAGAATAAGCAAACGGAAAATTACTGGATCCAAAAATTACTACAGGACCGATAGGTATCAATGTTTTCCGAAGGTCTGGTTTTGGCGGATTTCTTTTCTTATCTGCTGTATCAATGCGCACATCCAGCCAGCATCCTTTAGCACAATGTTCAGCATAGCTGGTCAGTTGAAAAATGGTTCTCGTCAATTCAGCATGCAGTCGGGTTGCCGGTAAATTGGTTTCAAGATTTGCATGTTGAATTAATTCTTCCCTGCTCAGTTCCAGTAGCGACGCAATTGTTTTTAAAAATTCTGCACGTTGTTGTAAAGATATTTTTTTAAAAATTTGAAAAGCTTCGGAAGATGCCTGCACTGCTATGTTTATCTCTTCCGGGCTTGCATCATTTTGCATAATAAAAATGTTGTTTAATAAATTTAAAACTATGCGTCTATTATTCTTTGATACCAAAACACAATTCGCGTATCCTTTTCATTTCGTGTATCCCTTTCATTTTGGCAAATGCGATATTATTATCCGGAATTTTTTCCGTGCCGGGATGAGAATCAATGGCCACGTCTAAACTGGATTCCCTAAGGATATGGATCATTGGATAAGGGGAACGGTTGGTATAATTTGCAGGATCAGTTTCGGTGGAACCTTCAAATAAATATAGGGGGTGAAAACTGGCGATTTGAAAAACACCTTCATATAGCGGACTGATGATCTGTTCCTCTATCTCATCGATCAGATTGAGGTAATTATAGAAGTCTTCAAAATTTTCCGGTAGAATTAATAAGCTCGTCTCAATATTTTCATTTGCCACCAGATCTGCCAGCATGATCTGTATCTTTTGCAGAACTTTCAGGTTGTCTGCTTCAGGTAAAACACAATATTGTATCGAATTTCTTATTATTTCACGATTAGCAAACGGGCAAAAATTACATCCGATCACTACCTCAATGATCCAACGCTTCGTTTGCGATATGATGATTTCTTCGTTCAAAAGTTAAAGTTAATGACTGAAAAATTTACGATCTATTTTTTAAAAAATTTGGCTGCTACTTGGTCGGTTCTTATCTTTGCCGTCCTTAAAACAAATGCCGCGTTGGTCAAGGGGTTAAGACGCCTCCCTTTCACGGAGGAATCACGGGTTCGAATCCCGTACGTGGTACATAACCTCTTCATCTGAAGGGGTTTTTTTATGAAAGGATTTCTTCATTCCTTACTGCAAACACCCTACAAATAATCAATTTCTTTTTGAACACACCTTCCAACTCCAGGCCATACTAAAAAATTATAGTTGATTACCATCAACATCCTTTAATTTTGCCACGCAAAAAATTCACTTCCAAACTATTATCATGAGTACAGTAAAGGTTGCAATTAATGGCTTCGGCCGGATCGGAAGATTAGTATTCCGTCAAATTTATAACATGCAGGGAATCGATGTGGTAGCCATCAACGACCTTACAAGTCCTGCAGTACTGGCACATTTATTAAAATATGACAGTGCCCAGGGAAGATTCGGGCAGGAAGTTACCGCCACAGAAAATGCGATTGTTATTAACGGACGTGAAGTAAAGATCTATGCACAAAAAGATCCTGCGCAAATACCATGGGGAAGTCATGATGTGGATGTGGTTATTGAGAGTACAGGATTTTTTACAGACAAAGCAAAAGCGGAAGCACATCTAACAGCAGGTGCAAAGCGTGTGATCATTTCTGCACCGGCAACAGGTGATCTTAAAACAGTGGTTTATAATGTTAACCATCAGGTGTTGGATGGTTCTGAAACAGTGATCAGTTGTGCAAGTTGTACTACCAATTGCCTGGCACCAATGGCAAAAACTTTAAATGATTCCTTTAAAATCATTACCGGTATGATGAGCACAATACATGCATACACCAATGATCAGAACACACTGGATGCTCCTCATCCAAAAGGTGATCTTCGCCGCGCCCGTGCAGCCGCAGCTAATATTGTTCCCAACAGCACGGGAGCTGCAAAAGCGATCGGTTTGGTATTACCGGAACTGAAAGGAAAACTGGATGGAGGCGCACAACGTGTACCGGTGATCACGGGTTCTGTAACAGAATTATATTCTATTCTGGAAAAGAAAGTTACCATTGAAGAAGTGAATGCAGCTATGAAAGCGGCCAGCAATGAAAGTTTTGGTTATACAGAAGATGAAATCGTGAGCAGCGATATTATCGGGATTAACTTCGGCTCTTTGTTCGATGCCACACAAACTAAAGTGACGGCAATGGGGGATCACCAGATGGTGAAAACCGTAAGCTGGTACGATAATGAAATGAGTTACGTTTCACAACTTGTTCGTACGGTACAACATTTTGCAGGTTTGATCAGTAAATAATTTATCCGGTTAAATAAAAAAAGGGAGCTTTTCGGCTCCCTTTTTCGTTGGTAATATTTTGGAATGTTAATCTTCCAATTTAATAATTTTGAATGATTTGATCAGCTTTCCGGTTTCATCTTTTATCAGAATGAAATAGGAGCCCGACGCTAAATTCTTCATGGCTATTTCTTCCGTTTTGAAACCGGTGAAAACTTGTTTTGAATACAATATTCTTCCCGGTACATCCACCAACTCTAAGTAAGTTTTGTGAATGGAAGGATCTTCGAATCTGATCTTTAGAATATTAGTTACCGGGTTAGGGAATACAGTCACCTTAATTATATCAGCCAGCATAGGATTATTTGCTTTGATTCTGCTATTCAAAGGCTGGTGAAAGCCTTGTGTATAGAGTATGCGACCATTAGTTTCAACCTCTGTTTTTGTTTCTCCTACTGTCCATTCTAAGATCATATTTCTAACTGACGCCATACCACCGTATGCGGAAATAACTTCAGGAATAGGTCTGATCTCAGTCATGGAAGGATTAGCCGGACCAGATACGAAGCAGGCTGTAAGACCTACATTTATTACGGTTAACGCACTTGAACCACAGGTATTTCGTGCAAAACAAGTAACCAACCCTGCCCGTGTACCCCATTTAACTATAATAGATGCATTACCCTGGCCGTATGTAATTTGCGCCCCCTGCGGAACTGTCCAGATGTAACTGGTGGCACCCGGAACCGGAGCAACAGAATATAACAAGCCGGTTGCACTGCTGCAATTGGCCGTAGGACCGTTGATTCCTGTTGGTTGCGCCGGGAAACCGGTAATTTGTAAACAACTTGGGAGACTGCTTCCACAGGCATTATTAGCTCTTACACAAATATCACCGAATGTGAAAGTTGCAGTTGTTTGAACGGTTATACTGGTAGTGCCTTGTCCGCTTACAAAACTCGCTCCAGTTGGTAAACTCCATGTATAGGAAGTGGCTAAAGGAACGGCGTTAATGGTAAACGTTTTTACAGTATTACAATCACCGTTTACCTGACCTGAAATAGAGCCTGGCGTATTTGGTACAGATTGTATAAACAATGAACGCTCTGTCAATGTATTACTTTGGCCGCATGCATTAGAAGCTGCTACAACCAACTTTCCGCCACCATAATTAGCAGGGAAATTTAACACAACGCTGGTGGATCCCTGACCGCTTATTATAGATGCACCAATAGGTGGTGTCCATACATATAACGCTGTATTGGGAACTGCAGAGATGGAATAAGTTCCCTGGGTACCACAAGATACAATTGCGGCTCCTGTTATTATTCCCGGAGAAGCCGGAACTACACCAGTTGAGGTAGTAGTTACACTTGCGGAACCTTTGCAACCATTATTATCAGTTACGTTAACAGAATAAGTTGTAACCTGATTCGCCGTTATGGCCGGAGTGGTAGCACTATTGCTCCATAAATAAGCTGTATAACTTCCACCTACTGAAAGAAGCGTTGAACTTCCTCCGCAGAAACTTAGCGTTCCACCAATTACTGGAACCGGATTACTGTATGCCAACACGCCTCTGGATACAGAACCCTTACAACCATTATTATCTGTAACCGTCACAGTATATGTTCCCACAGCAGATACTGTGACTGATGGTGTTATAGAACTATTGCTCCACAGATAACCGGCATATCCTGGCGTGGCTGTTAATGTAACGTTACCTGAGGGGCAAAAACCGCCTTTGCCAGAAATGAACGGAACAGGGTTTGCAAAAATCTGTGTGGTAACAGTATTAGATGCAGAACAACCTGCAGCGTTTGTAACTGTTACAGAATATGAACCTGCACCATTTACTAATGCTGTTGGCGTGGTTGCACCGGTGCTCCATGCGTATGAAGTATACCCGGCTCCTGCATTAAGCGTTGTATTTCCTCCCTGGCAGAAAGAAAGATTTCCTGTTATAGTAGGAGGTGCCAGTGTTGTATATTCAGTAGTTACCTGTGTACTTGTGGCCCTGCAGCCTGCCGCATTGGTAACGGTAACAGAATATTGTCCCGGTGTACCTACGGAAATGGTTTGTGTGGTTGCACCTGTGTTCCATAAATAACTGCTGTGAGATCCTGCATCAAGCGTTGTATTATTTCCCTGGCAGATCTGGAGCGTACCCGAAATGCTGACAGTTGGAATGGTGTTTAGTGTTACAACAGTAGCAGCAGATGATGTAGTAGCACAGCCGGAACCGTCGTTATAACTAACGGTAAAGTTTCCGGCAGTTTTTACTACAATGCTTCTGGATGTAGCTCCATTACTCCACAAATTACCAGAAAGCTGGCTGGATGTTAGCGTAACGCTATCACCTGGGCATAAGGATACAGAACCTGTAACTGTAATGGTAGGTGTAACCGAAACCCTGTTTACTACCTGCACCTGGTCAGTATATGTACATCCGTTGGATGAAGTTACTGTTACGCTATAAGTGCCTGCGGTGGTAACGCTTTTTGTATTCGATGTTTCGCCACCCGGTGACCATAAATAAGAACTGAAAGAAGAAGGATTGGTTTCTTTACCAATCGCAACTGCATCTATTGCATTAAAACCATTTACTGCTCGGGAATTAATGGCAATTCTAACTTCGCTTACATCAAAAGTTGTTTCTGTAAAATTGATACGTTTTATATTTGAATTTTCACCAGTCGATTGTGCGGTAGCGGTATAAATTGCCTCATACACACCACTTGCATTTTTTACAGATATAGTGTCTATTGCACCCGGGTTTAAAGTCTCAAATATTTCAATGAAATTAACATGTGCGGCACCTGGAAATTGTAATACAAGATATTCTCTGCTGCTGTCCGCTGTTTCGCTCGTCCAACTCTTTTTATTTATACCATAAGTAGGATATACATCTGGAATTCCTAACACCTGAACGGCTCCATAATCCCGGGCTGAATTCTGAGAACTAAAGGCTACCAGGCGACTGGCAAAACGTTTCTCACCGCCAATCGCTGTAAGTGTATTAGTTGCGCCAGCACAAAGTGTAAGCGATCCGTCAATTTTTACTGCGCCCGAATTTGCAATCAGTTCTGCCATAATCATTGGCCTTCCTGCAGTTTTAAATTCTGCAAGGCCCGAAGCATCAATTGCTGAACGGTAGTATGCACCATCTCTTACAGAATCACCTTCCCATTGGTATCCAAGAGGCATATAAGCTTCAGTTGCATCTATCTGTCCGATTCCTATATAATAATCTTCATTGCTGAAGGAAGGAGGCGCATTAAAATAGAAACTGTTATAACTGTTTACAAAAGATTCAGGAACGGTAAGCGTATCAGACCTGGCAATGATGGTACCGGAACTGTTAAGCGCAACGGCAAATAACTGTTTGTTTTTTGCACCCGGTGTCAGGTAAGCTTTTACAGCATTCACTGTTCCGCAAGCCAGCATGTGGTGTTTTACCAGTATAAGTC
This sequence comes from Bacteroidota bacterium, assembly GCA_031411115.1. Lineage (GTDB taxonomy): Bacteria > Bacteroidota > Bacteroidia > Chitinophagales > Chitinophagaceae > Ferruginibacter. Next base: position 22,291 of record JANOAO010000004.1, read on the forward strand.
CGTCAGTAGTATCAAAACCTCCCTCAGTTATGGGTCCGTTATTATCTGCATGAGAAACAAAGTTTGAAGTAACCTGCTGCATATAAAAATTACGGTTATTACTTAAAAGGTTTTCACCATTTTGTGCATCCACTCTTATAATGATAGAATCAGTTTCCTGTATGGATGGTATCCAGCCAGTGAAATTAACCCTGCCAACAGTATCTGGTCCAATCGTAACAGACTGAGATGTTGAGTATCTCGAAATACCTGAATTGCTCACCACATCAAGATATACTGTATAAGGTTTATCTGTTAAAGTATAATTTTTGATCAATCCCTGTATTGAATTATCAGAGAAAGCCGGAGCAACATTTCCTAAAGCATATACATTCAACACTTCAACACTGTCGGCATAGATTGCAGATCCTAATCGTGTTTCCGGCCTGTACTTAGTGGAAGGAAGAATAGAAGGTAAGGAAGATCCTTTTCCTACAAAACTTCTCATTAGGTTAACCGAATCCTGTCCATTAACTCCGAGGATGCTTGCATTGGCATCCGTACTCAATGTAATATTAGAAGAGGGAAGGTTAGTGCTGTCATTGCTAAATTCCCAGGCCACATATAAACCACCATTGGTATAGGTGAAAAGACTAGGCAATGTAAAATCAATATTGTATCTCCCCGTTGTGGCAGGAATTAATAAACTGTCATTTGGAACATTTACCTGCATCATACCAGCAATGGCAGTTGTCCAGGAAACCGTTTCTTTTGCACGATATCTTACGGTATACGAGGAAGAACCAGCAACAGCGTTCCATTGTAACAGAGCAGAATTGCCTGTAATCGTACTTGTGTATAAAGCTTCTGGCGTATAACAAACCAATGTTCCCGGAGTTACAAAATTAGGGCCGTTGGCAAATGCTCCGTCCCCTGTACCACAAGAAGCGCTAACGCCCCATTCATAATTGGTACCTGCTTCAATTAAAGTATCAATTTTTATGCTGTTGGTGATCGAGTTTGCCGTAAACCATGTTAAGGATCCAATTCTTCTGTAACGAACAGAATAGAAACTTGAACCGGTTACTGTGTTCCATGAAAGGCGTGCAGTGTCTGCGTTCAACAATCCAACTACCGGTGAAGCAGGTGTGCCGCAATCAGAACTTAGGGTGGTAAAACTGGTCCCTATTTCATCGGAAGAAGAACCTGCGCATCCTGCATATACTTGCCAGATGTAGGTTTTATTTTGAATTAAACCAGTTGCCGTATAAGTTGTTTCATTACTAATGGTACTGTCTACAATCCAGTTGACACTATCAATAGCTTTATACTGAATATAATATTTGTTTACTGCAGACGATGGTGCAGTCCATGCAAAAGTTGCAGATGTTGTGCTGATACTTTGCATGGTTGCATTAACAGGTGCCTGACATCCAAACAAATTATCTGTAGAAAAAAATACAGAAGAAGTGAAAGGAGAATTAGCATTACAATTACTGCGTACCTGCCATTCATAATCTGCGGGAACAAGACCAGCTAATGATAGATTGCTACCTGATGGAACATTCACCAACGTCCAGGTGGTATCATTACGTCCAAGCGTATCGGTAGTATTTTGTAGATATAATTTGAAAGCACCTTTTGTTGCGAAACTTTGCGGAGCCGCCAGTGTAAATCCTATGGAACTGATGTTCGAGTTGGTATTGATACCCGATGCCTGCATTTCTGCCGGTGTGATCAGGTAAAAACCCCGTTGGTATTGTATGCCTCCCTGCGGGCTGCTCTGTTGTGAGCCGGCTCCGTTATTAGGAAGTACCGTTACCTGACCCTGGCTATGCTGTGCTAACGCTATGATGAACACCAGCGTTGCCATCAGTCTTTGCCGGATCTGGAGGCGGGTATATTCTTTAATTTTCATAATAAATTAATTAAGCCATGAATATTCTTTTCAACGTTATGCATTGCTGAACTTAACGTGCCCTGTTAGCTTCGTTGTGCAGTTTTAATGCTTTATCATATTCATCAGTTACTCTTTGACGGATTGACTGCTTGAATGAAGGATCTTTTTTGATCTTGCTCCAGAAAGCATCTTCTTCAAATTTTCCACCTGCCTGTACAAATACTTTTTCTGCCATTTCAAACATCTGATCCAGTTGCTGTGAAGTTAATTGTGAGTAAACAACAGTATTCTGATCAGGAATAACAGGGTTCATTTCCGGAGTAATAAATTTAATCGCGCTGTTATTGTTGTTCTGAACTGCGGGCTGAGATGGTCTTACATTTTTAACCGGATTATTGGCGTTAACTGCACCGGATGTCATGCTCGCTACCATTTTATTGGTTTGCTCAATCATAGAACGCAATTCTGCGATCTGCTCATCTTGTTTTTTTATTTTTTGATCCTGTGTTTCGATTACAGAAGCATAGTCGTTGGCATTTAATCCTACTGCTGTATTTACATAGCTATATGGATTTCCTTCAGCACTTTCCCATGAAACACCCACAATCTTTTTATAATCATTGATGGTCATTTTCTCAGGTGATACAGCAATACCGAATCCTTTATTGAAACCTGCAGGCAAAATATAATCACCCATCTTAACAGGGCCCAGAACTTTTACCGGAACCTGACCAAGAAATGCAACTTTTGCATAATTCGCTTCATTTCCTTCTTTAGGAGTATTACCTAATACAATTGGTTTTTGAGAAATCACCATCATTTTTCCACCCTCTTCAATGTTCTTGCTGATAAAACCATTTTTCATGCAAACGATATCACCTGCATTGAAAGTTTCAGTAAGATCTTTCTTAGCCAACCACTCTGCATAATCCGCACTTCCTGACTGGTACGTAACACCCAGGCTTCCTAACTTATGTGATTTAAATGTTGCAAGGTCTGCTGAGGCAATTCCTATAGCAGCAACATATTTTACAGCATTGGCGATTTTAAGAATCAGGTTACTTCCTGATTCGATGATCAATGAAGGAATAGGCACAGTAAAACATGCACCAAAGCCAACACAGGCAGTAGATGAAGTAGCAGAAGCTACCACTTTAATTCCACCCTGTACAGATTCAAGAGCGGCAATAATAGCATCTGCAGAGGCAAAACCTATGGCAATACCTTTAAAGATCAATGCATCCTGGTATTCCTGGTTGTTACCCAGATCGCCTTCTCTCTCACCTTCAATACGGCCTACAGGAATTCCTTTATTATTTTTAAATGTGATGAAATCATTTGAATTAGTAGGATTATCGGCATTCACCTGGATACTGATTCCATTTGCTCCGGTAGCACTATTATTGGTGAAATTCGCTACGTAATTACCGGCAAGATTATCAGTTGTGGTAACTACATTCAAAGTATTATTTACAGTTGTTGCTTTTGCAACTGTTAGTGTTCCGCCAATGTTTGTGTTTTTGGCAATACCCACACCACCTGCTGTAGTGATACTTCCGGTTGATGTTGATGTTGATTCAAGCGTCTCATTTACTGTTACCTTATTTGCAACAGTTAATGTACCTCCAATTGCAGTGGCTTCTCCAACATTTAATCTTTTTCCAATTCCCACACCACCAGTGATTTTTAAAGCACCAGTTGTAGTATTGGTAGATTGTGTTTCATCTGTTATGGAAACTGCTCCCGCAAATTGCACAGGACCACCAAATTTAGATTCACCGGCAACATTCAGATTGCCGCCAATACCTACACCGCCATTCACTACCAAAGCGCCATTGGTTGGTAAAGTGCTTTGATGTGTGGCATTATCCAACAAAACTTTTTCTTTGAAAGTTGCGTCCTTATTTACCTGTAATGTTCCAGACAAAATTGAAGGACTCATATTATTAACATTGAAAGCATTATTCAGGTTGGTGATACCATTAACAGTAAGTGCACCACTTAAAAATGAAGGGCTTTGGTTATTTACATTTAAACGGCTGTTGAGATCTGTAACGCCATCTACATTTAAAGACTGGTTTAAATCTGTAGATGAATCCACCGTTAGTTTACCGGATAGTAAAGTATTGCTTTTACGATCAACTGTAAAGTCGCCATAATTGATAGTGGAACCGCTGGTTTGATTTAAGAATGTACTTTTTTGTACGTTAAGCGTTCCTTCTATATTCGTATTTTTTTTGATGTTCACATTTCCATTTCCGAAAACGCGAATTCTCTCCTGATTATTGGAAGCGATGATCAGGTCAACCGAATCAGCTGTTCCTAATTTATCAACCAATGGATTAGTTCCTGAATTAGCATATGTTATCCAGTTATTAGAAGGAGATCCGGGGTTTGTGGCACTCGATGTAGGTGCATTCGAACCGGTTAACTTTTCTGCAGTCATCGCATGAAAAGCATAAGGAACCGCCATTAACTTGCTGTTACTAATGGTTACAAAATCTCCGCCTCCGGTTGATTTGATGGCCACTTCCATCCATATATTTTCTGTAGAAAAAGGTACATCTTTCATTCTTCCTGACTGTACATTTCCTCTGCCAACCACTACACTGAAAACACCCACCGTACTTGTTCTTGTATCTAGTGTTTCACGATAGTATTCCGTTTTTACATTATTGGCTGATATGCCGAAAAGGCTTACTCTCAGGGATACCGGCTGGTTAGCCAGAATTTCACCCTGCAGGTTTCTTGCAACAGCCTGATAGTTCATCCCTTCCGGGGCTTGGGCAAATACGTACGTCATTCCGGTAATGAAAACCATTACCAACAGAATCAATTTTTTCATGTTGATGAAATTTTTATTTAATAAATGGCAGTTCGTTGCGGGAGAAACTTAATGGAATACAAAAAGAAGCGCCTACAAAAAAAATTTTGTTTTGAATGTTAATGTGAGATCTAAAGGGGGCTTTTGGAATTACTAAGGATAAGAGGTAATAAAAATAGGTGTTTTATTTATTATAAAACAACTATTTGTTAAAAAATATTAAACATTATTTCATATTCATATAATGCATAATGCTTACAACAATTAATATACTTTTAAATTTGCTCAAAAAATATTGATGAAAGCTTTTAAAGATTACGATTTTAAAAATATGAAAGCACTAATCAGGGTTGACTTTAATGTTCCTCTCGATGATTCGTTTCATATAACAGATGATAACCGTATACAAGCAACTGTTCCCACAATAAAAAAAATTCTGAAAGATGGTGGAAGTGTAATATTAATGAGTCATCTGGGAAGACCTAAAGACGGACCTGCAGAAAAATATTCATTGAAACACCTCCTCCCGCATTTACAAAATATATTATCAGGAACTAATGTGTTATTTGCAGAAGATAGCATTGGCGAAGAAGCAGTTAATAAAGCTGCCGCCTTAAAAAACGGTGAAGTATTGCTGTTAGAAAACCTTCGCTTTTATAAAGAAGAGGAAAGCGGCGATAGATCTTTCGCAGAAAAATTATCAAAACTGGGAGATGTTTATGTGAATGATGCTTTTGGAACAGCACATCGTGCACATGCGTCTACGGCCATCATTGCTGATTTTTTTGATGCAGACCATAAATTATTTGGGGCATTAATGGAGAATGAAGTCATCAGCGCAGAAAAAGTATTGCATGGTTCTGTAAAACCTTTTACTGCTATCATAGGCGGTGCAAAAGTTTCTGATAAAATTCTCATCATAGAAAACCTGTTGCAACGTGCTGATAATATCATCATCGGCGGCGGTATGGCTTATACTTTTTTTAAAGCAATGGGCGGAAATATTGGTAAATCATTGTGTGAAGATGATCGTCTGGAAACGGCAAAAGAAATTTTATCAAAAGCAAAAGAAAAGGGTGTGAACATTTATCTTCCATCTGATTCTGTGATTGCTGATAAATTTGATGCGGAGGCTACAACCACCATCACGTCTTCCGACAATATCACAGAGGGTTGGATGGGGTTGGATATCGGCCCTGTTGCCATCCAGAAATTTTCTGAAGTGATCAAAGGAAGTCTTACCGTTTTATGGAACGGCCCAATGGGTGTTTTTGAAATGGATAAATTTCAAAACGGAACCAGATCTGTTGCACATGCAGTTGCAGATGTTACGGCTAATGGCGCATTTACGCTGGTAGGAGGTGGTGACAGCGTTGCTGCAGTAAATAAATTCGATCTTTCTGATAAAGTAAGTTATGTTTCCACAGGCGGTGGCGCTATGCTGGAATATTTTGAAGGAAAAGAATTACCTGGTATAAAAGCTATTCAACCGAAAAATGCTTAAGCCGGTTATAAGCTTAAAGTAAGTATATTTATTATCCTGAAAAAAGAACTATGCCGATCGCTGAATCAGAAATGATCATTAATAACCGCGGTGCCATCTATCACCTGGATGTACGGCCGGAAGAAATTGCTGATACCGTGATTCTGGTCGGTGATCCTGATCGCGTTAAAAAAGTAAGCAGGCATTTTGATAAGATCGAATTTCAATTACAACATCGAGAATTTATTACACACACCGGAACGGTCGGAAAAAAGAGAATATCAGTTACTTCCACCGGTATTGGTCCTGATAATATTGATATTGCCATTAATGAACTGGATGCATTGGCCAATATTGATTTCAACACCAGAGAAATAAAATCACAACTAAAACAATTGAATCTGGTTCGCTTTGGTACATCAGGTGCCTTACAGGCTGATATACCGGTTGATAGTTTAGTAGCCTCTTCACATGGACTTGGTTTAGATAATCTGCTAAACTTTTATGCTTATGAAAAATCAGCAGAAGAAAAGGAAATGGCGGATGCTTTCATTCAGCAAACAGGTTTGGATACTGATATTACACAACCTTATGCGTTTGCCGGAAGTAAAACTTTGCTGGATAAATTTCCCGCAGAATTTTTTAAAGGCATCACAGTAACGTGCCCCGGATTTTATGGACCGCAAGGTCGTGTGTTGCGTTTAAGTTTAAAAAGTACTGGTTTAATTAATAAGCTTACACATTTCGAGTATAAAAATAATCGTATCACAAATTTTGAAATGGAAACTTCTGCCATTTTCGGCTTGGGAAGATTACTGAATCATCATTGCATGAGCGTAAATGCTATCGTAGCCAACCGTGTACTTCAGCAATTTTCCAAAGACGGCAATGCTGCAGTAGAAAAATTAATTGTAAAAGCGCTGGAAATTTTATCAGCGTAAGAAATAATATACATGAGTACAATCGTAACAATACCGGATTTTCGTTTATCGCCCCGCATCGATATGGTGGGAGTTGAAGAACGGGCATCCCGGTTTACTAAGAGAAGTATCAAGAAAGATACAAAAATGAACGGTCTTTTACTAACGTTGAATATGATTGACCTCACAACGCTGGAAGGAAAAGATTCAGAAGGAAAAGTAAAACAGATGTGCTATAAAGCGGCGCATCTGCTGGATTCTTATCCAGGCTTACCCACTGTGGCTGCCGTTTGTGTGTATCCTTCGATGGTAAAAATTGCTAAAAAAGCTTTGGAAGGAACAGGTATTAAAGTGGCTGCTGTAGCTACTGCATTTCCGAGTGGACAAGCACCTCATGCAGTAAAGATCAGTGATACCAAATTTGCTGTTTCAGAAGGTGCAGATGAAATTGATATGGTGATCAGCCGTGGTAAATTTTTACAGGGCGAATATAATTTTGTATTCGATGAGATAGCCGCTATTAAAGAGGCTTGCGGCAATGCCCGCTTAAAAGTGATTTTGGAAACCGGTGAACTGGTTACATATGATAAAGTGCGAAAGGCAAGCGATATCGCTATGTATGCCGGCGCAGATTTTATCAAAACATCAACCGGAAAAATTTCACCTGCGGCAACCATGCCGGTGACGCTGGTGATGTTACAGGCGATTAAAGATTTTTATTATCTAACCGGAAAGAAGATCGGAATGAAACCGGCCGGAGGAATTTCAAAATCCAAACTGGCGCTCCATTATTTAGTAATGGTAAATGAAATTTTAGGCGAAGACTGGATGAATAATGAATGGTTTCGATTCGGAGCAAGCAGTCTGGCTAATGATGTATTGATGCAGATCATGAAAGAAAAAACAGGCGTATATCAGGGGAAAGATTATTTTTCACTGGATTAAAAAAGTCAAAAGTCAAAAGGTAAAATCCAAAAGTTTAAATCCAGGTTTTAGGTTTTGACTTTTCAATTTTGACTTAAAAAATTTAATATGGCAAAGTCGAATACGATAAAATTAAAGTTTGATTCCGCCCGCAAATTTGATCCGGCCCCGGAAAGCAAGAGTGCAGCGAAAATTGACGAACGTTATGATCTGTTCATCAACGGAAAATTCGAGAAACCTTCTTCAAAAAAATATTTTGCAACCATCAATCCTGCAACAGAGGAAAAACTGAGTGAAGTGGCTGATGCAAATGCTGCAGACGTGGATAAGGCAGTGAGGGCGGCAAGAAATGCTTATGAAAATGTGTGGTCAAAAATGCCAGCTAAAGAACGTGGTAAATATTTATACCGTATTGCCCGAATGGTACAGGAGCGTGCAAGAGAACTGGCAGTGGTAGAAACACTGGATGGTGGTAAGCCGATCAGGGAAAGCCGTGATTTTGATATTCCTGTAGTAGCCAACCATTTCTTTTATTACGCAGGCTGGGCTGATAAGCTGGAATATGCTTTTCCTAACAGAACAGCACAACCCCTGGGCGTTGCCGGACAAATCATTCCATGGAATTTTCCTTTGCTGATGGCTGCATGGAAAATTGCACCCGCACTGGCAACAGGAAATACGGTTGTATTAAAACCTGCCGAAACCACACCGCTTACAGCGCTTAAATTAGCGGAGATCATCCAGGAAGCAGACCTTCCTCCCGGAGTAGTGAACATCATTACCGGTGCAGGTGCTACAGGTGCTGCCATTGTGAATCATCCCGATATCAATAAGATCGCTTTTACCGGATCTACGGATGTTGGTAAACTGATTCATAAGGCAATTGCAGGCACTAATAAAAAAGCAACGCTTGAATTGGGTGGTAAAGCCGCCAATATTATTTTTGATGATGCACCGATCGACCAGGCAGTGGAAGGAATTATTAATGGTATATTTTTTAACCAGGGACATGTTTGCTGTGCCGGTTCAAGATTATATGTTCAGGAATCTGTGTATAAAGAAGTGATCAGGAAATTAAAAGATCGCCTGGAAACACTGATCGTGGGAGATCCGATGGATAAGAATACAGATATCGGTGCGATCAATTCCAAACAACAACTTGATCAGATCCATAAATATTTAGCGATCGGTCAGAAAGAAGGTGCAGAAATGTTCCAGGTGAGTTGTGATCTACCGAAGAAAGGATATTTCTGCAGACCTACTATTTTTACCAACGTGGCACAATCGAACAGAATTTCACAGGAAGAAATTTTCGGCCCAGTGCTCGCCATTCAGAGTTTCCGTACCGATGATGAAGTAATTGAAAAAGCGAATAATTCACCTTTTGGTTTATCAGCAGGTGTGTGGACAGACAAAGGTTCTAAAATATTTAACCTTACCACTAAAATGCGTGCAGGTGTGGTTTGGGCAAATACTTTCAACCAGTTCGATCCTACTTCTCCATTCGGCGGATACAAAGAAAGTGGATATGGAAGAGAAGGTGGTTTGCATGGATTGTCGCCTTACGTAAACTTAATATAAAAGAAGTCAAATGTAAAAAGTCAAAAGCAAAAAGTCAGAGACGCTTCATCTTAGAATGTCTTCTTTTAGGTTTTGCCTTTTGCCTTTTCACTTAAAAAAATATAGCATGGCTAGTATTAAAAAATTTGCTCCGGTAAAAGCGCAGGCAAAAAAGGCAGCACCGGCAAAGGTGGCGGTATCAAAATCTGTTCCTGCTGTAACTAAAGTGCAATCAAACGGCATTTCGCCAAAACGCCTGGAAGTTTTGAAGACATTTAAAATATATATCGGTGGAAAATTTCCGCGTACAGAATCAGGCCGTTATTATATTGCGACAAATGCTGCAGGCGATAAACTGGCCAATGTATGCCTGAGTTCAAGAAAAGATTTTCGGGAAGCCGTAGTAGCTGCAAGAAATGCCTGGGGCGATTGGGGATCCAGAGCAGCATTTAACCGGGGACAAATTTTATATCGCATTGCCGAAATGCTGGAAGGCAGAAAAGCACAGTTCATAGAAGAATTAATGAAGCAGGATGCAACAAGAGCAGTTGCAGAAGAAGAGGTAAATCTTTCCATTGATAGATTAATATATTATGCAGGATGGTGCGATAAATTTCAGCAGATATACAGTGCGGTGA
>JANOAO010000005.1:0-2046 GCA_031411115.1 Bacteroidota bacterium
GTGTTGAATGAATATGATGTGCAGGGATTTTTATTTGACTATAAAACGAAAGGATATAAAATTGTATTGGCCGGGAAAGAAAAAGTGGATAATGCAGATGCGTATAAAATGGAGGTTACTTATCCAAACGGAGAAAACAGAACGTATTTTATTGATGTAACTACCAGTCGTTTAATTAAGTCCATATCAAAAAGAAGTGTAAACGGACAAGAGATGGAAAATGTTACCACCTTTGCGGATTACAAACAAAATAAAGACGGCTATTGGTTTCCTTATACATTATCCACTACACAGGGAAATATAATTTTTGATACAGTTGAAACAAATGTTGCAATTCCCGAAACTTTGTTTACTAATTAATATTTAATTCCAATTTAATTTAAAGCCCCTTTTTAAAGGGGTTTTTCAATTTGTAATTATGAAATGGCTACAGGCAATAAATTTGCTTACAGGAAAATTCATCAACAGGCGTCATACTTATCTTACGCACTCGCTGAATTATTTAACCCGCAAAAGAAATATAAATCGTAATTATCTTGATTACATTCGATTGTCAACGTTAGAGCTTGCCGCAAATGAAGTTATCAGAAAAGATATTCCGGGAGCTGTTGCGGAAGTAGGCGTTTATAAAGGAAAATTTGCCCGTTTTATCAATCTGTATTTTGCGGATCGTAATCTGTATTTGTTTGATACGTTCGAAGGGTTTGATCCGAAAGATATTTCAACAGACTTAAATAAAGGATTTTCTACCGGCAAGCAGGATTTTTCGGAAACATCTGTTGAAAATGTTTTATCCATAATGCCTTATCGGGAAAAATGTATTATTAAAAAAGGATATTTTCCGGAAACGGCAAACGGACTGGAAGAAACTTTTTCATTTGTAAGCCTTGATACTGATTTGTTTGATCCGATTTATAATGGGCTGGTATATTTTTATCCAAGACTGAGTAAAGGCGGATATATTTTTATTCATGATTTTAACAATGACCTGTACAAAGGTGCCCGATCTGCTGTTGAAAAATATTGTTCGGAAAATGGTATCAATTATCTGCCTTTACCTGACACCTGTGGCACTGCCGTAATTGTAAAATAATTATTTCAGAAGGTCGGGTCTTTTTTCTTTGGTACGTTCCACTGATTGTTCATAGCGCCATTCATCAATAAGTTTGTGATTGCCGCTTTTTAAAACTTCGGGAATTGCCCATCCTCTGAAATTTTCGGGCCTTGTATATACGGGAGGGGCGAGTAAATCATCCTGAAATGAATCTGTTAATGCAGAACTTTCATCATTTAAAACTCCGGGAATCAATCTTCCGATGGCATCTGTTAAAACTGCAGCGGCCAGTTCGCCTCCACTCAGTACATAATCACCAATGGAAATTTCTTTTGTAATAAAATGATCTCTCACTCTCTGATCTATTCCTTTATAATGCCCGCAGATCATCATCAGGTTTTGGCTGAGTGATAATTTATTAGCCATCTGCTGATTTAAAGTTTCTCCATCTGGTGTCAGATAAATAATCTCATCATAATGTTTATTTTTTTGGAGAGATTCTATGGCATTTACCAGGGGTTCAATCATCAAAACCATGCCGGCGCCACCGCCAAAAGCATAATCATCTACCTGGGCACGGGCGTACGTGGTATATTCCCGCAGGTTAATTACATTCACCTGCAAAATTCCTTTATCTGCAGCTCTTTTTAATATAGAGTGCGCAAAAGGCGACTGTAACAAGTCGGGTACAACGGAAATGATATCAATTTGCATAAATTATTTTAAGGACAACCTGTGAGGTCCTAACCTGTGAGGTTGTCATCACCGAAAAAATCATCCATATCTCTTTTTTGTTTTTTTGTTGGACGTCCCACCTTACTTAGTCGTTTACCTGTATGAAAGGAAGATGCCTGAAATTTGTTGACATCAATTTCTTCTGCAGGGGTAAGATCGGAATAATTTTTTATTGCTTCTGCATACTGAACCCTTGTATAGAGTAAACCGGTAACTTTTATAATCCACTTACGTGCTTCCGTTCATACAGGTAAACG
>JANOAO010000006.1:0-3416 GCA_031411115.1 Bacteroidota bacterium
AAGTTTAAAAATTGCTAACGCAGCAGGCGCGTGGACCAGCATTAACTATTTTGTGTTTCCCGGCATGACGGACAGTGTGGATGAATATGAAGCACTAAGAAAACTAATAAAGGAAACGGGATTAAAAATGATCCAGTGGCGGAATTTTAATATTGACCCCGACTGGTATTTAGGAAAGATAGGTATTACAGAAACCGGCGAATGCCTGGGCATGCATCAGATGTTGCAATTAATCAGAGAGGAATTTCCCGAACTGAAATTCGGATATTTTAATCCTTCAATGGAAAGGATAAAAGGGAATTTCGAATCGGATTTTGCACATTGATGAGCCTCCAACCTTCTAGGTTGTTCTTAACGATGTTCCCCAAAAACTCCCCTTAATACATCAGAAATTTCTCCTAAAGTACAATAGTTCTCTACCGCATCCAATACACAGGGCATTAGATTTCCGGAACCATTGGCACAATTGCCAACTGCGGCAAGGCATTCCCGTACTTTTTCAGGGTTTCGGTTTTGTTTAAGTCTGGTAAGTTTTTCTATCTGCGAAGCCTGAATACTATCATCTACTTTAAATAAAGGAATGCTGGTGGTTTCCTCCACCTTAAATTTATTTACTCCAACGCTGATACGGGTTTTGGCTTCAATTTCTTTCTGATATTTATAAGCACTGGCTGCAATCTGCTCCTGCATGAATCCCTGTTCAATGGCATCCACACTGCCACCCATCGCATCAATTTTTCCGATCAGTTTCCAGGCTTCTTCTTCTACCTGGCTTGTGAGGGTTTCTATAAAATAACTGCCGGCCAGCGGATCTACGGTCTCAGTTACGCCACTTTCAAAACCAACAATCTGTTGTGTACGTAAAGCAATGCGTGCAGCTTCTTCGGTTGGTAAACTTAATGCTTCATCATAACCATTCGTATGTAAAGATTGTGTTCCGCCTAATACTGCTGCTAAAGTTTGGATGGTAACGCGGCTAATATTATTTAAAGGCTGTTGTGCTGTTAATGTACTGCCGCCAGTTTGTGTATGAAAACGAAGCATCATAGCCTTTTCATCTTTGGCTCCTAATTCTTTCATCATAGTAGCCCACATCCTGCGTGCAGCCCTGAATTTTGCCACCTCTTCGAACAGATTATTATGTGCATTGAAAAAGAACGATAACCTTTTCCCAAATACATCTATGTCCATTCCTTTTTCCTGCGCAGCTTTCACATAAGCCTTGCCATTACTCAATGTAAAAGCGATCTCCTGTACAGCAGTACTGCCTGCCTCACGGATGTGATATCCGGAAATACTGATCGTGTTCCATTTGGGAACCTCTTTGCTGCACCATTCAAAAATATCGGTGATGATGCGCATCGACGCACGCGGCGGATAAATATATGTACCTCTTGCAGCGTACTCCTTTAAAATATCATTCTGAATGGTGCCTGAAATTTTATGAAGATTAGCACCTTGTTTTTTGGCCAGCGCTACATAGAGTGCGAGTAAAATAAATCCTGTTGCATTAATAGTCATGGAAGTTGAAACATCTTCCAGTTTGATACCTGCAAAAAGTTTTTCCATGTCTTCCAAACTATCAATTGCAACCCCGACTTTTCCTACTTCTCCATTGGCCAGTTCATGATCACTGTCGTATCCTATCTGGGTAGGAAGATCAAAGGCCACACTTAAACCGCTTACTCCCTGTGCCAGTAAATAATGATATCGTTTATTACTTTCTTCTGCAGTGGAAAAACCAGCGTATTGCCGCATTGTCCACAATCTCCCCCGGTACATGGTTGGCTGAACGCCGCGTGTAAATGGAAACTCACCGGGCATTTCATCCATCGATTTTTTTATATCATTTTGAGTATATACTTCTCTGATCTCAATTCCTGAATCGGTTGAAAACGTATGTTCAGACATATAATTTTATTTAAGCAGTTTTTTTGCTTCAAACTGAATCGCATCTAAAACAATGGCGTTAAGTTCTGCATTGGGTGATAAACCATATTCAATCACACGTTTAGAAAGATCCAGTCCTGATGCTCCCGGTTGTAAACCTGCAGCCAGTTGATTAATAACATAAATATTCTGATCACGTAATTTGGTTATAGCATTCCACACCTCAGGAGCTACATAAATCTGCTGACTAACATTATAATCATATTCAGATTTTAAAGATTCTATCATAGTGCCATGTAGCATAGCGGCACTTTCTCCACCTTGTTGTAAACGGTTTGTAAGGCTTTTTAAACCATTACGTTCTGCATATACACTCAACCTTTCATACGCCTGAAGCTGCATTTTCAATGTTTCATTATTGATGCCTAATCTTTCTTTGATCGCTTCTTTCATTCCCTTGAATTCGATCAGGAGCCAAACAAATGCGATCATGCTCATAAAAGTTAATGCGCCCTGCATGTCGGCCAGTGATATTCCCATATGATATATTTATTCTGCAAAAATAACTATTCACAAGCCAACATTTTCCTGCTTTCGAAAATAGAAGGGGTGGCGGCGGTTTCAGTTAGGTGTAACTTTGTAATTCAAATAAAAGCGTATGGAAACAAACATTCAGATACCGGTAACATTTACTTCAACTGCTATTTCCGAAATTAAAAGACTGATGACGGAAGATGGTTTTGACACAGAAAAAAAGTTAAGGGTTGGAGTAAAAGGTGGCGGATGCAGCGGAATGACTTACATAATGGAATTTGATGAGCCCAAACAAAATGATGAAACTTTTTTTATAAATGAAATATCCTGTATCATGGACCGGTCACATGCTATGTATTTAACAGGAATGGAAATCAACTGGGAGGGAGGCTTGAATGCAAGAGGATTTACTTTTAAAAATCCAAATGCAAGTGCAACCTGTGGTTGCGGAACGAGTTTCGCTGTTTAAAAAAGTTCATATTAAAAAAAATCCCGCTGAAATATTCAACGGGATTTTTTTTATGTAAATATATTTTAAGCCAATGCTTGTTTGGTAGCTTTTGGAACCGGTTTCTTTTCTGCTGCTGCACCAAGTGGTTTGTCTTTGGCAAAATCAATCAGAACAGGAGCTCCTACAAAAATAGAAGAGTAGGTTCCGGTGATCACACCTATCAGCATTGCGAATGCAAATCCTCTTGTAACTTCTCCGCCAAAAATGAATAAGATCAATAAGGTTAAGAATACAGTTAATGAGGTCATTATGGTACGGCTTAACGTATCGTTGATCGCAGAATTAATGATCGTTGTTTTAGAAGCACCTTTCATATCCCTGCTATATTCACGGATACGATCGAATACAATTACCGTATCGTTCATGGAGAAACCAATTACGGTAAGAACCGCTGCAATAAAGTGCTGATCAATTTCCAATGGGAAAGGAACAATGTTTTTTAAGAAAGAGAATACGGCAAGTGTGATTAATACATCATGTA
>JANOAO010000007.1:0-48068 GCA_031411115.1 Bacteroidota bacterium
CAGAATAATAGGCCGTCATACGGATGGCATCAACTTCCTTATCTCCTACCAATATGGCATGGTCCTGTGTACGGATAATTGTTTTTGCATCAACCAAAGGGAACATTTCTTTAGGAAAAGAATAGCTGATGAATTGAAGCACGCCTTCCGAATTTACCACAAATTTTCCTGCAGAAGGAATCTCAACTTCTTCACCAGATTGTACGGATTTAATTTTTTCAATAAATTGGTCCAAATGCAGGGCTGCTGATTTTTCAGAAATATTATTTCGTCCCGCGATAAATAAAATGAGTTCTTTGCTATCGGTATTCGTTTCCGATAATTGAATGTAAGGAACAGGTGCTGCAATATTTTCATTTACACCTGAATAAACTGCTGCATGATGCCGAACCTGTAGTTGGCCAATACCGGGCAACATACAATGCTTAAATCTGAATAAAAATAAAGCTACCTGTTCTTCCATTTTATAAATTTATAATAATGCCTCCCAGCACATTCATTCCATACACAGGATAATTTTTCCAGCGCTCGTATTTATTATTCAGCAGATTATTAGCGTCCAGCCATACACTGAATTGTTTATTGATCTTATATTCTGCACCGGCGCTCAGATCGGAGCCTCCGTCAAATGCCAGAGAACTTCCGCCGATCAAAGATTTTCCTCCGCCAAAAATATGCAAATCACCTTTTACCAGCAGTTTTTTAAATGCCCACCATCTCATGGAACCGTCCATTTCCATGGGCAACGTATTCCATGCCTTGTTTTGTACCTGTAATCCGGTATAACCGTTCAGATTGAGGCTGCCGGTTAGCGTAAATTTATCCTGATTAATATAACTCACATCAGCATGTATGCGAAAGTTATTGATACCGGGTTCATTGATAACCACAAAACCACCTTTATCAGTTTGAGAAGGATCATTTATAAACAGCGGGAAATTATCATAGGATATCCATGATGCTTTTGCATTTACGTTAAAATGTTTTCCAAGTGTTCCTTTTAATCCACCGTAAAATTCTACTTCCTTTGTATTGAACTGACCGGATAGACGTTCTACAAATGGATTTATGGCCACTATATTCCGGTAAGTATTTTTGGTAATTTTTCCAACCCAGCCTGCCTGAAACATAAATATCTTTTCTTTGATCTGAGCTTCCACGGAAAAATCCGGAAGCCATTCTAAAGTACTGTTATCCCAAACCGGAGAAAATCCGGCATGAATTTTAAATCGTTGTTGCGCAAATTGTACAGATGGATTAATAGAAATTACGTTATTAGATATATTCAGATTTCCGCTAGATAAACCTTTGGTGGAATAACTGGTTAGATCTGCATTAATAGCGGCTTTTACTAAAAATTTTTCGCCGATCAGTTTTTCTGCAGGCACATTAACTGCAACAGTTGTTTCAGAAACTTTATCAGCATTCGTGAAAAAACTTCCTGAAACAGATGGATTGTAGGTAACACGGAGAGCGTTTGGTTGTATATTTCGGAGGCCTGCAACAAAAGTAAAATCTTTGAATTGCTGCCGGATCTGATCTTTGGTAAAGTTGAAGAATCCATGATTATAGCCATATAAATAATAATCATTTGCTGCAATGGCAACACCACCATAAAATTCATGGTTATTGGCAAAATAACTTCCATTGCCGGCAATACGCAGCATGGAATAATCCTGATTTATAATATTGCCTTTTGAACTGATGTAAGATGCATCCAGATTCAGCAAAGTTTTTCTTCCATCACCTAAACTGGCCATGGCTCGCAAGTAGGGAGTAGAATAATTACCGAATCCTGCCTTTACCATAAACCGGTCACCTAAATATAAACTGGAATCCTGTTGCAAGGCCAGAGGTTTCAAAGCCACGGGCTCATAAGCATAGAATAAATTCTGAGAGGGAATATTGTAGGCACTCACTTTTCTGTTGGTGTCTGCCGGCAATTGGGAACCCGAAAAATTGATCTTCACGGCATTTCTTAAAACAGGTTTATAAGATGAGGTGATGTTGATCGATTGTTTGGTGGTGTCTCTTTGCGCCTGCACATTCAATGAAAAAAAAGACAGAACGGTGAGGGCATTTATATATCTGAAATTCATGCGTATCATTAGTTGATTTTGGATTGTTGTTTTTCTTCAGCAATGGCCTTATCCAGTTTTTGCTGGGCTTCCGTTTTCAATTCGGCGATCACCGCATTTTTCGCAACGCTTTCAAACGTCGCCTTAGCATTGAAATAATCTTTTTGTGCAAGGAAAATATCACCTAATAAAATATAAGATTTGGTTACCCAGAAATCATAAGACCCTGTTTCTTTGATAACCGCTGTTGCCGCTTTTTCAGCAGCCGCTAAATTACCTGTGGTAAAATTACATAACGCAATGTTATACCTTGCTTCTGCACCCCAAGCCGATTTATTGATGGCAGCAACAGATTTAAAAGAGTTGATCGCACCTTTACAATCACCGGAAAGTTGTAATGATTTTCCTAATACAAGATTGCCGACAGATTTATCATCAGTAGAAAGTTTTTCTCTCGCTAATAATTCAGTGGCTGCCGTTTTCGCTTCTGCGTAATCTTTTAACTGGTAGAAACTTCTAATAAGGCCCCGCAATGCCTCCAGTTGATTGTCGCGGTTCACACTGTTTGCACGAACCATTTCAAAGAACTTCTTCGCATTGCCGTAATCCTTCATTTCAAAATAATATATGCGGGCCGCTGCAAGTGCAGCACGTTCATAATATTTATTCAATCCACGATCAGTTACTGCCACAAAACCCGCTACCGCATTCTGCCATTCACTGTTCTTTTCATAACAGGTACTTCTTAAATACTGAGCATCGGTAACATACGATCCCTGCGGATATTTTGATAAGTAGTTGCTAAAGGAAGCTACGGCACCGGAGCAATCATCATTTTCATACTTTAATATTGCTGCTGCATACGACAATGAATCTGCCTGCGATACAGAAACATTCTTTCCGTTTTTCCGCATCAGTTCCACATATTCATCAGGCCTGCCCTCTTCTACATATATATCTTTAATAATACCGAGTGCTTCATCCGCTTCCGGTGATTGCGGATACTTCTGAATTAAAGTCTGATAACTGGATAAGGCTTCTTTATTATTATCGGCATTATAATAAGTAAGTCCAAGTTTAAGATAAGCCCGGGGTTTTAAACCATTATCGCCAGAGGCAATTATTGAGTTAAGGTATGGAACAGCCTCCTTAAATTTTTCATCCGCAATAAATGTCAATGCAATCTCCATATTAGCATCGCCTGTTAATCCACCATTTGGATATTGCTTAATAAGTGATGACAAAATCCTGATCTTTTCAGTGCTACTTTTAATTCCGGCAATCATTGCTTTCTGATAAGTTGCATAATCAGAAGATTGTGACCCGATGTTAATTAAAGCATCGTACATACTGTTGGCTTTCGAAAAGTCCTTCATCATATAATGACAATCTGCAGCTCTCAGATACGCATCCATTTCCAGCGCATTCGACGCTGATGAAACGGAAGGTGCTACCTGGCTGAAATAGGTTAAGGCCTGTTTATAGTTTTCTTTTTGCAAAAAGCTGTAACCAAGATCATAACTGGCGGTGGTTATATTTGCTTCACCTTGTGCAGAAACATTAGCCTGAATGAATGAATTTAAATTCCTGATCGCATCATCGTACCGTTGTTGCCGGTAAGCAATCTCTCCTCTCCAGAAATAACTATAAGGCAGCACGGAACCTGATAAAGGATTGGAAACTACATCCGCAAACAATACATCTGCAGAACCAAGTTGCTGATCGTTTACGAGTTCTATGGCACGTCCATATATAATTCGCGGATATGCTTTTTGCATGTTGGCAGAAGGACGGTCAAATGTTTTATATAATGCCAGTGCATCTGAAAAACTGCTCGTGTTTGCTAAAATGTTAACCAATATCTCTTTGGCTTCAGCATCATTTTCGCTGTTCGGATAATTCTTCAGGTAACTCTTCATCTCATTTAATGACACATCCTGAAAGCCCAGTTCATAAGAGAGTTTGGCATAATTAAATTGCGCTATTCTCTGTTGCTGTTTATTGCTGCTGTTATATGCCGCATATTGAAAAGCGTTTCTCGCATTGTATTTATCGCCTGTTTGAAGATAGAGGTCACCGAGAATATACATACTGTTCTGACCCATTGAATCTCTTTCATTACTTAATTGCTTGAAACCTTCTATGGCTTTCTGAGACTGATTGTCTTTGTAATAACAATAACTCAGTTCGTATAAAACTTCTTTGGAAACTTTATCGGAGTTGTTCACATAATCTTCTAACAGAGGCAAAGCTTTTTTATATTCTTTTTTTTCAAAGTACAATTGTCCCATCAGCAACTTCAACTGCTTTTCATAATATAAAGTTGTTCCCCGGTCTAAAACGGATTCACCATATGTAAGTGCTTCTTCTTTTTTCCCCTGGAAATAATAAATTTCAGCGATGTAATAAGGAACCACGCCTTTGTATTCATCACGCGTTTCAACGAGGCGAAAAGATTTTAAAGCAACATCATATTGTTTATCGCGGTAGGCAATAAAGCCATAGTAATAATTGGCTGGAATGAAATATTTATTTTCAGGAAGCTGAAGAATTTCGGCGAAAAGCGGTTTAGCCTGATTGAATTGTTTCAGGTTAAAATGGGCATATGCTTTTTCAAATTTCGCGTCTGCTATTTGTTCATTGCTGATATTTTCATAGCCCGCTATATCATAATATTTTATCGTATTCTCAAAATCTTCTTTTAAAAAATAATAATGTGCCAGATGAAAACTCATGATCTGGCGGCGGGGTTCATTGTTTACCGATTGAATATAATAGATAGCATCTTCCCGACCGACATCCTGTAATAATTTCAATTCGCAAACAGTGTAGAAATACTGAACATCTTCATTAATATACGCATGATCGGAAATGGTATTGTCAGGATACGCCTGCTTTAATTCCCTTACAACAGGATAAGCCAGCGCATATTGTTCTTTCATAATAAATTCCCGTGCTTCCTTATATTTTTTCTCTCTATCTGTAATAAAATGCGTGGGCTGTGCATATCCGATAAAAACATTGATGATTAGCAGGATCAGAAAAGCGGTTTGCTTCATATAAATGGCTTGTTGTTCTGGCGGCAAATTTACCATTACGATGGTTAACGTGCACAGTTACCTGTAAAAAATTGATGATTAGGTTGTAAACAAAATTAAAACCATTCAGATTTGCTGTTAAAGGGTTGATAAAGAAATTTTAGCAGAAAGGCAAATCGTGCATATTTATTCAGTTACTTTGGCGATAGCAAACTACCTCATCCATGAAAAAATTATTTTCTACCAATTATTCTGCAGGTGCATTTAATGTAGCCATGTTAACGCTAAGGCTGATCCCCGGCTTACTTATGATCAATCACGGATATGGAAAACTGGATCATTTTAGCACCATGAAACATGAGTTTATGAATTTCATGGGTATGGGGAGCACATTTTCTTTATGCCTGGTAATATTTGCAGAAGTTTTTTGCAGCTTGTTTTTGATACTGGGTTTATTTACGAGGTTAGCGGCAATACCACTAATTATAGCCATGGCTGTGGCATTCTTTATGGCACACAACCACGACTTTTACGGTAAGGGTGAAATGGCAGCATTGTATCTATCCATTTACCTCGCTATTTTGATAGTAGGCCCTGGTAAGATCAGCATAGATAATATGATCAAATAATTACACCCTGTTCTGATCTTCTTTCCAGTTTTTGATTAACTTTTTTATGCCATTTGGAGATAATTTTTTCTGAACAGCTTCGTGGGCCAGATCCATTAACTCATTGTTTGGAGCAAACCTTAATGCAATGATCTGAGGCATGGTGAGTGCATTATCCATCAACTTACCGGTAATGGCGAAGTATCGCAGATTTTCTTCCGCACGAATGGCCCTGTCCTGCGCTTTTAAGGCAAAAGACCGGGCAAAAAAAGCAATTACAAAAACAATAAAACTCAGGGCAAGAATCAATGAAGCACTGTAAACGCCTTCATCTTCCCGCATTGCATCCCGTAAATTAATGCCGCTCCCAATAATTACAGCGAGCATCACCGGATATAAAATGAAATGATAGCCTACGGATAAACGTCTGTGATTTTTAAAATTTTGCTGTGCCATTATTTTTTATTTAGGTGATGAAGATAATTTCAACTGATCCAGTATCCGCCACATTTGTTCTCTTGCTGCAGAAGGACTTCCGGTAAAATTATTTACAATAAAGGCAAATATAACTTCCTTTCCACTCTTCTGCTTGATAATACCAATATATGATCGTACACCGCTAATGTATCCATCTTTCATTTTTATACCATTTATCTCCGGCAAAGCATTATAAAATAAAGGATACCAACTTTGTTTACGTGCGTATTGAAAAAAATCTACCAGCAGTTTTGTGCTTACCCTGTTGGCCGGCGATAAACCACTGCCATCAATGATATTCATAGCTGAATTATCAATTTTTTTGATCCAATAATTATACATTGCTTCAATACCAGACGTTGTAGAAGCATCTCCAACACGGTTACCAATGGCTTTCACCAATGCTTCACCAAAAAGGTTGATACTTTTTTTCAGGAACCAGTAATTGATACTGTCCAGTGAAGGTGAAGAAATGGAATCTGTTAATGTTGGAAAAGTTATTCGTATTTTTTTTTGCCGTAGATTTTCGCTTTGAAGCTGAAAAGATTCTGCATATAGTTTTTCTGTAATTTCTTTCGCAAATATCAGAGAAGGTTCCGGCATAGCCCCTTTGATAATAAAACTTTTCTGAGAGACTGGAATCGTTCCTGTAGCAAATATCTTATCGCCGTATGGTGCTGCATAAATCCAGGCATTGTCGCCACTGTTGGCAGATGCAGTGGTAATAAATGTGGTAATTTTATCTTTGAAATAAGTTGGATTTGTTGAAACAATTTCCACCGGTTTATTTAATTGATCGGGTGAACGAAGTTTTACTTCATACAAATTTTCTTTCCAGTTCAGCGACCATGCTCCGGCACCGTAATAATTGCCTATGTCCTGCCAAATCCATCCATCAGGTATGGGCTGATATCCCCAGGACAGATCATCAATGAAAATATTTTTTATCTTTTCTCCTTGATTAACCTGGTTTATTCTTGATCGGATTTTATTTATAACAGATGTTGCATTAGTAACTATCCACCGGTCTGATCCAAGGGTTGGATCACCACCACCTTCAATGAATAATTCATGATCCTTAACGGCAAATTTTGTGTGGAAATGAAAATCTTTTCCCAACATTTCGAATGCAGAAATACTGGTAATAATTTTCTGGCAACTGGCTGGTGCTAACCCATAATCTTTATTATAACTTACCATCACTTTACCGGAAGATGCATCGATCGCATAAAAACTAATGATAGCATGTTTGAACTGATCGTTTTTCTGCAAAGCAATCAGCGAACTTTCCAAATCCGGCTGTTGTGCGTATATAATATTCGAAATAAACAATAACAAGTTTAAGAGAGTTTTCTTCATGAGCCATATCTTGCATTTAAAATTAATCAAACAAGTTGAATGCAATCATAATCACCATCGGAGATGAATTATTAATCGGACAGGTAATAGATACCAATAGTGCCTGGATGGCTCAGCAACTAAACAAGGCCGGGATTAAGGTTATCAGACGTGTAGCGGTTGGTGATGTAAAATCCGACATCATTAAATGTCTGGATGAAGAAAGCAAACATGCAGCTATCATTTTGATCACAGGAGGATTGGGACCCACTGCAGATGACATTACAAAACCATTGCTGTGCGAATACTTCGGAGGTAAAATGAAGGTGGATGAAGAAGCTTTGCATAATGTGAAATATTTATTTGAAGTAGTTTTTAAAAGGCCGATGATCGAAAGAAATTTAAAACAGGCTGAAGTTCCGGACGTTTGTACCGTTATACAGAATAAACGAGGCACCGCTCCGGGAATGATCTTTAGAAAAGAGAATTGTGTTTTTGTAAGTATGCCCGGAGTGCCGCATGAAATGCAGGGAATGATGGACGACACGGTTATTCCCTTTCTGATGAAAGAATTTGAGTTGACACCAATTGTACACCGCACACTTATGACTTTTGGTTTAGGTGAATCTTTTTTGGCAGAAAGACTGGTAGAATTTGAAAATGCGTTGCCGGCAAATATTAAACTGGCTTATCTGCCACATTTTGGCTTATTAAGATTAAGACTTAGTGGTTCTTCACCGGAAAAAAATTTTGAAAAAATACTGGATGACCATTTCACCAAACTCCAGTTTTTACTGAATGATGTGATGATCAGTGACAAGGATGAGACTATGCACGAATTGGTTTCACGGCTCCTGTTATCCAAAGGAAAAAATATTTCCACTGCTGAAAGTTGTACGGGCGGATATATAGCACATCTGCTTACTTCCATCCCGGGATCTTCGGCCTATTATAATGGTTCGGTGGTTTCTTATTCTAATCCTGCTAAAGAAGAAGTACTGAGCGTAGACAAAGAATGGGTTGACATACACGGTGCGGTAAGCGAACCGGTTGTAAAAGCCATGTTAGAAGGCGTGCTTAAAGTGATGCATACCGACTATGCTATTGCTGTCTCCGGAATTATGGGCCCGGAGGGTGGAACGGAAGAAAAACCGGTAGGAACCGTTTGGGTGGCGGTAGGCAGTTCCGCAAAACTGATCACAAAAAAATTTCATTTTAGGTTTAACCGCAAAATTAATGTGGAGGTTACTGCACTGAATGCCTTAAATATGCTTAGGGAATTTATCATTTCAGAGGATTGAGTTCTGGTTTTTGATGATCAGCGATCGTACCTTTTTACTTACATTTGCGCTTTAAAACTTAATTATAAACTGAGTATATGAGTCTTGTTGATCTGGTAATGCCAAAGCTTGGGGAAAGTATCATGGAAGCCACCATTTTAAAATGGCATAAAAACCCCGGCGACAAGATTGAGCAGGATGAAACAGTGTTGGATATTGCTACAGATAAAGTGGACAGCGAAGTACCTTCCACTGCCGCCGGAATTCTGGAAGAAGTTTTATTTAAAGAAAATGATGTGGTGCCGATTGGAACAACCATTGCACGTATTCGTGTTGGAGCATCAGCTTCCACAAACGGAAGTGCTACTGCTCCGAAGCCGGAATATGAAGAAGCAAAAGTAGTAGAAGAAATTCCTTTCCAGCCTGCGTCCGCTCCTATTGCAGCGCCTGTATCGTCTGGCAATCAAAATAAAATTCGTTTTTATTCACCATTGGTATTAAACATTGCGCAGAGCGAAGGCATCAGCATGGTTGAACTGGAAAATATCCCTGGAACCGGACAGGATGGTCGTGTTTCTAAAAAGGATATTCTTCAATTTGTTTCTGATAGAAAAAATAATGGAATACAGTCACAGGTCTCTGCACCTCCACCTTCGTCTCAGCAAGTAATGGTATTGCCATCTGAAAAACCGGCTGAGAAATCACAGGATCTTCCTATGGCTTTTCAGGGTAATGTAGAGATCATTGAAATGGACCGTATGCGCAAAATGATTGCAAAGCATATGATCGACAGTGTAAAGACTAGTCCGCATGTAACCAGCTTTGCAGAATGCGATGTTACGAATCTGGTATTGTGGAGAGAGCGGATCAAAAAGGATTTTGAAAAAAGAGAAGGTTTAAAAATTACCTATACGCCACTTTTCATTGAAGCCATTGTAAAATGCATTAAGAAATATCCATGGTTAAGCAGTTCAGTTGACGGCGATAGAATTATTGTAAAAAAAGATCTGAACATAGGAATGGCCACTGCTTTACCAAACGGAAATCTGATTGTTCCAGTAATAAAAAATGCAGACCAGTTAAACCTTGTTGGTTTAACCAAGCAGGTGAATGGATTAGCAAATGCCGCACGAACCGGAAAATTAAAACCGGATGATACATCGGGTGGAACTTTCACACTCACTAATGTGGGGACATTTGGCAGCATAATGGGGACGCCGATTATTAATCAGCCGCAAGTTGCGATTATGGCAGTTGGAACTATTAAAAAACGTCCGATGGTAATTGAAACGCCGCAAGGTGATACGATAGGTATTCGTCACATGATGTATATTTCATTAAGTTATGATCACCGGATTATTGATGGTGCTCTTGGCGCTACTTTCTTAAATGCAGTAAGTAAAGAATTAGAAAACTTCGATCCCAACAGATCTGTCTAAATAATTAAATTAAGAAGCGCTGAAATTATCGGCGCTTTTTTTTGTGCTGACTGCTAAGAACTAAGTTAAATATTGGCTCATCATTAAGCGGAACAGATAACCGTTAATTATTTCGGGGCATAGTTTGTGTGCCCATCTTCTCCTAAAAATAATAATTATGGAAAAGATGAAAGATTTAAAAGCATTGCTGAGGCACGATATAGAAATGCTATATTCTGTAGAAGAACAAATTATGGATGCACTTCCGGCAATGATCGAAAAAGCAACGAATACAACTTTAAAATCCTCTCTTCAGGAACACCTGCAAATTACCAGAATCCATCAGCAAAGACTAGTGGAGATACGTGAAATTTTAGGTAGCAGTGAAGAAGACGTTACACGTTATTCCGGTGTGCTAGCTTCTATAATGGGTGGCGTTACCGACAAAGGAATTGATGGAATTATTGATGCCGGTGAAAAGATCATGGCAGAAAATCTGGAAGATGAAGTAATGGATGCGGCTATTATTGCAGCCTGTCAGAAAGTAGAACATTATGAAATCACCTGTTATGGAACGGCAAAATCGTTTGCAGAACAATTAGGTTTATCTGAAGTGGCGGATCTGCTCGATGAAACTTTGATGGAAGAAAAAGAAGCAGACCTGATGCTTACCCAACTGGCAGAATCTGAAATTAATTTGAGAGCGGAAGCAGGGCATTAATTTAAAAATGTTTATCCGTTTATAATTATTTATAAACTTCACTCGTCCGACATCTATAGATGTCGGACGAATGATTTAGGGTATTGTTAATCTAAAAATAAATGCTTAATCTGAACCTTTATCCCCAACAAACCAATGCTCTTTGTTTTTAAATAAAACATTAAACGTGGTGAGTGATCCATAAATCCTTGTAATATATTGCTGAAGATTTACTTTTTCTTCATCTGATAATATTTTATGTGCATTGATCTGTTGTTCCATTACACGCAAACGGTCGCGGAGCATCACGATCTTATGAAAGAAAATATCAACAGGAACTTCTTTAGGCTTCTGTGTTTTATCGTAAGGTTGCAATAACATTACACCGCCTTTCCATCTGTCGCCTAAAGGAACAATTTCATTAACGTCGGACCATTGACGCAGAATTTTTAATAAAGATTTTTCCACTTCAGAGATCGTTTCAATTTCTGCAGTTACATTTTCAGGGATTATTTCTTCGAGCTGCTGATCTGTCTTATCAATTTCTTTAATACCGGTGTTGATAAAAGAGATCAGATAAGTAGCATACCGCACGCCTACTATCACGCCGGGACCATGTTGTGTATGTTGTAAACGGGTTCCGATTCCCAAATTCATTTGCTCATCCATTTTAAATAATATTTTGTTTCGAAGATAATAATGAAATGATATAACTAAGGTTTCTTCATTAACATGGAATATACCAATGGGAATTTTTGCTCAAATCCGTTGATCATATATTTTCCAGGTGAAACTTCTTTCATGTTTTGAAAACAATTGTAAGGAGAATAATCGAATTCATGAAACTGCAATAATTGCAAACCAGTGTTTAATAAACTGTTGATTACTTCTGCTAAACCGTGATTCCAGGTGATACTTGTTGAATGAATGTCTGCATTACGATCCGCATACGTACCGGTTTCCTCTTCGATGATAGCTTCCTTTTTAAAATAAGAATATATAATTTTATCGAGATCGTTGTTGTACATCCATATCACAGGATGAAATTCAGCAAATACAAAACTTCCACCGGGCTTTAAAAATTGCTGAACAATAGATGCCCATTTAGAAATATCAGGTAACCACCCTATGGTTCCATAAGACGTAAAAACAATATCAAATTGTTCATTCAAAAAAATTGGAAGCGAAAAAATATCACATTCGATAAAGTTGCAATCAACATGGCATTTTACTGCAAGGTCTCTGGCTTGTTTAATAGCTTCATCAGACAAATCTACTCCTGTAACGCTAGCACCCATTCTGGCGAGTGAAATAGTATCCTGTCCGAAATGACATTGTAAGTGCAATATTTTCTTTCCGGAAATATCGCCCAGTAAAAGAAGCTCAATATCATTCAGAGAAGAACGACCATTTAGAAAAGCAGGAACATTATAGAAAGCAGATTGCAAATGCGTTTGCGTTCTTTTATTCCAGTAATCGCGATTGGCATGTATATATTCCATGCCCTAAAATAGTTATTTATTCAGCAGACTGGCTAGTTTGATCTCCAATGCAGAACCCCGTAAATTTTTGGCCACTACTACACCTCTGGGATCCAGTAAAAAATTTTGGGGAATACTTTCGATACCAAATTGTTTGGCTACGGCATTTTGCCAGAACAACAGGTCACTTACGTGCGTCCAGTTAAGATTGTCTTTATGAATGGCATCGATCCATGGCTGGCGGGCACGATCCAGTGAAACACCTAATACCGTAAAATTTTTGTTTTTATATTTTTCAAAAGCAGCTACTACATTCGGGTTTTCCTGACGGCAAGGGCCACACCAGCTAGCCCAAAAATCCACGAGCACATATTTTCCACGTAAAGAAGAGAGGCGGAATTCTGCACCACTGGTATCGGGCTGAGAAAAATCTGCCAAAACTTTGCCCATTGGATTTTTTCGTACATCTGCAATTTGCTTATTGATATAATCTCCGATTGGTGAAGATTTCACCGGATTTGAAAGTTTATTATACAATTCCTCCATCTTATCACCGTTACCGATTAATTGATAATTTCTAAAAATAGCAATCGGTGAAACGTAGGAAGCAGGATTTTGCAATGTAAACTTTTCAAATGCTGCCGCGCCTGTTTTACGTCTTGCAGAATCTTCCGGAGCATCCTGCACGAAAAAACCATCATATTCCTTAGCCAATTTTTCATAAACCGCATATTCGTCCTGAGACTTCGAACCTTTGAATTGAGCAGAGCCGGCATCTCCCTTTTTAAGAGAGAACTGGATATTGCTATTCTCTAAAAAGAAAGGAAAATATGGTTGTTCTTTATTGATAGACAACAATCTGTAATCAGGAAACAAAACTTTTCCTTTAAGTGAGAATTTACCGTCTGATATCTTAGATGTAGCTTCCGGTTGTCCATTTCCATTCAATAGATCTACTACAGTTCCATCCGGATAGCCAGAAACATTTCCCTCGATCAGGTAAAAATCCTGTGATATCTTAATTTTATCCGATTTCGATGTTTTCTTTTTCGTTTTAGAAACTGTTGGCTTCGTTTGTGCAAACAATAATGCAGGTGAAAAACAAATCAGGAACAATATTTTCTTCATGAAAAAAAATTATAGTGCAATTTAAAGGCTTTAGCAGTTCAAACTTCATCTAAGGAATTATCAACAAAAATTTATGTTTTTAATTGCACAGGTTAACTGTAATTTCATTACTGACTATTTTTTTTAAACAGGTATCATTATTAATTTTAATCTTAATTAAAATACACAAAATATTATAATACAATAATTTACAAGAAATGATTATAACAGTATTTGGCGCAACAGGACAAGTAGGTAAACAAATAGTTCATCAGGCTTTGATGATGGGGCATTCGGTAAGAGCATTTGGTAGAAATGTATTTACAGCAGGTTTCCCGGAGAATGAAAAATTGCAACTCATTCCCGGTACTTTATTCAGTGAAGATTCGGTGTACGACGCTGTGGATGGAGTGGATGTTGTATTATCAACTTTGGGTGGATCTTTTGATGGAGTGGATAAAACCCGGTCGTTAGGAATTAAAAACATTGTAGCACAGATGGAAAAAGCGGGTGTAAAAAGGATTATTGCCGTAGGCGGTATGGGCGTTTTAGATACAGAAGATAAAGACGTTATCTTCATGGATACCCCAGCCTATCCAAAACAATTTTTACCGGTGGGCAAAGAACATTTCCAGGCTTATCAGACATTGCTGCATTCAACACTTGACTGGACCTTTGTTGGGCCCCCGGATCTGGTTGATGCTGATCCTTCAGGCAAATATTTTACAGCAGCAAATACCATCCCCATAAAAAATACCTATAAAATTAATACCGGCGATCTGGCACTTTTCATGCTCACAGAAGCAGAAAAGGGTAAGTTTATTCATCAACGTGTAGGTATTTCAAACTAAGACCTGTTAGGTCTTAGACCTAACAGGTCTATTATATATATGCAACCTTAGTTTTTATGAAAATCATCTTTTTTTTATTGCTAGTAATGGGTGTTAAAGCCCATGCCCAGTACGACAGTATTTATGTACACCTGTACACAGACAGCTTGAAAAGAGGGACTTTTAATTACATCAATATTGATGGTTTAAAAAATGGCATGTTTGAACCTTTAGATTCCACCGTAATCGATTTCGACTGTTCGTATGGAGAGTTCACCGGTAATAATTTATGGATACCCGAAACCTATCATCAGAAAAGAGTTCGTGTGAGGGCAATCGTTAGAAATCAACCCAATTTATACAAAGAATTTTTCCTTTATATCAAAAAAGACGATGACCCTCCTTTAAAAACGGAGAAAGAAATTCTGGATGAAATGAAACTTAAATCAAAAAAGAAAAAAGCTTAAGCAAATTTTGCAGCGTCCTCTAAAAATTTCGCCAGCCCTATATCAGTCAAAGGATGCTTTAATAATCCCAATATAGATTCCAAAGGACAAGTACACACATCCGCTCCTGCCTCCGCACATTTAATAATGTGATTCGGATTACGGATAGATGCAGCAAGAATTTCCGTTTTGTATCCCTGTATAGAAAATATCTGACTTAACTGATGAATCAGTTCCATCCCATCCCAGCCACTGTCATCAATTCTTCCAATGAAAGGCGATACATAAGATGCACCAGCCTTAGCGGCAAGAATAGCCTGACCCGCAGAAAATATTAAGGTGCAATTGGTGCGAATACCATTTTCTGTAAACCATTTGATAGCTTTTACGCCATCTTTAATCATAGGCACTTTTACAACTATATTCGGATGGATAGCTGCTAATTTTTTTCCTTCTTCTACAATGGCATTAAATTCTGTGGCCAGCACTTCCGCACTGATATCGCCATCAACAATCTCACAGATCGTTCTATAATGATTAATCACCGCTTCTTCTCCTTTAATCCCTTCTTTAGCCATCAGCGAAGGATTGGTGGTTACACCATCCAAAATACCTAAATCATTTGCTTCAATAATCTGGGCGATGTTCGCTGTGTCGATGAAAAATTTCATATACGTCTGTTTTTGATTTTCGTAAATATGAAAACGGAAAGCTCCGATTCTGTAAAATAAAAAATGGCAAGTTACTTACATCGCACCGCTCAACCACTTACCCTTGCTACCTTCCGGTCCTGGGGGAGTTCAGCAGGAGCTGGTCGTATAAGACTTGCCGCGGCAAATATACGTTCCGTAAATTAAATTAAACAGAAAAAATAAAAAATTTAAAAACTAAAACCGGGCCGGTCAGTTCTTGAATTGATCTGGCTGATACCAATCAATTGATCATTTCGGTCACTCAAAGATTTATAATACACAAGAATTGTATAACTGTTTTCCGTCTCCCAATAATTACCTTCGAGCAAGCGATACTCCTGTCCGTTTTTATCTACGGATGCATAACCGTAATTATAATATCCTTGTTTCAAAAAAGCATCAGTTTCAAACAGACCGCTCTCCTCATTCCATTTCATTTTCCATTTATCATCCAAAGAATATCCAGTGAATTGACCAATTAGAAAAATATTTTCATTCGGATCAGGAGCTTCTTTCATTACAAAACTAAAATGAATTTTTGCATAATCTGACTGCCACATCGGATTGATGCTTTCATATGTGGTAATATTATACATGCCATTATAATCAGGAAAATAAAGGTATTTAGCGGCAGAACGGTCAATATCAGGTTTTAAAAAAAACTCAGTAGAATTTTTATGATATTCTCCCCTGCTTACCCGGTCGCTCTGCAAACGAAAACTTCGCAGATCCAGCCAGCGCCACTCTTTCCCTCCCGGAAAAATAGCAATGTTCTCCGAATTATATTCGAGGGTATTTCCTCTCACGAATGTGGGCGGAATATCTCTAAGCGCATTGTCCCAGCGGTTATTTTGTAAGATCACCACTTTCACCTGTTGTGCC
Source organism: Bacteroidota bacterium (assembly GCA_031411115.1). Classification (GTDB taxonomy): domain Bacteria; phylum Bacteroidota; class Bacteroidia; order Chitinophagales; family Chitinophagaceae; genus Ferruginibacter. Next base: position 16,376 of record JANOAO010000007.1, read on the forward strand.
GCACTGAAACTGTTGATGCCATTAATCTGAGCAGAAAAACGGATCTTCTGATGTGTGGTAAATAATTGCGGCGTAAAGGGTTGAACTACTGTCGCATTAATTGTTGTTTTTGCATCTACTACCATCATTTGTTTTGTGAATACCAGCTTTGATGTATCACCATCGAGATACACTTTCAATATATAATTTCCGGAACGTGTGGGAACAGAATTTTTTTCCGGTAACCGGGCTTCGTAATGGGTGTAACGCGTGAGTGCAAGGGAAGAATATCGGTAGGTGGTAATCCGGTTTTGCGTAAAGCCTTTAATATAATCAAAAGGATTTAAATTGGCCGGCTTCCAGTTATAATCACACAATACAAAGGTGTAATAATAACTTTTCACATTGGCATCCATATCATCGAAGGAAAGAAACAACTGTTCACTACTGTTTAAGAGATACACAGGAAGGCCTTGCTGATTTCCATATGCATACAATTGAATCGTATGTATTTTCGGCTGCAGATTCGTTTCTATATTTTGCGAAAAGGCAGATGGAATATAAAAGCAAAAAAGTAAGCATACATTCGCCACAAAAACCTTCATTGAACTTTAATTATTTATTTTTGAAAGATACCAAAATAATTCCGTGAATGTTTCATGGTTCATATCGAAGCGCATCTCCTCTGTAAAACATAAAAGTTTTTCACGATTTATTATACGCCTGGCTATCAGCGCCACAGCTCTTTCTGTTGCGGTAATGATCGTGGCTTTAAGTTTTGTTAATGGTTTTCAGCAGACCATTGGAAACAAAGTTTTTAGTTTATGGGGCCATGTTCGTGTACAACAGACCCTGCAGGAAAGAGTGAATATTGCTGAAGAATATCCTATAGACCGAAATGATTCTGTTGAAAAAATACTGGCAGCAATTCCTGAAGCCAGATCTGTTGAAAGATATGCTACCAAATCTGCCATTCTTAAATTTGAAACAAGTATTGAAAGCCTTTTATTTAAGGGTATCGATGTAGGTTTTGACACCAGCCGCATGAGCCCTTTCTTACAAAATGGAAATTGGTTAGCTTTTACAGATAGCGGGTTTAGCAATCAGATAAACATTAGCACCTACACTGCCAAACAACTGGATGCTCACTTAGGCGACAGTCTAATTGCTTATTTCTCCAGGCCAGATGGCAGTAAGACCGCAAGGCCCGTAGTAATTGCAGGAATTTTTAAAACCAGTATTGAAGAATATGACAAACATTTTGCATTCTGTGATATCAATCTCATTCGCCGTATTAATAAATGGGAACCGCAACAAATTGGCGGCTATGAAATTTTTTTGAAAGATTATGAAAAAGCAGATGAAGTGGCTGAAAGCGTGTATAAAAAATTACCGCAGGCATGGTATAGTAAAAGTATCCGTGAGATCTATCAGAATATTTTCGACTGGCTGAATTTACAAGGACAATTAAAAAATATTTTACTCGCCATCATGATCATTATTGCAGTGGTAAACCTTATCACCTGTCTGATCATCATCGTGCTGGAAAGAACAAAAATGACTGGTATTTTAAAAGCGATCGGTGCGCCAAACTGGAAAATTCAAAACATTTTTTTATATAATACCGGAATGATTGCTTTCAAAGGAATTTTGTGTGGAACCATTGTTGGTCTTGGTATTTGCTGGTTACAACAGGCAACCGGTTTTATCACATTAAATGAAGAAGCTTATTCTATATCAGTGGCCGCTGTTAAAGTTATTTGGTGGCAGGTTTTGCTGGTAGATGCAGGAACTTTTCTGATCGCCATGCTAACGCTCATCATACCTACATTCCTGATTAGAAATGTGAATCCGGTAAAAGCGATACAATTCCGATGATCAGGTTAAAGCATATAATAATATAGCCGTTGCAATAGCTGCATTTAAGGATTCAGCATCGCCTGCTTTATCAATGGTCACCTGTTCATTGCAAAGTTGCAGGATACGTTCACTGATGCCTTTTGATTCATTACCTATTACAATAAAACCTTCTTTGATTTTATTAAAAGAGGAAATGCTTTTACCATTAATTGTAGCTGCATAAGCGGAGATCATTTTCTTTTCCAGAATTTCTTCAATGTTTGTATACATCAAATGCACACGGCCAATACTCGCCATGGTACTTTGCACTACTTTGGGATTGTACATATCAACGGTGGATGAGGAACAAATGATTTGCTTTACACCAAACCAGTCTGCAGTTCTGATGATTGTTCCTAAATTTCCTGGATCTCTGATATCATCCAGTACCAGCGTGACCTTGTTCTTAAAATCGAAATGTTCCGCTTCTTTTTGGGCAAACTCTGCCACCACCTGATTAGGCGTTGAATAATTGGCGATCTTTTCCAGTTCAAAATCTTCCACCACCTGAATATGTGAACCAAATTTTGAATGTAATACTGATGGCATTTGTGCAACATAACCCGACGTTGCAAATATTTGTTTCGGGTAAAATAAACCTGATGTTAACAACTCTCCTGTTAACTTTGGACCTTCAGCGATAAATGAGCCATATTCATCTCTGAATTTTTTCTGCTGTAAAGATTGGATATATTTGATGGTGGATTTGCTTAACATAGCGAGAATTTATGCAATATTGTAATGTGACTTCTAATCGTTTTTTATTTTTTTTATTTTCCCTGATTATTGCATTTACATCCTCCTGCACCTTTACAAAGAAAGCTCCCAAAGGTAAATATTACGTTTCTGAAAATTCCATTGCTAAAATTGAAGGTGCTCCATTTACCACTCAAGAAAGAAATAACCTGAAACAAAGGCTGCTCAATCAACTCGATGACAGTTCGATTGTAAACACCAAAACCTCTTTCTTTTTTATTAACGTACTCCAACATCCGCCTGCATATGATAGTGGATATGCGGTGCTTTCTGCCAAAAACATGAAGGCTTCCATGTGGCATTTAGGTTATTATAAAGCGGATGTGAACTTTAAGGCAGATACTTCCGGAAAAAAAGTGCATGTAAAATATTATATACAAACAGGTCATCCAACATTGATCGATACATTAACTTACCGGCTACGCAGAAGCGAATTGCAATCGCTTACCCTGGAGAGTGCCAGCAAATCTGTGCTTAAAAAAAATGAGCCGGTAACCAAAGCCGCTGTGCTCGGAGAAATCGGAAGGCTTGTAGACACTTTCCGGAATAACGGATATTATAAATTCACAGCCGCAGAATTAAGATTAAGAGGTGATACCACCATAGAAGCATTAACCACCGTTTCAGATGATCCATTTGAACAGTTACGATTATTGGCGGAGGCGCAGCAAAAAAGGGATTCTCCCACTATCCGCCTCGCACTGGTATTAAATCCTCCTGCAGATAACTCAAGGCTTACAAAATATTATATCAATAAAATTTTTATTCTGCCTGATTTTTATCCGGGTGATGTTTGGACTGACAAGAACGTAAAACAAATTGATGAGAAAGATTTCTCGGTCCGTTACAGAGAATATCTTTTCCGGCCTTCTTATCTCCGAAGAAATTTAACCATGCATGCCGGAGACATTTACCGGCAGCGGGAATTTATCAGCACTGTCAATAATTTCTCCAGAGCCGGTGTATGGAAAAGTGTAAATGCCAGATTATGGGAAGTGCCGGGCGATTCCAATAAAGTAAATCTGGTGATAGAATTGCTACCTGGCAGAAAATATGCAGCAGAGGCATCTGTGGGTGTAAATTATTCTGCAACCAGCAATACCAACAATGCTTTAGGTGGCAACCTTTTCGGCTTGTCGCTGAACCTTGGCCTTACTAACATCAATGTAGGAAAAGAAGCTATCAAAATGTCGCATGGTCTGCGTGCAGGTATCGAACTTAATAATAATAGTCGTGGTGATGTAGCCAGACTGGTTAATTCACAGGAGATCAGTTATTCCAATTCTATCAGTTTTCCAAAATTCAAAGTGATTGCACTGGAGAAATTCTTAAAAAAAGTTACGAACCAGGAAACGTTTTTAAATACAAGTGTTGCCTTTAATAATCGGCTCGATCTGTTCAATACACAAAGTGCGAATGTAAATCTGGGATGGCGATTTACAGACAAAAAAAATAACCAATGGGTGATCAGAATGCCAAATATTGAATTCAGTTATTTATTCAATCAAACTGACAGTTTTAATAAGATACTTACCAACAATCCATTCTTAAGATTCTCTTATACCAGTGCATTCATTGTAAGTATGGGCGTTGGATTTTCACACGCTTATCTCAATCCGAAACACTTGATAAACGTAACAAAAGAACGTACCATAAAGGCTAACCTGGATGTTCCATTTCTGCCAACTATTCCATTTAGCAAATACCTGAAACAATTTATCAAATTTGATTTAGAATATAAATACCAGTTAAAATATCCAAAAACTTCATTGGTGTTCAGAGGATTTTTAGGAGCAGGTTTCATATTAGGAAAAGACAGTGCACTACCCTTCTTTAAACAGTTTTTTGCCGGTGGAAGTAACAGTATGAGAGCCTGGCCGATCAGAGGAATTGGTTTAGGATCACAACCATTAGCACCGTACGGACAAAATATTTTTAATAACCGCAACGGTGATTTTCAAATTGAAACAAATGTTGAGTACCGTTACAATATTGCTAACTTAATTCCTAACACGCTTATTTTGCGAGGTGCTTTATTCATGGATGCCGGAAATATCTGGAATTCACCTTTAAATGGCAGGGCTGACAGCACCCAATTCAAATTTTCTAAATTGTATAAAGAACTGGGTGTTGCCGTAGGAACCGGTTTCCGTTTGGATATGAATTATTTTGTGGTAAGATTTGATTTTGGTTTCCGCGTAAAACGACCGGAATCAAGTAATGTAAATAACGGATGGAAACTACCGAATATCGGTTTCAATGATATGTTCAGTAAGATCTTTGGAAGATCAGATGCCAATAAACGCTGGCGATATGAAAATTTCAATTTTACCTTTGGTATCAGCTATCCTTTCTGATGTTGCAACTCTTCCAGAAATGCATCCAACGTTACGCCATCATCTACTTTGTGTTCACTGATAGCTGTTCTTCGCAAAGCGGATAAAAATCCGCCGCATCCTAACGCCTGACCAAAATCATGTGCAATACTTCTGATGTAGGTTCCTGTTGAACACGTGATCTCAAAATCTAGTTGCGGCAATGCGATGCGTTTGATCATAAAAGAATGAATGTTGACAGGCCGTGCTTCCATTTCAACCTCTTCGCCTCTCCTTGCCAGTTCATACGCTCTTTCTCCGGCTTTTTTGATAGCAGAATAAATAGGAGGACGTTGCTGGATCAATCCCGTGAATTGTACAATAGTATGTTGTATTTGCTCTTCGCTGATTCCTGAAATGTCCTTTTCATTTTCCCGGTCACTTTCACCATCATAAGTAGGTGTGGTAGCACCTAGTGTTATCGTTCCGGTATACGTTTTTTCCTTAATCATTAATTCATTGATACGTTTGGTAAATTTTCCGGTACAGATGATCAGCAAACCTGTTGCGAGCGGATCCAACGTTCCGGCGTGCCCCACCTTTTTTATTCCGATGGCATTTCTTACTTTTCTCACTACATCAAAAGAAGTCCAGTGTAATGGTTTATCAATCAGCAGCATTTTACCTTCTTCAAATGCCACACGGTTTTCAGGTGAAATTACAAAAGCAGCCCTGCGTTGCTCATTTGTAAAACCTGTTTGCTCTTTAAATTTCTGGTAATAAGATCCTCTCGCCACGTAAATATTTTGTACGAAAATAGATAAATCAGATCATCTGCCGGCTTCTAAGATCTACGTAGCTGTTGATCGTTTGTACAGTAAGTTCCTGAGGTGTAGTTAATAAAGATAAAATTCCGGCCTGCTGTAATTCTTTTACGATGAGTCTTTTTTCCATGATAAATTTATCTGCAATTGTTTTTACATATACATCTTCCAGCGTTTCCGCGTCTGCTGCAGATAATTGTTTTAATGACGTGTTTTCAAAAAAGACCACCAGTAACAAATGATGCCTGGATAAAGAACGCAGATATTGCATCTGTCTTTTCGCCCCTGTCAATGACTCAAAATTGGTGAAGAGAATCAGCATGGAACGCTGTTTGATCTTGGCTCTCACCTGCATATACAGCATTTCAAAATCAGCTTCCAGAAATGAAGTTTGTTGTTTGTATAATGACCGCACAATAATTTCCCGCTGCGTCATTTTACGGTCGGCAGGAATAATATCCAACAATTTTTCAGCGAAGGTGACCAAACCAATCTTATCCTGTTTTTGAAGACACACATGCGTCAATACGAGTGCGCTGTTAATTGCATGATCCAATAAAGTCAATCCGTCAAACGGCATTTTCATCAGCCTTCCCTTATCAATAATGATAAATACCTGTTGCGATTTTTCGTCGGTGTATTGGTTTACCATCATCATACCATTTCTGGCTGTTGCTTTCCAGTTTAATTTTCTGATATCATCACCGATCACATAATCTTTCACCTGTTCAAACTCAAAACTGTTCCCTGTTTTTCGTATTTTTTTATTTCCTCCATTCACCTGAATGGTATTGCCGGTGAGTAACTGATAATTTCTTAATTGTATATAAGAAGGATATACAGAAACTTTTTCCTCCGCATGGATGGTGATTCGTCGGCGTAAAAATCCTAATGCTGAGGCTATAAAAACCCGGATATCTCCGAAGAGATATTCGCCACGTTCTGTTGGTCGTAGTGAATATTTCAATTGCTTTTTCTCGGAACCTTTTAAACTTGTATGGATCTTAAAATCCCTCACCTGAAACTGCACAGGCAATTCGTCAATTATCTGCACTTGTGTTTGAAATGGAGACAAATTTTTCACATGCAATACAACAGGGTTCTCATCACCGTTACTCATTCTGGAATGCACCTGTCTTTTTACTATAATTGGAGGCATACTAAACAACAGAATGAAATCTGACAATAATACAAATAAGAAAATCCAAAAGATGATTACGGCTGGGGCGTACAGTGCTTCAACTGCATATGAAATGGTGAACAATACAAAACAAAACATGCCCACATAAAAAAATCTGCCTGTTAAAAACAAGACATTGAAAAAACGCAGGATGCTATTTTTTGCTAATTGAATCAACGCGGTATTTCAATAGATTTTAAAATGGATTGAATCATATCTTCTGCAGAGAAACCTGACATTTCTTTTTCAGGTGTTAGTATGATACGATGACGAAGCACGTGAGGAACCATGGCAATAATATCTTCAGGAATTACAAAATCCCTTCCGCTCATGGCAGCCATTACTTTAGAACTTTTTAAAATACCTACAGATGCACGGGTTGATGCGCCCATGTATAAAGCCGGATTATTTCTGGTTTCATTAACGATGCCGGCCACATAATCCACAAGGCGGTCTTCTATCCTCACCTGCTCCACCCATTCCCGCATTTGCCTGAGCGTAACAACAGATATTAATGGCTTAATATTCTGCAGCAATTCGGCCTGTGATTTACCTTGCTGAATTTTTAATATCTGTATTTCTTCCTGTAAAGTGGGATACGGAACTTCCGCTTTGAATAAGAACCGATCCAGTTGTGCTTCCGGCAAACGATACGTTCCTTCCTGCTCAATAGGATTTTGTGTGGCGAACACATTAAAAGGAAATTCCATTTCATGTGTAGTTCCGTCAACAGTAATCTGTCTTTCTTCCATCACTTCAAACAATGCTGCCTGCGTTTTTGCCGGAGCCCGGTTGATCTCGTCTATCAGAATGATATTACTAAAAACAGGGCCGCGACGAAATGTAAAGGTGGTAAGTTTCGGATCGAAAACGGAAGTTCCAATCACATCACTCGGCATTAGGTCGGGCGTAAATTGTATTCTCGAAAAATTAGCATCTACGATCTTAGCCATCAGTTTAGCTGCTAAAGTTTTGGCCACTCCCGGAGCTCCTTCAATTAATACATGTCCATCACATAATAAGGACACAATCAATAAATTTATAAATGAGTGCTGCCCTATAATCACTTTACCGATTTCATTTCTGATCTCCTGAATCTTTTCATTGAGTGCAATCATTTTTTCCTGCATTTCAGGATTGTTTTCTGCTATCATTTTCTGGATTTAAAAAATTGCTGAATTTTATGATTCAATACTAATAATTCCTGTTCCGAAATATCCGTCTTTAACTGGCTTTCTTCCATGGTTTGAAATAAAGAAGACACCTGGTCTTCCGGCACACCGGATTTTCTGCTCAGGGCAATAATATTGTCTGCTGTACTTGTATTTTTCTGAATAAAATAATTTGTTTTGATATGATCATAAAAATAGATGATCATTTTATCTGATAGTCCTTTATGATCTTTTTGCTGAAGATATAAACGACTGATGGTTTCAGTGAATGCAACCGAACTGTTCTCATTGGGTTTAATGACCGGAATGATTCGTTGTCTTCTTTTAATATTAAACAGTATATACAATAATAATAAGCCTAGAAAAATCCAGAAGGCAGCCCGCAAAGAAGGATATTTAAAAATTTCATCAATGGCAGACCCTGACTGAGGCTTACGTGATTTACGACCATTCTGATAGTAACTATCCCAGTAAATATTGGTGGGAGATGGAATTATCTGTAGGATTTTGGTGAAATACTGATAGTTATTTCCCGTTAGTAAAAAGTAATTACTAAACGCTCTTGGTTCACAATGCAGAATAAATTTCCCTCTTCTGCCAAACAATACAAAGCCGTTGGGCTCACCCGTATCATTGTAACTCAAATGCCTTGAATTTTCTACACCAATCTTTGAAAAATAATTCGAGAAAGGATAAAAATAATAGCTGTAATGTGTTAGATCTGCCGCTATGTTAGCAGATAATTTTACGCCGGTTGACTGATAAGCTGCAGGAATATTATTAAAAACTGAATTATAATTTACAACTGAACAATACAACCGGTTCGTTAAGGATGTATCAAAATTAGAAGCGGAAATAAAAACCGTATTTCCGTTGTACATGAAATTCAGCATATTTTGTACATCATCTTCCGAGGGATAAAAATTTTTGGAAATAGAAATATATAAATTGTTACTGTCTTCCAGATCCACCGGCATCATAGAAAATGAACTGAATACATGTTGAGTGACAGATAATGGAAAATAATTTTCTGTGATGACTTTTGCAACTGAACTTCCAAATGGATTTTTATCTCTGTACGAATACGTTTCTGTAAAATTATAAGGAGCCTTTTTGTTGCAGGAACAAATAATGCAAATCAAAACCAGGTATGAAATTATATTTTTCATGCTGCCTGTATGCGATTGATAAAAAGAATAAACAGGATTTCTTTTTCTTCAAATATTTTGGCATCCAAAGGTTGCTGTCCATACCAGATATATTCATACGCAAGGCTGATGGTGGCAAAATCTTTTTGAAACATCAAAGGCAACTCCAGCAAATAATCATGGTTGGTTTTATCGGAAGTATACGCAAGTAATTCTTTTTGAGATAAGAGATACAGGCTGTGTAGAAAAAGAAATTTAATAGCAGTCCTGAAATCTTTTTTACTTTTTGCCGCTATATAAGCTTTTTCTAAATCATGTAATGCTGCGGGTTCATCTTCCTGCTGAATGATCACCTTATTCGATTGTGATTTTTTAGAAAATACCCTGTTTCTTACAAAGAAAAAATAGGCAATCACCCCTATAAAAAATATCGCCAGCAACCAAAGCACAAATTTAAATTCCCAGGTATGGGAAAGGTAATTGAGCCAACCATTCCCTTGCGCTGAATGGGATCTTTCCTCATTATGATACTTATTTTTTTCGTTACTTTTTTGTGCTGATTTCTTTTGTGATTCCAAATAAGTTTTCAGCGAATAAATATAATTGTATGCCTTCAGTTTTTTTAAACTGTCTACATGACTACGACGAATTTCGTTTCCTGTGAAATAAAACGTAGTGTCTGTCGGAATGATCAGGCTATCTTCCATCTCTTCAGAAACATTATTTTCCTCAACAATAATTTGTGCTTCTGTTGTACAACAAAACATGCATAAGCCAAGTAGAAAAAGAAAAAATTTATTCATATATCCTGCTTACAATTCCTTCTTTTTTTAATTGAAATCCCTTTTTGTGTAAACGTATCGGAAGAAATACAAAATACCAGGTTATCAGGCACACCGATAAAAATAAAGTAACTATACTCAGCCAAACCGGTAGCAGTTGTGGTTTCTGGTTTATGGAAACGCCCAGTTGATGTGTGATATAACTTTCCATAAAACCGGCGATAATAAAAAAAGGAATCAGGCAAACCATAATTTTTGCAGCATCTTTTGCAGCGCGACGGAAAGATTGCATTCGCGTAAAGGTTTTAGGAAATAAAATTCCATCTGCCAGAATAAAACCTGCCGTTCCTGCAATAATGATTGCACTGATCTCTATGGTTCCGTGAATCCAAACTACCAGAACTGATTGTAATCCTAAACCATGTGCTGCAAAGAACTGGTGAAAACTTCCCAGCATGATTCCATTACTCCATAAAGTACTTAACGTGAAAATTCCACAGGTAAATCCACCTAAAAAAGTTAAAAAAGCAACTTTAATATTATTGAATGCAATGGTAATAAACATGGTAAATGGTGAACCAGACCTGTAAATTCCAAAAGGGTCTCCTCTGTTGATATTATCCTCTGTGGTATTTACGTAATTGTCGCCCATCACTCCTCTCACGAAATCAGGATTGTTTTCCGCTGATAAATAACCGGTGATCACAAAAAGAAAAAATAATACGGTTGTAAATAAAAGTATGTGCTGGTATTGCCGGAAAAGCAAAGGCAGTTCAAATTTCCAGAAATCGATGATCCTCGTATATTTTTCTTTCTTGTTTTTGTAAATATCCTGATAAATAGATGCTGTAATTCCATTTATCCATCGGGTAACTCTGCTTCGTGGATAAAATGTTTTAGCATAACTGAGATCGTCGATGAGCGTGGTAAAACGTTCGGCGGTTTCATCGGGATCCATAGATTCGGATTCCTGAAAACGTTTCCATTTTTCAGCATTTTTCTTTATGAACAGCGCTTCTCTCATGTAAGTTTTTACCTGTTGTACAATTTGACGCAAAATCTATAAATAAAAAAATATCGTTTACCTTTTATGCAGGTAAATTGCAATAATGGGTTTGATCAGCATCCATACAGCTTTCAATATTGACCTCGAATTTGAGGTCGCTCCTTTCCATAAGCGGCTGATGGCGTATATATTCGATTTTGTGATCATCGTGGTTTATATCTGGAGCATGAAATCTTTTCTGTATGATGGAATGGAGATTGGCTTCAATGATCATCAGGGATTTGACATACTGGTGATCTCCTTGCCCATGTTATTGTATTCTCTGGTATGCGAAATATTTTTAAACGGACAAACCGCCGGAAAAAAGATCATAGGTATCCGGGTTATTTCCTTAGATGGTGGCGAACCCTCACTTGGGCAGTATGTACTCCGATGGATCACCAAATTTTATGAATGGCCGTTTTTATTCGGCTATGTTCTTTTTAATATACAGGCCATGTATGCATATGTGCTCGCGACCGCAATTCTGGGTATTGGCGCAGTTATCAGTATGGTGGTCACCAAAAACACGCAAAGGATCGGTGATCTGGCTGCAGGAACCGTGGTGGTAAATACTAAAAGTGATCTTACTGTTGTAGACACCGTTTTCATGAACATTGAACAGGAAAATTATGTGGTGTTGTTCCCTCAGGTTATGCAATTGACTGACGGAGATATTAACACCATAAAAAATGTGCTGGTGCAGGCAGAAAAAAATAAAAACACGCCCTTACTCCACCGCGTTCAGTATAAAGTAATGGAAGTGCTGGATATACGTTCAGACCTACCGGTTATAGAGTTTTTGGAAAAACTACTGGCCGATTATAATTACCTCGCCACAAAAGATAAATGATCAATACGCTCTGGCAAACAACACACGTTGTGAACTTTCTTCGCCCGTGAGAATGCATTTTCCCTGCTCCTGTTCATTATTTAACGGAATACAACGGATAGTAGCTTTTGACATTTCCTTAATCTTCTCTTCTGTTTCAGGTTTCCCGTTCCAATGTGCTGCAATAAAACCGCCATTACCATCCAGTATTTTCATGAATTCCTCCCATGTATCGGCTTTTGTAATTCTTTCATTTCTAAAAGCCAGCGCCTTATTATACATATTCTGTTGAATATCTTCTAATAGCGATTGAATACTTTCGGCAATATTATCCAGAGACATCGTTTGCTTTTCTTTTGTATCACGACGAGCTACTTCCACCACATTTTGTTCAAGGTCACGCATGCCCATTGCCAGCCTTACCGGAACGCCTTTCAATTCATACTCTGCAAATTTCCATCCCGGGCGGGTATTGTCGTGATTATCATATTTCACGGAAATACCCAGACGTTTACAATCCTGCATGATCTGATGTGCCTTTGCATCAATTACCGCTTTACTTTCTTCGCCTTTATAAATGGGAACAATCACCAACTGCAAAGGAGCAATTTTAGGAGGAAGAATTAATCCCTGATCATCACTGTGTGCCATGATCAAAGCACCAATCAATCTTGTGGAAACGCCCCAACTGGTCGCCCATACAAATTCCTGTTTGTTTTCTTTATTCAAAAACTGAACGTTGAAGGCTTTGGCAAAATTCTGCCCGAGAAAATGAGAGGTTCCCGCCTGCAATGCTTTACCATCCTGCATCATCGCTTCAATACAATATGTTTCCTCTGCGCCGGCAAATCTTTCATTCGCCGTTTTCAAACCTTTTATAACCGGAACTGCCATATAATTCTCTACAAACTCTGCATACACATCCAGCATTTTCTCCGTCTCTTCTACAGCCTCTTGCTTGGTGGCATGTGCTGTATGCCCTTCCTGCCATAAAAATTCGGCAGTACGTAAAAATAAACGGGTACGCATTTCCCAGCGAACCACATTTGCCCATTGATTTATCAGCAATGGAAGATCACGGTAAGACTGGATCCATGTTTTGTAGGTATTCCAGATGATGGCTTCGGATGTGGGACGAACAATCAGTTCTTCTTCCAGTTTTGCCTCTGGATCCACCATTAATTTACCGGGTTTGGAAGGATCGTTTTTCAAACGGTAATGCGTTACGATGGCACATTCCTTTGCAAAACCTTCTGCATTTTTTTCTTCTGCTTCAAAAAGGCTTTTAGGTATGAATAAGGGAAAGTAAGCATTTACATGGCCTGTTTCCTTGAATTTTTTATCCAGTACATCACGCATATTTTCCCAGAGTGTATAACCGTAGGGCTTTATCACCATACAACCCCGAACAGCAGAATAGTCAGCAAGACCGCTTTTCAAAACCAGGTCGTTATACCATTGGGAATAGTCAGTAGCGCGGGAAGTGATTTCTTTACTCATAATTTTATTTGAAGCTTTTGCAGCCTGTTATTTCTAAAAATTCTATTTAGCACATCTTTAACAACGGAAAAAGTTTTTAAAGCGTCATATAGCCAAATAGTTCGCAATTTTACTTTTGTAAAAGAGAACGCAAAAATAACAACTTCAAATTACCCTTAAACACGTTTCATGAAAAACAAAATTTTACTTTTCAGCTTTTCCGTGATCGCTCTCTTTTCCTGCAACACAGCTTACAGAAGCGGACAAACCCCGGATGATGTCTATTTTTCTCCTGCCCGATATGAAGGTGAGGATGACGAGGATGATGAAAAAGACGATTCTACCATATCTCAAAACAATGAAGACCGCCAGATCAGAATGAAAACGCGCGACCCAAGATGGCGTGATCTTGACAATGATTATGGCTACAATTATCACTACCATCCTTATTATTATGCCTATAATTACGGATATTATTACAACCCTTACTATTATCCTTACCCGGTAAAAAATGGCATGAACGTTACCAATAATCCGATCAGAAACACTAATCTTACCAGCTATAATAATGCACCCGTTGTAATCCGCGATCCGAAAACTGGCAATATCAGAAACAGACCAACCAGAAATTATAATCATCGAAATGGTTCCGTACTGCGTGATATTTTCAACACGTCGTCTGGTTCAGGTTCGGGGAGAACGTATACACCGGGCAGCAGCAATTCATCCGGTTCATCAGGATCATCGGGATCATCAGGCGGCACATCGGTTACACGACCTGTACGCACTGGCAATTAAAACTCACGGAACACAGCAACTTTTATCAAAACAAATCTATTATGAAAAGAATTATACTTTTTTCGCTCCTATTATTATGCCTTGGTGTTCAGGCACAGGTTCCTGAAGATGCTCTTCGATATAGCTGGATACATAATAACGGTACTGCCAGAAATATGGCTACCGGAGGTGTAATAGGTTCATTGGGCGGCGATATTACCGCTACTTTCACCAACCCTGCAGGAATTGGTTTATTTAAAACACACGAGGTAGTGATTACCCCGGGATGGCTGATGAACCGCAACAAGATCAATTACAGGGATACCACCAGCAAAAGCGGTAAAGACAAATTTAATTTTGGACCATCAGGTGTTATCATTGCCCTGAATGATAAATATAATACCAGACAAAGTGCGGCATTTAGTGTAGCCATCAACCAAACTGCTAACTTCGGCAACACCTACCGTTATTCCGGGCTGAATAATTACAGTTCTTTCAGTGAACAATTTGCCGAAGAATTTGCCAGAAATAATTATTCGATTGGTGATATTCTCAACACCAATTCTCCTTCCCCTTTTACCGTTTCGCCGGCATTCTATACAAATCTGATTGACACATTTCGAATCAATGATTCAACAGTTGTAATTAAGGCAGCACCTGAATTTTTATTGGATGGAGGAAAAGCGGTTCGTCAGGATGTGTATAAAAAAACGCGTGGCGGTATGTATGAACTGGCTGCAGCGTATGCCCATAACTTCAATGACAAATGGTTATTCGGAGCAGGAATCGGAATTCCGTTTATATATTATAACAGTAAAACCCAATTTTCTGAATCAGACACCTCAGCGAGTCCTGCTAATTTTTCATCCTTTACATTTACCGATCAGTTTACCACGCAGGGTGTTGGCGTCAATTTCAGACTGGGAATGATTTATCGTCCCAGAGAATATTTCCGGGTAGGTTTTTCCGTGCAAACACCTACGTTTATGTCGCTCACCGACAGCCGGAAAACTTTCCTAAGCACGCGTTTTAATTCTCCTGCGGATACGTTCTCCATAGGTTCTGAAACATTCAGTGCTGATCAATCTAACGAAAGCAGGTATCAGCAATACTCACCATGGAAAGCACAGATCAGCGGATCGTATGTTTTCAGAGAAGTGGAAAATGTAAAACGCCAGCGTGCTTTTATTTCTGCTGATATTGAGTATGTAAATCACAGAGGAACAAAATTCAGAAGCAACCAGGAAGAACCATCCAACTCAGAGAAAACTTATTTTAAACAACTCACCAATGTTGTAAAAGATCAGTATAAAGGTGCTTTCAACTTTCGGTTGGGCGGTGAAGTAAAATTTAATGTGGTGATGGCCCGTTTAGGCTTTGCTTATTATGGAAATCCTTATAAAGAGTCTCCGGAAAAAGGGAGAAAAATGTTGATGAGCGGAGGTTTGGGATACCGAAACAAAGGATTTTTTATAGATCTCACCTATGTGCATCAAATGAACAAAGATTTTGAAGTGCCTTATCGTTTAGATGATAGAGCGAATACCTACGCTGTTTCAAAAAATACACAGGGAAACATTGTTGCCACTTTAGGAATTAAATTTTAAGACGGAAAGTATAGCCTCCAGTTCAGGTGTACATTCGGTAAAAGCCGCATCGTTTTTAAACCAGGTAAGCTGCCTTTTGGCATAGTGCCTGGTATTTTTTTTTATGTTATCTGTTGCTTCTTCTAAAGAAATTTCTTCTGCAAGGTGACTGAATAATTCCCTGTAACCCACCGTTTGTAAAGCATTCAAATCTTTAAAAGGCAACAACGATCTTACTTCATTCATCAAACCTTCCTGCATCATTTGATCCACTCTTGTATTGATGCGGCCGTACAATTGTTCACGCGGTACATTCAGCAGAATTTTTTGAATATCAAACGGTCGTTTACTTTTATTTCCAGTCTGAAATTGTACGATACTTCTTCCCGTGCTTTGAACCACTTCCAGTGCACGCATCAATCGTTGTGGATTTTTTATTTCGCCTTCTGTAAAGAATAAAGCATCTTCCTTTTCTATTTCAGAAAGCAGCCATTCGATTCCTTTTTCTTCGTATTGGGATATGATATTCTTTCTGATTTTTTCATCTACTGCTGGTATTTCATCGAGTCCTTCACAAAATGCTTTCATGTATAGTCCTGTTCCGCCTACCATCAGTATAATGTCATGTGTTTCGAACAATTTTTCAGCAGCAGACAACGCATATTTTTCAAAACCAACCGCTGTTACAGTTTCCTGAATTGAATGCGAATTAATAAAATAATGCGGAACGGCTTCGAGTTGCTGCAAAGAAGGTTTTGCCACGCCGATATTTAGTTCTTTATAACACTGACGGCTGTCTGCAGAAATAATAGAAGTATTAAAATGCCTGGCAAGTTGTATGGCAACCGCTGTTTTTCCTACTGCCGTAGGACCAGCTATTACGATGCAGGTTTTGTTCATGCAGGGAGCTTAATATGCATCGGCGGTATCGTCGGTTGCTTCTTCCGAATCGGCATCAGCGTCTTCGGTATCTGATTCTCCTTCCTGACTAAATCCGTCAGATAAAGCATCGGGCTGGAGATCGTATTTTTCTTCCATTTCCGCAAGGCGTGTATCCACAATTCCTTTAGTTCCATATTGTGGTGGCGCAATTCCTTCTGATCTCACACATGCGGGATAAGTTATTTTTTTAGATTCTTCTTTATCCACATTAATAAGCTCTACCATGAAATGCCAGTTCTTATTGAAATCATATTCAAATAAAAATTTCTGATTCGGATTTTTTATTTCGCTGCCAATTGTTACTTCATGCATCAGCAATGGCTCTGCTTTGTAGTCTTTATTATATTTCTCCAGCGTGATCTCTCTTCCACGCTGCCAGTTATCGTTACTGCGGTAAAAAGTTGCTTTATGCCGGTTATCGAATTCATAGCTTTTCAGGATCGCATTAAACAGATCGTGAAAAGTATGTGTATGCCGGATGGCTACATCTCTGTATGTACTTTCATCTTCTTCCCAATATACCCTGAATCTTAATATTGCCATACTCCAAAAATAGTAATTAATCACTAAGGTTAAGCGTGTACGCCGAGTTCTGCAGCCTTTTGAATCATATATGCATGAGCCGAATCATATTCATTAGGAATAATTCCGTCGAGGATAGCTTCACGGATAGCATTTTTTATAATTCCCACCATTCGGCCCGGTGGCAGATTAAACTGCTCCATAATCATCTCCCCGCTTACGGGTGGCTGCCAGTTTCGAATATGATCCTTCTCTTCCACTTCTACACAACGCTTTCTTACGAGTTCGAAATTCTCTAAAAAACGTTCTACTTTTTTTTTATTCTTGGATGTAATGTCTGCTTCACATAAGGTCATCAGCGCATCCAGGTCTTCACCGGCATCAAACAACAAACGCCGGATAGCAGCATCCGTTATATCTTCTTTTGATAAACTAATTGGCCTTAAATGAAGTTCCACCATTTTACGAACGAACTTCATTTTTTCATTCATCGGTAATTTGAGTTGCGTAAATATTTTAGGAACCATGCGTCCGCCAATCACTTCATGCCCGTGGAAAGTCCAGCCATGGCCTTCCTCAAATTTTTTAGTAGCCGGTTTTGCTATGTCATGTAAAATAGCCGCCCATCTTAACCAGAGATCATTCGTATTTATGGAAATATTATCCAGCACTTGTAGTGTATGGTATAAATTATCTTTATGTCCCATTCCGTCTATGAACTCCGCTCCTGCCAGAGCCACCATTTGCGGAAATATCAGTTGCAATAATCCTTGTTTATAGAGGAGGTCAAAACCAATGGATGGTTTTGGGCTTAGCACGATTTTATTCAGTTCATCTATAATTCTTTCACCACTTATGATATGTATACGGTGTGCATTTGCTTTGATAGCTTCCAGCGTTTCCGCTTCTATATGAAATTGTAATTGTGCGGCAAAGCGAATCACCCGCATCATCCGTAAAGGATCATCACTAAAAGTAATGCCAGGCTCCAGCGGTGTTTTTAGGATTTTATTTTCAATATCTGAAAGGCCTTTGAAAGGATCAGACAATTTCCCAAAATCTTCTTTATTCAGGCTGATCGCCATTGCATTGATGGTAAGGTCGCGTCTTTGCTGATCATCATCCAGTGTTCCGGGCGATACTTCCGGCTTACGGCTGTGCGATGCATAACTTTCTTTTCGGGCGCCTACAAATTCTATATCTATATCATCAAATAAAATTTGCGCTGTTCCAAAATTTTTAAAATAATGCACCTGCGGTTTTCCCGGTAAACGTTCAGCTACCCTTGTGGCTAGTTCAA
This sequence comes from Bacteroidota bacterium, assembly GCA_031411115.1. Lineage (GTDB taxonomy): Bacteria > Bacteroidota > Bacteroidia > Chitinophagales > Chitinophagaceae > Ferruginibacter. The sequence goes on from JANOAO010000007.1 coordinate 34,914, forward strand.
TACCATCTCCATCGCAAACTATGTCGATATCTTTCGTTTCCCGCCCCATAATTTTATCCCGAACAAAACCACCGATAACAAAGCTCTTTAACCCGGATTCTTCATTGCATTCCCCGATTAATTTGAATAAAACAAGCTCTTTATCTGTACATTGTATCTCCATTGTCCGGCAAAAATAACAGATGCATTTCGATTGTTTATGAAAATGAGGAGGAGAATAATGGCATTAATCTTGACAAATAGGTATACTGCTTAAAAAAAACAAACCAACTGACAGATCTGCCATTTACCGGCAATTGAAAATTGATTATGGATACTCGCTACTTTTTAGACCGACAAGAAGATGAAATGGAGTTCATGCCCATCATTCCATTGAATGAAGATGATGATGGAAAGGACGATGGCAAAGGGATTCCGGAAGAATTACCTATACTTCCTTTACGAAATACAGTACTCTTTCCAGGTGTGGTAATTCCAATAACGGTTGGCCGTGATAAAAGTATTAAGGCAGTTACCGATGCTTACAAAGCTGACAAATTGGTAGGCGTTGTGGCACAAAAAGACAGTAACGTAGAAGAGCCCGGCATAAATGATCTTGAAAATATTGGAACCGTTGCTAAACTGGTGAAACTGATAAAAATGCCGGATGGCGGAACTACCATTATTATACAGGGGCGAAAAAGATTTAAAATTGAAGAGATCACCGCTGAAGATCCTTACTTTAAAGCACGCATCAGTTTACTTCCGGAAGACAACCTGGAAGGAGATGATGATTTTAATGCTCTCGTTGGAAGTATTAAAGATCTGGCAGGACAAATTGTTGGCCTCTCTCCTAATCTCCCAAGTGAAGCGGCCATCATTCTGAAAAATATTGAGAATCCTTCTTTCCTGATACATTTTGTAAGCAGTAACCTCAACAGCGACCTGAAGCAAAAACAGCAATTGCTGGAAATGAGCAATATCAAGGAAAGAGCAGAATTGCTGATGAATTTAATGCATACGGAATTGCAGTATGCGGAACTGAAAAACAAAGTAACCAATAAAACACGTGCGGAATTAGATAAACAACAGCGCGAATATTTTCTGCAGCAGCAGATGAAAGCCATCAAAGATGAACTGGGTGGCGATAATGCTCCGGAAGTAAAAGAGATGCAGCGCAAGGCCGAATCAAAAAAATGGCCTAAGTCTGCGCAGGACATGTTTGCAAAAGGCGTCGAGAAACTGGAAAGAATGCATCCTTCCACTCCCGATTATTCTACGGTGTATAATCATTTGGATCTGATGCTGGATCTTCCATGGGATGAATACACAGAAGATCTGTATGATTTGAAAAAAGCAAAAAAGATTCTGGATCATGATCATTATGGAATGGAAAAGATCAAGGAAAGAATTTTGGAATACCTCGCTGTTTTAAAATTGAAAGGCGATATGAAAAGCCCTATTCTTTGTTTCATCGGTCCTCCGGGGATTGGTAAAACGAGTTTAGGAAAAAGCATTGCGGCGGCCATCAACAGAAAATATGTAAGGGTTAGTTTAGGCGGATTGCATGATGAAAGTGAGATTCGTGGTCATCGTAAAACATACATTGGTGCGATGCCGGGAAGGATCATACAATCGATCCGAAAAATAAAATCCGGCAACCCGGTGCTGATACTGGATGAAATTGATAAAGTGGGAAATGATCAGCGTGGCGACCCTTCTTCGGCATTGCTGGAGGTGCTTGATCCTGAACAAAATAATTCCTTCTACGATAATTACCTGGAACTGGAATATGATTTAAGTAAAGTGCTCTTCATTGCAACGGCCAACAGTTTAAGCAGCATTCAGCCGGCATTGCGTGATCGTTTAGAGATCATAGACCTTAGCGGCTATGCGATTGAAGAAAAAATAGAGATTGCCAGAAGACATTTAGTTCCCAAACAAATGCAGATGCATGGATTGAAACTGACAAGTTTTAAAATGAATGATGCCGTGCTGGAAAAAATCATTACTGATTATACCAGAGAAAGTGGCGTACGTGAATTGGATCGTCAGCTTGCCAGCATTATGCGTAACCAGGCGAAGGAAATGGTATTGAAGGGGAAAGTAAAAGCAACGATCACTGCACATGATGTAGAGCGAATCCTGAACAAACCGAGATACAATAATGAATTGTACAAAACGGCGAATATGCCGGGTGTTGCTGTGGGTCTTGCCTGGACTTATGTAGGCGGAGATATACTTTTTATAGAGGCGCAACTAACGGAAGGGAAAGGTGATCTGAAACTTACCGGTAATCTCGGTAATGTAATGAAAGAAAGTGCCAGTACAGCATTAACCTGGTTACAGGCCAATGCAAAAAAAGCGGGTATTGATCCGGCTATGTTCACAAAGCATGCTGCTCATATACATGTACCGGAAGGTGCGGTTCCAAAAGATGGTCCGAGTGCAGGTATTACTATGATGACGTCATTGGCGAGTGCCTTCACCAGCCGTAAAGTAAAATCACATCTCGCCATGACAGGTGAAATCACTTTACGCGGACAAGTATTACCGGTGGGCGGCATTAAAGAAAAAGTACTGGCAGCTAAAAGATCAGGCATCAAAGAAATCATTCTTTGTTTTCAGAATGAGAAAGATGTGTTAGATATTAATCCGCAATTTATAAAAGGGATAAAATTTCATTACGTAAAAAATATGCTGCAGGTGCTGGAGCTGGCGCTGATGGAGAAGAATTAGGAATGTAGACTGTATGTAGACTGTAGATTGTAGATTGTAGACTGTAGATTGTAGACTGTAGATTGAGAATTAAGAATTATGAATGAAAAATCAACATAAAGCTAAGCTATAATCTTAATTCAGTTATTGGTGTAGACTTGCTCTCAAATCAATACACAAGCAATTTTCTGCCTATAAATCGCTGTAATTATAAAAAAATTGCCAGAGTTCCTATAGTCAGATATGCAATCCGGCTGGTTTCTCTGGCATCCGTGCAAATATACGGAAAGGAGAATTGCCGACCCTAACCCACACCATTTTGGCGCCTACAAAGGCATGCAAAATCCCGTGACACAAAGCCAACTATTCAAAGTGCTAAAAATGCCAACGCACAGCCCACCCACCCCGGCTGACGGAATTCTTATCGGTTTCAGCAAAATACATCAGCAAATAACTAGCTCAACACCCATGCCCACCCACCACCTAAGGGCTGATGAATATATATGAACATTATGTTGAAAAATTCAGCAACAAATCTTTGCTCAAAATGACTAGACTTTATAATTTTGACAAATTATGTCAAAATACAATCGTTCAAAATGGAGAGCTTAGGCGACACAATACGAAAACTTCGAGAGGATAAGGAACTGCCCTTGCGGACAGTTGCTGCTTTTCTTGATATTGACCAAGCCATTCTTAGCAAAATTGAGAGAGGGCAACGCAAGCCGTCAAGAGAACAAGTAGTGAAATTGGCTGCATATTTTAAGGTTAAAGAAAATGATTTGCTGGTTGCATGGCTTAGTGACAAATTGGTTTATGAAGTGGAAGACGAAGACATGGCTTTGAAAGCACTGCAAGTTGCAGAAGAAAGAGTAAAGTACATTACGAAAAACAAAGGCAAAAAATGAACGAAGTAAACGAAATAGCAGAAGTTGAACAACAAGTGGAAACACTTGAAACGGAAGTAAAGAAATTTGCTAACGCACTTCCTTATTGGGCAAAGTTTCTTGCAGAGAAAATTTTGTCGGGCAATGTTGTTGCTGATAATGACATTGATACTTCATACTCGTATTTACTTGAACAATTAAAACTCAAAGAAGAAACGGAAAAACCTGAAATTGCCATTGACTACAATGCCGCAAATGCAGGAAACTACAAATCTGATTTGCTTCTAACAAAACTTGAAAACGTTGAAGGCGTAAATGCTTTGACCGAAAACCAAACGATTGAATTTTGTCCAAACCTGACAATCATTTACGGTGCAAACGGTTCAGGAAAATCAGGCTATATAAGACTTTTGAAAAATGTTTTCTATTCAAAAGCACCTGAAATTATATTGTCAAATATTCATATTGAAAACGGGCACAAAGCTGTTAATGCAAAATTTACTTTCAAATCAAACAATATTGAAAGCCCTTTGGAATTTGCTGACAAAGACAATGCAGAGTTTGAGCAGTTTGCAGTATTTGACGGAAAAAGTGTTTTAAGTCATCTTGAAAACAAAAACGAATTTGAATTTAGACCAGCAGGATTAAGCTTTTTTGCTGATTATACAAATGCTATCAATCGTGTAGAACAGAAACTAATTACTGACATTCAAACCAAACAATCAGGATATACGGCAAACGATTTATCCGCTTTGTTTGACGGCAATTCAGAAATCAAAACACTTGTTCAAAATCTGAAAGCAGAAACAAAAATTGATGATTTAAAAAAATATACGCCTTTATCTGATGACGATAAAAGCCAAAAAGAAACCATACAGAAACAATACGATGAACTTCTTTTAGCTTCAAAAGGAAAAGAGAAGGAAATAAAAAATCTTGAAGGCATTAAAAATTTGTTAGCTCAAAACAAACAAACAATTGAGAAACTCAATCAGTATTTTGCAACCGAAGTAATTGCGAAAGTAACAACTGCAATTACCAATTGTGTAACAAAAGTAGCCACAGCAAAAGCAGAAGGCATTGAAAATTTTAAAACCGATAAAATTCAAGGAATAGGAACAGAGGAATGGAAATATTTTATCGTTGCTGCCGAAACATTTGCTAAAACGCAGAAAGTTGAAAATGTAATTTATCCTGAAAACGGTGACAACTGTTTGCTTTGCCAACAGCCAATTTCAGAGGAAGCACAAAAACTTATTTTAAATTATTGGACTTTCATAAAAAGTGTTGCCGAGCAAAATGCAAAGCAAGCACAAGAAAAACTTGATAAAGCAAAACAAAACTATGAGAATTTAAACTTTGATTTGTTTCCACAAGACAATACGCTTACTGTTTGGCTGACTGAAAAATATCCCAATGAATTAGAAACACTAAAACAAAAACTTTCGGAACAAAAAATACTTGCTCAAAACCTCGTTTCCGATATTGAGAATAAAATAGCAAACGAGAGAGCGGAAATAAAAATCAGCGTTGAACAACACACAACCATAGAAGCAGCTATTGATGCTTCTATCAAATTACTAAAAGAAGATGAGCAAAGTAAAGAATTAGAAAAATTATTGAACGCTAAGCTTTTTTTAGAACACAAAGAAAAATTCAATACACATTTTTCAAAGTTTGAAACCTACGTTAATAATCAGGTTTGGCTTAAAAAAGCAAATAAAGCCGATTACGCAAAGCGTAAAATTACCGACACAGAAAAAGCCCTGTCAAACAAATATTTCAACCAAAAATACATTGACACTTTTGATGATGAATGTAAAAAGCTGAACGGAAATTTTGGAATTGACATCAATCACACAGGTTCGGCAGGAAAATCATATAGACAACTGAAATTAAAAGGAAGAAACCCAAATGCTGTTTTGAGTGAAGGCGAACAAAAAGTAATTGCCATTGCTGACTTCCTTTCAGAGATGCACCTTTCGGACATTAACAGAGGAATTATATTTGACGATCCTGTAAATTCTTTAGACAACGACAGAAAAAAATTAATAGCAGAACGGTTAGTTAAAGAAGCGAAAAAAAAGCAGGTGATAATTTTCACTCACGATTTAGTTTTTTTCTATCATCTTAAAAACGCAAGTAAAAAACATCTTGCAGGTTTGAATAATTGCTTTGTGCACCATTCACTTGAAAAAGGAAAAATGTTGTTAAGTGGTAAAGTAAACTTGAATGAAAGCCCTGCAAATGAAGGACAACATCAAGAACCAAAGAAGGCAGAACAATGGTTAGCCAAAAGCAAAGCAGCATCAGGAAATGAAAAAATCGATTTTGCTATGGCAGGAATTGCTTCCTTACGAAAGTCCTATGAAGCCACTGCTATTTTCAACATCTTGGGTGCAACAGTTCAAAGATTTGACCCACAAATTAGAATGGGAAGATTGAAAGACATTAAATACGACAAAACTCTTATTGAAACCGTAGTTGAAAAATATGGTGAGCTTTCAGACATTATAGATGCTCACCTGCAATCAGATGAAGTTGGAATTATACCAAGTCCAGAAATCTTAGAACAGCAAATTGTAGTTTACAAAGCAATAAGAGAGCAACTAAAAAACATTAATTAGAACCGATGCCAACACTCCAGTTTAAAGGAAAAACATTTGTACAAAACCATCACTTAGCGGTGAAGTATCACCAGTTAGTACCAAAGAAGGAATTAAGTTTAACTGATAAAATTTCTTTACACGATAACCTTATAATACAAGGCGACAATCTGAAAGCATTAAAAGCATTGTTACCTACTTATGCAGGAAAGATAAAGTGCATTTACATTGACCCACCTTATAACACAGGAAATGAAAATTGGGTTTACAATGACAATGTAAATAGTCCAATGATAAAAGACTGGTTAGGCAAAGTGGTTGACAAGGAAGATTTAACAAAGCATGACAAATGGCTTTGCCTAATGATGCCACGTTTAAAACTACTTCGAGAATTACTTTGTGAAGAAGGAGTGATTTTCATTTCTTGTGATGATAATGAAAACTCACATCTCCGTTCATTGCTTGATGAAATATTCGGCAGCAACAATTTTATTGCTAACATAACTGTAAAAGCAAATCCAAGAGGAAGGCAATCCGATAATGATGTAGCAACTCTTCATGACACATTGTTTTCTTACGCAAAGAACTATGAACATTTAGAGTTAAATGGATTACCTCTAACTCAAGATGATATTGATGAGTTTGACAAACAAGATGAAGATGGTAAACTTTGGAGAGAATTAGGATTACGTCAACGAGGTGCAGCGTCTTTAAGAACAGACAGACCCGATATGTTTTTCCCCATCTATGTAAACCCTGATGATTTTACAGTTAGCGTTACCAAAACAAAAAAGCATACTGTAGAGGTTGTGCCAAGAAAGGCTGATGGAAGAGATGGAAGATGGATGTGGGGATTTGATAAAACTAAAAATGAAATTGATAGAGTTTATGCCCGATTAATTAAGAAACGTAATGAACATGACATTTTTATAAAAGATTATTTAGAAAGAGATGATGTTCAAAGAACAAAAAAACCTCGTTCTCTTTGGCTGGATAAAGATGTAAATACAGAATCGGGCGGCAAGCTTCTTAAACAAATTCTACCTGATACTAAATTCCCATATCCCAAACCTGTTGGACTAATTAAAAAGGTTTTACAGATTGCCACAAATGACAACTCTATTATTCTTGATTCATTTGCAGGTTCAGGCACAACAGCCCATGCAGTTTTAGAATTAAATAAAGAAGATGGCGGTAACCGAAAATTCATTTTAGTTGAGCAGGAAGACTATGCTAACACTACCACAGCAGAAAGAGTAAGGCGAATAATTAAAGGTGTTAAAATAGTTAAGAACGAAAACCTGAAAAATGGCTTAGGTGGTACATTCAGTTATTTTGAATTAGGTCCAACCATTGAAATGGAAAGCATATTGCAAGGTAAAAACTTACCAAGCTATGAAGAGTTTGCCCGTTACATTTTTTATACAGCCACCGGCGAAGAGTTCAACGAAAAGAAAATAAATGTAAAGACAGGCTTTATAGGCGAAACCAAAAACTACGAATTGTATATGTTTTACAAAACCGATGTAGAATGGCTAAAACGCAATGCCCTTACATTGGATGGCGTAAAAGCAATGCCAAAGTTTAAAGGCAAACAACGGTTGGTATTTGCTCCGGCAAAATATGTTGATGATTATACCTGTTTGGAAAACCGAATTGATTTTTGCCAATTGCCTTATGAAATTTATCGCATTCAAAAATGATAGAGCCGATACCATATTTTTATGACAGCATCAACCGCAATGCCATTGTGGTAAAACCAAAGCAAGCTTTGTTTGATTGGATAAATTCCATTTACCCCGATGAACCTGTTGAAGCTACAAATGAAGGAACTGTTTATTTGGTAAAAGAAAAAGACAGCAACGAAGCAATAGAAAAGTGGCTTAAAAAGAATTTCGACAATATTTTTCAAAACGAATTGAACAACTGGCATACAGACGAAAAAGATTGGGTACAGAAAAGAACTTACAAATTATTTACAGAATGGTTTGATGTAGAAATTCATTCCATGATTTTAGACTTAGAAGAAACAGCAATAACCAAAGATTGATATGCGATTAAAACATTACCAGGAGAAAGTGATTAAAGCACTCAAAGATTATTTGGGTGAACTGGATATTGCACGGAATGAATATGAAGAAATGCTGGAAATAAAACCAAACCTTGCAAAACATATCAACTTTCCAAAAGATGCGTGGGAGAAATCAACAGGCAAAACTATTTATCATTCCAAAACAAATAGTTTAAACGAGCCGCTGCCGGATATTTATTTGAAAGTTCCAACAGGTGGCGGTAAAACTTTGCTGGCTTGTCATAGTATTGACCTGATACAAAAAAGCTATCTTAAAAAGCAAACTGGATTAATACTTTGGATTGTTCCATCTACTCAAATTTACAGGCAAACTATTTTAGCATTAAAAGACAGGGAACATCCTTACAGGCAGATTTTAGATATTAGCAGCGGCGGCAGAACATTGATAAAAGAGAAAACAGAAATGTTCAATCGTTTGGATGTGGAAGAAAACCTAATGGTGCTGATGTTGATGCTACCATCTGCCAACAGACAAAATAAAGAAACATTAAAAGTATTCCGGGATGCCGGAGGTTATACAGACTTCTTTCCTGCCGAAGATAATTATCCTGCACAAGAAGAACTCTTAAAGAAAATAACAAATCTTGATTGCTTTGGCGAAAAGGAAGAAGTGTTTCAACGGCAGATAAAAACTTCATTAGGTAATACATTAAAAGTATTGCAGCCCTTAGTAGTTATAGATGAAGGACACAGGGCTTATGGAGAGAATGCAAGAAACACAGTAAGAAATTTTAATCCTTCTTTCATTTTAGAATTAAGTGCAACACCACCCGATGGCAGTAATGAACTGGTAAAAATAACCGGACGGGAATTGCACGAAGAAGAAATGATAAAACTGGATATTCACCTTACCAATAAAACAAGCCTTGACTGGAAAGATACCATGCTGGCAAGTTTTGAGAAACAAAACCAGTTAGAAAAATTAGCCAAAGAATATGAAGAAAATACTGGTGAATACATTCGCCCTATTTGTTTGATACAGGTTGAAAGAACAGGCAAAGACCAACGAGGTTCAGATTTTATTCATGCCGAAGATGCCAAAGAATATTTGATAAAGCAATGCAATGTTCCTGAAACTCATATTGCCATTAAGAGCAGCGAAAAAGACGATATTGAAGGCATAGACCTTTTCTCAAAGAGTTGTGATATTCGTTACATCATTACCAAACAAGCGTTGCAGGAAGGTTGGGATTGTTCATTTGCTTACATACTTACCATCTTAACCAATCCGGGTTCGGCAACAGGAATTACACAGTTAGTCGGCAGAATTTTAAGACAGCCCAAAGCAATCAAAACAAAAGTCAAAGAATTAGACGAGTGTTATATTTTCACTTTCAAACCCAATGCAAGTACATTGGTAAGAGAAATTAAAAACGGTTTGGAAGATGAAGGCTTAGGCGACATTGCTGGAAGGTTAGTGAATGATGAAGGCGGCGAAGGAATAGACAATTTGAAAGACAGAGAAATTCAATACCGTCCCGGCTTTAAAAAATTTGAAGGCAAGATTTATCTGCCAAAATTTGTGATACAGGAAAAAGATAGCTGGCGGGATTTGATTTTTGAAGTAGATATATTAAGTGAAATTGACTGGACGAAAATTGATATTTCGGAAATAGCCGAAAGAACTTTGACCGACAAAAAAAGCAAAGAACAGGAACTAACTTTAGGATTGAGCAAGGAAGAAAAAGAATTCTTAAAAGAAACTGGCGATAGAATAGAAAGAAAGGGAACTTTAGAAATAGACGAAGCATTTTTGGCAAGGCAAATTTCTGAGATTGTACCTAACCCATGGATATGTTACAACTTAGCCGATAAAGCCATTGAACTGCTTTCAAAAAAGTATGACAGGGAAACCATTGCTTCCAATTTCGTTTTCATTATTGAAGAACTGAAAAAGATTTTAGAGAAACAGAAAAATATATTTGCTGAAAGTGTTTTTAAAAAACTGGTTAACAAAAAGCAACTGCATTTCTTTTTAATCAGCGACAAAGGTGGCTTTGTGTTGCCTTCACGGATAAAAGTAAAAAGTAATAAACAACTTATCCGAAATGACAATACGCCTATTCAAAAATCATTATTTGACTATGTGCCGGAAGAAAATATCAATGAATTGGAGAAGTCAGTTGCCATTTATTTAGACGAGCAGGAAAAACTATTGTGGTGGTATCGAAACATGAGCAGACAAGACTATCACATACAAGGCTGGAAGAAAAATAAAATTTATCCTGACTTTGTTGCTGCCAATAAAAGCAAGACAAAGAAAGAGGATTACGACACCGTTTTTGTTTTGGAAACAAAAGGCATTCATTTAAAAAACGAGGACACAAAATATAAGCAAGACGTTTTTAAATTGTGCAGTGAGTTAGGAGCAAAGAAGGCATGGAAAGAATTGTTTGACGAGTTTCCAGACCATGACTTTGAATTTCAGGTTGTGTTTGAGGACGAGTGGCAGAACAAAATAAATGCGATGATGCAATAGTATCAGCCGACGTACCAAGTCAGGCACATTTGCAAGGCACACAAAGTCAACATATAAAAGCCAACCTTGCAATAGAGCCTTCCTTGTTCCTACGCATAAAAGCACAGTTGTTAACAAAAATCGTAGAATCTAAAATTGAAAGCAAATCACGACCTCCGTTCCTCTACGTTCCGCAAAAAGAAAGTTGTTATCAAAGATCGTAGAATTTAAAATTGAAAGCAAATCACAACCGTATAATTCAGAATCATTAAAAAATCTTAGAAAATACATGGCTGATAGAAAAATCAACTTTGAGTTGTAGAAACCATTTCCTGATGAATTTTCTCTAAAACAGTATCGGGGTCATTGTCTTTATTGGACAAAACAAACTCTTCCTGATCAGGAAAGTACTTCCTGACAAATTCTATCCCATTTTCCAAATAGTCACTAAAGGCTGTAAATTTTCGTTTCAGCTCTTTCATTTTATTTTCTATTTCTAAACTCATATTATATCATTTACACTTCTGCATCTGTGCAACCATCATATCATGTGAAACCAAAGTTGGTGCCTTTGATTGGGAAAATACCTTTTTCCGTTGTTATCAAAAATCGTAGAATCAAAAATTAAAATAAATTACAACTAAAAGCAACAAAGCCAATTTAAAAAACTGGCTCTGCTGGGAGCAGATTAGCAGGACCGCCCTGCTTAACAAACGAGATACGGGATACGGGTTACGGGATTGTGACAACCCTATTTCGTTTTTTGGATATGGTCACAACATGGTGTCTGAATTAAAATTTATTTTTAAAATGGTCACAACATTGTATCCATATGAAAATATTGTTTTGAAATGGTCACAACGTTGTGTCTGAATTTAATTTGGAGTATTTATTTGTCACACGCCCATATAAAAGACCATTCATCAACACCATCCCGTATCATGTGTAACGTACTTCTCACCTTCATTCCGAAACCTGTAAACTGCATCATATAACTGACAGTCAATGGTTCATAAAAGATAAAGCATTTCGTTCAATAAAATCTTCGTTTTGTAAACCACCTTTAACCATACAAAAATCTAAATAAATTTTTGAATTCCACTAATATTTTACCGCAAAAGTTTGAGCGAAAGACTATCAATAACTAAATGTGCAGGTGCAAAATTCAAAGCACAACTTAAAAAACGCAGAACAATTAACAGAACTCAGATCTTGTATTTTCATTCCTAATTCTTCATTCTACATTTCCAATTCTCAATTCTTCATTTACTAATTCTTAATTTCCCTATGTTTCTCCATCCAGTCCAACTCTTTCGTTGTTGTTAAGGCCTGCACCACTCCCATCAAAAATATGGCAGCCACATTGATCGTAAGAAATAACGTGTTGTAACTGAGGTAAGGTTCTATATCAGACTTTTCATTTTTATAAAAAAAGATCATGTCGGTGATATACACATATATCCATGATACGTTAAATGCTACGAAAACTGTTTTTGAAAAAATCTTTACGAATTTACTGGGATGTGTTTTTGTGCGACGGAAGAAAATAACAAACACGCTGATGAACACAGCGGCTGGTACCGATAAAATAAACAACACATAAATATACGTTAGCCATGGTATGAAACTCAGCAAACCAAAGAACAATCGCAGCGATATCATAATGATCAGTAACGCTCCAATAAATCCTATTATCGAAAAGAAAAGATATCCTACAAGCCTGAGATATTTACCGTCTTCGTTCATATAATTTTATTTCACGAAAAATAACTCAGGTTCGTTTTTGGTGTAAGTGCCAGTAAAGCCTGGTGCATCAGTTTCACCGTGTTTTCAATATCATCCGTATGAATCATTTCCACAGTTGTATGCATGTATCTTAAAGGAATAGAAATCAGAACAGATGGACATCCGTCATTAGCATACGCAAATGAATCGGTATCTGTTCCCGTGCTTCTGCTCACTGCTCTCAATTGAACAGGAATTTTATTTTTCGCTGCAACGTCCTGTACAAAATCCAACAATTTATTATGCACTGCAGGACCATAACATAATGAAGGTCCTTTACTGCATTCACATTCACCTTCCACCATTTTATTGATCATAGGTGTGGTACTGTCATGTGTTACGTCGGTAATTATAGCAACATCAGGTTTAATGCGGCGCGCAATCATCTCTGCTCCTCTCAGTCCAATCTCTTCCTGCACGGCATTTACAATATATAATGCGTAAGGTAATTTTTGTGCAGACTGTTTTAATAATCGGGCAACTTCTGCTATCATGAATCCGCCGATTCTGTTATCAAATGCACGGCCGATCAGATAACCATTCGCCAGTTCATCATATCCATCTTCATACGTTACCACACTCCCAATATGAATTCCTAATTCCTGCACTTCTGATTTATTTCTTGCACCG
>JANOAO010000008.1:0-20629 GCA_031411115.1 Bacteroidota bacterium
AAACTAACCTCACAGGTTGGAACCTCACAGGTTGGAACCTCACAGGTTGGAACCTCACAGGTTGGAACCTCACAGGTTGGAACCTCACAGGTTGGAACCTCACAGGTTGGAACCTCACAGGTTGGAACCTCACAGGTTGGAACCTCACAGGTTGTTGAAATCCGCAAGATCCGATTAAAATTTCATATTCAAACTTAGCATCCAGTTTATCGGTGCCATAGGAAAATAATAGTTTTCTGTGGTGAGTTGCTGATTATACTGATAGCTGAAAGTATATCCATTAGGTTCATATTTTTCTGAGAACAGATTGGAAAATTTAAAGCCTGCCTCTATAAGCTCATTACCTTTCTTTTTAAATATATAACTCATACTTACATCCTGCACAACAAAACTTCCCAGTGATCTTGCTTTGTTTGAAGTATTGTCCATGAACTGTCTGTCCACATATTTAGTATTAAAACTCATATTAAGTTTTGAAATTGGTTTTACAGTCAGTGCAACATTGGCAATCAACGGAGGAGAATAAGAGAGATCCGTTTTTTTAAAGATATTTTTAATTTGTCCGCCATTATCATAATCATCAATATACTCTTCAAAATTTTTCACTTTGTTCTCACTCACGGCTATATTACCCATTATAGAAAATATTTTATTGATCACCCAGTTATTTTCAAGTTCGATACCTGCACGATAACTTGATTTCACATTCGAACGTGTGTACGCACCTACATCATTTATCTTACCCGTCAACACCAGTTGATCAGTATAATTCATATAAAATACATTAAGTTGCCATTTCATTTTCTTCTGATGGTAAGAGAAACCTGCCTCATAATCATCCAACTTTTCGGCAGTAGGTTGTGCATTGATTCCAGCTTCAAAATCATCTCGGTTTGGTTCTTTTGCAGCACGTGCATATGACATAAAAAACTGCACATTTTTATGTGTGTATGTTATGCCTGCTTTGGGATTGAAAAAAGTATACTTATTCATCACATTCAATTCGGGATTATAACGGAATCCATAAATATTATACTGTACAGCACGAAGTTGCAGATCAATTAATGTTTCCCATTTTTTATGAACTGACTGACTCCATTTTACATATCCGGAATAATCCGTTTTTTTTGCATGTAAATCATACCATCTTAAATCGGAAGGAATAATAACGGGATCTGCCGTATATTTCACTTTGCCATAATGCTTGCCTTCGTAAACATTCCATCCGCCTCCGATATAAATATCTGTTTTTGATCGGTGATAATTAACTGCATAAATATTTCCATAAAAATTATTGTTAAGCCATAACTGTCTCACAATATCACTATTGGTTTTGGTGGTGTTGTTATCTGTATAATCCGGCAAACCATAATCTGCAAACGCTGCATCAGCTTTGTATTGTTCATAATAACCTTTCCCTTTTGTGAAAAATCCAGTGATGTTAGCTTTCCAGTAATTATTTAATTTCTGGTTGAAAAATACCTGGTAATGCGTTTGTGTATAATTATCAGTTTCATTATCATATGGCGCATCCGTTTTTTCCATTCCTGCTGAATTAAATCTTCTGTTGGTTTTTAAAGTTTGTTCATTAATGCCATACCATGCCTGATACGTTTTTTCTTTTCCGGTAAACACATTAATTCTCAGGGAAGATCTGTCTTTTACATAAGCTGCACTACCGTAGAGCGATTGTAATCGGGAGGACGCTCTGTCGATGTAGCCATTGCTGTTGATATTGCTAATTCGTCCGTCAAACAAAAAATGTTTATTGAATAATCCACTATGATAGATAATGGTATTTTTTATTGATCTGAAAGAGCCCACGCTATTATTTATACTGATACTTTTATTTGTTTCAATTTCATTGGTGCTGATATTGACAGAACCGCCAAATGCTCCGGCACCATTAGTAGACGTGCCCACACCTCTCTGTACTTGTATACTGTTTGCAGATGAAGCAAAATCAGGAAGGTTAACCAAAAAAGTTCCCTGACTTTCCGCATCGTTATAAGGAATATTATTAAGTGTGATATTAATACGGGAAGCATCAGAACCTCGGATGCGGATACCCGTGTATCCAATACCGTTTCCGGCATCTGAATTTACTACTAAAGAAGGCGTTTGATTTATGATAAAAGGAAGATCTTGTCCGGTATTTAGTTTATAAATCATCTCCCTTGTATAATTTGTTTTGGCTACGGGAGTTGTGTTGCCAGCTCTTACAGAGATTACTTCAAGCGGCTTAAGCAGCGTAGTATCAGTTAATCTTTCAGTTTGTGCAAATACGGAATAAATTGACAGCATCAGCATTGCTGTTGTAATAATAAATTTCATAAAATAATTTTTGCTGAATACCGGTGTCCGATAGTAATACTTCTCCCTTCGCAGGCATTATCCTGAGCAGGTTAACGGGTATAATCTCAGCCTCAAATGAAGCACCCCGGAAATTCAGATGTAAAAGAACAATACAAAAGTAAGGAAATTTAATTTTCAAATAATTGTAACAATTGTTCCATAACGTGCGTAAAGCTTAAAAATAAACCGCATGAAGTCTTTTTTATCTGTAATATTCAGTTGCATTATATTATCAGCCAGCTCACAACAACTTATTGTAGATCCTAATGCTCAGGTAAGGGCACTCAACGGCAGTTTTACATCCATTAAAGTTTCAGGCGGTATTGAAGTATTTCTTTCTCAATCAACACAGGAAGTGGTAGCCATTAGTGCCACTGAAATAAAATATATAGAGGATATCAAAACAACTGTAGAAAATAATACGCTGAAAATTTCAACCGATTCAAAATGGTATGGAAAAAATAAAAAAATGAAGGTGTATATATCATTCAAAAACCTGGAAAACTTAACCGTTAGTGGCGCATGTGATATTAAAGTGAGTGGATCTTTAAAAGTTCCTTCTTTAAAAATCGATTTCTCCGGTGCCAGTGAATTTACTGGTAATGTACAGGTAGATCAATTGGATATGCATTTAAGCGGAGCTTCTGATATTACCATTTCTGGTTCAGCAAAAGGTATAAATATCAACAGTTCCGGTGCAAGTGATATCAATGCAAAAAAGTTAATAACAGAAACCTGCCAGATAAATGTTTCTGGTGCCTCTGATGTAGACATTGTGGTAAATAAAGAGATCAATGCTGTAGCATCAGGCGCTAGTTCCATCACATATTCTGGTAATGCAACAATAGGAAAAATTGTAAAAACAGGTGCCAGTTCTATTAATAAAAGAAGTTAATCTCCCAGTGTTTTCATAAAAATTTCAGGAAGCAATTCATCCCAAAATTCCTGATTATCTTTTCCGGAATAACGAATATATTCAACCGCCTGCAACGATTTTTTTCCAGATAAAATTTTGTAAACGTAACTGCTGTCTGTATAATTTTTTTCAATTCCTTCATACAATATCATTGAACAGTTCGGTCGCTTGCGAGAATTTTCAATTTGTTGAATTATCCAATTATATGAGGTATCTGTAAATGAAGAAACAGCAATTCCCTTTTCAATTTTGTCAGCATTTTCCCATGCAAAGCCAATTGCTATTTCACCATTTTGTTTAATTCCCGCGATACTCATCGTTTGAAATTTACGGATTCCGCTTTTCTTTTTAATGAAGGGCAATAATTCTTTGTTAATGAAAGAATAATATTTTTCGAGCGAACGCTCATCAGATATATTAATTTTTTCTGTGCTGATATTGATAATTACCGAACTATTTATTTTGTTGGTTTTATAAAGACTGAGTAAAACATTTTTGGTTTTATCAATACTCGCCAAATTTCCGGATACAAGTAACAGAGAAACATTTTCTTTTGATTGTAGCGGAGTTGTAAATACCTGCAAGGGTACATGCTCCTGTAAATGTCGGCTATAGACGCTCTCTGCATGTGATTTTATTTTCTCATTGCAGCTAAGGAGCAGACTGGTCATTATAAAAATCATCAATATCCTAATCTGTATACTTTTCATTATTTAAATGTATTAAATTTTGTCACGAACTGAATATCTCCTACATTTGCATCGCGAAGTAGAGCAGCGGTAGCTCGTCGGGCTCATAACCCGAAGGTCAGAAGTTCGATCCTTCTCTTCGCAACTACAGCCCGGAATTTTCCGGGTTTTTTTTATTATATTCTTTTAATAGCTAGAAATTAGTAGGTTTGCCAAAAAAAAAATTAGAAACATGAAAAAATTTGTATTATCCCTTCTGGTTTGTTCAATTGCATTTGTTGGTTGTAAAAAGAAATCCGAAGATGCGCCTGTTTGTGAAACATCTGTTGCTGCAATAGCGGCTGCTTACAAAATCACTAAAGTTGTAGCAAATCCTCCAGGTATTTCTCCTCTTGATATTACTAATACTTACTTATCAGATGCTTGTTCAGCTAGTGGGTCTTATCAGTTAAATGCTAATAAATCAGTAGTATATAGCGAAACGGCAAGCTGCTTAGCAAATGGTTCAGGAACTTGGGATGTAGTAGGAACTACTATTACTATTACACATGATGGAGATGGTGCTGATTTCTCTGGAACTGTTACTAGCTTTGATTGTACTAACTTAGTAATTAGAGATGCAACTAGCGGTACTACTTTAGATTTTACTTTAACTAAGCAATAAGAAACCTTTCGATAACTCATTTAAACCGGTTAATACCGGTTTTTTTTTGCCCATAAAGTTCATCATCCTTTTTAATTTCCATACATTAAGCTCTTCACTAATGTAACTGTAAATGAGAATGCAAGGAAAATAAGATAGTTTTACCAAAAAATAGCCTGTTTATGTTTTTCAAACGGCTTTACTAATACATGAAATCGGGATTTGTAAATATTTTTGGTAAACCCAATGCGGGCAAAAGCACATTACTCAATGCATTGATGGGGGAAAAACTGGCTATCGTCTCCAGTAAAGTTCAAACAACCCGGCACCGTATTAAAGCCATTCTTACTACAGATGATTATCAGATCGTATTTTCAGATACGCCTGGTATAATTGAACCCAAATACAAACTGCATGAAAAAATGATGCAGGCTGTAAAAGGAAGTCTGGAAGATGCAGACCTGGCGTTACTGATGGTGGATGCAAAAGATAATATCGAAGAAAGCCATATCATTTTTCAGGCTTTAAAATTAAAAGCGCCAGCTTTAATTGTTATCAATAAAGCGGATCTCATAAAAGATGAAGCGGACCTGGAAAAAATTAAAACTTTTTTTGATGCACAATCGTATTGCAAAGAAGTGATGATTATATCAGCTTACAAGAAGAAAGGGCTTAAGGAATTAATCGAAAAAATATTATCCTATCTGCCTGAAGGAGTTCCATTTTTTGAAGGCGATGACTTAAGTGATTTACCTGCTAAATTTTTTGTGAGTGAACTGATCCGTGAACAAATATTTCATTTGTATCAGGAAGAATTACCTTATCACACCGCCGTATTGGTGCAGGAATTTAAAGACAAGACGACACTGATAAAAATAACGGCTGACATTATTGTTCAGCGGGAAACACAAAAAGGGATTATCCTCGGCGAAAGAGGAACTAAAATAAAACAACTCGGTACCAACGCACGAATAGAAATAGAAAAATTCCTGGACAAAAAAGTATTTCTGGAATTGTTTGTAAAAGTGCGTCCGAAATGGAGAGATAATGAAACGCATCTGCGTGAATACGGTTATTTATAATAAAAGATTTTTTTTAAAATGAGTTTTACAGTTGCAATTACAGGAAGACCTAACGTAGGCAAAAGCACGTTTTTCAACAGAATGCTGGAACAGAGAAAAGCAATTGTGGATGATATCAGCGGCGTTACCAGAGACCGGCAATATGGAATTGCAGAATGGTCTGGCAAAACATTCAATCTTGTAGATACTGGCGGATTTGTTCCGCAAACAGAAGATGTTTTTGAAAAAGAGATTCGCAAACAAGTGCACATTGCGATTGAAGAAGCCAATGTAATCATTTTTATGGTGGATGTTTCAACGGGTATTACGAACCTTGATGAATCGATGGCCGATCTGTTACGCAGAAGCCATAAGCCGGTTTTTCTTGCCGTGAATAAAGTAGATAATCATAAAAGATTATTGGAAGCCAGTGAATTTTACAGTTTAGGATTTGAACATATTTTCTTTCTTTCTTCTATAAGTGGTAGCGGTACAGGTGAAATCCTCGATGCGTTGATTGATCTGATACCTGCAGATTCAGATGTACAGGAAATATCTGATCTTCCAAAATTTGCCATTATTGGACAGCCTAATGTGGGAAAATCTTCTTTGTTAAATGCATTAATTGGTAAAGAAAGAACAATCGTAAGTGATGTAGCCGGAACAACCAGAGATTCTATTCATACGCATTATAATTTATACAATAAAGATTTTATGCTGATTGATACGGCAGGTATCCGTCGCAAAGCAAAAGTGCATGAGGATCTGGAATTTTATTCAGTGATACGTGCTATTAAAGCAATGGATGAAGCGGATGTTTGTCTGTTGTTATTAGATGCATCCAAAGGCTTAACAGCGCAGGATCTTTCCATTTATTCGCTGGCTGTTAAGAAAGGAAAAGGGATTGTGGTTTTGGTAAATAAATGGGATCTTGTTGAAAAAGAAACCAATACTGCAAAAGAGTATGAAAAAGATCTGAGGAACAGATTTGCACCTTTTTCTGATGTGCCGATCATTTTCATTTCTGTACAGGAAAAGCAGCGTATTTTTCAGAGTATTGAATCTGCTTTGCATGTGTTTGAAAACAAACATAAAAAGATCAGCACTTCCAAACTAAACGAGGTGATGCAAAAAGCTTTGGAAGCGTATCATCCGCCTGTAGTACGCGGCAATGTGGTATCTATAAAATATGTAACGCAATTACCTACTCATACACCGAGTTTTGCTTTTTTCTGTAATTATCCGGACGACATTAAATTACCTTATAGAAATTATCTGGAAAATAAATTACGGGAAGCATTTGATTTTACAGGTGTACCGGTTCGATTATTTTTTAGAAAAAAATAATCAAAGTTTTTTTATTACAACGTAGGTAATAATGGCAATCAGAACAATCAGCAGTATGGCATAGTAGGTCCACTGCTGTGATTGAATGCCCTTATGTTTGTTCCTGTTTTTATTTCTTTTGTGTATCTCTTTCTTTAAATGAAGATTCAATTGTTGTGTAACGGAAGAGAGTTCTGTTTTATTTTTCAATTGTTCCAGGCCATCCAGCGCATCTTCTGCAAAAGGATCATCAGCAATATTTTTCTCAAGTTCATGCTGTTCGGCATCTGTCATGTCGCGGTTAAGATAACGCAGCAGTTTTTCCTGCTCCACTTCTTTATTTAAACCGGACAATATGTTTTTTAGATCATTGTTCATTTTGTTGCAATCGCTCCATTTGTATACGAAGATTTCGCTTCGCATTTTGAATATAGCTTTTTACCTGCATCAGCGAAAATCCTGTTTGATCAGATACCTGCTGGTAACTTTTCTTTTCAAGATAGAATAAAGTGATGCATACTTTTTGTTCTGCATTCAATTGTTCAATAGCACCGGCCATCAAGGTAAGCGACTTCTCCTTCTGCAGAAAATCTTCGTCTGCATGTTCTTTCACAGCATTAATGATCCCCTCATTTAGTTCTGCAGTAAATCTTCCTTTCTCCCGAAATTTCATCAGGCAATGGTTCTTAGCCACCATGTACAACCAGCTTTTAAAATACTCAACTTTATATTTTTTAAGTTCGTCAATCACTTTTAAAAAAATCTGCTGCACACTGTCTTTGGCTTCCTCTTCATTTTTCAAATATTTCATGCATACACCAAAGAGCAGCATGGTATACCGCTGCAATAAAATGCCAAGCCACTCATTGTTACCATCTTTGTAAAACAGTTCCATGAGTTCTTTATCATCTTTGTCTTTATGCTGACGAAAAACCAAATTATGTTTTGTTTGAGATGAATAACTTCTTGAATTTCATAATTACGATTTGCCTTCTATCAACGGCTTTTCTGCATGAGAAACGGGTTTAGATTTATTATCGAAAAAAAGCATTTTTACTGCGATTAAAATCATCAGTATCGCAAAGAATTTTTTAACGGTTTCCTGCGGCAGAGAAATAGAAATTTTGCTGCCTAAAAAACTCCCGGCAATAAAACCTACAGCCAGCCAAATCACGATATTAAAATCAATGTAACCCTGTTTGTAATATTGCATTACACCCAAAAATCCTACTGGCAACATGATAAGTGCGAGTGAAGTTCCCTGGGCCTGCATCTGGCTGAAATTCATAAAATAAACCAGTGCCGGAACAATGATAATGCCACCTCCAACACCTACCAGTCCACCTAAAGTTCCTGCAGCAATACCTATAATGATCAGGATGAGAATCATATTAGCGTCCATGTTATTTTTTTGAGATTTGAGCACAGCGAAAAAATTAATTATTCAGCAATATTTTTTTGAGGCTGGTCCGTATACGCATATTTAAAATCAACAAACCATAATTTATCTTTTTGAACCACACGTATTTCCATTGGTTTTTTCATGTAGGAATTAGAATAATTTATCAATGTAGAAGAGTCTGTTTGCTCAGCTAATTTATTGATTTCGTAGGAGGCTTTTTTATAGCTGTCTTTTTGTTCTTTACTTAGATGATCATAATATCGTTTATAAGAATCAAATAATTGCTGATTTTGTGAGTCAGGAAGAATTAAATTTTCAGCCGTTTTGAAATCACCATCTAAGCTAGCCCGTATAAATGTGGTGCCGGTATCAATGGCAGTATCTGGTCGTTCATTTTTGTTTTTCCAGCAACTGTTCAGCACCAGCAGGATCACCAGGCCAAAGGAAATGGTGCTTAATTTATAAATCATAATTAAAGGTATCAATAACAAACATAAAAAAAGCACTCCGTAGAGTGCTTTTCAATATCTCAGATCAGTTTATTGTTTTGCACTGTCTAATGATTTCATAGCTTCATTTACTTCTCCTTTCAGAGAATCCATATCCATTTTTTTAAGTTCTTCTAAACCTGCAGCAATGCTGTCAGTAGGATTGATTCCTTTATCGTTCATTTTTTCCATACCGGTTGCCATCATGGAAGCTTTATCGAAAGCTACTTTCCAGGTGCCTTTTTCTTTTTTCAAAGTGTAATTAGTAGATTCTCCTGATTTTTTTTCTTTAACTGCAACCACGGCTTTATCTCCGTCAATTTTTGGTTCACCGAATTCCATTCCATTTACAGTGAATTTGTCATTTTCTTTTTGAGATTCTTTGCTCATTTTCATTCCCATTTCCATCATATCCAGCATGGATTTGCTTTCTTCTGTAGCAAATTTTCTTGCGGTTGCTACATCATTTTTAGACAATGCTTCAAAGAATGATTTAAGAACGGCAGTTGGATTATCGCCACCGGATTTACAACCGAAAAGTACAGTACTGCATACCAGAAGTGATAAAATAATTTTCTTCATAATAGTTTTGTTTGAATGATTAGCCGCAAAAATAAGGATTCAATGCAATCTCAAATGCTATTTATATACAACTGCTGCAATTTTTCTACAATCCGGATGAAGAAAAATATCATCTACGCCAACGAAGCTGAATTTTCCGATATAACTGATAGGAAATACCAATGATAAAGTGGCCTGTTGATACGTTTTTGATACAAATTCAGCGCAATACATCCGATCATTTGTGGTTAAGTCGAAGTCGAGATCGAACATCAACCCATTTTTGTAAAACATTCTGGCCGTATGGGTTACGGAAATTATTTCCTTTTCAGAAATAGAAAATCTGAATACACCAATTCCTCTGTTATTATATGGTTCCGAAAATTTTTCAAAAGACTCTCTCATCAATTTCTGGTCTGGGTTAAATTCCCCGCCCACAGCATGGTATACAAAAACTGAATCCTGTTCTATACTTGCAATGCCACAATGTGAATACGTTTTGTTTTTTTGATTGAGCGACCGTAAACTTTCACTCGTAAAATCATTGCCCGTTCTGGTGATGAGATCACCATTATGAACTTTAACTTTTATTCCGTCAATTTCAGTAAAAGCATGTTGAACAAATATTTTATATGCCATTGAATCTTTATGGCTCCATTTTGTAAATTGTAATGGGGGTTCATCATGGCAACTGCACACAAAAAAAAGCAGGTAACCAAATGGCCACCTGACTTTTTTCAAAATATATAAGAATGGGTTATTGCTTTTTTTCATCAACTTTTTTCTCGCCTTCTTTTTGATCCTTAAATCTTTCATCATCCTTGTTGTAGGCTTTAATAATCGATTTAACGAGACGATGTCTTACTACATCTTCTTCATCCAGTTCAATTTGAGAAATGCCTTCAATGTTCTTTAAAATACGGGTCGCTTTAAACAAACCGCTCTGTTGATTTTTAGGAAGATCTATCTGAGTAGGATCTCCGGTTATAATAGCTTTTGCATTTGGTCCGATACGCGTTAAAAACATTTTGATCTGAAGATCATTTGTATTCTGCGCTTCATCAAGAATAATAAAAGCATTGTCAAGCGTTCGTCCTCTCATATAAGCCAATGGCGCAATTTCAATTGTACGGGTACTCATATAATAGCCCAGTTTATCGGCCGGTATCATATCATCGAGCGCATCGTATAATGGACGCAGGTATGGATCAATTTTTTCTTTCAGATCACCTGGAAGAAAGCCCAGACTTTCTCCTGCTTCTACTGCAGGTCTGGTAAGAATTATTTTCTTTACCAGTTTATTTTTAAGTGCTCTAACAGCAAGTGCCACAGCCGTATAAGTTTTACCGGTACCTGCGGGGCCTATTGCAAAAACAATATCATTTTTATCACAAGCCTGTACCATTGCTTTTTGATTAGCAGTACGGGCTCTTACAGTTTTACCATTCGGACCAAAAACCAGCACATCATTAGGATGACGATCTACAAAATTGTCTACTACTTTTTCATCGTCTCCGCCAAGTATCTGTTCAAAATAATTTTCACTCATGTGGCCGTTTCGCTGTAGATATTGAACCAGCAAATCGATTTTTTCTTTTGCTTCTTCAATTTGTTCCGGAGCGCCACTCAGTTTTATTTGTGTGCCGCGACTGAGTATTTTTAAGAGGGGAAATTTCTTTTTTAAAATATCGAGCTTACCATTGTTTACGCCAAAAAATTCAATCGGGTTTACGGTTTCGAGGTTGATAATAGTTTCTGTCAATTGTATTTGGTTTAGTGATGCCTGAGCAATGTTTGAATATGGTTATACTACCTTACCAAATGTAATCATTTGAATGTAATAACAAGTGAATTTACTTATTCACAATGTTAATGATGGTAGTGGAAAAGTTAATTAAATAATCGAGCCAAAAACTTAACGATTACTGAATCTGGTAACAAGTTTTAAGTTAATAAGCCTTGGGGTAAGACGGTTAGGAATAGCAAAACTGGTTCCGCTGAAATCTTTTACCAATTGATAGGATATGGTATTCTCCCTGTCTATGAGGTTAAATACCTCCAGACTAATCCATGCGTTATCCAGTGCTTTAAAGGGAGCATGACTTCTTCGCAAAGATTTTTCTTTTAACAAAAGAATACTGAAACCAAGATCTACTCTGATGTATGGATCAATGATCAATGCATTTCTATATCGGGTGCTATTGGGGATATTGTACGACATATTGCTACCGTACAACATGTTGAGGTGCACTTTAAAATTTTTGTTAGTCGACAAATAATCCTGTAAAAATAATCCTGCTGTGATGAACCTGTCGCTAGGCCTTCTTACATAACCTACACTCATTTGCGCACTGTCGGTAATGTTCTTATCAGTTGTTTGTGCATTGATAATTTCACCGGCTGCATTCAGATAATTGTAATAAAAATCATTATTCAGATTTTCTTTAGTACGCATGAAAGATAAACTGATCCAGCTCTCAGCGTCTGATACCAATTCGCCGAATAAACGGAATTCAATTCCTGTTGCATAAGCTTTCGCTGAATTGGCACCGAGATAACGAATTTTTACATTGTCAATATCATATGGAACCACATCGTTCATACTTTTGAAATATGCCTCTGTTGTAAAACGAAAAGGACGTTCACCCGGGCCTTTGAAACTGTAATCCATCCCAGCTATGAACTGGATACTTTTTTGAGCTAAAATTCTGGTGTTGATATTTCCTTTAATGTCTCTCAATTCTCGATAGAAAGGAGGTTGCTGATACATGCCTGCAGCCACTTTGAAAATCACATCTGCTTTCCAGTCTGGTTTAATGCTGGCCTGTATTCTGGGAGAAATCAGCAATTCTTTATTAAGGCTATTGTAATTATAACGAATACCACCCTGTATGGTGAATTCATTTTTTCCTTTTAATAACCTGATATTATCCTGTATATATCCCTGAAATTTATTTACCGTAAGATTTGTTTTGCTGTTGAGAGACGAAAATAAACTCAGATTGCCAGGAGTATATGGAGTTGAATAACCAGCAGAGTCGCGATATTCCCATTCCTTGAGCCGGTCATCGATCTTAGTTTGTTCTATACTGTTTCCCCATTGCAAAAAATGTTTTCCGGCTTCATAAGAACCTTTGTGCGATGCATTCCAAACTTGAATATTCAAAAGATTGCGTGCATAATTCTGATAATAGCCCTGGCCTAAAGGATTGATGATCTGACCGAATGTTGCACTGTTATCATCGAAATCCCTGTCTCCAAAAAGATAAGCAGCCGCAATATCATAACTTTCTTTTTCCTTATCTCTGAAAGCACTGATCATCCATTTTAATTTCAGTTTTTTAGAAACAGAATGTATGAGCGTTAAACCTGCTAACGATGTTTTGTATGTATCTTTTTCCTGTCCTTCAAAAAAAATATCGAGACCTAAATTGGACGTGTAAAAAGGAGAGAATACGGAAGAAGTTTTCTTTACAGATTCCGGCTGATAATTAAATGAAGAAGAAGATAAAATTCCCAAAAATTCGCATTGCCATTTCTGATTCAGTTTATAACTGATGTAGGTTTGAACATCGGAAGACGAAGGCTGATAAGCACCCACCGTTGGCTGATTGCTCAAAAGATTTCGGTTATTTCTATTTCTTGCGCCTATAAGATAAGTAACTTTTTGTTTTGCCAGCGTACCTTCCAGGTGTGCTCCCTGTTCAAGTAAACCTGCGTATACAGAGCCGGCAAATTGTGAAGGTTTTTTATATTGGATATCGAGTACGCTGCTCATACGATCTCCATATTGTGCCTGAAATCCACCTACAAAAAAATTAACGTTGCGCGCCAATTCCGGGTTGATAAAACTTAATCCTTCCTGCTGGCCATTGCTTACCAGATATGGACGATAGACCTCAAAATCATTTATATAAATGCTGTTCTCGTCATAATTTCCACCACGAACATTGTATTGGGAAGACAATTCATTATTGCTGCCTACTAATACTTTTATCAGACCTTCCACGCCTCCGGTAGTGCTGGGAAGTATCAGCGCATTTTTAGGATTGATCCTGATCAAGCCATTTTCTCTTCTTATTTTATCATCTGTAACCGTAACAGACTGCAACATTTTTTTATCTCTTGACAGCCGGATATAAATGTTTTCTATTTCTGCAGCGTTGAGTAAAAAATTCTTTTGTACCGGAAAAAAGCCGGTATATGAAAATACCAGTGCAAATGCTCTGGATGATGGAACGGAAATAGAAAATTTTCCGCTGTCAGAAGTACTGATTCCGGTATTCTTTCCCAGGATGATTATGGATACACCCGATAGCGGCTGGTCATTTTCATCCACAACTTTACCGGAAACTGTTGCTGTTTTATTTTGAGCAAACGCAGAAGTAAATAAGAAGCATGCAAATAATACCGTGAAGATTCTCATATGGCAATTTAGCAAATGATCAACTGTTTTTTAAGGCATGAATAGCTGCGATCGGATCCGCCGATTTGAAAACGGCATTTCCTGCTACCAGAACATCTGCACCTGCTGCTATAATCTGTGACGAATTTTCAATGGAAACGCCTCCATCAATTTCGATTAACACGGCTGCACCTGACCGTTGTATCATATTTTTTAATGCCCGTATTTTTTCCAAAGTTCTTGGTATAAAACTTTGTCCGCCAAATCCGGGGTTTACACTCATCATGCAAACAATATCGATTTCACCAATGATGTCTTCCAGTAAATGAACAGGTGTGTGAGGGTTTATGGCAACGCCGGCTTTCATTCCAAGATTTTTGATCTGCTGTATATTCCTATGAAGGTGTGTACATGCTTCAATATGTACGGTAAGATGATCTGCACCAGCTTTTTTGAAAGCTTCGGCATAACGTTCAGGTTCCTCTATCATCAGATGCACATCACAGATTTTATTGGTAGTCTTTCTGATAAAATCTACGATCATCGGACCGAAAGAAATATTGGGCACAAATTTTCCATCCATTACATCAAGATGAAACCAGTCGGCTTCACTTTCGTTAAGCATATCACAATCTCTTTGCAACTGTAAAAAATCAGCAGATAATAACGATGGAGCAATGATCATTTATTTATTTTTTCAAGTCTTTGTAATGCAGATTTTGCTTCTTCATATTGGGCATCATACATCAGTGCTTTTTGATATGCTTCTGCAGCTTCATCTGATCTGTTCAGTTTTTCGAGGCACATTCCTATGTAATAATACCCTTCTTCAAAACTATTCTGCAATGTAACCGCTTTATTCAATACCTGCAAAGCTGCTTCATATTTTTGCTGGTTATACAGAGCGATCGCTTTTTCGCGATAGGCTTCCATGAAAGTGAAATTAACATTCAGCGCCTGATCCATAAATGCAATCCCTTTTATATGATCATTTAACGCCAGAAAATAAATCCCTTTTATGTAGAATAATTTTTCAGCGGCAATATCAAATTTCTGAAGCGCATCGGTGAGCCTGATTGTTTTGCTATTGCCGGTAAGTGCATATAAATTAGCAAGTCTTAATAAGTAGTCGGCATTCGGGTCGTAGGATGCTGCTTTTTCAAGAGAAAGAATGGATGCGGCAGTGTCTGAATTTTCAGCTTGCAATATGCCTTTTATATACCACATCCTGTGATTAAGACTATCTGTATTCAGCTCATTGTCTGTTTGTGTTATTGCTTTTGAATAATTGCTCTGATCCCTGTAAAATTGAATCATATTTTCACGCAGGATCAAACTGTCAGGGTACAGTTTCACCATCTTCAGTAAAGAATCTTCCTCACTTATAGTTACCGCCGGAATTTCTTTTTCTTTTTTATCCTGACATGACGTTACATAAAATACAAACACAAATATGAACCA
This sequence comes from Bacteroidota bacterium, assembly GCA_031411115.1. Taxonomy (GTDB): domain Bacteria; phylum Bacteroidota; class Bacteroidia; order Chitinophagales; family Chitinophagaceae; genus Ferruginibacter. The sequence goes on from JANOAO010000008.1 coordinate 15,308, forward strand.
CTTCATACACCAAATTTAATGATGATTTGCCGGTAAGTATTACCTCAGAAGCAGTTTATCTTTGCTGAATAAATATCGATATGCTGAAAATTATTCTGTCTGCCTTAATTGCGATGGCCTTTTCAACAATGCCAACCATAAAAACTTCATTTTCTCCGCTGAATGACACCATCCATTTCCCGGGTGAAAATCATTTCAAAAATGTTCGTCAGCTTACATTCGGCGGCGATAATGCAGAAGCTTATTTCAGCAATGACGGTCAATATTTAATTTTTCAAAAAACAAATACAAAAGAAAATATTTTATGCGACCAGATTTGGATGGGAAAGATACCTTCTGATTCATCCGAAAAATTTGAACCCAAACTGGTAAGTACAGGAACCGGAAGAACTACCTGTGCTTTTTTTTATCCGGATGGTAAACATATTTTATATGCATCCACACATCGGGGAAATGCAGCTTGTCCGCCAATACCCGACCGTTCAAAATACGGTAATAAATACATTTGGGCGGTGTATCAGGACTTTGATATTTTTAAAGCGGATACCAATGGGAAAATAATAAAACGCCTTACTAAAACGAAAGGTTATGATGCAGAAGCTACACTATCTCCGAAAGGAAACAGGATGGTATTTACTTCTATGAGAAATGGTGATCTGGATTTATATACGATGGATCTGAATGGAAAGCATGTAAAGCAGATTACGAATACATTGGGATATGATGGAGGCGCATGGTTCAATGCAGACGGAACAAAAATTTTATGGAGAGCATCCCGGCCTTCTACAAGTGAAGAAAAAGCTGAATATACTTCATTGCTCAAAGAAAATTTAGTAGCACCCACCAGAATGGAATTGTGGATCGCCAATGCAGATGGAACGGATCAGCATCAGGTAACTAATTTATCACAAGCCAATTGGGCACCCAATTTTACTCCTGATGGAAATATAATTTTTTGCAGTAATCATGAATATAAAAGAGGATTTCCATTCAACATGTATCTCGTAAAACCGGATGGAACAGATCTTCAGAAAATATCCCGTGATAAAGGTTTTGATGCCTTTCCTATGTTCAGCCCTGATGGGAAACGAATAGTTTTTTGCAGTAACCGGAATAATGGAGGAACGAGGGATACAAATATTTTTATTGCGGATTGGAAGTGATCTTATTTTAGTTAGTTTATAAAAATTTTATTTTGAATGATAAGTTATGAGTGTTGAATGGATATATCTTACTTTTTCAACTTAACATTCAACACTTAAAACAAATAATTACAATTCAATCACCTCACAATCCTTCATATCTTTTCCATCTACCACAAACCTGATTAAAGTTCTCACTTTATGCCATCCTTGTTTTCCTGCAGCGCCAGGGTTCATATGAAGGCATTGCAATTTATCATCGTACATAATTTTTAAAATGTGGGAATGTCCTGAAATAAATAATTGTGATTTGTTTTTAATGATCTCGTCTTTAACGCCGGGTGCATATCTGCCGGGATAGCCACCAATATGTTTTATACACACATTTACTTGTTCGCAGGTAAAATGCAATATCTCCGGATAGTGTGCACGGATATCCTGGCCGTCAATATTTCCGTACACACCTCTTACCGGCTTTACGTTTCGAAGTTGTTCTGCCAGTTTATCGTTGCCAAAATCACCTGCATGCCAGATCTCATCGCAACATTCGGCATATTGTAAAATTGACTCATCCAGAAAATTATGTGTATCAGAAAGTAAAATGATTTTCGTCAATGTTCAATTGCTTTTTTAAGATTTAATTCGTACATAAATGTCAGTAAATTTGTGTTAGCCGAGTAAAAATTAATTATGCCACATTATCATCAATCCGGAAAGATCCCACACAAGCGCCATACGCAGTTTCGCAATGCAGAGGGCAAGTTGTATTCTGAACAATTATTTTCTACAGAAGGTTTTTCCAACGATTATTCTTTGCTATATCATATCCATCCACCAACATTCATCGTAAAGTGCGAAGACCCGGTTGATGTTCGTCCCAAAATAGCTGAAGAAAATATGTTGAAGCACCGCAGTTTTGAAGGGTTCAGCATTAAATCTGAAAGAGATTTTCTGGAAAGCCGGAAAGCGTTGCTGGTGAATAATGACTGCCACATCGTACTGGCCTCTCCTCAGCAGGGAACGCATACATATTTTTATAAAAATGTAGATGCGGATGAGATGATTTTCATTCATGAAGGAAGTGGAAAAATGACATCAGTGTATGGTGAATTGAGTTTTAGTTATGGCGATTACATCGTTATTCCCCGTGGTTGTATTTATCAGATCAGCTTTGATACAGATCAAAACCGTCTTTTTATTGTTGAATCATTTTCGCCCATCCGGTATCCGAAAAAATATATCAGTAAATACGGTCAGTTGATGGAGCATTCGCCTTATTGTGAAAGAGATATTCGTGTTCCTCAAAATTTACAGGCATTTGATGAAACCGGCGATTTTGTAATCAAAACAAAAAAGAAAGGCTGGATGTACAACATTCATTATGGAACACATCCTTTTGATGTGGTGGGTTGGGACGGATGTTGTTATCCTTACATTTTCAGTATTCATGATTTTGAGCCTATTACAGGCCGTGTTCATCAGCCGCCGCCGGTACACCAGACGTTTGAGACAGATGCATTTGTAGTGTGTTCATTTGTGCCACGCTTATACGATTATCATCCGGATGCTATTCCGGCTCCATATAACCATAGTAATATCGACAGCGATGAACTTTTATATTATGTGGATGGCGATTTTATGAGCCGGAAACATGTTACCAGAGGAATGATCACTTTACATCCTGCAGGCATTCCACATGGTCCACATCCCGGAACGGTAGAAAAAAGTATTGGCGCCAAAGAAACAAAAGAGCTTGCCGTTATGGTAGACACTTTCCGCCCGTTACAATTAACGCAAACAGCGGTTGACATAGAAAATGAAAATTATGTGATGACATGGGCAGAATAAAGCCTTTTGATTTGTAAAAAATTGGATAAATTGTTTATCTAAAATCACAATTATGATAAAGTTCAACGAAATAAAAGTAGGTGATTATCTGATAGCAGACAATGACGGAGACCGGATGATGGGAGAGGTGGTTAATCTGAATGGAAATGAGAAACAGGTATGTGTAGATAACGGCGTTCAGCAATTCTGGTTTGAAACAGACCAGTTGAGTGCCATACCACTTGATGATGAACAATTAATGCGTTTCAAATTTTCACGTCACATGAATGATGACGGCACCATTAAATATTCGAAAGGCGCTTTTCGTTTACTGATCCCTAAGGAAGGAGATTTTACGAGGATGGAGATCTGGTACAGAGATGAAACAAGGCACATTTCGCATCCGCTACATGTACATAATTTTCAGAATCATTACCATGATATGACTAAAGTACATCTGGATAATTCAGTGTTTCAATAAATTTCTAAATAGTTTACAACATAAAAAATCCCCTGAACTTCAGGGGATTTTAATTATATAAGCTGTATGATATTATTCACCAGCCGGAGCTTCAGGTTTGTTTTCACCTGCAGCTGCATCATCTAATTTAGCTTTCAGTCCTGCAAGAACGCCTAAATCACCTAGTGTTGATTTCTCAACTTTACTTTGGATAGTTTTAACGGCTTTCTTAGTGCTTTCCTGTTCTGCTCTTTTCTCTTTCATCTGGATCTGCTTCTCTTCTTCTTTTTCCTGCTCCCATAAGCGTGTATGGCTTAATAAGATGCGTTTGTCATTACGATCGAATTCGATCACCATGAACTGTGCAATTTCATCTGCACCGATCATCTTTTCGTCTTCTTTCATCAGATGACGGGTAGGAGCATATCCTTCTAAACCATAAGGTAACTGAACAACAGCACCTTTATCGTCTTTCTTGATAACTGTTCCTTCGTGAATACTTCCTTCGCTGAATACAGTTTCCAATGAATTCCATGGATCTTCTTCAATTTGTTTATGACCCAGTTGCAATTTCCTGTTCTCTTTGTCAATATTCAAAATGATTACGTCGATCTCGTTTCCAACTTTTGTATATTCATTAGGGTTGTTGAAACGCTTTAACCAACTTAAATCGCTGATGTGAATCATTCCACCAATTCCAGTAGATAATTCTACAAAAACACCATAAGGAGTGATGTTCTTAACGGTTCCTTTATGACGGCTGTTATCCGGGAATCTGTTCTCGATAGTACTCCATGGATCTTCTGTCATTTGCTTGATAGAAAGACTCATTTTACGTGTGTCTTTATCAAGAGTTACCACTTTCGCTTCATACTCATCTCCTAATTTGAAGAATTCTTTAGCGTTGATCGGCGTATTAGCCCAGGTTATTTCACTTACGTGAACCAGACCTTCAACACCCGGCATGATCTCAAGGAAAGCACCGTAATCTTCGATATTTACTACTTTACCTTTTACGATCTCACCTTCTTTCAGGCTTTCAGCCAGTGTATCCCAAGGATGAGGAGTCAATTGTTTTAAACCAAGGCTGATACGTTTTTTATCATCATCAAAATCCAATACAACAACATTCAGTTTTTGATCCATTTTCAGTACTTCACCAGGATGGTTGATACGTCCCCATGAAATATCTGTGATATATAACAAACCATCTAAACCACCCAGATCCAGGAATGCTCCGAAATCTGTAATGTTTTTGATTGTTCCTTCCAGAACCTGACCTTTTTCCAATTTACCGATGATCTCTGCTCTTTGAGCTTCGATATCGCTTTCAATAAGTGCTTTGTGAGAAACGACAGCATTTTTGATGGCCTCGTTAATTTTAACTACTTTAAATTCCATTGTTTTACCAACGAACTGATCGTAATCCGTAACTGGTTTAACGTCGATCTGGCTACCCGGTAAGAAAGTTTCCATACCAAATACATCCACGATCAAACCACCTTTAGTTTTGCTCGTAACCAAACCGGTAACAATCTCACCAGTTTTGTTCACCTCTACAATTCTTTCCCATGCACGGGTAATACGGGCAGATTTACGGCTAAGGTTCAGATTACCTTCACGGTCTTCTTTTTCTACAACCATTACTTCTACTACATCACCCACTTTAACGCCTCCAGGAATATCACGGAATTCATTCAGGGAAATCAAACCATCACTTTTGAAACCGATGTTAACCACCACATCCGTTTTAGTTAATGATTCAACAGTTGCCTGAATCATTTCACCGTCATTGATTTGTTTAAAAGTGTTGTCGTACACCTTATCGTATTTCACTTTTTCATCAGCAGAATACATGGTTACGTTTCTTTTGTCTCTGCTCCAGTCAAAATC
>JANOAO010000009.1:0-5544 GCA_031411115.1 Bacteroidota bacterium
GAAATGTTTCCGCTGCTGTCAGTTTGTAATTGAGGATAGAAGAATGCAGTTTCGTTGAAGTTTTTACGGATTTGTATGTTGTTGTTATTATTTTTTGTAATGCTTTCTTCTTTTTCAACTTCATTGACAATCTTATTAGAAATTTTTGATTTATTCGATTGTGCATCTCCCTCTTTCTCAGAAATTGGTGCCATTTCACTTGCCTGAACACTCGTACGATACATTACATCAGATCCTGTAAATAATGTTCGATTGATATAGCTTTCAAAAAATAATAAATACGGATAGATCTTTTCTGCAACAACAATTTCCTTGTAATCAAAATGTAATTTGTTATTACTTTCATTCAACGTAAAATCCGGTGTAAACCAGTTGTTGAATTTAGTTACAGATGGCCACAGATCAGCCATAGCATTCCATTCATGTTTTACAAACTGATCGAGTGAGGCATCATACATATTGATGAGCATTTCAGCCGATATTTTTTCTGCATTTTTTCCAATTATTTTTAATTTCCAGGTTTCATTGCTTCCGGGAGTAAGTTTGTCTCTGAAAGTTTCATAGCTAATATTTAATTCTTTGTTGAAAGGAACAGCAATATTCAAATTGCCGGAATACACCCTGTTGTTTTTAACAAATAAGTAAGCATAATTAATACCACCCAGATCTTTTTCATTGATGTTGATGGCATATACAATGGATCTGCTGATATTTTTCAAATCGGTATGGTTAGAATTCAGTCTTTGAATTCTTTCTATGAACCAAATCTTGTCAAATGCCGTAGAAATATTTACCGATATTTTATCACCGGGTTTTGCGTTACGTTTATTGGCTGTTATTTGTAAAGGTTCTTTTGTTGTGTTAACAACCAGGTCAGTTACCTGAACATATTTTATGTTGGTGACCCTGATACCATTTTTATCTTTTGATATTGCTGTTATTTTGTACCAGCCAGCCTGTAATTTTTTGCCAATATTCCATCGGTATAAAATGGTATTGCTATCGGTTTTTTCGAATTCTTTGGCGGCCACCGGCCAGTTTTCTTTTTTATCTTCCTCCTTGTATGGATCATTTGGAAACAAAACGTCGTGTTCTGTTTTAGTCATGGTAAACTGATCCGGCGTTTGCCAATATCTTGTTTTGTACATGACGGAAGGTTCCTGTAATTTTTCGATCGTTAGCGTAACAAGTGCAGGTGTAAATTCATCATTGATATTAGTGCTTTGTATCTGAATTGTTTTAAAACTATCTGCCAGTATCGTTTCAGGTTGTAAAATATTCAGTTGCAGATTGTGCCATGCTGCCGCAATGTTTTTTGTCTGGCTGCGTGTTTCACCATTGACATCAGTTACATCAGTGTTGATCTCATAATTATATACCGGCAGATTATTTTTATCAGATTCTTCATCGGGCAATAATTTGAAAATAATTTTAAACGAACCATCTTTTGCGGTCTCAGTAATACCATTGGTAATCTCCTGTTCATTATTTGAAGAAGGCCACCATATTCTATATCCTGAAAACATAGGATAATTTGTTTTCCGGGTCACTCTGTAAGAAACCTTTGCACCATCAATAGTATTGCTGGCGTATGCTTTTACATTTCCGGTTACGGTAACTGTATCATTCAGTTGATAATTATTTTCCGGAGCTTTTATCTCTACAAAAAATTTAGGTCTTTTATATTCTTCCACCTTTATAAAACGCAGTTGATTGGTGATCGAATCTTTTAAAAAAAACTGACCATTCATTTGTCCTTCCGGTATTACAAACCTGCCGGAATAGGAACCGAATTGATTGGTGGTTAATTTTAATGAAGCTATTTTTTGCTGATTAGCATTGAATAACAGTAAAGTGGTGTTGTAATCTGAAATGGTACGAGAGTTTGTATACGCAGTATCTCTTTGATATACAATTCCTTTGAAGAAAATGGATTGACCAGGCCTGTAAATAGCTCTGTCTGTAAACAAAACGGTTTCCGGTTTTAATTTTTCCACCGATGCATTATCTGGTATTTGATACTCATTTTGATCTATAAAAACTTCATCATTATTCCATTTGATACGAAAGCATAATCCACCATTTCGGTTATCCTTCTCTCTGGAAATTTTAAAACGTCCGTTCTTATCTGTTTGATAGATGCGGTCTGTTACATAACTATAACTACCGATAGAATATTCGTATTTTTTTATGTAAGAAGTAACCGTTGCATTAAATAGCGGAGCGCCCGTATTTCTGTGCACAACAAACATATCACCGGAATAGTCGCCAATGAGGCTGATATTGCTTACATAAATTACATTACGGGTGATGATTTGGGCATCTGATGTGAAATTATTTTTGTTGCCTGTAATTATATAATATGCACCTGCATCAAGTGCATCAACTTTTATTTCTGCGGTGTGTTCATTGTAATCTTTCAGGACAGGTAAATTAATCGTGAATTCTCTTACAACATTTCTCCGAAGAATGTCATTCCATTTTTGTTCTTCCTCTATAGTACGATCGATCTTTTTTATTTCATCCTGTGTTAATTTGAAAATCTTTATAAATAGTTTGTCTACAGATTTGTATTTACTCAACAACTTAAAGGGCTGTGCAGGCAGATATACGTTTTCCGTTTGTATGGAAAGTGAGGGTTCTGTAATTTCCCGGATAAGAATTTTACTTTTAGCAGCAGCATTGGTTGTGGGAAATAAGACAATGATACTGTCTGCAATCTCCTTTGCTTTTATTTTTGAACTGTCTCTGAAATTTCGTTCCTGGTTCATCGTAAACAATGATGTGCGGGCAAACATTACCTCTGCGGTACCGGGATGTGTAGCAAATCTATTTTGCAATTGCAGTAAAGCCTTTTCATACAAATCTTTTTTATGGGTAAACACGCCATGCTCATTCACAAAATTTAAGCGAAGAAGATCCGCATCAATAAGTGCAGATGGATCTTTATCCTGCAAATGAAATTGCAATATTTGCTGGTACAAACGTAAAGCGTTTCTAAAAAGTGATGCCGTATCTTTAGTTTGGAAACGTAGGTTAATAAAATTGGCCGCCGGAGAAAAATAATTTTCATCATTGATGATAAATTTATAAGCCGGCTCAGTAACTGAATTATTCTCAGAAGAAAAATATTCCAACGCTCTGAATGCAATAAAATCAAATAAGGTAGGCCTGAGTAATGATGTATTTTTTCCTTTATGTATGATTGCCTGAAAGTCTCCTATAGACGTAGATTTTAAAATAGCTTCATCTGTCGTTGATTTTTTATATAAGAATGTAACTGTTTCCTGTAGTTTTTTCAGGCTCCAGGTATTGATATCACGGGAAGAATCATTTGTAAGCGTTGTCCGATTCGAAAATCTCCAATTGTTATTTTGCTGATAGGTCCAAAGAAATGATGCCTGAATGCTGTACAAAATGTTTCTGGCAGGTACGGATGTTTTTTTGATCAGTGAATCCAGAAAAAAATAATTTTTTGCATATTCATCCTGATCTGTTTCTCTTGTATATTTTGCGTAAAATAATGCCGCCTTAATCTGTTGTGCGACGTTAGATGTACGTGTGGCCTCTCTCAAAATATTTATAACTTCGTTTTTTGCAGAAGCAACCAGACCTTTATTTTCAAATTCTTCAATTTTTTTCCAGGATGCAGAAAAGTTCTCCTGTGAGAAAGAGTGAAATGAAAACATACAGCAAATAAAAAATGCAATTAATCGTAAGGCCATAATAATGTTTTTCTTAGTCGAAGGTATGTGATGAAGATGAAGGAGAATTGCATAATATAGGAACTCAAATATTTCTTTAACGTTTTATTAGTTTTGTAAAATTTTACTTCTTAAAAAATTATTCATCCTATAACGCAACACCCTAATATTATAAACTATTAAAACTACTATTATGAAACAGATTTTTACCACCTTACTTGCCATCATTATCTGCGTTGCTGCAATCGCTCAAAACACCGGCAGATTAAGTATTAACTCTACCCATTCAAATTCTTTGGTGGTTGTTATTGACAACAGAAGCTATCAGCTTAATAACAACAGAGATATTTTACTCAATGATATACCTGCCGGCAATCATCAGATTAAAATTGTAAAACAGATAAGAGGAAGCTGGAGAAGAAATACGATCATTTATGAAAGCAATCTTTTCATCCGCAGAGACATGCATGTGGATATAATGATTAATCGTTTTGGTCGGGTGTTTATTGATGAGCAATTACTTAGCGAACAGTATAACGATAACAACACCTATAATAACTGGAACAACCAAAATAACAACCCATTATCTCAGGCAATGAATACAACTTCATTTGATCAATTAAAACAAATTGTTTCCAATGAAAGATATGAGAATACAAGACTAACAATTGCAAAACAAGCTATCAGTGTAAACATGTTTAGCGCACAACAGGCAAAAGAACTGATTTCGGTTTTTACTTATGAAGCTAATAAACTGGATATTGCTAAAACGATGTATCCAAGAACAATAGATAAGAATAATTATATGATAGTATATGATGTATTCTCTTACAGCAATAGTAAAGATGAATTAGCCAGATTCATTCAGCAATTCAGGTAGTTTTTTCACGGGGGTTATACTTTAAAGGGCGGATTTCTATCTGCCCTTTTTATTTTAGCGGAATAATACCCATGAAAAAAGGATGTGAAAACACATCCTTTGATATAAAAATTCGGTTAATTATTTTTTCATCACAGAAGCCATTGTTGCGCCAATATCAGCGGGGCTAGCCACTACATGTATTCCGCATTCCTGCATGATACGCATTTTTGCAGCAGCCGTATCATCTTCACCACCTACTATAGCACCGGCATGTCCCATTCTTCTACCGGGAGGTGCTGTTTGTCCGGCAATAAATCCAACAACCGGTTTTTTATTTTTGGTGGATGCTATATAATGTGCCGCTTCTGCTTCCATTCCGCCGCCAATTTCACCGATCATAACGATAGCGTCTGTTTCATCATCATTCATAAATAATTCCACAGCTTCTTTAGTAGTGGTGCCGATGATCGGATCACCGCCAATACCGATAGCAGTTGAAATTCCCAATCCTGCTTTTGCAACCTGATCTGCTGCTTCGTAGGTTAATGTTCCCGATTTGGAAACGATACCGATTCTTCCTTTTTTGAAAATGAAGCCAGGCATGATACCCACTTTGCATTCATCTGCCGTAATAACACCAGGGCAGTTTGGTCCGATCAATCTTGTGGTTTTTCCTTCGAGGAAATTTTTAACTTTAACCATATCCTGAACCGGAATACCTTCTGTGATACAAACCACTAATGCTATTCCTGCATCAGCAGCTTCCATGATGGCATCCGCAGCGAAAGCTGGCGGAACAAAAATGATACTTACATCGGCACCTGTTGTTTTAACAGCATCGGCCACTGTATTAAATACGGGTTTGTCTAGATGTGTTGTGCCACCTTTATTAGGTGTAACTCCTCCCATTACCTGTGTTCCGTATTCGATCATCTGTGTAGCATGAAATGTTCCTTCTGTTCCGGTAAAACCCTGAAC
>JANOAO010000010.1:0-93495 GCA_031411115.1 Bacteroidota bacterium
TTCGGTTTCACCAAAAGTTGCGGAACCGCAAGAACTGGTTTCACCATCATATACTAACCGGATTCTGATTCTTACATTACCGGTTAATGCAGTATTGGGAACCGTAAAACTAAATGCACCGGCGCCGCCATTATTATTAAGTGTAACCAGTGTTTCTCCTGGATCTGTAAAATTTCCATTCTGATTCCAGTCTGCCCATATTCTGATATCATCTCCGGTATATCCGGAAGAAGGATCCGGCGTAAATATTTCACCAACACCCAGGCTGATCGAATACGTTTGTCCTTTAATTACATTGGTCGTAAGTGTACTATAATCAGAATAACCATTGGAAGTTGCACCGCAATTAAAAGGTGACGGAGAGTTATTTGTAAGCGTATTAATTGTAACCGTACTTATGTATTCATCACAGGCTGATGAAATGGAAGGAATACAATAAAGTGTAACAGTAAGCGTAGCTGCATTAGAAGTTACGGCAACACATGGCGTTGCACCACTTACAATAACCCTGTATTGGTAACCACTAAAACTGATCAGTGGATTAGCAACTGATAAAGTAGATGTTGTGGCTCCGCTATATACCCCTCCGTTTACCACATTATTAAACCCTAATCCTGTATTTACCTGCCATTGATAAGTGAGTGTTGTTCCGGTAGCTGCTACTGAAAAAGTAGCCGTTTGTGAGGTAGAAGTGGTTGTATTTACAGGCTGCGTGGTGATAGCCGGTGGAGTATTTATGGTAATAACACCACTGGAAACTGAAGTAGTTGACCAGCATCCTCCAGTACTACGGGCGCGAACGTAATAAGTACCGGTTGTATTAACAGTATAATTTGCTGTTCCGTTTGTGATAACTGTTGTACTTGTGCCAGTAGCAGATGATTGAAAATAATAATCAACTCCTGCTACCGAGCTTGCCGGAAAACTTAAGGTAGTAGCGCCGCATGAAGGGTTTGCTGTAGCCGTTATAGTTCCTACCGGTGCCGCAGTTGGTGTAACACAATTAACAGCACCTCCGATGGTAAGACCGTAATCATTATCTGCAGACGATGAAAATCCCCAACCACCAGTTGTAGTTTGTCCGCTTGCGTAATAGCGAAGGGTTACGGTAGTACCAGCCGGAACATTTTGCAAAGCACTGATACCTGAAAGGTTTATCGTTGCCAGGGTTAAAGATGTGGATGTAACAGGAGAATTAATAAGCGTAAAGCTGGTGCCATCTAAACTATATGCAATTTGAGAGGTAACACCGGGAGTTGCATAAAATCCACTTGTTCCTGCAAATTTTGCATCAATAGAAGAAAGGCTAAGTAAATATCCGGTAGCAGCTCCAAGCGTAATCTGAAAATAATCTGTATTAGTAGTTGCAATACCATTATTTTGAAACCCAACTGTTCGGAATGAATTTCCACCAGCACTTGCTGCAGCTCCGGAACCTCGTGTAATCGTATTTGTAGTGGATAGATTAGCATCATAGACCTCTGCAGCTACTGTTGCAGGACTACTTCTAGACCAGAAATCCCAGGCCGCTATGGTTTGTGCTTGTATAGATGAGGTAGAAACTGTAAATAGAATAGCAGTAAATAAGATCTTACCAAAAAATTGCATGTATAAATTCTTCATATGTATGAATTACGAGAATGACGCCGGTTGGTAAGATTAGGTACGTTTTTGAAGGGTATACGGATTTGCAAATATATATTACAAAAATTCAACCATGATATTCATCTGGTTAAAGTAATGCTAAGTAATTACGCAAAAATTATAAATAAAAAAAAGCCAACTTTAAAGTTGGCTGATTATCATTCTATAATAAGATTTTGAAGGAGTTTTTGATCGCCTTGATGAAGATGAAGTTGATAGGTTCCAAATGGGGTATTGGTGGGTAATGTAATATATCCGGTATTTCCCGATGCATACTTTTGATATAAAACCTGACCGGTTGAAGACAGTACCTGTATGAAATACCTGCCTGAAAATCCTTTTACCTGATACCTGATTATTTTGCCAATTACCGGATTGGGATACACGTTAAGGGAATTATTTTCATCTGTAGAAGGTATTGTAACGATGGCCGGTTGGTTTTCCGTAATTTTTTCATCTTCATTTCCGGCTTTGGTACGGAAAACAAGCATAAACCGGTTTGCCGCAACTGAGCGTTCATCGCTGTCTACTGTGAAATTATACATCGTTTCCTCAGTTAAACTCACCGGAGTTTGCGTACCGGTATATTTATCAACGATCCATGCCGGGATACGATCATTCATATCTTTTGGTTTTATAACCAGGCGATAATTGGTACGACGCATGTTCCACATCTTAAAGAAAATGGTATCATTGCGGTTGAGTTGTTTTCTTGATTCCATAGCCAGCAATGTTCCTGAATAATGAAGGATACCAAAATTCTCACCTCCGTTATTTAATTTCCAGACATCATTTCTATCCAGTTCATTTGAAAAATTATTATCGAAAAAAGAGAAATTACCATCAACCACATATGGAGTACCCGTAGATAAATTGTTTAATGTAACTTTTAAAGATCCAACAATACGATTGGCATCTAGAACAACTCTAAAAACGTTTGCAGTTGTAGTAGCTTTAGCCGTTTCAGCAAATGTTACCGATCCAGCACCGCCAAAGGAATGTACGAGGAAAGCCTGTCCACTTTGAACTGTTTTAACAGGGATACCCGTTGGGTAATTTGCAGTTCCTCCCGGAAATGGTTCCCAGTTGGTATTGGCAGCAATTGTTTGCCAGCCACCATATGAGCCTGTGGTAAGTAAAGGATCCCATACATAAAAAGCATCAGTAATATTTGTTTTTGAAAGTAATGTAAAATCAATTGGTGATGCATATGGATTACCAATTGATTCAAAAAGATTGGCACTTACGGTAGTGGCTGAAGGAACTTCAGTGCCAGGTGCATATAATTTACCTGTTGTACGTAAAGTAGTAGCCGTTGAAGTTTGAGTGGCACCTGTAACGGCAGCCCTGTCACCTCTAACAAATAACATCCAGCCTTTGGTATTATTTAAATTGATGGCTGAAGTATTTGTTGATCCGTCATCTGCAGAGATCCATGTGTCTGTTGCTGCAACATAACTCTTAATAGTAGATCCATTTGCAGAATAAAAATCATATCCCCTTGTAGTTGCATTTACTTTGTCTCCAACTATAGTAGTTCCATAGCCCGGCTTGATGTTGCTAGAGCCAGGAAATAAAGTATAAGAAGTGTTGTTTTCCATCCAGTCTGCTTTTAAATTTTGCGACTTGGTAGGAACGGATAAAAATTGCCAGGCTTTTTTTGTATGTGCCGGAATATAGCGTTCTACAATAAAGCGGCCGGTGCCTCCATAAGTGAATGGATCTGTACCGGTGATAGGTGCAACAATGGCTGTTCCAGTGGCATCGGATAATAAAGTAGCATTAATAGCTCCTGGTAAGTTTAATTTAGTTGTACCATTTACGGTTAGAGTTCCTTTAATAGAACAATTACCAACTAAATTTTTATTTGTCCCACCTGTAAGGATGAGATTGTTGTAGTTAATCCCAACAACGTTCTGATTCAGTAATACCCTAAAATATTCAATAGTGCTTCCCGTTGTTGTATAAACATTGGTAGCGGCTACAGCCAAAATATTTCCTATACCCGTTATACCTGAACTAAATATTTTTGTACATATCGGATTAGAGGATAAGGTCAGATTGAAATAATTGAGTGGACGTATCGTTTGTGTAGAACCAACTGCTCCGTTCATATTGATCGTTCCGCCAGATAATGAATAGGCACCCGATAATTCAGGTAAGGTAACTCCAACTTTTGCCAAGGTAATAGTACCGGCGGTCATAACCGTATTTGCAGTTCCATCCAGCGTGTTGGTACCTACGGTAAATACACCATTCGTAATATATAATGTACCATTGATATTCAATCCGGTTGAAATTGCACTTCCTGCAACATTACTGATGGTTAAATTTTTAAGTTGGGTTATGGATGAAGGAATTTGAATGAGTACAGTACCCAGCAAAATAAGTGATGATGTATTTCCAGCAACCAGGTTAGTAGATGTTGCAGGAGAAGTAGGTGCATTCAACGTTAAGGTATTGGCGCCAACCGTGAATGTTCCGGAAGTTAACGTGAGCAGTGTACCTATGTTCAGTGAATTATTCATCAGTACTCCAAAAGAATTATTGATGGTTAAGCTATCCATTGCCAGAACGGTAGCCAGACTACCGGGGAAACTTTGTTGGGCGGTTCCCTGCATTACTATAGTACCATTATTGTTTAAATAATAAGCACTATTAGCTGTAAAATTTCCAGTTACATTAAATACAACACCATTATCTACAATTAACGTTGCTCCTGCCCCTATGGTAATATCTTTTATGGTTTGTGATTTACTGATTTGTAAGGTACCTCCATTTAAAACAATATTTGAAGTCGATGGTAAAGTTCCGCCTGCAGCATTAATCAATTGTACCGTTCCGGCATTTATGGTAGTAGTGCCTGTGTATGTATTTACATTACTCAACTGCAGCAACCCGTTACCGTTTTTAACAATGCTTAATGTGCCTGTAGAACCATTTTGAATGACTCCTGCGAATACATTTCCTGTACCATTATTGATGGTAAGGGAGGCATTGGATGCACTTCCGTTCTCTACAACATTAGTTGTTGCAGATCCGGATGTAGAGAGTCCGCCTATCGCAACACTGTTTCCGTTTAACCGTAAAGTGCCGGCCGTTGCCGCTTTTCCTAAAATAATTTTATTGGGTGTGGTGGTATTAAAAGCACCTGTATTACCGGCAATCAATATTCCATTTTCAACATTTATATCACCTGAAAAAGTATTTACAGAACCTGCACCGGATGGCGCCAAAGAAACAGAACCACCGCCGGTAATGGCTAATTGTTCTGTACCGGTCATTAGTACATTGATATTAATTATTCTTCCTGCACCTGCAGCAAAAGCACCTGGAGATGCCAGATTTAGCGTTACGAATTTAGTACCGGACCCCGTATTATTTCGGATATCCAAATTTTTGTTGACACCTGTAGGAATATAATTTGCGATCATCAGATTGGGCACATTATTACCACCGATGCCTCCAACATTTGCATAATAATTTCCCAGCAAATTCAAAGTACCATTTACGGTAGTGTTGGAATTACCAAAAGCCAATACAGTGCCTGTATAGGTTTCAGCACAATACATAGTACCGAGGTAATAAGTATTGGCAGCCACACTTCCAAAATTTAAACCTACAGTACCCGATGGAGGTAAAGCTGTATTGTTGAAAGTAGCTATATCAAATCTTCTGGCGGAAGAGATGCTTTCATTTCCAGCTTCCACCCCTCCTACCCAATTTGCACCAGTAAGCCATGCCGGAGAGGAAGTATTATTCCAAACGATGCTGGATGCAGCAGGCGGAGCTACAATATTTATACTCAGTGAATAAGCACCAAATCCGTTAGAAATGAGCTGAACACCACTCTCCACTGCATTATAAGAAAATCCATACAACGTAATAAAGCTGCTTCCGATAGGTATAACACCTGCCGGTGTAGCAGGGATAGTTAATGTATTACCGCCAACATACGAAATGGTGATGGCAGTATTTGCAGATACGGCAATTGGATTGCCGCTTGCATCCTGTGCTTCTACCGTAATACTAAATGAACTGTTTTGTGAAGGTGAGGCGGGATTTACAGAAACTACTGCAAACCTATTGACAGCTGGTAAACAGGTAAAACTATTTATAGTACTAATGGTTAATCCTGCACTATTATTCACAAAAGCGTAATAATAATAAGTTTGTCCCGGAGTTAAACCCGTTAATGTTCCAGTAAAAGTACCGCCTGATAAATTTGTAACAGTTAATTGTGTTCCCATTGCAAAAACAAAACCCGGCGTAGTACTATAACTAAATCCATATGAATAATTAATACCACAACCCGGAGTGGTAATATTTCCCACCATAGTACCGGACGTTGAGGTAACCAGTATGGCGGCACCAGCATTTAAAACGGGTGCAGAATTTATTCCCGTACCGGATGCGCTAACCGTTATGGATGGAGCTCCTCCGCCTGAAATGGGAATACTGCCATTATAACTTTGCACTAAAGTAGGTGCAAACTGAACATATACTGTAGCTGTAATAACGCCACCAGAATAACTGTAGGGCGAACCGCCGCTTGTGAGTGTTAGCGTGTTGGTATAACTGCCACTGAATGTAGTGGAAAAAGTATATCCAGCTAAAGGACCAATGTTGATAGCGGTATTATTCAAAACGCTTCCTGATAAATTGAAACTTCCGGTGTTGCTGTTGTTAATACAAATATTTCCCAATGCTGCCAGAGATCCTGCTCCTGCAGTTGGAACGGATAGCACCGGTGTTACACCTAATAATGTAAAGGAAACTTCAGTACCGTAGGTAGTACCTCCTGCATTGATAGCATAAGTATGAATGTAATAGATTTGTCCCGGTGGTACCAGCCCCGTTAAATTGACTGAATAATTACCACCCGATAAATTAGAAGACGGTACGGCTGTACCTGTACCGTTCGCAAAATTTGGTGTGGTACTGTATTCTACACCGTATCCAGAAATGGCAGAACAGCCAATCGAACTTATGGTTGCTGAAACAGTAGCGCCATTTGAACTCACCGCACTCACCAGCCCATTCGTAATTACAGGCTTAGTATTTACACCCGAACCGGTTACGGCTACATTTATGGCAGAAGCTCCTCCGCCTGAAACAGAAATATTTCCATTATAAGAAATAACCGCTGTAGGTGTAAATTTTACATACACCAATGTAGGTAATGAAGCCGAGGGTATACTAAGTGTAGAAGTGAATGTTGAGTTATCCGTTGAAAAGGTATATCCTGTTAAGGCAGCAATATCCACGGGAGCAGCCGTTAATGTGGAACCGTCAAGTATAAATGTATTTGCAGCAGAAGTCTGATTGATACACTGGTTTCCAAAATCTGTTAAAGCGGTTGCGGTTAAAGCAGGTGTGCTGCCAATGGATCCGTTGAGTGTGAAATTATCCAAACGGAATGTTCCACCAGTAGCGCCGGTTAATGTAAGAACAACCGTTACCGTTCCCGTAAGATTATTTAGAACACTGGGGTTAACACCCACTAGAGCTCCCGCTGTAACAGATGATGTAGCGCCACCGCCAAATGGAGTTCCGTTTATAGATAGTGCCCAGGTTGTTGGGCCTGTGCTACTTCTTCGGTTCCAGAAATTGTATGAAGTTAGGTTTAGTGTTTTGCCACTCGCCACATCAAACGTTAGCGTAAATGTGAATGAGGTATTTCCTGTAGGATTGGTAATACATAGTGAAGGCCCTGAAGTGCCGGCAAATGCAGCAAATGATACATTGACACTATTGGTCCACGATGAATTAAGAATATCCGGTGCTCCAATATTAGGTGCATCTAAAAATGGTGGCCCTGATGGTGCATTATCGAAGGAATGATAATATACCTGTGATTTAACACCGGTGACCGAGATTAATATCAATAAAATGACAGAAAGAAGCGCAATACTTCCCTGATAGAATTTTTTCATTCGTTGCATTATAATTTATGTACGGGGAAGTCTTATAAAGGATACAAACAGATCAGGCACAAAAATATACAAAATATACTCCATTTCGTATTATATCAACATGAAATCTTGGTAATGGGCGTAACTTTTTAGAAAATGTTGATTTCGTCGACATTAATATGCCGATGATAGATAACAGACGGACACTACGGTATCATAAATGATAATGAACGGTGTTCTTTCCCTTTCAGATATAGACTGTAAACGCCTGATGGTAGATGAGGTAATAAAATGTTTATGTTATGAGGGTCTCCAACTTTTTTGCCAACGTATACTACTTGCTGCAAATGGTTGGTAATGTGGATTTCCCAGTGTTTATTATATTCCGGAACTGCAATATGTAATTCATTATTCAAAACAGGATTAGGGTAAATCACATATTCTGAAGGGAGTGGTACTAATTTTACAATGGAAGAATATTGTACATCACCTGTAATTCCAATGGCTTTCACCTTATAAAAAAATCTCCTTTCGTCTACATTTCTATCGGTCACCAGATATTGATTATTGCTTGCCCCCGGAGCTAATACAGCAATTGGATAAAAATGAGTTCCATCTACACTCCTCAGCAATTCATATTCCCGGATAGATGATTCCTGTTCAACCATCCATTTTATATCAGCGGTTGTTTTACTTTTTCTGGTTACCTGAATATGCGTAATATTTACCGGTAAAGCTGCTGGCAAACGAAATTCGATTTTAAACCTGTCGAAAGCATAAGACCCGGGAGTCGCATTCACTGAAAAAGAAATATGGGTGGTATCAGTAAATGAAAAAGTAGTAGCAGTATTCAGGAAACGGTCAACTACATAACCGGTAAGTGCTGATGGGTGAAATTGATCCGGAATTATTCGAAGTATATAATTCTGCTGGCGCATCTGGTTTAGAAAAAGTGGAAAGGAATCATTCAATTCCGGTTGCTTCCATCGTTCAACTACCAGTTTCTTTTCGTTTCTGAAAATACCCAGATTTTCGCCAAAATTATCCAGTTTACGGGCATCCTGTTCATCAACGGCCACATTATTGGCAGGATCAAATTCTATCCGAACGCCATCCAGTAAAACAGGCTGGCTGTTGAATAAAACCTGTAACTGCACGCACAGGCTTGAGTTGACGGCCGTTGTTCTGTTGACCAATGCACTTCCGGAAACTTTACAATTTTCTGAAAAAGAAATGGAGCCTGCCGAAGCAGATGATGCAATGAAAAATGCCTGTCCGGATTCTATATTGCGGTTACTTCCGGTATAACTTCCACCGCCCGGAGTTACTGTAAATGAAGTGCCATTCCAGGTCAACGTCTGGTAACTACCCAGTCCGTAACCACCGGCCATTTTTGGATCCCAGACATAAAATAAATTTTGTACACCTCCGGTTCTTGTAATCTGTGTGAAGTCGATAGCCGACGGGTATGGATTGCCGCAACTTGCAAATAAACCTGCAGCCACAGCAATGGATGAGGGCGGATTAGATGGTGTAAACAGTGATCCTGATGTTCTTAGTTTGAGTGTAGTTGCGGTTTGGTTAAAAGCGGTTACTGTTCTGTCGCCTCGTACAAAAAGCATATATCCGTTCGGATTTGCGATGGCATTAAATGTGGAACTTACTCCATCCCATCCATTGGAAATGGGATTATAACTTTTCATGGAAGGTGTTGAAGAAATAATATCAAAGCCCTGCGTAAGCGGATTGCTTACATTACTGGTGATAATAGTGCCATAGCCCGGGCGTAAATTTTGTGCAACGGAGGCAGCACTTTCCTGCCAGGCGTCTTTTATCGTTTGTCCTGTTGCGGGAATAGATAAAAACTGCCATGCACGCGGATGATTTGGAATATATCTTTCAACAGTTGCGGTTCCTGTAAAAATATTGGAATTTAAAATTTTCCCAAGAGCTGCGGTTGCAGTATCCGATGAAACAAATGTGAGATTATTTCCGGAACTGAAAGTTGAGGATGTTACAGAACCAAAAGACAGAGATGAAAGAATCCTGAGTGTGTCGAGTGAGGCAGTTGAATTGTTTACACCCACCGGATTGCTGATTATAAGCGAAGACAGATTTCTTCCGGTAAACCAGCTACCAGAAATATTTTGTGTAGTGGAGGTACCTGAAAATTGGATAGACCCTGCTGAAGCTATGAACGATCCCGTGGTGGCGTTAATGTCGCCGTAAATATTTAATTTACCCGTGATGGTAACCGTACCTAAGGTGATGGTAATACTTTTTACATCCTGAGCTGATGAAACCAAAGGCAAAAACGGGAAGCCACCATTTACTAAGGCATTGGTGGTGGAATTTGGTACGATACCGGAACTCCAGTTGCTTCCTGTATTCCAGTCTGTTGAAAAGCCCCCTACCCAATTGTAGACTGGCGCTCCGTCAATCTCATCTGCGCCAATATCAGGCGTTGTGGAACTTCGGGTTTGTCCGTCATAGTCATTGGTGATTCCAACAGGTGTAGCGGCAGCATCCGCCGGTGAAGATGGATCAACATGTAGATTAACGGTGGCTGCCGTTCCCGCAGGAGTAAGAAATAGTGGGTTAACATTTAAACTGTTTGCATCCTGCCCTGTTGCTGCTTGCCAGGCTGCGAGTGTACTGTAGGCAACAGAGTTAAAATATCCGAGATAACTATCTGTTCCGGTAGCAAATAAAATATTATTATTGGAATTCAGGCCTGTTACATTTGAGGATTGTGCAAGCCTAAGCGCAAAATTTCCTGCGCCGGCAGATGTATTGCTTCGGGCATTCATAAAAATATTATTTTTAAAATTGCGGGTAACGTTAAGCACATCACTGTAAAAAGCTGCTGTCCGACTGGTACTTCCGGTAACACCCGTTCCACCTATATATACACTATTGTGATAATAATTGTTGGTTCCCCCGGCATCTCTCAGGCCCGTAATAATAAAACCTGTGGTGAGTGCATTTCCATTTGCGTCAATGCCCAGGCGTATCATGTTGTTATACACCGAAGAAGTTCCTGAACGAATAACAATACCTAATATCTGTGAATTTACATTTGTACCTGTGAGCGATACAGAATGAATAAAATTATGGCTTACAACATTACCAGCAACAGGAAGATCGAGATCTATGCAATACAAATTGGATGCACTGTCTACTGTACAGGTGTTGGAAATGGAATGAATGGTATTAAACTGTACGGTGCATGCAGCTAATGCACTTTGCAGGAAGATCCCTGTAAGAACAGTACCGGGTTGCCCTTTGGCATTGGTATTAATGTTCCGGACAATATTATTATTGCAGGAAGCCGTTGCTTTATTCACAAAAATTCCATAAGTAAAGTAAAAGCCTGTCAGATCATTTTTTATTCCTGCTGCTGCAGAAGTTCCTCCGATTATATTTCCATTGATAGTTGCTGTAATGCCGGTGACTGCAGAATTAACCTGAATGCCAATGAAACCAACTGTTTCACCTATACCTAATGCAGGATCAGCGCTGATGGTGATACTGCCAATAGTATTATTACTGATATTGATAGCCCGGGGTGCCAGCGACATTATACCAATTACCGGTGCTGCATCGACTATAGTGGCACTGTTTACTACAATAGTGTTTGAGTTATCTACACTGCCAATCTGATTCCCGGTAATATTGCCGATATTAAATAATCCGTCGCCTGCACCTGTTGCTGCAACACCAGCTGCAATAGCAACAAAAGGTGCGTTATAATCATTATTGGAAGAACGTGCAGTGCTGTGCCGTATAGACGTAATGATATTCCCTTGTATACTGGTTGCAGTAGTAGTATTTACGTTCGCTATATCAATTCCTCTCCACTCATTTTCTGCACCAGATCCTGAATAAGTAAAAACAGAAGTTCCGGATCCGATGGAGTTAGAATATCCAATCACATTAGTTGAAAGTGTAAACGAACCAGGAAACGTGGTGGTATTGATGAAAATGGCGGAACTACGCAAACCTGCACCAGAAAAAGAACAGGTAAGGGTTTGATAAATTCTGTTAGAACTGATTAGCCAGAGGTCGTTACCATTTCCAATATACATTCCGGCGCTGCTTCTGGCTGCATTGAATACATCGTAAATATTATTATTGCTGATATTATTACCACTGTTTCGAATCGTAGTGCTGGAAACTGAACCAATACTAAAAACACCTTTTGTTGGAGAATTGGAAGACATAGCAGATGTGGAACCGATATTACACAGCGAAATGTTGTTATTATCATTACCCGATGTAGTGCCTGAACCGAATACAATATTTCCACCTTCTGTTGTAAGTGGTGTTCTTGATGCGCCTAAGATACTGCAACGTGTGAAGGTGTTATTGGATGCATCATTGTATAATTTGATGGTGCTGGTACCCGCAGTGGTGGCCGTGCTTAGGTTCTGAATGATGAGTGAATTTCCGGAACTGTTTAACCCATCAATAGTTACATTGTCAGCACCATTAAAAGTGAATAAAGGTGATGTGAGGGTTTGCTGAACTGATCGGGCACCGCTGGGTTTGATGGTTAAAGAAATCCAGGTATTTTCATTTAACGCCACAGTTCCATCTTCACCCCCTGCTGCGATAGTATTGGTAATATTTGCGGTGACAGTTACTATTATATTATTGCCAGCCTGAGGATTGGCGTTTAATGCTGCAAATAAACCAGTTGAGCGCGTGAAGGTGGTATAAGTTGCGGCCAGCCCTGTTCCACCTGATACTGAAATTTGAGCCTGTAAATTGGCTGTTGGAAAAATTAAGAACCATGCAATAAGCCATCTGAAAATAACAGCAAAAGATAAATGGCAGTTATGCACGTATAAGAAGTTTTGATTTCACTCTGGTAATAGTCTATAACAAATATATTGATATAATTTTTTGCACAGATGAGAAACACCATCTTCTTTTGGAATGTATAGGTAATGCAGTACATAAGTACTTTATAGATATACAAATGTTTTATATTGATTATTATTGCAGGTAATTACCATTACTGAACGGAATTTTCATTTATGAGATTATTTTTATTGCTGGCATTATTATGCTCAGGATTAATTTGTTTTAGCCAATCTGTAACTCCTGCCGGGCCTTTGAATCTTTGTTCTGGCACTAATACTACTCTAACTGTTTCTTCTCCACCCGCAGGTGCTACTTTTCAATGGATAAAAACCACTCCTGCCATTACAAATATTCCCGGCGCAACAGCGAATACATATATCGTAAATGCACCAGGATCTTATAGTTGTATCATAGTAACACCTGGGCCACCTGACACTTTAAATACGGTGGTTATAAATGCAGCTTCTACACCTGTTGCAGGGTTTAACTTCAGTCCTAATAACATCTGCAGCAATACACCCATTCTATTTACAAGCACATCAACGGGAACAGGACTTAGTTACGCATGGAATTTTAATGATCCCAATTCCGGATCCCTTAATACATCTACCTCTGCAAATCCGGTTCATACTTTTATTGGAATCCCTGGAAATACTGTACAATCTTTTAATGTACAATTAATTATTACGAGCAACAATGGATGTAAGGATACTATAATAAGAACCGTAACTACATCTCAAATACCGGATCCCACATTTTTAAATTATACGATCTATAACGGTAAAAGATATTTTAAACTTTGTACAAATACCAGCACCGCCGTTTTCACATTTATAAATAATAGCAGTACTGCCGCAACAAATACGAATTATCAGATCATTTGGGGAGATGCAACTCCAGACTATAATTCAGCTACATTTAATACGCCTTTAACCCACACATACCCTGTTGGAACAACCACCGCACTTTTTATTGTAACGGGAGCCAATGGCTGTAAAGACACTATCCCTTATTATATTTTTCTGGGCACGAATCCGGCAGTGGGTTTAGGAAATCCTGGCAATACCGCCATTTGTACCAACAGCAGTTTAACTTTCCCTATTTCCAGTACTGGTTTAAATTCTCCAGGAACTATATACACCATTACATTTAATGATGGATCAGCTCCTATTACGTATACTCATCCTGCACCTGCTGATATTACCCATCAGTTTCCTATTACATCATGTGGTACAACCAGCGGCACTTATCAGAATTCTTTTTCTGCTACTATACAGGCTGCAAATCCATGCGCATCCTCAACTGCATCCGTTGTTCCCATTTATGTTTCACAAAAAACTCCACCAACTTTTTCAATTGTTCCAGGAGATACGATATGCATCAATACTACTGCTTCAATCAGTAATACCACGGGAAACAATTATGAGATAGATAACGGTTCCGGTGCCTGTACGCAAGGTAAATGGGTTTGGTCTGTCACACCATCCACAGGGTGGACAATCAGTTCCGGAAGTTTAGGAAATACCAATGGTTTTACAGATCCGGGGTTTTGGCTTACAGGCAGTACAAACCTTAATTTAAATTTCAACACCATTGGAACTTATACTATTAAGTTACTTACGGGAAATACAGTTTGTGGTATTGACTCAGTTATAAAAACTATTTGTGTTAATCCATTACCAATTGCTGCATATAGCATTGATCAAAACCTGGGTTGTTCTCCACTTACTGTCAACACAAACAATACAAGTAATCCTCCATTTTGTGGTCAAAATAAATATGCCTGGACAGTTACGTATGTGGCAACTGCAGGTTGCACTCCTGCGGTTTCAAATTATATTTTTCTTAACGGCACTAATGCAAATTCATTAAATCCACAATTTCAATTTATTAACCCTGGCGTTTATACTATTGGCTTGATGGTAATATCTCCTGCAAATGCCTGTAGTTCGGCAGTTGTTACCCGAGTAGTTACAGTAAAATCTAAACCCATAACGGCTATAAATCCTTTAGCAGCTGTTTGTGAAAATACAAATCTAAATCCTACTGCATCTGCCAGCTGTTACACTACTGCAGCCACTTATTTATGGACCTTTCCGGGTGGAACTCCCGCTACATCGTCTACTTTAAATCCAGGCTCTGTATTATTCAATACTACCGGATCAATAAATATTTCACTGGCGGTAACCAATGAATGTGGAACCACAACTGCCGTACAAGCCATTAACATAAATCCAAAACCTGTTTTATCCATTCCAGGAAACAGTATTTATTGTCCGGGAAATAGTGCCGGTCCTTTATCTTTTAGCAGTTCTGTTTCATCAACTTCTTTCAGTTGGACGAACAGTAATACTTCTATTGGCCTTGCTACTAATGGAACAAGTAATCCAATACCCGCTTTTACTGTAGTAAATACAGGAACGTTACCAATATCCGGAACCATCAACGTTACCGGCACAGCCAGTGGTTGTTCTGCAACTTCTTCATTTACTATAACTGTAAACCCAAAACCTGCTGCACCTGTTGCCTCTCCTGTTTCTTATTGTCAAAATGCAACGGCAGTGCCTTTAACCGCTACCGCAACTGGTGGCAATACTTTATTGTGGTATACAACTGCCTCTGGCGGAACCGGCGTTACCACCGCTCCAACTCCGTCAACAACGGTGGTGGGACCGCAAACTTTTTATGTGAGCCAGATTAATACGACTACCAACTGTGAAAGTATACGAACGTTGATTAATGTTACCATCAATGGAAATCCTGTAATTGTATCTTCAACCGCTACCAATCCAACTACGTGCGGAGGAAATAATGGAACGATTACCTTAACAGGACTATCACCTTTTACAATTTATGCCGTTCAATACATTAAGAATGGATCGACCATTAATATTAATATCAACACCAATAGTGCGGGTAATGTAATAATAACGGGACTAAGTGCAGGAAATTATTCAAATATAACCGTAACATTAAATGGATGTATTTCTGCTGCTGCAGGCCCTTTTACTTTATCAGATCCAACACAACCTGCTACGCCTTCTGCCAATGTGAATTCACCCGTTTGCAGCGGAACTACTTTATCTTTTACAGCAACTTCGGCAACACCGGGCGTTAGTTTTTCCTGGTCAGGACCCAATAGTTTTAGCAGCACGCTTGCCAACCCCACTATTTTAAACTCCACCGTTGTTAACAGCGGCAATTATTTTGTAACTGCGAGTCTTGCTGGTTGTACTTCTGCACCGGTATCTGTATCGGTGGTGGTTAATCAAAAACCCGCAACTCCTACGTTAAGTTCTAATTCGCCTTTGTGTTCCGGAAATAATCTTATACTCAACGCAAACTCAACATTTATCGGCGGAAACTGGGCATGGACTGGTCCGAATGGGTTTACCAGCACACAGCAAAATCCAACGATTAACAACGTTAACACAGCCGATGCCGGAACCTATACGGTAAACCTTACCAATCCTGTTGGGAATTGTTCATCCACAAATGCGGCTGTAGCTGTTATTGTAAAACCCACACCAGTTATTGCTAATATTGTGGTGGTTAATCCTTCGGTTTGTTCTGGAAATGGTACGCTTACCATACAAGGACTTACACCCTCTACTTCTTATATAGTAAATTATATTAAAAATACCATCCCTGTTGGTCCGTTAACGTTGGTGAGTAATGCATCAGGCGAAATTATTTTGAATGTAACAGCCGGTACTTATACCAATATTACGGTTACATTGAATGGTTGTATCAGTAATACGATGGCGGGTCCTTATGACCTTACCAATCCTAATCCACCGGCTACACCGGTAATTGTTCCAAGTGCAGATCTCTGCGCCGGTCAAACTTTAACACTGAGTGCTTCTAATACTTCAACAGGAATTGCTTCTTACAACTGGACAGGACCTTCCGGATTTATCAATTCACAACCTTCATTTACAATAAATAATTCAACAGTTGCCAACGCCGGAACATATTCAGTTACCGTAACTATTGCTGGATGTACATCACCTGTTGCAACTACAATAGTGGTGATCAATCCTACACCGGCAATCCCCACAATCAATAACAATAGTCCTGTATGTTCAGGAAATAATATCAACCTCACAGGTTCTTCGTCATTTGCAGGTGCATTCAACTGGCAATGGACAGGACCTAATGGATTTACAAGCAATGTTCAGAATCCTGTCATTAACAATGCAACGAACGTAAATGCAGGAAATTATAACCTTACAGTTGTTGCTCAAACCGGTAACTGTCCATCTAATAATGCTGTTTCATTGGTTGTTGTAAATAACACACCATTATTAACTTCGGCAACGCCAGCTAATCCTACTCTCTGTGCAACAACAACAGGCAGTATTTCGATTTCGACACTTTTACCAAATACAACCTATCAGGTTAATTACACATTGGGAAGTACACCTGTAAATGTATCAATTGCTTCAGACGCATCCGGTATATTAACGATTCCCAATTTAGCAGCCGGAATTTATAGTAATATCACCGTTACTTTATTGAATTGTATTTCGAATGCATTAGGTCCGATTACATTATCAGATCCCAATCCACCAGTTGCGCCCACAGCAGGACCAAACGGTGCTATCTGTTCCGGAAATACATTATCGCTCACGGCATCAACACCTTCAACGGGTGTGGCAGCTTACAACTGGACAGGCCCTAACAGTTTCAGCAGTACTTTACAAAATCCAACGATCGCTAATATCACGTTAGCGGCTTCTGGAACTTATCTGGTTACAGTACAGATCAATAACTGTACTTCGCCCGCAACAGCCGTAAATGTGCTGGTAAATCAAACACCGGCATTACCGGTAATTAACAGCAATACGCCGGTTTGTACAGACAGTACTTTAAATTTATTTGCCATCACATCATTTTCAGGAGGTGTAACCTGGCAATGGACAGGCCCGAATAGCTTTACCAGTACACAGAATAATCCATCTATTCCAAATATAACAACAGCAGCAAACGGAATTTATACCGTTGTAGCTACATCAATCTCAGGATCTTGTCCATCTATTGCGGCAACTCATAACGTTAGCTTAATTGCCACACCGGTTATCACATCGTTAACTTCTTTCAATCCTTCCTCCTGTTCATCAAACACTGGATCTATCAGTTTGAATGGATTAACACCTAATGCAGTATACACCGTAAATTATCTGTTCAACACCAATCCGGTTACAACAACTATTACGGCTAATGGATTGGGCTCAGTGATTATTAATAATTTGTTGGCAGGAACGTACAGCAACATTTATGTAACGGGGAACGGATGTAAATCAGCCAGTGCTGCAACTGTCATCTTAACTGATCCTAATCCTCCGGCTACTCCAGTAGCAGGTTCTAACACACCTATTTGTTCAGGAAACAATATTTCACTCAATGCCACTAGCAGTTATGTGGGCGCATTAACCTATAGCTGGACAGGCCCTGCAGGGTTTAACAGCAACCTTCAAAATCCCGGCATATCTGCCGCCAGTTCTGTAAATGCAGGTTGGTATTTTGTAAGCGTTACTTTAAACAATTGCCAGTCTTTAAAAGATTCAGTGCTGATGGTGATCAATCCCCTTGCGGCAACACCTAACGTTAACGGTTTAATACAATATTGTATCGGAACAGTTTCCACAGCTCTTACGGCCAGTGTATTACCTGGACATACATTGAATTGGTATAACGTTGCAAACGGAGGAACAGCTCTGCCTGCCGCACCAGTTCCTTCTACATCCGTTGCAGGAACATTCAGTTTTTTTGTAAGCCAGACAACTCCATTGGGTTGTGAAGGCAGCCGTGCAGCTATTGATATCGTTATTCATCCGGATGCAAGAGCAGTTTTTGTTCCAACAGATACAACCAAATGTCCGCCATTTAATATAACGCCTGCTATTATTGGACTGCAATCATTCCCACAAAACAATGGAACCTATAACTGGTACGCGAATGGAACACTCATTGGAACAGGAACCACTTTTCCGGGTTATATCATTGTTAATGCAAATGATTCGGTAAAAATTAAACTGGAAACTATTTCATTATTTGGCTGTAAAACCGATAGCATGAGCCATATGTTTTACACTTTCAAAATTCCTACACCTTCATTTGCCAAATCAGATACAGGTGGTTGCGGCCCCATGACCATTTCTTTTACAAATACTACAGCCGATATCAGCCTGTACAATTATTTATGGGACTTCGGTAATGGCCAGACGTCGACAGCTGTGCAACCCACTCCCGTTATTTTCACCACTAATCCTAATTTTGGTGATACTGTATACGTAATTAAATTAAAAGTTTTCTCTGTATGTGATACGTTGATATATAGCGATTCTGTCAGAATAAAATCCAGGCCTAAAGCATTGTTCACTCCTTCCAGAACTACCGGATGTTCGCCAATGCAGGTAGTATTCACGAATAATTCACTGGGCCTGAACAATACCTATTACTGGGATTTTGGCGATGGCACCACCATTGTAACTACATCTGCAGCATCGCAAAATCATGTATACACCACGGGCATTGTAGATACTTTTTATGTGAAGCTCCTGGTGGTTAATGAATGTGGAAGGGATTCCATCACCTATGACATTATTGCCAGTCCAAATAATATCCGGTTGAATTATTCCGTGAATGGAACACAGCAAGCAGGATGTGCCCCTCATGTGGTGGCTTTCATTAATAACACTTTTGGCGCCACTTCTTTCCAATGGGATTTTGGTGATGGAAATATTTTGAGTACAACATTGGGCATCGATACAATATATCATACTTATTTAACCCCGGGAACTTTTACTGTTTCTATGAAGGCCATCAATAGTTGTACAGACACGATCGCCTATAAAACAATCAACGTTTTTCCAAAGCCGGTCGCTTCATTTACGGCCAATCCATTTACTATTTGTATAGGTCAATCCGTTCAGTTCAATAATAATTCTACGGATGCCACATCCTACCAATGGCAATTCGGTGACGGCAATACATCTACGTTAGTTGCACCACAGCATACTTATTCGCTTGCCAATACCTACAGCGTTCAATTGATCGCATACCGAACCAATCCGGGTGGAACTGTTTGTGTAGACACCACCATAAATCTGGTAACAGTAGGAAATACATTACCGGGAACCATTTCTGTTTCTGCCACTTCCTCACCTTGCGCACCTTTTACGGTAACATTTGTAAACCGTGACCGACCTTCCAGTTCCGTGTTGTGGAATTTTGGTGATGGTAATACTGCAACGGGCGACAGTGTTGTACATACTTACCAAACGTCAGGTTCATTTTTAGCAACAGCTATTGTAACTGCACCAGGGGGTTGTATATATAACAGTAATCAGTTGATCAACGTAAACGGTCCGTCAGGATCTCTTGCTTACAATGCTGGTTATGCCTGCTATCCAGATCCTGTTCGTTTTGATGCCACCGCAATTAATACCAATAACTACCAATGGGATTTTGGAGATGGAATTACACAAACTACCTCAACAGGAACCGTATTTCATAACTACGTAAATCCGGGTGTATATGTTCCTTCTGTCAATTTACAAAATACAGGCGGCTGTAATTATCCGATACGTGGATTGGATACTGTAAAAATTGATAAGCTGGATGCTGGTTTTAACTGGAACAACCAATACAACTGCGGTTCTACAACTGTTACGTTTACTGATACTTCCTACATATATTTTGGAACGGCACAAACCACCTGGGATTTTGGAGATGGTGGAACAGCAACAGGTGCTGTTGTTACACACACCTATACTTCCGGAACAAATTATAGCGTAACTATGGTTGTAACGGGTAACAGTGGCTGTACAAAAACAATAATCACAAATGTGCCGGTGATCGTTCACGATATTCCTAACACAAGTATCACTGCAGATCTGGTAAGATGTGCGAATGAATCTGTTGTTTTCAGCAGCAATATTTCATCAGTTGATCCGATCAATTTCATCAGATGGAATATTTCGAATGGTGCAACAGGAACCGGTGCAACTTTCAATTATACGTTTACCAATGCTGGTGTATATACTGTGCAACTCATCACTGCAACAACATTCGGTTGTGCAGATACGGCTACGCACAACATTCAAATAAACCCTGTACCGGTAATGACGGCTAGCAGCCCTGCAACTATTTGCTTAGGAAATTCTGCACAGTTGAATGCAACAGGCGCACCTGCTTACACATGGACGCCAACGAATGGTTTAAGTTGCACAACTTGCCCGAACCCTGTGGCAACACCAACTGCAACAACACCATACGTTGTTACAGGAACAAATACATTCGGATGTAATACCAGTATTAATGTTGCCGTTACCGTAATTCAGCCAATCGACATAAATGTTACACCGGATGACAGTATTTGTATCGGACAGTCAATTAATTTACTCGCAGTTGGAGCGACCAATTATACCTGGTCCCCTGCATCTGGATTGAATTTCACGAACATTTCAAATCCGGTAGCTACGCCAAACGTTACAACTATTTACCGGGTAGTGGGATACGATGGCTTCAATTGTTTTACGGATACTGCCTTAGTTATTGTAGGTGTGGGTCAATACCCGACCGTTAATTTAGGTCCCGACAAAACATTAGCTACCGGAACACAATTGCCTTTAAATTATACGGTTACCAATGGCCCACTCTCGCAATGGAACTGGTTGCCTTCAGCCAATTTAAGTTGTGATGATTGTGCATTGCCAATTGCAACTGTTAGAAACGACATCACCTATATTTTAGAAGGATCAACCGCATATGGTTGTTCTGCAAGGGATACAATTAAAATCAAAACATTTTGTAAAGATGCGCAGGTATTTATTCCGAATGCATTTACACCGGATGGAGATGGCGTAAATGATTATCTCACTGTTCGTGGAACCGGAATTGCTTCGGTAAAATCGTTCCGTATTTTTAACCGCTGGGGTGAACTGATCTTTGAGAGAAACAATTTCAATCCTAATAATGATTTTTACGGATGGGATGGAAAAACAAAAGGAAAAACAAATCAGCCTGATGTTTTCGTATACACAGCAGAAGTGATCTGCGACAATGGAACTCCATTTACTTACAAAGGAAACACCTCAATCATTAAATAATTATGAGAAAGTTATTCACTGCCGTTTTAATCCTGCAGGGATTTACTTCCTTGGCGCAGGATATTAATTTTTCGCAATTTTATGAATTGCCCTTATTGCGCAATCCGTCTCTGGCAGGTTTATATAAAGGAGATTACAGGGTTACAGGAGCATACCGGAATCAGTGGGCAAGTGTAACTACACCTTTTGTTTCACAGGCTTTGGGTGTGGAATGCAAGTTATCCTCACCTTTTGGTCAGGATTCTGATGATTATATAGCATTAGGACTTCAGATTACTAATGACAGGGCCGGTGATTCTAAACTGGGAAGAACGCAACTTTTGCCGGTATTGACTTTTCACAAATCCATGAGCGAAGAAAAAGACAGCTATCTTTCTTTAGGATTTATGGGAGGCCCTGTGCAACAAAGATTTGATCCTACACAATTGAAATTCGGAGACCAGTTTCAAAATGGTTCTTACAGTGAAACGAATCCGACACAACAGGTTTTCTCCAATACCAATATAACGTATCTGGATGCTTCTGTAGGGTTGAGCTTCAGCAGTACATTTAACGACAACATCAATTATTATATCGGCGCATCTTATTTTCATTTTAACCAGCCAAAAGTTGCTTTTGACAGAACGGCGGATGTACGACTGAACAAAAAATTAATGCTGAATGCGGGCCTTTTAGTTCCGGTTAGTGATTATCATAAAATGATATTGTATGCTGATTATTTTAAACAGGGCGGAAACAGCCAGATGCAAGGTGGATTCATGTTCAAATACGATCTGATACAACAAGATGATGAGGAAAGTATGTATTTCAATATTGGCAGTTTCATCCGGTGGAATGATGCCTTGATCCCTGTAGTTAAATTAGATTTATATAAAGTAGGGCTTGGATTTACGTATGATGTCAATATATCCAAATTAAAGGCTGCATCGCAATCCAGAGGTGGAATGGAAGTCTCCCTTTCTTATCGTAATTATTTAAACATTGGAAACAGTTCAGTAAGTAAAGTTCGTTGCCCAGTTGCCTTTTAGTATTTACAGGCCTAAAAAAAGCCCCGTTAAACGGGGCAGATGTGTGTTAGGTAAGAAAGGTTTGTTCATTAGGGGGTAAATGATATCTGCAGTTCAGAAATACAATTATACAAAGTTTATGTATTACGATTTCAACAATTTATGTACATAAGTTACCCACGAGGGACAACCTGTGAGGTTGTTTAATCGGGATAAAAATGCAGGTATTTTTCCATTTCTCCTGTTTCATTTAATTCATATTGAATTTTGGCGTTGAAGCATTTTTTCAAAACCAGGTTAATAGCCTCATCAGATGCCAAGTTAAAAAAATCGATCACATCCTGAGGGTAAATGAATTTTATAAAACTAATGCCATTTTTGTTTACCTTTTCCGGCAATTCTACTTTTAATATTTCCGCATTTGTTTTCATATTCTTTTTAAATTTTATTTCCAAAAACAGGCCATAAAGCGATAAATCACGATTTATTGCGCTGAACTTTCACAGTTCAGCTATATATTTAATATATTTATGCCTTAGACTACATTACAACTGTTTTGATGACCGAGAAAGATTTGCAAATTGCCGAAGTGCGTGTAAGGGAAAAACTCAAAGGCCTGGATCCATCACTTACTTACCATTGCCTTACCCATACATTCGATGTATTAGATCAGTGTTTAAGAATTGCTGGTGCAGAAGGATTTACACATGAACATGATCTTAACAATTTAAGAATGGCTGCATTATATCATGACACCGGTTTTCTGGAGACTTATAAAAATCATGAACAAAAAGGCTGTGAAATATTTTTGAAGGATACCACAGATTTCGATATTTCAGAGGAAGACAAAGAGATTATTAAGGGGCTGATCATGAGCACCAAACTTCCGCAGGAACCTAAAACCCGGTTGCAAAGAGTTATCTGTGATGCTGATCTTGATTATTTAGGCAGAGATGATTTTTTTCCTATCGCTGATAATTTAAAAAAGGAATTTTTACATTATGAGGTGGTGGCAAACGAGGACGAATGGCACGAATTACAACTTAAGTTTCTTACCCACCATTCTTATCATACTGCGTCTTCGGCAAAGTTGCGTGATCCGGTAAAAAAGAAGCATCTGATACAGATCATGAATGCGTAATGGCTTTTTTCATTTCCACTGTTATTCTGTCCTGCTCGCGTAAACGTTTACACAACGTTCTTAATATTCCCCGCAAAATATCTGAACTGGTAGCCACTACATCATAAAAAGGCTCCTGTTCAATTTTTAGAAAAATACAGTCTGATAAGGTGGTTACACTGGCAGATCTTGCTTCAGAATCCAACAATGAAAGTTCACCAAAAATTTCATTTTCTGTTAAAACGGCAAGCTGGTGTTCACCATCATGTACAGAAATCTTTCCTGTGTAAATAAAATACATGCAATTGCCCTGCTCTCCTTTTTTGAACAAAGTTGTGTTTGTAGGAACATGGCTTTCGATACAGATGGATGCAATATCCATCAGATCTGATTCGCTGCAGCCCTTAAAAATGTCAGAGTTCTTCAGTAACAGAATTTTTTCTATGATCAGCATATTTCGATGTATTCAATTCTTTTAAAACAAATTCCTGTGTTTCTCTCAAAATGTGATTATCTTCTTCAACATTCAGTTCATTTAATTTATTCAGCACATGATGTTCGGCTGTTTTCCAACTATAGTATATACAAATGGATTTAGTCCACGAATTATACAACACACTGTCCTGATACAAAACCTTTTTGAAAAATTCACCTTTTACAGCTTTACCGGCTAATGTTGCAGCAGGATCCAGTACAAATTCAAAAAGTTGATTAATATCTTTCGCTGTTTTTTTTGGTAATACCAGGTCGAGCATCTCCATGGCATGATAAATTTTCCCCTGATGATTTAATAGTAATAATTCCAGAACGCGGTTCACTTCTTTTTTATCGAACAACATACTACAAATTTTCAGCGAACAAATCAGGTGATCATTGATTTCATTGTACACTGAATTCATTACGATCTCCTTATAATGTCCGTGATGAATTAGCCGTACATCTTCAATTTTTTGCAACCCTTCGTTGATATGTCGTTGTAATACGGCCAGCAACAAACTTCTTTCTGTTTTATTTTCCGGAATAAATTCACGGCTCCATAAAGCATGTACTACTTTATCGGAATGGATTTCTTTACGGTGAATGAACTGCACTAAATATTCTTTAGAGTGCATTCCTTTTATTTTACCTGCCGTTTTAATCAGATCAGCCGTGTGTGTTTTTACATCTGTATTTGACAGATGGTGAAGATGTTCAAACAGTGTATCTCCATACAGTAATAATCCTTTTAGTGTAATATAACGGTCTGATGTTGTGCTCAGTAATTTTAATAAAAGCGGCAGTAAACTTTTCAGCTTTAGTTTACAGGCCGCCAGAATTGCTTTTCTTTTAACGGTATGGCCACCATTGTTGATCATATTAAGAATTACATCATCAAATTTAAGATGCTTCATTTCACTGATGATGTCTATTGCCAATTCCTGTTCTTTGATGTTTTCAGAAACAATGAGATTCTGTATTTCTGTACCGGCTTTTATCAGGTGACGAAATTCTCTTTTTTCCAGTAACTGAATAATAATATCTTTTCGTACGTTGTAATGCAGCGTAGATAATTGCGCTGCCATTTCATCCAGAAAATCCGGATCATATTTGCACAATACATTTACAAAAGAAGGATATATTTCAGCATCTGCTGCTGGTAAAATCTCTTTCAGTATTTCCACATCCACTTTACCTTTCAGATCAAGTTGCAATAAAGCATATTTCTGAATATCCGAATTCCCGAATTTTAATTGCTGCTGTAAAATGTTGTTGATGTTATCATAACCTGCCTTTTCCAACAGGTCAAGTGCGTAAATAGTGTCCCGTGGATTTTCTGTACTGATCTTATCCAATAAAATATTAATGGTTTGCTGATCATACACATGAATACCCGTGCCGGAAAACAAACCTTTTTTTATGCTGGCATGAATCGTTTTCAGGTAAGCCTTCCCAATAAAAAATATAATAGCAGCCCAAACTAATAAATTAGCCAGTACAATTTTCACCGATTGTACGATGGTCATGTCATACCCTTTTCTATGAAAAAACCAGATGGATGCTCCCACAATTATCAATGACGGCGGATACATGTATC
This sequence comes from Bacteroidota bacterium, assembly GCA_031411115.1. GTDB lineage: Bacteria > Bacteroidota > Bacteroidia > Chitinophagales > Chitinophagaceae > Ferruginibacter. Next base: position 25,746 of record JANOAO010000010.1, read on the forward strand.
CCTTACTGATAATGTGACCTTTCAGGCGTAACTGTTCCTTTAATGGCTGAAAAAGTATAAAAAATACCGGTTCCTGCATGGTGGAACGTAATACTTCAGTAAGCATGGCCATTACACCAAAAATGTAAATGGAATATTTATTATCATATCCAAGGTATATCAGAACCAGGCAAAACAATAATAAGAAAACGGGCGTGATAAATAAGCACCGGATAACACCCAGGTTATCAATTACCCTGCTGGTAAAAATGATTTTAAATACCATCGCAATCACACGCCCAATTGCGAAGAAAATAGAAACATATGTTGCCAAAGCCGCAATATCCACGAAACGTGCTTTAACCTGAGACAGAAATGTATAATCGATCAGTATAAAAACATTATAGCTGATGATGGACAATAAAGAAATGGCAAAGATCAGCTTGTGCCCGAAGAAAAAACTGATGATATCTTTTCGTGCATTGTGGTGGTGATGTTCATGTTCAACATGATGATCTTTGAGTCGTTTCCAGGTTATTTTATGAGTGTATTTATTAAAAAGATACAATGCAAAGAGCAGGGAAGCTGCGGCAAACCACAATACATTTACCAGCCCAACCAGTTGGATCAAAAATGGTACAGTTATATAACCCAGCAATTTTGCCGGTATATCTCCCGAGCCTACAACAGAAAATATTCTTTTACTTTCCCGTACATTAAATAATAGTGAAACCATTCCCCAGAATGCATATCCGGTAAGCATATATAAGAGCATACTGGCAATCAGGAATAAGTAAATAAAAGTATTTTTATCTCCGCCGGCGAGCCCAATCCATAATAATATAATAATGGAAGCACTAACACCTAAAATAATCTTCATTAAAGGAATGGGCTTAAATCTGTGTTCCAGTTTTTCATAACCCATATTCATTAAAAACAGGATTACAGCAACTTCAACATAAATTTCAGGTAAAGTGGTAATAGGAAAATTGTAAATGAAAAGTGTAAATGCAATGATATTAACGAAAGCGTTGGCAAGACCTATAAAAAACTGCACACTCAGCAGATCAAATACCTGGTTGGATTCCGAAAATTTGATATTGATGATCTTGTATAGCCGCTCTTTCATGATTATTCACCGGAAAATTAAAGCAAAATTCGCTAAACATATAGAAATGTTAATATATTAGTATATATTGTGCTGTTTTACACTCTGTGACTCCAAAGGAATTTCTTCTGACAACCTCTTAGCCTTTTCGCAAAAGCGATCAAATAGTCCTATATCTTTTATTGAAAAATTGCTAGCAGTTTTATTTTAAACGTACAAATTTTCACATGAACCGTAATCTATCCCTACGATATGCATACTTGTTTATTGCAATTTGCTTATCATCTGTAACATTCAAATCTATAGCACAACAAACCAACATTCAGGATTATGTGCTTTTTGGAGGTTTTGGAAACTGTCCCGGGGGTACCGGGCAATCAACACCTTCAGCCCCGGGTTGTGGTGTCATACTAAGTTCTTCCACTAGTATTATAGGCGGCAATGTGGGAAGTTATCGTTTGATCAATACCACAGGAAATTCTACATTGAATACAAATCTGCTCAGTGGTGGAACCATCATATTGGCTAACAGTAATAATGTAAGTGGTAGAATTTCATCTGCCAATAATTATAATGTAACCGGAAATATTCTTAATACAGGGTCTAGCCTGACAGCCGGCGGTAATATCGATGTTAAGGGAAATATACTCATTGGTGGAGGAACTATTACCGGTCGTGTAACTCAACCCGCTAATACCACATATTCAGGCCCTACTCCTGCTGGAGGACGAGTTACCGGAACTCCAACGCTGGCATTGATGCCTGCAATGCCTGCAATAAATACTTTTCCGGCAGTAGGATCTAACAATTTTAATAGCAGTGCTACACTTGTACCGGGATCATATGGAAATATTTCTCTTAACGGTGGTAAAACCATCACCTTATCCAAACCCGGAACATATGTTTTTAATTCTATCAAAAATTCAGGCAACAGCAATTCATTTGTTTTCAATTTTAATAATGAAACAGGCAGCGTATTTAGAATTTATGTAGAAGGAGATGTTGATCTCGGAAAAGTGAGTGCTTCTTTTATTAATGGCGGAAGTGCATCCAGAATTTATTCAGAAACACATGGTAAAGGAACAGCATCGGCATCAGGTAACGTTGCGTGGAATATTGCCAATGGCAGCAGCAGCAGCGTAACAAAATGGCTGGGAACCGTATGGGCTCCTTATGGAAGTATTCAGGTAGGATCAGGAACAGGGTCTTCTGATATTACCGGAGCTTTATGGAGTGGAACGCAGGTTAGTATTCAAAGTGGCGTTAAATTAAATTATGTTGCATTTATTCCGCCGCCTACATGTGTAACACCAGTGGTGGATGCCGGCTCGCCACTTCAGCTAAGCTGTGATCTTCCTTCTTCAACATTATCAGGAACGTCGAGCATTGCCGGAACGTATGTTTGGACTACTTCGAACGGTAATATTGTTTCAGGTGCCAATACCTTAACACCTACTGTTAACAAGGCTGGAAAATATTTTTTAACTGTTACCAATGGAAATTGTGTAGCAAAAGACTCTGTGCTGGTAACATTTATAAGATGTATCATTCCATATTATCCGCCGCCACCATCAGGTAAAGTAGATAATATCATTGGATCAGAACTCAATTCCTTATTTGAAAATTTCGGATTTGTAAACGATTCTGCGCAGCAGATATTTTTATTAAGAAATGACAGTGTGCTAATTGAAGTAATCGCATTGCAGGGCCAGTATAATGCGCTAAAATCATTGCTGATGTCTTCTTCTTATGGTTTGACAGACACCATTACCAATGGCCCGGGTTCTCTGATCATTACCGGAAAATATCCGATAGCACGATTAAAAAAACTGGATAGTCTTCCACAACTAATTGATTATTGCCGTCCGTTATTTCCTCCTTTAGGAAACAGCGGTATCGTCACTTCATTGGGCGACAAATCCCTTCGTTCCGATTTTGTAAGGGCAGGATATACAATTGATGGCGACAGTGTGAAGGTGGGCGTATTATCTGATAGTTATAATACCACTCCGGGAAATAAAGCAGCCGCTGATATCGTTAATGGCGATCTACCTGGCTTGGGCAATCCAAATCATCCGGATCCCATTCAGGTATTAAAAGAATATCCATTTGGAATCAGAAGTGATGAAGGACGAGCCATGTTACAAATCGTACATGATATTGCACCAAAAGCTGATCTGGCTTTCCGAACAGGATTTATAAGTGCCGGAGATTTTGCGCAGGGTATTTTGCAAATGCAGCAACAAGGCTGTAATGTAATTGTAGATGATGTTACTTTTATTACTGAACCATTTTTTAAAGATGGTGTCATTGCAAAAGCTGTTGATCAGGTAACTGCTCAGGGTGTATCTTATTTTTCTGCGGCAGGTAACTTTGGAACAAATTCTTATGCTGCAACTTTTAATCCCGGTGCAGTATTACCGGGAACGGCAGGTGTTGCACATAATTTTTCAAATGGAGATATTTATCAGCAAATCACGTTATCTCCGGGAACCTACACAGTTGTTTTACAGTGGGAAGATGTTATTTATTCACTCGGACAAACGACTACCGGTACACAAAATGATCTGGATATTTATCTGACAGATAATACAGGTGCTACACTTTTTGGTTTCAACAGAAATAACCTGAATGGTGATCCGTTAGAGGTTTTGCCGTTTACAGTTACCCAAAACACTACCACCAATATCGTGGTAGTAAGAGCAGTAGGAACACAGGCTGTACGTTTCAAATATATATTCTTCCGCAGTGGAAATATTTCGAGCGAATATAATAGCGGGCAATCAACTATTGTAGGACAGGCAAATGCAGCCGGAGCTATGGCTGTAGGAGCAGTTTTATACAGTAACACCCCGGTTTTCGGCAATACGCTTAACGTTGCTTCTTTCTCTTCAAGAGGCGGAACACCTGTAGAAGGTATCACCCGAAACAAACCTGATTTTACAGCACCCAATGGTGTAAACACAACTGTTCCGTTAGGTGGTGTAAATATTGATCAGGATATTTTCCCTAATTTCTTTGGTACATCTGCAGCCGCACCTCACGCTGCAGGAGTTGCTGCTTTATTATTGCACGGAAAAAGAAAATTCACGAGCCAGACGATTGCTCCAGGAGCTATGCGTACTTTGCTACAGCAAACCGCCTTGCCAATTAACGGAGGCTTTAACGTTGCGGCCGGAGCCGGATTTATTCAATCGGATGCAGCCATGAGAACAATGGCTACACCGTCGCCTGCTTTAATAAAATTAGTATTAGCAGACAGCAACCTTATTCCCGGAGCACAGCCTATGGATGTTTACATTGTAGGTGATTATCTGGATACTTCATCTAAAGTTCTATTCAGAGATGAATATCTTGCCGCCACGGTTTTAAGTACCACACAAATAAAAATTACTGTTCCTGCCTTCAACGGAAATCCGTCTATCAAAGTATACACGCCGCCTATTTCCAGCAGCGGACTCGACGGAGGACTTTCTAATACTTTATATTTTAATGATCTGGAAAGGGTGAATGTGTTGATAAAAGGTAACGCTGCTGCGAAAAAATACGGCGAAAAAATCCCTTTTTTAAGTTCAACGGTATATGTTAATGGTATTCGATTAGACAGTACCTCTTACACATTGGCAGCACTTGGATTAGATACAATATATCACGCTACAACGGCAACACCTTTAAGTACGCCGGGAGTTTATACCATCACTCCTTCCATGAGAACTTTAAACCCTGCGGTGCCATTTGAAGCCGGTTTACTGGAAACATTCAGTTATTCATTTGAAAATGGTTTCTTAACAGTAACCAAGATGCCGTTGGTGATTAAGCCAATTAATAAAACGATTACTTACGGAGATCAACTGGCAGATATTGGATTTATTTACCATTATGACAGTACAAATATTCCGGCTCAATTATTAAATGCATTTCAGTCACAACTGGCCAACAGCCATCAAAATAATATTATTACCAACACAGTGGCATTGGTAAATCGTGCAAGCATTCCTTTAGTGAACAGCGAACTGGAAAACTTATCATTTCTGGTAAGTGCAGTAGCGGCATCCAAATCTATTCCATTGGTTAATTCTGTAAGGTCAACTTCCATTCCGCTGGTAAACACTACTTCAGTAAGTGATACTACCTGGATCGTAGCATTGCCGAAGGAATGTATTGTTGATTTTAAAGCGGATCCTGATTCAACAACATTACGAAATTCGATTCCGCTGGTTAATGCCGCGAGTAATACATCAATCCCATTAGTAAATGCAGTGGCGTTGATGAGTTCTATTCCATTAGTGAACGGAACGGGTCAGGTGAACAGTATTCCTTTAGTGAATAGTATTCCATTGGTAAATAGTATACCGCTGGTAAACAGTATTCCATTAGTAAATGGTGCGAATGATAATGAAGGTGTGGTTGTTATTCTTGACCAGGATGATGTGTATGCACCGCCGGGTTCAAATATGGATTTAAAAGCAGTTAATTTAATAACAGGGCTTGATGTTGGTCAGCATATAATCGTTCCGGCTGCATTCCTGTCATCATTTTTTGAAATAAGTTATGAAACAGGCCTCCTGAATATAACTCCGGCCACCTTAACGGTTAAAACTGATACAGCAAATATTAACTACGGCAATGCTGCACCGTCATTCAATTCTGTTATAACAGGCTTTGAATTTGATGAAGATGCGTCTATTGTTTTCTCCAGCCCCTTAGGTTATACTATTAAAGATGCAAATAATAATACGATCGATCCTTCTGCACCACCAGCCGGTACATTCGATGTGGTGGCAAATGGTATTTTAGGCGATTATAATAATTATAATATCATTTATACTGACGGACAATTAAATGTTGCCAAATCAGTACTGACAGCTAAAGCAGTAGATACTTTCAAAATTTATGGTACTGCAAATCCGGCATTCCGCATTGCCTATACCGGTTTTGTAAATGGCGATGATGCTGCAGATATTACGGCTCCATCTCCAAATACCAATGCAACTTCCACATCTGCAACCGGTACTTACCCCATAACACTAACAGGTGGAGCTTCATTGAATTATAATTTTAATCTGCAGGATGGTATATTAAGAATTGAAAAAGCAGTACTAACAGCAAAAGCAGTTGACACATTCAGAACCTATGGAAATGCTAATCCTGATTTCAGAATTGCCTACACAGGATTTATTGCCGGGGATAATGCAGCTTCCATTACCTCACCATCCGTTTACACTTCGGCTAACTTAACGTCAGGATCGGGTATATATGATATAGTATTATCAGGCGGTGCAGCACCTAATTATAATCTCGTGTTACAGAATGGAATTCTTAACGTTAAGAAAGCAATATTAAACGCAATTGTTGCCGATACTTTCAGAACATACGGTGCTGCTGATCCGGCATTTAGAATCATTTACGGTGGTTTTAAAAATGGTGATGATGTTTCTGTGCTGATTACAACGCCAGTACCATCTACAACTGCTACCATCTCGTCTCCTGTGGGAACATACCCGATCAATTTAACCGGAGGCAGCGCAGCTAATTATGACCTTAATTTAAAACAATCCATTTTAACCATCAATAAAGCTAATCTGATTGCAAAAGCGGTAGATACTTTTAAATTGTATGGAGTGGCAAATCCAGTTTTCAGGATTGCTTATACAGGTTTTGTGAATGGAGAAAACAGTTCAGCATTAAGTTCATTACCAACTGCATCAACTTTAGCAAATACTTCTTCTAATTTTGGTACATACCCGATTAACATAAGCGGTGGATCAGCTACAAACTATGCATTGAATTTACAAAGCGGTATTCTATCGGTCAATAAAAGAGCATTGCTTGTTAAGGCAGATGATAAAGTGATTTTCCAGGGAGATGCTTTACCGAATTTCTCATCCACGTACACCGGTTTTATAAATAATGATCAGACTAAAATAACACAGAATCCAACCTATACTCTTACTGGATATACCGGCGTTGCAGGAACTTACCCGATTGTTCCTTCAGCAATGGTTTTAAATTCTGTGAACTATATCATTAGTTATGAAAATGGAACCTTGTATGTAAATCCTAAAGGTGGAAATGCCAAGAATGTGAAACCGATACTGGTTTGTGTTGATACACTGATAGGCCATTCTTCCGGATATAAATACCTGGCTCGTTTCAGATATGAGAATCCAAACAGCACGGTGGTGTATGTACCTATCGGCAATAACAATTTTATTACATCAAACGGATATGCAGGGCAACAACCGATCATCTTCCTTCCTTCCGGCGGTACATTTGATCTTCCTTTTAATGGTAATACTTTAAAATGGACACTGATCACTTATAACGGAAATCAGAAAACCTCCACGGCAAGTAATGCAAGTTCCGGTTCCAACAAATGTGGAACTAATGTAAGAACCTCTGCTCCTGTAAAAGAAGAAATAGAAACCATGGTGATTGAAGGCAACGTTCAGGTTTATCCGAATCCTGCAAAGAATGAATGTATCATTAATGTAAATGAAGGGATCATTACATCGCAAAAGGTAATGGTTACAGACGCTTCAGGAAAAATTTATGCTGTTCCGGTGAATAATTTTTCACCTAAGCGTTTATCATTGGATGTAAGCCGTCTTAAAACAGGAACATACATTATCAATATTCATATTAATAATAAAAATACACCGGTAAAAGTCCTTAAATTGTAACCCATTAACATGTGTTATAATAGATGATGAAGTATTTGTTTCTGATTTGCAGCTTCTTTGCTACTGTAACAGTTGCGCAAACCAGAATTGAGGATAGTTTAAATACCTTATTAGTCAAACAAAAAAATTACGATTCCAACAGGGTAAATACCTTGTTGGAATTGTTTAAAAATTATTCCGGTGAAGATACTTCCAAACGTATCTCTTACGCACGGCAGGCACTTGCCATCAGTGATCAAATTGGTTTCGGAAAGGGAAAAGCATTTGCATTAAAAAGTATTGGTCTCATTTATTTTGGCAAGTCTCAATTTTTAGAAGCATTAAATTACTGGAAGGCATCACTGAAGCAGTTCGAAGTTAATGGTGATGTTAATGGCGAAGCGAACATGCTTAATAATATCGGAGCTGTTTTTCAGCAACAAAGTATCGAAGATCAGGCTTTGGATTATTATCTGCGTTCACTCAAAAAAGCGGAAATCACCGGCAACAAGTTGCGTATCATGACGGCTTATCAGAATATTGGCAGTGTATACGCCAATAAAAAAACTACACGCAATCAGGGTCTGGTGTATTATAAAAAGGCATTACCTATTGCAGAAGAAATTGCCAATTCACAGGCTATAGGAACCATCACGGTAAACATTGGTGAAATTTACATTAAACAGGGAAATGCAGATTCGATACATAAAATCAGAAATGCTGATTCTGCACAAATTTATCTCAAGCGTTCTCTCACCACATTCGAAGATTTAAAACAAAATGCCGAGCGGTCATACACATTGATCAATCTGGGAAAAGTAGCAACCTTAAGAAATGATTATGATGCAGCACTTCAGTATCATAAACAGGCATTGGAAGTTGCCAAACGAACAGATTCAAAATATTATATCAGTCTGGCACTGCAGGGTATTGGCGAAAACGAATTTAAATCCGGCAATATGGATGCTGCTCTTTCAGCTTACAAAGAAGCCGAAGGATTGTCGAGAGAAATGAAGAACAATTATGATCTCGATGTTATTTATAATGGTCTTACCAATGTGTATACTTTTTTAGGGAATTTTAAAATGAGTGTACATTACCTTAATCTCACTTTAAAAGTGAAAGATGAAATATATAATGCGGAGACAGATAAAAAATTAAATAAGATGTTGTTTGAGGCAGAAAGCGAACAGCAGCAAGGAAAGATCAAATTATTAACGAAAGATAAAGAACTCCAGGAAGCGGAACTTAACAAACAAAAATTTGTACAGAACGCATTGATTGTAGGTTTTACGCTGATCTTTATTATCGGTTTTATTTTATTTCGTGATTATCGTCAGAAGATCAGGATCAACAAATTACTTGACAGCCAGAAAATACAGATTGAAACGTTATTGTTGAATATTCTGCCGGGCGAAGTTGCAAAAGAATTGCAGGAGAAAGGAGAGGCAACGCCACGTTATTATGAACACGCCTCCGTTTTATTTACGGATTTCAAAAGTTTTTCTGCGTTGGCAGATAAATTATCGCCACAGGAAGTAGTTACAGAGCTGAATGAATGTTTTATTGAATTTGATCTCATCATCAAGAAATATAATCTGGAAAAAATTAAAACAATTGGTGACTCGTATATGTGTGCAGGAGGAATTCCTACACCTAATCCCGATCATGTGATGAATATAGTAAAAGCAAGTTTGGAGATACAGGAATATATTAAAATGCGGAACAACAGAAGAAGTGAAGAAAATCTACCTCCATGGGATATACGTATCGGAATTCATGCTGGGCCGTTAGTAGCAGGTGTGGTTGGAAAAATAAAGTATGCGTATGATATCTGGGGCGGAACTGTAAATATTGCCAGCCGAATGGAAAGTAATGGAGAACCCGGTAGAGTGAATATTTCTGCTGCTATGTATGAGCTCATCAAACATGAATATAATTGTTCTTACAGAGGAAAGATTTTTGCGAAAAACATAGGAGAAATTGATATGTATTTCATTGATGAAAAAATTGCATAAGTAATGCGCTTTAAATTAACGGTTGTACTTTTACACCGTGATACATCTCAACAACGCGATAATAAGGGAAAAAGAAAAATTTGAAGCTTTATTTCAACATGCTTCATTGGGCATTTTAGTGGCCAATGAAAAAGGACTGATTGAAATGGTAAATGCCTGTTTGCTGGAACAATTTAATTATCCTTCTGCAGATGAATTGATCGGCAAGCCTATCGAAAAATTAATTCCGAACCGTTACCATACAAAGCATTCAACATACAGAGAGAATTACAGCAAACATCCGGAACCCAGGGCAATGGGAACCGGACGGGATCTTTTTGCTGCAAAAAAAAACGGAACCGAATTTCCGGTAGAAATTAGTCTGAGTAATTACATCACCAACGACGGTAAATTTAATATTGCTTTTATCATTGATATTACTAAACGGAAAGAAATTGAAAACGATGTAAAGATCCAGAAAGAACAACTGGCTGCCGTAAATCTTCGCATTGAACAATTAAATAATGAACTCGAAAGAAAAGTATCAGAAAGAACTTTGCAGTTACAGGAAACAATGGAACAGCTTAGTTCTTCACGCGATGAACTTACACAGGCACTCAGCAAAGAAAAAGATCTCAGCGATTTGAAGAGCAGGTTTGTCTCCATGGCATCGCATGAATTCAGAACACCACTTAGTACTATTTTATCTTCCGCATCTCTCCTTGCAAAATATACAGAATCAGATGAGCAGGAAAAAAGAAATAAACACATTGATCGTATTAAGAGTTCTGTAAATAATCTTACTGGTATTCTAAATGAATTTTTGTCGATAGGAAAAATTGAAGACGGCAAAATCGAAACTAACAATATTAACTTCAACCTGAAAGATATGATATCGGCTACCATTGCCGAAATGAAGGCGATGTGTAATTCATCGCGTAAATTTACATATGAACACAAAGGAAATGCATGGTGCTGCTCTGATCCATCTCTTATAAAAAATATTATTCTGAACCTTTTATCGAATGCTATTAAATTCACATTAGAAAATGGAGAAATTAAAGTGTTAAGTTCATCAGGTACAGATGATATTTCGATTTCCATTAGCGACAACGGTATTGGTATCTCTGAAGCTGACCAGCAACATTTGTTCGAGCGTTTCTTCAGAGCAAAGAATGCAGTAAATATTCAAGGAACAGGATTAGGATTGCATATAGTAGCCAAATATGTTGAATTACTGGAAGGGAAAATTTTATGGGAGAGCAAACTTGAAGAAGGCACAACATTTACTATTCAATTACCTGCACAAAAAACTTTGGCGCAATGACACATCACATTCTTTTAATAGAAGATAATAATGATATCAGGGAAAATACTGCGGAAATTCTGGAACTGGCCAATTATGAAGTAACCACTGCAGAAAACGGCAAAATAGGAATAGAAAAAGCGCTTCTTAAAAAGCCGGATATTATCATTTGTGATGTTATGATGCCGGTGCTGGATGGTTATGGCGTATTACATCTCATTAATAAGAATGAACATCTGACTGGGATTCCGTTTATTTTTCTTACAGCCAAATCAGAACGTGTTGATTTCAGAAAAGGAATGGAAATGGGTGCTGATGATTATATTACAAAGCCTTTTACAGACATTGAATTATTGAATGCGATTGAAAGTCGTTTAAAAAAAGTTGATTTGTTGAAAAAAGAGTATCATCCCAATGCTGATGGCATGCAGGAAATGCTCAATGATTTCAGCGAAAAGAATGCACTCCAAAATATTACTGAAAACCGGCAGGAAAATGTGTACAGAAAAAAACAGGTGATCTATCATGAAGGAAATCATCCTTATAATTTATACTACATCAAAAAAGGAAAAATTAAAACATTTGTTACGAATGAAGATGGAAAAGATCTGACGACCAGTTTATATTCGGATGGAGATTTTTTTGGATATACTGCACTGTTGGAAGGTACCACTTATAAAGAAACGGCTGAGTCGCTGGATGAGAGTAATGTTATAGATATTCCAATGAAAGAATTTGAACAATTGCTGCAAAATAACCGTGAAGCAAATGCAAAATTTATTAAACTGTTGGCTAATAATATTTCGGAAAAAGAAAAACAACTGTTGAATATTGCCTATAATTCTTTACGTAAACGTGTAGCCAATGCCTTACTATCATTATTAAAAAAATACAATAAGGATACAGATGCAGCTTTTACTATGCAGATTTCGCGAGAAGATTTGGCTAACATTGCCGGTACTGCAACAGAATCCCTGATAAGAACTTTAAGTGATTTTAAAACAGAAAAATTAGTAGAAATTCATGGCAGCAAAATAACCGTTTTGAATGAAAAGAAATTAACGGAAATGCTCAACTAAGCGTTGGTAATAAAAAGATTGAATTTAGATTTTAACTGCTGAAATTCTTTCTCCGAATTTTCCATTTCCATTCGAATAAATAATTGTTTTTTTATAAAGTTGAGGTCATTTATCTCATTAGATGATAATTTTTTTTTTGTCAGCAGCATCTTCTGCATTTTCACCTGGGTTAAAATATTTTTAAACAACTCATCATTTTTTAAAAAACAGGCATGATATTGTTCAGCCTCATCCAATAGGGTTTTGTCTGAAACAGCATCAACCGCCTCCGATAACCGGGTTTTTAGAAACGCATTTTCCATTAAAAGATAATCCAGCGAACGCTCCCATGCGTCGTTCTCATGCAACATATAATTATCATTGGGAATCATTATTTTTTCGCTTTCTTTCAACTTTTAAATATAATTTATTTTTTAATTTTTTTTATAAGATGTATATCATCTGAAAAACTGTTTTTACTCATGACAATTCATTACCACTTGGTGATCATGCCAAACAGGACTTAAATATGGGATGCCCAAACCTAGTCCACGTATAATAAGCAGGCATGCCATCAATCCCATCATGTAAGGATACAATCTCCTGATCTTATTTCTGATTTGTAAACTGATCACATTGCCAAAGAATAATAATGACCACATGAGCGGCAAAGTGCCTAGTCCGAATGACATCATGAAAGTTGCACTTTCGAGATAATTGTGCATAGAAGCCGATCCGGTCATCGCAATATAAACCAATCCACATGGCAAAAAACCATTGAGTACACCTATCAGATAAAAGCTCAGATTTGTTCCTTTGTTATAAAGTTTTCCTAACTGTTTTCTGATAACAGTATAAAAAAGAAATTGTTGAGCACCTGATAATTTTCGCCTGTTCAACATCAGTACAATCAGAATTACGGAACCAAATATGACCGACAACCATTGTTGTATTCCGAAAGTTGCGGCAGTTATACCAATACCTCCGATCAATGCACCCAGTAAACCATAAGTAGTGATGCGGCCAATATTATATAAAAGACTACCGGTAAATAAAAATGAGAAAGAATTATTAGCTATAGGAATTGAAAGCGCCAGCGGACCACACATGCCCACACAATGGAAACTGCCCATTGTTCCTAAAAGAAATGCAGCAAATAATGCAATCATTTAAAATAAAATTTTATGTTCTCCATAATATTGTTTTCCTGCTACATTCCAATTGATCTTTGCTACAAAAGAACCTTTAGTACCGGCAGGCATTTTAAAATCGAGTGCTGCATCGTTAGCAGATAATTGCAACGCATAGTCTTTGGTATTGTCAAACGGGCAATACATTAATATATTAGCCTGAACCAGTATTCCATTCATTTCCACCGGCATAACAATATGAACATTTTCACCTGTATTGGAAACAATAAGTGGTGATGACAATTCACTTGAATTAGATTTTGCATTAATTCTTTGCTGATATTTTATTTCCTGCTCATAATAATCTGTTGAAACGAGGTCAACTTTCTGTGATGCGGAACTAAACACCAGTACCATTATTCCGATTACAAACACCACATAAAAAGCAACAATTTTATATCCCCAGTTGAGTTTCATAAATTAATTTTAATTGTAAATTTCCGGTCCTACAAAATTGGCAGTAATTGTTTTGATCTTTCCAGTTGAATCATACAATCCTATTGATAGAGGTGTTTTCCAACCTTTAATATGGTCTCTGCTTAATTTTACGAAAAATTGTAAGGTCATGTAATCCTCTTTTTTTACTACAGGAAAATTATTATTATTGATGAGAAATATTTCTCCATTGATGTTTTCCAGTTTGAGCGTAAATCGGATATCCTTATGTGTTTTATTGGCCAGTTTTAAATTATAGAGATTGCTTATTCTCCCGTCAGGTAAATTGGTGTACGTCATGCCAGCAGTTCGCATTAATCTGGCATCAAGATCAGTTCTGCTCACGAGCAAAAACATTAATAAAGAAATTAATAGCAGCAATACACCGGAGTAAGCTTTGATTCTGGTATTGAAAATTAACTTTTTTCCTTCGTTAATAGAATTTTCAGAAGCATAACGAATTAATCCTTTCGGTTTATGGATGCTATCCATAATGGCATCACATGCATCTATACACGCCGTGCAATTCACACATTCCAGTTGCGTACCGTTGCGGATATCAATGCCCGTAGGACAAACTCTTACACATGCTGCACAATCAATACAATCACCTTTAGGTAATGATTCTAAAAAACGTGCACCAATATCTTTGCAGGCACCTTCATTTTTACAATCCGTACACTTGCAATCATGATCTTCTTCTTTATTTTTAAAAATTTCTGCCTTTGTTAATTTTCCACGAGGTTCGCCTCTTTTATGATCGTATGCTACAACGATAGAATTTTTATCCAGTAATACGCCTTGCAATCTGCCGTATGGACAAACTATTATGCATGCCTGTTCTCTGAACCACCAATACACAAAAAAGAATATGACAGTGAAAATGATCAGTGAAATTAAAGTTCCGAGATTTTCTGCTGGATGATATATATAATCCTGCAGCTTATCCATACTAGCGATGTAAGCCAGAAATAAATTGGCAATTAAAAAGGACAAAGTAAAAAAGAGAATAAATTTAAGAGCGCGTTTGCGTATTTTTTCTGCATTCCATCGCATAGCTTTCAATATTTTTTGCTGGGAAGCATCACCATCAATCCAATACTCAATCTTCCGGAAAACCATTTCCATAAATATGGTTTGAGGACATGCCCATCCACAAAATACTCTTCCAAATACAACGGTAAACAAGATCACAAATACAATGAATGTGATCATTCCGATTCCAAAAATGAAAAAATCCTGTGGCCAGAAAATCATACCGAAAATGATGAATTTTCTTTCAACAATATTGAACATCAATAAGGGTTCATCATTTACTTTTAAAAAAGGTAATGTAAAGAAGATGATGAGATAGAATATGCTGAATAAAGTTCTTTTATTGTATAATTTTCCTCTTGGTTTTTTTGGAAACAAATAATTGCGTTTACCATCTTTACTAATAGTAGCCACTGAATCACGGAAAGCTTCCTGTTGCAACGCTGGTTTTTCTAAAATATCAGTTCCCATGGTTGATAAAATTCATTTTCCAATCAATTCATTTTCACAATACTTTCTTCATACAATTCTCCCTGTGCAGGTTTTTGATTTGCCGGATTAGTACCTTTCAGGCTGTGTATAAAAGAGGATAAATTCAGTATTTCTTTAGGAGAATAATTTTTATCCCATGCCTGCATCCCTTTATCTGGATAACCATGTTTAATAGAGATATAAATATCTTTAAGAGAACCTTTATGAATCCAGTAATTATCAGTAAGATTTGGTCCCGCACCGCCTTCACCCAATTTTCCATGACAAGTCCAGCAAGTTGCACTGAAAATTTCTTTCCCTGCATTGATGCCCGTTGCTTCGGCTAATACCAGATTATTTTCATCCACTTTATCTTTATTCAAGGCATTATATTCTTCTATTTCTACCTGAGCTTTTGCTAATTCTTCCTGATATTCTTCCTGCGGATTTTTGCCGATTGCCAATACATGAAAATTCATCATGTAAATAACTGCTACCAGTATCGTAACATAAAAACCATATTTCCACCAGGGCGGTAAAGAATTATCCAGTTCACGGATACCATCATAATCATGATCCAGCAAAACATCCGCTTCTTTTTCTACAGATATTGCACGTGTGAAAAATCTGCTATCGATACGGTTCCACCATGCAGCAAAATCAAAACCTTTTTTTATTGTCTGCGGAATTAGTTCAGCTTGCAATCGCCTTATGCCGAACATCATAAAAGCTATGGCGATAAATTCGATAGTGATTACAGTAGCAAGCAGGTAAAATGAAGTAGCAGGTAATCCACCGTAATTGGCAACGACTGCGGCTTTAGTCAACTCAACTCCTGTTCGCTGTGCCGGAGAATTTACTGGAATAATAAACAAACCGATCACCAGTATTACCGATAATATATTTTCTGTTTTACTTTGCTTCATTAATAATTGCTTTCCCATACTGATCAGCACCTGCCCCATTCCCCATATCACAAAGGCAAGAACTAATGCAATTGCGATCATCAAAATAGAAAGAAGATTGTTTCCACCAGATTCCGCTGCCTGTTGTTTAGCTTCCTGGGCTATTACCGCACAAGTAGAAAATTGTACGACAAGCAATGAAAATAATTTATGTCTGTTCATAAAATAATTTTAAAGATTAGAGGCGGGTTCTTCATTTTTTAAAGGGATAGACGATATGGTATTAATTCTTTGCTTATCCATCTTGGTTACATACCATAACAGCAAAACAAAAAACAGGAAGAATATGATTAATGATATTAAGGGATATAATTGTACACCCTGTATTTGCTCTGCATGTTGTCTGATGAACTTGAACATATTAATTGGTTTTAGCCGTTTTATTTATATCTCCTCCTAAACGTTGCAGATATGCGATAATGGCGATCACTTCTTTACGCGGAGAAACTTTGATACTGTCTGCCATTAAATTATCAGCAATTGATTTTGCCTGAATCATTAGATCTTCATTGGCAAATCGATCATAACCTTTCGTATAAGGAACTCCCAGTGTTTGCATCGCCCGGATCTTAGCTCCAGTGTTACTGGTATCCAAATCGTCATGTAACATGAAAGCATAAGCCGGCATAATAGAACCTTCACTCATAGAAGCCGGTTCCCGCATGTGACGAAAATGCCAGCCGTTGGTTTTTTTAAGATTACCTGTTCCTTCGCGAGCCAGATCAGGTCCTGTTCTTTTACTTCCCCACTGAAATGGATGATCATACACAAATTCACCTGCTTTTGAATATTCACCATAGCGTTCTGTTTCGCTTCTGAAAGGTCTGATCATTTGTGAGTGACAGGTATAACAACCTTCCCGAACATAAATATCACGGCCTTGTAGTTCCAGGGGTGTATAAGGCTGTACGGCTGAAATTGTAGGAACATTTCCCTTAATAAGAAATGTTGGAACTAATTCAATAACACCTCCTATTAAAACAACTACAAGGCTAATCACCAGCATTTGAACTGGTTTTCTCTCGATCCATCTGTGCCAGTGTTCTCCTTTATGACTTACCGCTTCTTCTTTTATAATAGGTGCTGCTTCTGCCGCTTCGTTTTCAATTAAATTACCTGCACGAACCGTTTTTATCAAATTATAAACCATGATGAAAACGCCGATCAGGTATAAAGTTCCGCCAAACGAACGCATTGCATAAAATGGTTTCAGGTAAGTAACTGTTTCAAGAAAAGAATATTTCAGTTGTCCGCTTGCAGTGAATTGTTTCCACATACTGCTCTGAGTAAATCCTGCCCAGTACAGCGGCACTGCATAGAAAATCATTCCGAGCGTTCCTAACCAGAAATGATTGGCAGCTAATTTTTTCGAATATAAATTTGTTCCAAATATTTTTGGAATCATCCAGTATAAAATACCAAAAGTGAGCATACCGTTCCAGCCTAATGCACCAATGTGTACGTGTGCTACAATCCAGTCAGTGAAATGACTGATTGCATTTACATTTTTAAGCGATAACATCGGGCCTTCAAAAGTTGCCATTCCATACGCTGTAATCGCAACCACCATAAATTTTAAAATAACATCATCTCTAACTCTGTCCCATGCACCTCGAAGTGTGAGCAAACCATTAATCATTCCACCCCAACTTGGGAAGATGAGCATGAAAGAGAAAACAACGCCCAGTGATTGTGCCCAGTTCGGCAATGCGGTGTATAACAAGTGATGCGGGCCTGCCCAGATATATAAAAATATCAGCGACCAAAAATGTACAATGGATAATTTATAAGAATACACCGGACGGTTAGCCGCTTTAGGCATAAAATAATACATCAAGCCGAGGTAAGGAGTCGTGAGGAAAAAAGCCACTGCATTATGTCCGTACCACCATTGAACCAATGCATCCTGCACACCTGCATACCACGAATAACTTTTGAATAAAGTAACCGGAAGTTCAAATGAATTTACAACATGCAAAACTGCTACCGTAACAAACGTTGCGATATAAAACCAGATGGCAACATATAAATGTTTTTCTCTTCTTTTAATGATTGTTCCAAACATGTTCCAGCCAAAAACCACCCAGATTAATGTGATAGCAATATCAATAGGCCATTCCAGTTCTGCATATTCTTTTCCAGAGGTGAAACCAAGAGGCAATGTTATGGCTGCAGCTACAATGATAAACTGCCAGCCCCAGAAATGTATACTGCTTAACACATCACTAAACATACGTGCCTTACATAGACGCTGAAGCGAATAATAAACACCCATAAAAATTCCATTCCCCACAAATGCAAAAATTACGGCATTGGTATGCAATGGTCTTAAACGGCCAAAAGAACCATACTGTGTTATATTAAGCGATGGAAATACCAATTGCAATGAAACCCATAAACCTGCAAGCATTCCTACAACACCCCAAAGCAAGGTTGCATACGCAAAGTTTTTAACTGTTTTATTATCGTAATAAAATTTTTCTACCTGCATGTTTAAATTTTAAATGTGGTCTGTTTTGGTTTTTGGAGTATCGTCAAATAACATTCTTACGATGGTGTATAATCATCATCATACTGGCCATTTTTTACACTCCATAAAAAGGCGGTAAGAAAACTGCCTGCAACGATTATACTTATTCCGATCAGCATGAATAATGCACTCATTATAAAATTTCGTCAAAAGTATCTGCAATTAAAAAGTCGTTCCATGATGGCAAGCAAACATTCACATGATATATATCAGTTTACAAACCTTTTTTCCTGGCAATTATTCCTGACATAATGGTAGCCAGAGAAACAATGGTGATACTGCTGGCAGGCATCAGGATGGCTGCTATTATAGGAGATAACAATCCCTGTATCGCAAAGTATATTCCCGTTATATTGTAGAAGATGGAAACAATGAAACTAATGGTGATAATTAATTGTCCGCTTTTTGCAAAGGCAATAAATTCAGCAAAACGTGTTACGGATGAACCATCTATGATCGCATCACAGGCGGGCGTAAATGCAGATGTTTGGTCATTTACGGCAATACCTGCGTTACATTGTAACAATCCGCCTGCATCATTCAGACCATCACCAATCATTATCACCTTTTTACCTTTAAATTGTAATTCTTTGATATAGGAAAGCTTATCAGATGGATCGGCGTTAAAGCAAATATGCTGAGGATCGAAATATTTTTCAAGTGTTTTTCTTTCTGCATCATTATCGCCCGATAAAAGATGTAATTCAAAACCTGCTAAACGCAATTTTTTTATTAGCGTATCAAATTGTTCCCGGTACGCATTTCTAACTTCAAAAAAACCTTTCATCCTATCTCCTACTTTTGCATACACACGTGAAGCATGAAAGGGCGCTTGTTTCTCTATATCAAAAAAAGAATGGCTACCTAAGGCTATTACAGATTTGTCCGCCATTCCGCTGATACCTTTACCCGTGTACTCCTTAAAATTTTCAATATCAATAAAATCTTCGGTATCCAAATGCTGTACAAGTTGACGGGTAATTATATGTGAAGACTGTGCGCTTAGGCTGGAGATCATCTTTCTTTCTGATTCATTTAATGATTCACCCGTATAATGCATTTCCACTTCTTTTGCGTTAGTGATCGTGCCTGTCTTATCGAAGACAATCGTATTGGCTGCGGCCAGTGTTTCAATAACAATGGCATTTTTGAGATAGAATTTATTACGTCCGAAAATGCGTAACATATTTCCAAAAGTGAAGTTGGTCGTTAAAAGTAAGGAACAAGGACAGGCAACAATAAGAAGGGAACTAATTACAGTTACAATTTTGCCTGCGTCAGTAAAATACCAGTATACAGAAGCCACTACAGCAATGCTCAATAATATAAAAGTGAAATATTTACTCCATGGATGTATGAATGAATCAAATTTTTTCTTTTCAGAAAAAGATTCTTTGTTCCATAACTGTGTGATGTAACTCTGGTTTGGTTCCTTGCAAACTTCCAATACGATTCTACCTGCTTTCTGCTTACCACCGGCATATAATAATTCCCCAGTATGCTTAATAACGGGATTGGTTTCGCCTGTTACAAAACTGTAATCGATCAGCGCATTTCCCTTGACCAAAACTGCATCAGCGGGTATCATTTCGTTATGACGAATAACAATACGGTCATTCAATTTTAATTTTGTGACCGGTATCATTTCTTCTTCTTTATTTTTTAAAACTGTTACACCTAAAGGAAAATAAGAAAGATGATCCCGGTCAAAAGAAAGCGCATCATAGGATTTGTTTTGAAACCATCTGCCTATGAGCATAAAAAATATAATGCCCGAACCTGAATCAAGATAACCGCTACCGGTTCCACTGATGATTTCATAATAACTTTTGACAAAAGTGATCATAATAGCGAGTGCAATGGGCACATCCACATTTAAATGTTTATGCCGGATACCATTGCAGGCGGATTCAAAAATTCCGGAGGCCGCATAAAATAAAACCGGTAATGATAAACCAAAGATGATCCATGAAAATGTTTCTCTTAAACCTGGTTCGTCAATGATACCGCCAGAGAAATATTCCGGAAAACTAAGCATCATAATATTCGAAAAACAAAACCCGGAAACACCTAAAGCAAAAACCTCCTTTCGGTTAAACTTTTTTGCCTCCCCTTTTTTCATATCAAACAAACTGATAAAAGGCTCATATCCGATAAAGGCCAAAAGTTCCACTACCTTTCTGAGCGAAATAAGTTGAGGATCAAAACTTACAAAAACTTCTTTTCTCTGAAAATTAACTTGGGAGCTAATTATTCCCTGATCGATCTTATGCAGGTTTTCCAATAAATAAACACAAGATGCGCAATGCATCTGCGGAAGACTGAAATTGATATTTACATGAGAATCGTCTATAAACTGAGCTAATTTTCTGATCAACCCTTCATCTTCTAAGTAGGCAAAGCGGTTAACTTTAAATCTTCCTTTTGCTTTGAGACCGGGATTTTTTTCTAAATCGTAATAATTGCACAGATTGTTGTCATTTAACAACAGATATACCTGACTGCAACCATTACAACAAAATGTTTTGTGATCCGTCTCAATAACCGTTTCACAAATTTCACCACAGTGATAACATACAGGTTGTTGCGGACTGATAATATTTTTCTTTCAAAAATAGCCTGGCTGCTGCTTTGATGTGATGACTGAGATCAAATGTTAACATGACATATGTCATATCTCTTTCCGGGATTATATTCATTACAACACTCGTCCTGCAAAATTGTAAAATTCATGTTTTAAAGCGATAAATATTTTTTCTGCAGTATGCATTTTATCTCTGAGGAAATATTGCTGGTCGGTAATATCCATATTATCGAATATATTAGAGAATTGCATTTCTTTAGCGATAAGTTGCTGGTGTAATTTAATTTCATGATTCAGAATATCGAAATTATCTTTCTGAACTATAAATTGATTTTGAAAATGTTCTACCTGTTTCATAATATGCGGTTTGGAATTTTTAGTACTGATTTCCATTAACCATTTTTTGAAACTATTCATTTCATTTTCAAAAAATACGAGCATGGATGCCCAGTCGTTTAATTCTTTGTGGCAGAAATCTGCCAATGAAATTGCTAACATGTTAGTTAGTTTATGCTGTTACAGCGGTTAGTAAAGTAGTTTGTATCAGGTAATATGAAAATTTAAATTTTCTAATATTTCATGTGCCGGTACTACGCCACTTTTTCGCCACACTATAATTCCATCTTTAAAAATGATAAGTGTAGGAACAGCCTGCACATTATATTTCGAGGCAAAAGATGCATTTTTATCAATATCCATTTTTAATATAGTAGCTCTGTCGCCTATTTTTTCTTTTACCTGTGATAGTACAGGTGGCATCATTTTACAAGGTCCGCACCATTCTGCAAAAAAATCCACAAGCACTGGTTTGCTGCCTTCAATATGTGATGAAAATGTACTCATTTAAATTGAACTATTAATGTGTGTTGTGCATCAATGCAAGATTTTGTTGTTCACCAAGAGTTAACTGATCTGTATCTGTGGTTTGCTGCCATTTCCCAAACTGTTTTCTAAAAATCTGTACATGCAAGCCGTATTTATCACGCAATTCAGACTCAAAAGAACCGGTTCTTGTTTGTGAAAAAAATTCGTAAAAACCATGTGTATGATTTTTACGGATTTGATCCAGTTGTGAATACCTGGATAATGCCTTCTTTTCTTCAGAACTTTCATACCAATGATGCGGTTGTGCGTAAAATTCAAGTTTTAGCAGAGGAAAACATTCAGAAAATTTCTGCTGAAGATCATCAATTGTTTTATAATCATCAATTTCAATTATCATTAGGAAACAAACTAATACATTAATCATTCAAAACAAATGACAAACTCCTATAAATTTACTGAATTATATCAGTTTATAAATGAATGGGCCCGCTTATTGTTGAAGTTTCAATTAATTTTAATGTGAATATTAAATGATCAACCCCAGCAAGAATAAAACCGGCAATTATACTTATCCTAACTCAGTAAAACTGATTAAAGGCGGCAGTGATTATTTTGATACGCTTTTACATATCATTCAGTCGGCACAACACATTATTCATTTACAAACCTATATTTATGAAAATGACGAAACCGGAACGCTGATCGGTAATGCCCTGAAAGAAGCTACATCCAGAGGGGTTGATGTGTACATGGTAATAGATGGCTATGCATCTCAATCTCTGGAAGATAACTTCGTTTTAGACTTACGTAAATCAGGTATCCGTTTTAAATTTTTTGAACCACTTTTTAAAAGTAGTAATTTTTATTTTGGAAGAAGGCTTCATCATAAAGTAATTGTTGCTGACGACAGGTATTCGTTAGTGGGCGGAATTAATATCAGCAACCGATATAATGATATGGATGGCGAAAAAGCCTGGCTGGATTTTGCAATTTTAATGGAAGGCCCTGTTTCTCAGGAACTCGCTGTTCTTTGTTGTAAAACATGGAACGGTTTTTTGAAATTAAATTATAAATACAAACCTCTTCCACACAATTTTAATTTTGATACCAGTGAACATACGCTTGCTAAAGTAAGGATGCGGAGAAACGATTGGGTGAAAAATAAAAATCAAATTTCTAAGTCTTACCTGGAAATGTTTCGATCTGCCCAAATTGAAATCATCATCCTGTGTGCCTATTTTATTCCCGGGAATGCCATCCGGCGAAGCATGGTTCAGGCAGTGAAACGAGGCGTGAAAATTAAAGTAATTATGACAGGTATGTCGGATGTTAATGTTGCTAAAAATGCAGAACGATACATGTATGCATGGTTACTGAGACATAAAATAGATATATATGAATACCAGGAAAATATTTTGCATGGTAAAGTAGCTGTTAGTGACCAACAGTTTGTTACAATGGGATCTTTTAATATAAATGACATCAGTGCTTTTGCAAGCGTTGAGTTGAATGTAGATATCCAAAATGAATCGTATGGAAAAATAGTATACAAAACATTGAATCATGTTTTACAGCATGAATGTATACAGATAGATAATGCAAACTATATGGCTAAGCTACATCCTGTGAGAAAATTTATTTCGTGGATTTCTTATCAGTTTGTAAGATTTGTATTTTACCTGTTCACTTTTTATTTCAGGCAGGATAAAAAAGCATAATCAGTTTCCTTGTATCCGTTTGATGAAATTTTTAAAAACAGTTTTATCCCATTTAGCAAATCTGCCGCGTTGTACCACCAGTACATTATCAAACTGATCGCCTACATAATAATGAAATGCAAATTTTTCTTCAGGTGATTGCCAGCCAATAATTTGTCCGAATCGAAGATCATTAAAAATAATTGTATCGCCTGATTTTTCAATTGTATAATATCCTTTTGAAAATCTTTTTAACCTTGCAATCGCAGGATCAGTACTGTTTAAAATATACTGTTCATTTTTAGGGAAATAATTAAAATTAATATGATCTGTTTTATCAAATACAGAGCGGTAGCCCACCTGAAATCCTGAATCGGTTTCAGCTACTATATACCAAAGCCAGTTTTGTAAAGGCGCAGGTGTTGTAAAAAAACGTTTGACGTGTAAATTTTCATTTGCCAATGAACGTTTCACTGAGTTTTCAATGTGATGCTTATTTAAGAGTGAATACCCCAAATAAAAGAAACATAAAAAGAGCGATAACATCCACGTAATCTTCCTGAATCTGCTGATACTTTTTAGCGTTAGTAAAAGTAGGGCTCCCAGCAATGGCCATACACTGAAAAAGGGATCGGCTACATAAATAGAGTTAAACGATATCCGGATATGATCGAATGGCTCCAGCCAGCCCACTCCATAATTATTGAATGCATCAATAAATACATGTATGAAAGATTGAACGGCAAAAAATACCATCCATCTTTTAAATGAAACATTCAAAGGTTTTCCCCAATGATCAAAAATGAGCGATATGATAGGTGTGAATACGAGCGCAAATAATATGGAATGTGTGAATCCGCGGTGTGCCAGCAGATTTTGTGAAGTAGATGTAAAAAAGGAAGCGAGGAAATCGATATCCGGAAGCGACTGCGCCAATGCGCCAATCAGCATTCCTTTTTTGCCGGCTTTATGGCCAATCATTGCTTCGCCAATACAGGCACCTAAAGCAAAATGCGTTATAGTATCCATCAGTTTTACAAAGATGGAGGTTTAAATGGTGCAAAAATCAATTGCATTTCCCAAATTTATAGCTGTGTCCGCAGTGTTATGGATGTGTAATGAACAAAGGGATATCAATCATTTCTAAAACCTTGTCTGCAGAACCTCTTTTAAACATTCTGGAAATATTATTTCTTCCGAAAGCCCCATAAGTAACCAGTACATTTTTCTTAGGCAACATTTCTACCAGTAATTCAGTTTCAACATCTCCCCGCAAAATTTTAAAACTGAAATTAGTATAATGTGCATGCAGTAATTCTTTAATTTCCTTTTCATGTATTATGGGAATATCTGAATTTTTTTCATCTACAAATAAAACGGTTACAGGAATATCTTTTAATTGCGGAAACAAATAAGTGAATTGCCGGATAGCATATACAGACGAATAACCACCATTGTACGTAAAATATATTTCATTAAATACCTGATGGTCATCCGGAACAACCAATACCGGGCACTCTGATTTGCCTAATACTTTCTTTACAAAATTTCCGGATACTTCTTCAAATGCAGCATTGAATGACAATGAGTTTTTTACAAGAATCAGATCTGCAAACCTGCTTTCTTTCACCACTTCTGATACAGGATTGCCTTTATCGTTATGAATGCTGAATTGTAAACCTTTTTTAGTACACAATTCGATGAAAACCTGTTTGGCCTGTTCGGATTTTTGCATAGCTTCCTCATTCAAGGTGCTGTTGATCATACTAAAATCAACCGCAGGAAACATTGGATCTCCGGTATACATTGGAAGAGTTTCATAAAAATTGTTCTCCAGTAAAATGCACAACAAATTACATTGTGTGAGTTCCTGTATATATTTTGGAAAATCAATTTCTAACTCGGTTACCAATAGTGGATTCACAAGCCATAATACTTTATTCATGTTAATTTATTTATGAGCCAGAAATACAAAATATTGCTGATCGTTAATAATATCGGTTAAAAAACTTTTCTTCAAAAATTCTATGATGGCCGCTCTTCCATAAGAACCCGTTACGATAAAAGGATTTGGATGATCCTTAAACCAGGAATGATAATTCTTTTCATCATGAATTATTTCAAATTGAATGTTTGGATACCAGCTATATATCCATTCTTTAAGTTTTACAATATCCGGAATTTCATCTGCCTTATGATGAACATACATCAACGTGGTTGTCAGGCTTTTTAAAACAGGGAAAAGGTAGGCGAATTGCCGAATCGCAAACATAGAATTTTCATTACCGTCATACATAAGTACAATAGACTGCGGCAATGTACCACGTGGCGGAATCAGTATAGTCGGGCATTCAGCTATATGCATTACCTCTTTTAAATAATCATTAGGTTGCTCACCAAATGCCGCATAAAACAATCCTGTGTGAATAATCATTACATCTGCAAATCGTGATTCAAGCCGTATCTGGTCGAATACTATACCATTTACATCATTATGTATGGTATACGGAATTTGTAATTCCTGGCATTTTGTTTCAAAAGATGCCATATGGTTTTTCAGTAATTCATCTGCTTCTGTACTGCCCGGGTTAACGGCCAACCCTGAAGATCCCGGTACAATCGGAAACGCCCAGACAGATGTATAATCAACCGGACTCAAAAAAACTGCTGTTACAAATACTTCTTCAATTTTTCTCAAAGCCTCTATGAAATCGAACGATTCATTGTTGTAGTGAATGCTTTCAAACACTAGAATTATCTTTTTCATATATTGAAGATAGAATTATAAAAAGTAGAAAACAGTATTCTGGATATTGATTAAAATGATTTTGGTCATATCTTGAGTTGTAATAAAAATGCTGTTGATTTAATGGTACATCCTATTTCAAACTATAAAATCTGAATTCATTTCGGATATGGTATTCATCTTGCATAATTATGTCAACAACCTATAAATTTATGGCTTTAATGGAAAAAAACCTGCAGGTTAAAAGATCAAAAATTCCGGGCTCGGGAAAAGGTTTATTTACTAATACTGACATTCCTAAAGGAACAGATATTGTGGAATATAAAGGCAAGCTAACGGACTGGAAAAATGCGAATCATAAGAATGGTGATAATCCCTATCTGTTTTATGTTAATCGCAACATTGTGATTGATGCTTTGAGGCAATTAACTGCACTGGCCAGATATGCTAATGATGGCAAGGGTATAAACCGGGTTAAAGGGATTACGAACAATTGCGAATATGTGACTAAAAAAAATAAAGTTTACATCCGGTCTGTAAAAAATATTCCTGCAGGCAGCGAAATTTTGGTGAGCTATGGAAAAGAATACTGGGATGTAATTCGTAAAAATATTCGGTCGTGAAAACAACCTCTGGCATAAGACCTTGGCATGTATTGTGAAAGTATTTATGTAAAAAGTTATGCTCACGATTGATAATAACACACAAACATTTTTTGAGGTTGCTCAAGGAGTTTGGGGAATGAAAGATACGTTCGTTAACTTTTACATGATTCGCGACAATACCTCTGGTCACTGGGTATTAGTTGATACCGGACTTAAATGGTCTGCATCAAAAATAAAAAAAATGGCTGAGGAAATATTCGGCGATGAACCTCCAACAGCCATTATCTTAACACATGGCCATTTTGATCATATAGGTTCCGTAAAATCTCTGGCTAAACACTGGAACATTCCAGTGTATGCGCATGCCATGGAAACGCCTTATCTAACCGGCAAAAGTGCTTATCCTCCACCCGATCCTTCAGTAGGCGGTGGATTAATGACTTCCATGTCTTTTTTATATCCAAAATCATCCATTAACATCAGTGAATATTTACAGGAGTTACCAGCAGATAATTCTGTTCCCGGAATGCCGGAATGGAATTATATACACACTCCGGGACATGCACCCGGGCATATTAGTTTATTCAGGCAAGTTGACCATTTGCTGATTGCAGGGGATGCATTTGTAACCACAAAATCAGAATCTGCCCTATCAACCATTTTTCAAAGGCCAGTACTTTCCGGACCTCCCAAATATTTCACCTACGATTGGGAACAGGCGCGTAAAAGCCTTAAAAGCCTGATGAATCTTGCTCCGGCTGTAATAGCTACCGGACATGGAAAAACCATGCATGGAGAAGATGTGCTGATGGAATTAATCAATTTATACAATCATTTCGATATTGTGGCCATCCCTGAATCTGGAAGATATATTCCTCAACCTGCTATAACAGATGCTACAGGAACAGTTTGGGTTCCTCCTGCAAAAAAAGCTAACAAAAAAGCTTTATTACAAGGACTGGCAATAGGTTCTATAACTGCAGCTTTCGTATTTTATATGAGTGTTAGAAATAAAAAGCACAATCCAACTATTAATATTTAAGTGCATAGTTAAATAATTTAATAAAAATTACGGGATTGGTTTTCTGATGGTCTGCTTTTTGTATTATGGTGTACATAAACATTTTAGATGAAAAGTATTTTGAAAGCGTTGCTTTTTACATCTGTGGCAACAGCAGGTACAATTTATTTACTGAGTCGCAGATTTGGCAGAAAAAACAGGTTAATACATATTGCTGATGAAGGATATGAAACGGCTAACGATATTCTATATCCCAGCAAAACTGACCGCCGTCGTTTACATTATGGGCCGGTATTGCCGCAAGACTAATATCGGAAACTGAGGTGACCCGGAAGAATCAGGATTTTAAATTCGCTTCCGCTTATTAATTCACCATCCAGTTGCGCATAAATAATTTCTTCGGTTTTGATGTATACTTCTTTCTCATGACTATATAATAGGAAAGGTAATTGCATGTGTTTACCTTTTTCAATAACCGGTAAATACTTAAGTCTTTTAAGCACTGAGAGTTCATCACAAAGTACCATATCTAAATAACCATCATTAATTTTTGCTTTGGGTGTAACCATAAAGCCACCACCTGTTCTGCTGGAATTATTTACAATAACTAATAAACATTTCTTTTCTACCGTTCGTCCACCTGCCTGTATGTGGAAATGAAATTCTTTAAACCGAAATATTTTTTTCAGTACTATTGCCAGATAACCAGCGTGGCCGCCAATAAAACGTACTGCATTTATTGATCTTAAAACTTCACCGTCAAATCCAAATCCTGCACTGTTAGCATATAAAATATTATTACAGGAAGCTATATCTACTTTCTGAGGGACTGTATTTAGCACATGAAATATTTGTTGCTCCAGGTTTATATCTCCGTATAATTTCCAGAAAAAATCATTCCCTGTTCCTGCCTTAAAAATTGCCAGTGGCTGATGTGCGGAGCGATAGGTATTTAAAAAATAATTAAGTGTACCGTCTCCTCCTATGATCCAGACATCTGAAAATTCCGATAAAGTTTCAGGCCAGTTTGTTTTAAATAATGTGAATGGTAATTTAATTTTCTGTAGGAATCCGGTTATAAACTCAGCAACTTTATCGCCCTTCTTTTTATTTGGCAAAGGATTTTGAAGAATGCATATATATTTTATGGAGGATTGTATGTTCATGCTTAACTACATCAGGTAAAAGTGATTTTTTCTGAAGGAATTGACTTGCGGGAAAATATAAACCCTGTCATCATCACCAGTGCAGTTATTACAATTACCTGTATCATTAAAGAACTATTGATCTCCGCAATGTTTACGCTAGCAGACACAGTGAGGAATAATAAAATATTGATCAATCCGCGTGGTGCCATAAACAATAAAGGTAGAACGGGAAGGCCTGATATTTTTAACTGAATTAACCTTACTATCAATATGATCAAAACAATTGAACAAGCCCACGATAGAGTTTGAAGATTTAAAATATCTTCTGCTTTCATCATAAAACCAAATAATAAAAAGAACAATGACCTTACTAAAAAAGTGGCTTCAGTCAGCATCAGTTTCATTTGATGAATTTCTTTATTCAACTGCACCGGTTTAAGTTTACGTATCCATTTTACGTGGCTGATCTCATCCAGATTTCCCAGAAATAATCCAAATAATAATATGAATACCAGTGCCGGTAGATGATAAATTTCTGCCACCGCATAAATGAGAATAGCCAGCAATAATACCGGCGCAAATTTTATGGAGTGAGAAATTTTACTTAGTAACCAGGATAAACCCATAGTAGCAAAAAATGAGATGATAGCGATTAATATTACTTGCAGGAAAAACCATCCTATGGATTCAAAATTCAGGATATCATTTCTTACAATAAGATTGAAAAATAAAACCCCTATGATATCTGATAAACTGCTTTCATAAGTAACAAACTCCCGAAAATATGGATGTAAATATTTTGCGCTTGAAATAGCAACGGCGCTGCTGATTACCGAAAAAGGAATGGCATTGGATAAACAATCTTTAAACCCTGCTCCGCTGATATACTGAAAAAAGAACGCCAGTAAAACCGACATGATGATCATCGGAAAAAAAGCTACAAAAAATGATTTGCTTATTAATGAAAATTTGGATGCATTTAATTCAACTTCCAGAGAACCTTCCAGTACGATCAGTATTAAACCGATAGTTCCCAGTAATGGTAAAATGCGGGACATATCCGGCGGATAGAAGGATAAAAGATTCAACCCATGCGACAATATAAAACCCGTCAGCAATAATAAAATTACTGATGGAATTCGTGTAAACCGGGAAGTGATATCAAATACATATGCGAGTAAAAGCAATACACAAATGATAATGATGATGATAAATGTCATGGGTTTCTCCGATAATTAATTCAATAGAATTTTGAAAAATTATTGTATAATTACCCTCAGACTTTCATCTATGTGTTTGCCTAATATGCGTAAGAGATAAATTCCATTTGCAAGATTTATAACCGGTATATTAATTAACGGTTGCTTCTGAGATACCTTTTCCCTTTGTTCAAATATCAATTGCCCGGATTCACTGAATAAAGCAATTGAATATGAACCCTGTTCAAAATTATCAGAACTTAATTGAATCACCTGATCTTTAACCGGATTGGAAACAATTTTTACATTTTGATCTTTGATAGAGCCAAGATAAACCACATCGCTGTAGGAAGATCCTCCTGAATTATACATAGCTTTTACTCTGTAATAAATATCAGTAGCCGGAGGACGCTGATCTATAAAACTGTAAGATACATTTCCACTGTTGTTATTTTGCGGAAGCGCTTCTCCTATCTTATTAAATTGGTTGCCCGACACACTTCTTTCAATTTCATATCTCGTAATATTTAATTCATTTTCTACCGACCAGTTAACACTAGCCGAACGATCGGAATTTCTCAAAGCAGAAATGCTCACGAATTTAAAGGGTAGTACAATGGATTTAAAGACAATTCTAAATCGGTCATTTGCATAAGAAGCGGCATTTTCATCTACAGTAAATGATGTTGAAAAAGAACTGGAGATCGAAATGGAAGTACGCATTCCTGTATAATTATCCTCCAGATATGCTTCTGTTATATTTTGATTCCAGTATTGCGGTTGAAATTCAAAATAATAGGTTTGTCTTCTTAAACCACTCAGGTATAAAAACAAAGTATCATTTGATGCAATAAGGGAACGCCGTTCTATAGCTAATTTTTGTCCACTGCGTTTAAGGCCTAAATTTTCGCCGAAATTAGCAGGCTTAAATGCATCATGCATATCAACATCATTGGCATAGTTTGTATTGAATTGTGCCACTGTTCCATCCAATAAAACAGATTCATTATTTATTAAAAGTGTAAGATTAATTCTTAACTGCTGCAGCACAAAATTTTCACGTGTAACAAGGTTGCTACCGCTGGCTTTTGCATTTTCACCAAAGTTTACGTTACCATTTGTGAAAGGTGCATACACCAAAAATGCCTGTCCGGATTCTATATTCGTATTACCGCCTGTATAACTTCCCAGTGCGGGAACAATGGTGTATCCCGGCGCAGGCGAATTACTGGAGAAGGTTTGGAATGCGCCATAGCCATACACAGAATAAAGTGCATTGGTAAGTTTCGGATCCCAAACATAAAAATTTCGCTGTACACCACCTGATAAATTTACACTATCAAAATTGATGGCAGATGCATACGGATTTCCAACAGATTCAAAAAAACCTGCAATTACATTAGTTGCGGAAGGCACATTTGCAGGCGAAAATACTGTTCCTGAGGATCTGAGTTTTGTAGCAGAAGCAGGGCTATTGAATAATGTGGCTGTGCGATTTCCTCTTACAAATAACATATATCCTTTACTGTTAACCAACGGCAATGCTGTACTTGCAACACCAGTCCATCCCGCAGATACGCGATCAAAGGTTTTAATGCCCGAGCCGCTAACAGCAGTTGCGTCAAACCCCGGCGTTGGATGTGTGGTAGCATTCGCCACATCACTCGCTATCTGCGTTCCATACCCGGGATTGGGATTTAGATTAGGTGCTGTTGACCCTTCCTGCCACGATTGCTTGATTGTTTGACCCGTTGTTGGCGTAGCTAAAAACTGCCACGCTTTTGAATGCGCAGGAATATATCTTTCTACAGTAACATTACCGGAGATAGAATTGCCGGACAATATTTTTCCTAAACGAGCGGTGGAAGTATCTGATGAAACTAATGTAAGATTGTTGTTGGTATTGATATAGGAGTTGGAGACATTGCCATATAATATCTCTGATAAAATCCTTAAGGAATCATTTACTATATTATTCAGAATAGTTCCTGTAGAATTGCTGTTGATCAGTGTTGAAAGATTTCTTCCGGTAAACCAGCTTCCGGAAAGCGTTTGTGCTGCACTCGTTCTTTTTGTTTCCATAATTCCCTGAAAAGCGGTGAAGAAACCACCGGTGTTATTTACATTGCCATACAATTGCAAATGACCATTGGTAATGGTAATTACCGCAGGAGAAGACATGTTAATATCACGAACCGCCTGTAAGGTAGTTATTGTCGGCAAAAAAGTATAGCCGCCGGTAACCTTAATATCGGTTGTTTGATCCGGCACTACATTATCCTCCCAGTTAAAAGGATTAGTCCATACTATAGAATATTTTCCAACCCACGAACCTGTATTAGGTTTAACCCATTCATCAGCGCCCATATCAGGGTTGGTTCCATTTCTGGTATTGCCATCCATATCTTCTGTAAAATTCATAATAGGAGTTCCTAAATTATTCAGTGATGCATTTGATGCAGGTACAATGTGAAGATCTGTTGCGGAAGTGAATACGGGAAGCAGATTTACTGAATTTGCATTACCGCCAAATCCTGTAACCAAATCGGTGAATAAGGTTCTGTCAACATTGATATAAGCGATATCTGCGCTGGAAACATAATAATCATTAAAATTAATAGAAGCGAAATTTGTATTGGCAGCCATACTCATGATGGCATAATGTTTTCCGGTTTGTGTTTGTGTGTTTACGAATATGTTGTTACGAAGGTTAATTGATCCAGAAGTAAAAGAAGTGAGTAAAAATGCAGCAGGGTAACCTGATACTGTTTGGTTGGTATTCAGCATAACGGAATTGAAATAAATATTATATCCACCGCCAAAGTCAGCCACTATTCCATAGCCATTTTCATCATAATCACGGGTTGTAAATCCATATGCCGCTACATCAGAAACAGAATTATTGAATAAATTAAGGTTTGAAGAGGTAGATGAAGAACCTACATAAATTCCATTCGCACCCCATCCGGAAGTACTGGTATTTTTGATATTGTAAATTTTATTTTTGTAAATATTTCCTCCGGAAATGGTTCCATAAACCCCAATTCCTGTCGCAGTAATGGAACTGGATGATGTAATACCATTAATGATGTTTCCGAAAACTTCCACACCTGCCTGCTGATAAATTTCTATTCCCGACCAGCCTAATTTTTCTGCTGTTAACGATGACCCGATTACATTATTGGAAATAATAGTTTCAGTTTCATTACCGGTAGGCCCCACTACTACAATACCTGATTGGGCCGATTTAACTATATTATTTGAATAAGTATTATTTGTATTAGCGGCTTCCGCTATATCTCCTACCAATGTTCCGCTACTCATCAAAGCAGTAAAAGTGGTGGTGGAAGAATTGCCTTTCAATGCACAATTAATTACCTTATTATTATTGGCGCCATTGGAAGCGCTGAAACTGTTTAACCAAATAATTGTACTGGTTGTAGAATTCGTACTCGTATTAGCAATGGTAAGATCTCTGGTTGTTCCACCTATTGTATTTGATCCATCTATGGTAACATAATCAGCTCCGTTCAATCTTAAAATGGCAACGGCAGAACTTCCAGTAACAGTCGGACTTTTACCTGCTGCAGGCTTGATAGTAAGCGTGTTTATCGCGCTGGAAGCAACGTTTGGCAAAATAGTTATCGGAAAAGTTTCTGATGTACTGTAACTGTTATCTATCAATGAAAAAATAATCGGCCCGCCAATGCATTGCGTATTGTATGCATTTACCGCTGCCGTTAAGGTCGTATAATTTCCTCCGGTACCAACAGTATAGGTGCCTGACATTGCTGATCCTAAAGTTATGGGAACTGTGGTGGAAGCATTACATCCGGAAGCCGTTTCAGTAACTGTGACAGTATAAGTAATAGATGAAGTTATACCGCTGGCTACAGGATTGGCAATTGCAGTATTATTCAGATAGGTAGACGGCGACCAGACATAACTGAAATTTGCCGGAAAAAATGCCCAGGCTTCTGAGCTCACATTCCATACAACATTATTTCTTCCGGGTGCGGCAACACCTAACGTTCCTGATGCGTTTTCTATGCCCATAGTTTTAGCGAGGTTACCTCCGTTGTCATTCACTGTTCCTGCTGCTATCTCTATATGATTATCGGATTCATACAATCTTATCTGCCCGGTTACCACACCTGTACCGCCCGATAAGAAATTGAGATTGTAATATTCCATTACAAAAATTCTGTTGGGTGAGGTGCCGTTTGTAAAATAGCGAACATAGGCTCCCGTATTTACAGAAGGATCAACTTCCAGATCACGCCATGACAGTGCAATTACATTATTTGGTGTTGTTGCAGATGGAAGAGTTTGGGCTGTAAGGGAAGAGTTATTGTTTTGTAATGTGATGTAGCCATTGGAATTTGCATACACTTGTGTGATGGCCTGTCCATAAAAATTAAACCCAAATGGAAGGTTAATAGCTGCGGAAACTGCATCATCAACATAAGTATTCCATATCGTTGTTGTTACGGATTCAGGAATCAGGCTGCTATAGGTCACCGAAGATACAGCATAATTAGAGGTCGCTGAGGCTTGCAGTTGTGATGTACCGTTACATACAATTGCAGGTGTGGCGTTAGCTGTTATAGTTGGTGCAGCTATTACAGAAAAACTGCTGGTAGCTGTTCCCGTGCAACTTCCGGAGGTATAGGCATAGCTAACGGTAAAGCTTCCTGTAACGCCAACAGGAATATTTATTTGTCCGCTTGATGCATTAATGATTACACCTCCTGTGCTAATGGTATATGTTCCGCCTGCCGGGCCAGTTAACGTTACAGGTTTAACACCTGCACCTGAACAAAATATGGCTGCGCCATAACTAATTGTTGCTGTTGGTAAATTACTTACAGCAATGCTGAACGTTGATGAAGCACCAACACCACAAGGATTTATTGGTGTTAACGTTAAGATTCCATTGGTAGCACCCGGTGCAAACGAAATGTTGTTAGAGGGTGAATTGGTGGTTGCTGCAAACGTTGCCCCTGTTCCCGAATACGTCCAGGTATAAGAAGTAGCATCCGTTACAGGTGTTAGTGAATAAGTATACGTATTATTAGGACAAACGTTGGCGTTACCAGTAATGGCTCCTGCACCGGATGGCGCTCCCGTACAAAGCGACCACGTAAAGGTTAAACCGTTGGAAGGCAATAATGAAGTTGATATTCTAACCGAATCTTTATTAGAATTAGCAGCCAATGTTGTAGCCCAGCCCGATAATGATCTTCTTGCATTAAAATCAGCAGATGATGCTCCTCTTAAACCTACCTGACA
This sequence comes from Bacteroidota bacterium, assembly GCA_031411115.1. Lineage (GTDB taxonomy): Bacteria > Bacteroidota > Bacteroidia > Chitinophagales > Chitinophagaceae > Ferruginibacter. The sequence goes on from JANOAO010000010.1 coordinate 61,599, forward strand.
ATCCAGCGTTGGTGATGCCGAAGTTGTACAAGGCCCATAAACTACCTGTAAGGTTTGTAATAAAGGATTACCACCTCCTTCATTCAAAATCATTTGGAAATTAAAATTATCATTAACGGCACCTGAATATCTTTTTACCTGTGTCCATTGTACAATAAACTGACGATTTGGAGCTACACCCCTAACAAATGAATAAATACTTGAACTAGGTGTTATGGTTCCTGCAGTTCCTGTACTTGTAGCATTTGTACTCAAAGTAATGGTAGTGCCTGCAAATGCTTTTACTACTGTTCCTACAGGGATTCCTGTACCTTCTATACGTGTTCCAATTTGTATATTAGCCATGGAGGAAACCCCCGTAAGCTGATCGGAGTTGATCGTTCTGTTTGCGTTGATGCTGGCGAATGTCTGGTAATTCCAGTCACAGTTTATCCCCGCAAAACCATTATTATTACCGGTTCCATATAAATACATACCAGTGTTGGCTCCGGCTGATATCCAGGATCCGCCCGCTAAATTACCGGTCATCGCAATAACACCCGTACTAAATGCCAGCCATGCGTCGGTATCTACACCAATGGTACCGGATGTAGTATAGGTAACACCGTTATAAGTAAAATCAAATGGTATGGGATAAATAGTGCTGTTATCATCCCACGTAGTGGAAAAAACATTGGCAGGCGTGCCTGTTGGCGCTTCCGGCAGATAGGTGCCGTTTGATTGAGAAAATATATAATTGGTTACCTGTGCAGTAGCAATTTGTGCTGTAAAAAAACATAACAAAAAAGGTATTAATTTTTTTGAAAATGCTAAAGGGAATGTAGTGCGTAAAAATGATACCATAAGACCTGTTATATTCAATTAAAATTCCGGCACTTTTATCCGGTAATAATTCATTTTTAACAGGTAAAGGATTGAGGCTAATGACCAGCTTTCAAATATAGGAAAAATTCAGTGTATGTTGACTGCTAATTTTATTGATAATCATTGAATAATCACTCATTCCCATAAAAAAAGCCGCTTCTTTTGGAAACGGCTTAAGAGTATGGGTAGGTGTTTACAGTATTTCTATATTTGTAATGGAAGTTTTTCCATCAACAGTTGTTTTTACATGATATATTCCTGCAGGTAATGTTTGCGGAAGACGCAGTGAATGATTGGTGTTGACGGATTGACTGATTATCTTTTTACTAAAAATCAATTTACCTTCAGCATCGATCAATTGAACCTGGAATGTTCCTTTTGCCTTCAATGAAAGATTCATTGTTTTATTTACGACCGGGTTTGGATAAATACGGGCTATATCAACATTCAACATTTCCCCGATTTTAACGATAGAGCTATATTGAATTCTGCCACCAATACTGATTGCCTTCACCCTGTAATAAATATTATTTTCTGTAGCCTGATTATCCTCTTCGGTGTAAGCTGCTGATCCACCATTATTCTCTGAAGGGCGAACGTTTTTCAAATCAACGAAATTTCTTCCATCTGTACTTTTTTCAATTATGTATGTATCCATGGAAATTTCGTTCTCAGATTTCCAGCTGATTTCTGCCAGCGAATGATGTATTCTTCTGGCATGTATATCAGTAATATTTACTGGTAAAACGGAAGCCATTTTAAACACCATACGAAAGCGTAGTGGTGAATAAGATGCAGCATCAGAAGTTGTGCTAAATGGAATGGTAGTAGTTCCGTCCAGATTAACAGGAGTTTGCTGGTTCAGGAATTTATCTTCCATAAAAGCGATCAATCCGTTTTCCTGCATATCCTGTGCGATTACTTCTAACTGATAATTCTGAATACGCAAAGCACCAAATCTGTATTGGATAGTATCATCCCTCATTACCGGCATTCTTTTGTCTACACTTAAAATTTTATTGTTACTGAAAATGCTGATCACTTCTGCTGCAGGGTTTACTTTAGGCGCATCCTGCTCATCAATTAAATTAGAATAAACGTTATCAAATTTAGTTAACACACCGTCTATCAGCTCAGGTCCGTAGCTTCTCACTACTTTTAAATTAACCCTGATCTGATCAGCAGGACCACCTGCTCGTGTTACTAAATTACTACCTGACACTTTACAATTTTCGTTGAAATTGATGGTACCCGCAGTAAACGGTGCATATACAAGAAAAGCCTGACCTGATTCTATTTTGCTGTTTCCTCCTGCATAGCTTCCGCCGCCAGGTGTAACTGTATATCCGGGAGACGGAGCATTAGATACCATTGTCTGATAGGCTCCATAGCCATAATTTCCTGCCAGTTTTGGATCCCATACATAAAATAAATCTGCCAAACCTCCACCTTTACTCAGTTGTGCAAAGTCGATAGCTGATGGATAAGGATTACCAACGCTTTCGTATTTACCCGCAGCAACATTTAAAGACTGTGGTGGGTTATTAGGTTGAAATATGGTACCTGTCGTTCTTAAAATGGTTTGAGTAGGAGCAGCTCCGAATGTAGTAACGCTTCTGTCTCCTCTCACAAACAACATATATCCTGTTTGATTATTGATACTGTTGTTGGTACTGGATACAAAATCATATCCACCGGTAGTTTGATTATACGTTTTTATTGAACCATTGTTGAGCGTAGTTACATCAAATCCAAAAGTTGGAGCTGACGCCATGGCACCCGTTATCATGGTACCGTAACCCGGATTCGGATTACCGTTTGGAGAACCCGAACCTTCCTGCCATGCCTGTTTAATTGTTTGACCTGTAGTAGGTGCAGCAACAAACTGCCACGCTTTAGAATGCAATGGAATATATCTTTCAACAGTAATGTTTCCGTTGATGTTGTTTCCGTTAGCAATTACGTCAACACGTGCCGTTGAAGTATCACGCGATAATAATGTCAGTTTGTTATTCGTATTGATCACCGAATTACTTACATTACCAAATGCAAGAGCACTCGTGATCAGTAACGTATCTCCTGTTGTAACATTTATACCTGTTGTATTATTGTTTATTAGGGTTGATAATCTTTTATCCACAAACATATTTCCATCAATATTTTGTGAAGATGTACCATTCATTTCTATCATACCCTGAGATGCATTAATAGCATTGCTGCTTGTAATAGATCCTGATAAGGTGAGTTTACCATTTGTGATTGTAAGAATTCCGCCTGATGCAATCTGCAGATTCTTAATGGCAGGTACGGCAATACTTATCGTTGGTTTAATAACTGTATTTGGAATATATACCAGGTCGCATACCGTTGACGGTACAATATTAGCCACCCAGTTTGCTGCCGTATTCCAGTCACTATTTACAGCCCCTGTCCACGTATATGTATTCACAATCACAGTAGTGGTGGTGGTAAATGTTGTACAAGGTGCAGATGCGGTAACTGTATAGGTTACGGTGAATGCGCCATAAGTACTATTGCTTAAATCTATGGTTCCGGTGCTGGCATCTATACTTAATCCAGATGGAGAAGATGTATATGTTCCACCAGCAGTGCCGGTTCTTGTAATGTTTGCTGATCCGGTACCGGCACAAAAAGGACTTCCTGCATAGTTAATGGTTGCAGAAGGTTGTGCTGAAATTGTCCAGCTTATCATATTAACAGATGATGTGCTACAGTTGGAACCTGTTGCGGTTCGGTACGTTCTGATATCTATGGATGATCTTCCGGATGTAGAAATATTTGTTCCTGATGTATACGTAACCCATGAGCCATTATCTAACCGGTATTCTAACACATCCGCCACTGTTCCGGCTCCGCCAGATCCGGCAGCTAAGGTTGCAGATACATTGACCAGTGTATTACATATAGTACCTGCAGCGGTTGATGGTGTTAATGTTCCGGCTACCGGTTGTGCATTTACAGTCCAGGTTAACGAATTAACAGTTGAAGTGCTGCAATTCGTACCCGTTGCTGTTCTATAAGTTCTTATTGAAATGGTGGTTGCACCTGTTGTTGATAATGCGGTTCCGGATGTGTATGCAGTCCATGCTCCGGAATTGATCCTGTATTGTAAATTGTCTGTAACCGTTCCTGTTCCGCCTGAGCCTGCAGTTGCCGTTGCAGAAACTGTAGAACCCGTACAAATTGCTCCGGCAGGTACTGAAGGGGTTAGCGTTCCGGCCACCGGTGCAGCAACTATAGTCCAGGTGATGGTATTATATCCGGTAGTTGTGCAATTGGTAGAGGAAGAAACTCTTCTGGTACGTAATGAAATCGAACTATATGATGATGTTGAAATGGCGGTACCAGATGTATAGGCTGTCCATGCACCAATTCCATTATATTGAACTTCCAGTTCGTCGGAAGTTGTTCCGGCTGGTCCGCCTGTTCCTGCTGTTAAAGTAGCTGAAACGTTTCCACTCCGGCATATCGTACCCGTTGCCATGGATGGAACAAAAGTTCCTGCAACAGGTTGTGCCGACATATTCCAGGTAACCGTATTGGCAGAAGACTGCGTACAGGTTCCCAATGATGAAGTTCTGTAAGTACGTATGCTGATGGTTGAAACACCAGATGTAGGTATGTTTGTGCCTGAAGTATATGCATTCCATGCGCCACCGTCAATTTGAATTTCACGTACATCTGTGATAGTTCCTCCCCCACCTGAACCGGCTGTAAAAGTAGCCGACACATTTCCACCTGTACAAATATTACCTGCTGCGGGTGTGGGTGTTATGGTACCGGAAACAGGTTGCGCATTTACAGTTACAGTTACGGAAGTTCGTGTAGAACTGCTGCAACCTAATGATGTATCGGCCTGTGCATAATAGGTGGTGGTGGATGATGGCGTAACTGAAAATACTGCACCACTTGCAGATGATCCTATAGATGTTCCGCCTGATGCAGTTGTATACCAGTTAATCGTATTATTGATGGATGTACCTGTAACTGTTGTTGAACCTCCGATACAAATTACCGGGGCTGCTGCACTTACCGAACTCGGTGCATTTGGAAGTGTTGGTATCGTTATAGTTACCAAACCTGTAGTTGTACAACCGTTGCTATCCACTACGTTGACAGTATAATTGCCTCCCATAGCAGTTGTAACGCTAGACGATACGAATGGATTTTGATTGGTTGAACTAAAACTGGCCGGGCCCGACCACGCGTAAGTGAACGGGCTTACGCCACCATTAACTGTACATAATAAATTTAAAGAGCTGCCCGGACACATTGTACCAGGTCCACTTACCGATGTGGTAGTAGTGAAACCAGGCTTTCCCAGTGTACTCATAGATATATCATCTAATCCAAAATCATTACCTCCTGCCGCAGTCTGAAGATCCACAATGGAAAGCACTACGCTTGTAGAGGAAGCAATAAACGTGGTGTAAAATCGCTGCCATGGATATAAGGTTCCTGCAGGTAAAGATGTGGCACCACCAGTTAATGTAACATTTGTTCCTATAGGTGTACCGTTAACCGCAAATTGTATAAGCGGTGAAGCGCCGGCTGCAAGGTTTAATCCCCAGGCAGATAAATAATAAGTTGTTCCTATTGTTAAACCTGTAACGGTTTGTGTCCAAACGGTTTGAAGCGAAGGTGCTCCATTTACGATCATAAATTTGCCAGTTCCTGCGCCACCACTAGTTTTATCTGTTCCCCAAAAATTATTATGATTAAAATTAGCATTATTGTTTACCGCATAATTGCCTTCAGGATATAATCCGTTTGCTGCAGCATTGTATGTATACCCTGTAACAAACCCTGTATTACCGGCTTCAAAATTTCCGTTCACCACTAATTCTGTAGAAACCACTATAGTTCCGGTTCCGGTACAACCTCCTGTTTCTGTTACGGCCACATTAAAGGTGCCGGCAACGTCTGCGTCAATACTCTGCGTTGTAGCACCAGTATTCCAAACATAAGTATATGTTCCGGGAGAAGCTGCATTAGCAGTAAGTCGTACTCTATTGGGTGTGATACAATAATTGGTTGCTATTGTTATTACCGGTAAAGCTTTAATAGTTACAGAAGTTGAAGTGGTATTAGCGCATGTTCCATTGGTAAAAGTATACGTAATGGTGTAAGTACCTACCGTGCTCAATGATGGATTAATATTTCCATTAGATGTATTGATCGACAATCCCGCAGGAGCTGAATAAGTGCCACCTGTAGTTCCTGTTTGTGTTACGGCTACTGATGTAGCTGTTTTACAAAATGTGGTGCCACCCGTCGGATAACTTATGGTAGCCGTAGGCAAGGTTGTAATAGTCAGCGCTGATGAAGTATATACCAGATTTCCCGGACCGCAAGTTCCGCTGTTATTAGCAAACCAGCAATCTCCTTCTTTGATCACATCAAAAGTAAGATTATTGGATCCTGAAGTGTTTGGGGCAGTTACAGAAATAGTGTAATTACCTGTTGCACCAGGAGCCAGATTACCGGCATTAGTTTTATAAAAATAATCTGCATCTCCGTTCCATTTAGCACCAATGTTAACATCCACACCGGCATCTGTCCAGGTTTGTGTTCCAATATTTTTTACCTGTACGGTTACATTTCGTGTTTCGCCCGGGCACCAGGTAGCAGATCCGGTAGACATGGAAATGAACTGACTTTTATAATCGATGATAGGATCCCATCTGAAATATCTCCTGGAACCATCTGCACTACTGTTTAAGTTGGTAATTGTTCCCGCAGTGCTCATCGTATTAATAATAGGCGATGCAGAGGTACTGGTGGCCAGTGTGTTTACATTTAAACTAAACTGATTGCCGGATCCTGTATTATTACAAAAACCTATCGCAAGCTCCCGGTTGATAAGGGTTGCAGATACACTGCTCACTCTCATGTTTCCATATACATATTCAATTGCATTAGTTGATTCATATAACCGAACCTGGAAAGTACCATCTGCGGTACTTCCTGAATTATCAATAATCATATCAAAATATTCAACTACTAAAACCCTGGAGGGATAGGAACCATGCAATTTAAAATGCACTTTTCCACTGGAATTTTTGGTTTTGATATTTTGTAGATACGGTGCTAAGATCACATAAGCCTGCGGGAAAGAGTTTCCATATATGGTTCCACTTAACGTACTTCCCAGCCTCATACCGCCATTGGCAGTAGCGCCAAAAGTAGTATACGCCGTTCCCATGAACGTAAACGTAAAACCAATATTCTGGATGGAGGATGCACCATTATCCGAATTGGAATTTACTAAACTGGTTGTTCCGGAAGACATATTTACCGTATTGCTGTTTCTATCTAAAACAAGCGATGCGTTAGTTCCCGTACTGAATGTATAATTATCAGACGTTTGAGAGAATGCAGATACTGATAATATTAGGGTTATCAATATCAGATTTAAGTTTTTCATAATACTTCTGTCCAGGTTTCCCTGATTTGGATGATTGAATTAATAATCTTTCGACTATTAAGGTGTTTTCCAGAAGTTATGTTTTAAGGTTGTTATAGCTATAAACGTATTTTGTTAACCATTATTGTATGTATGATTATTTTTTATTATTAGAATAGACCGTATATAAATAATGAGGAGCCGGCTATACAGTGCCGGCTCATCTAATATTAATTTTATTTAAAGAATAATCACTTGTGTTGAACTGAATGTGTCCTGTTTAGTAAAAATTTTTACATGATACATACCAACGAGTGTAACGGGAAGCATAATCTGTTTCGAAAATTCATCAGCAGAAACTGAAATGGCTTTATCTAACACCAGTGTACCTGAAGTAGTATAGATCTTCACCTGATAAGTCTCTTTTTTGCCAGGAAAATAAATGTTCATTTTTTTACCAACAACCGGGTTCGGATAGATCTGAATTTCGTCGTTTGCTGATACCGTATTTTTTATCACAGGTTTCACTGACTGTGCAACCGGCTGTTTTACGGTTTCTTTGGAATAATAATAAATATTAAACCTGTTACCATTGGCTGATGCTGTTTCATTATTTACAGTAAATGAAATCAGGTTCTCTACATCCATATTCAAAACTTTTTCTTTTCCGGTGTATGTATCTTTTAAGATGGCGCTGCGGTTATCAGTTGCTATGTTTTTAAGGTAAACAGTTAATTGATATTCCTGTGGCACTAAACCATGTATTTCATAATTCACTGAATCTACCGGATGAAGTTTTTTCTTTTCAACTGCCAGTTGTATATTTTTTGAATTGATGCTCAAAGAAGCTCCTATTGATCCCATTTTCAATGCATCATCAATAGATATCTCATCTGCATGCTGCGCATCAAATTTTGACAATGTTCCATCCACCAATTCTGCTTGCTGATGGTTTACCGCATATAATTTTGTAATGATAGCGCTACTGTTATCAGACATACGAAATACCAGATCAGAACCTGCAACTTTTGCTGATTCTTTGAATGAAATTGTTCCGGCTGTTACCGGCGCTGACACTAAAAATGCCTGTCCGGATTGAATGTTTGTATTTCCATTTGCATAACTGCCGCCACCCGGAGACACGCTATACCCAACAGCTGGAAAATTGCTCGTGAAAGTTTGCCATCCGCCCAAACCATATGCGCCATAAATTAATGGATCCCACAAATAAAACATATCTGCAACCCCACCCGTTCTGTCGAGTTTACTAAAATCAATTGCAGATAAATATGGATTGGCAACACTTTGTAATTTACCTGCCTGTACGTTTAAAACCACAGGTGGATTGGAAGGTTGAAATATGGTACCTGAAGTGCGTAATGTAGTAGATATAGGTGATTGTGAAGATGTAGTTACTGATCTGTCTCCTCTAACTAAAACAAGATATCCATTTGGAGAATAAACCGGGTTACTGGCAGATCCTACACTTAACCAATTGCCGGTATTTTCATTAAAAGATAAAATGGAAGCACCTGCTGGCGTATAAACATCAAACCCCTGTGCAATGGCATCCGAAACTCTGCCTGTTATAATAGTTCCATATCCCGGATTTGGATTCGCTAAAGGTGCAGATGCTCCTTCCTGCCAGGCATTTTTTACAGACTGACCATTGGTGGGAGAAGCCAGAAATTGCCACGCTTTTCCGTTTACTTTTAAATATCTTTCAGCGGTAACATTTCCTGTTACCGTATTACCTGAATTACTACCATTGTTTGTAAGATCTGCCAGTCTTGCAGTGTTATTTAAATTAGATATGAAGGTGATGTTATTGCCGGTGTTCAATGTTTTATTTTCCACATTACCGAACGATAATTCATTGGAAATTTTTAAAGTATCGTTTGGGGTTGCAGCAATATCTACATCATTGGAAATGATCAGATTTTTGATGTTATAATCTTTGAATAAACTTCCGGCAATGGTTTGAACACTGTTGCCATTTAATTCCAATGTTCCATCATTAAAATCCAAAGTTCCCAAATTGGTAATATTTCCTGAAACCTGCAACTTACCTGTGCCTGTAACCGATAATAAACTTTGTGGCAGTTCCAGTTTTAAATTTCTGGCCATTCCTGTTTCACCTGTGGTGATCAATGGCATAAAATCTCCAGGTAAATTATTTAGTCCTGCTGCAATAGTTACATCTGTATTTATTGTAGGTGCCAGATTATCTTCCCAGTTGCCGGCATCATTCCATTGTCTGCTTAAGGCACCCGTCCAGAAACCTGAACGTAATGACATTTCAAATGCACCCATATCAGGTGTAGTTGCACTTCTTGAAATTCCGGAATAATCATCTGTTATACTGTTTGCCGGGCTAACAGTAGTTCCTGTGTTGTTACTGGGTGATGCACTGCTTATATTAAAATTAGTATTAATACTATTGGGTGCATTAAATAAAGGATCTTGGGCAATACTAAGTCCGTCATTGGCGCTGGCAATCTGCCAGTCAGCTAGTGTGTTTCTGTTCATCCCACCTGAGAAACCGGTTTGGCCATTAGTACCATCGGCTAATAAATTATTATTATTACTGATCAATCCCGTCAGGTTATTTACTGAAATTGCGTAGTTATTAGCGGTTGAATTAGAACGGTTATTTCTGAAAATATTATTTAAAATATTTCGGTTACCTGTACCAGCACTGCTAAAACCGATTGAAATATTATTTCCCATCGTATTGCTGCCTGTAATGTAAATGGTGTTATATAAAAGATCGGGTGATCCTCCGTTTTCGGCAATGCCAATGAGTGTATGATTGCCTGTTAACGCTGTTCCGTTTGCATCAAGTCCAAGTCTAATTACATTGTTTGCATAAGTGGCTTTACCGGCTACATGGGTAATACCCAGCAAGGTATAAGTATTGCCGGTATAGGCTAAAAGTGAATTGATGAAATTCTTTCTAACCAAACAAGGCGCCAATGCTGTTGTGGTAATATTTATGGCTGAAATTCTGCCTGCAAATCCGGTGGTGTTACCCGCAAGGGAACTAATGTTATTACCTGAAATTACATTGGAGGAAGGTTTTGTAAAAATAGCGGTGATTCCATAACATCCGGTGCTGTTTAATTTTGTACAACCCGTGGAAATGTTTTCAATGATATTTTTATTGATCAGATAATTGGATGCGGTTAAATTGGTATTGCCTGCCTGCACATAAATACCTCCTGCAACGGCTTCAGTTGCCACGCTGGCATCAGATAAAAAGTTTCTGATGGTGTTGCTGATTATTTCAAAATCTGACGGATGAAAGCTTACCGCATAAATTCCTGTAATAGCAGCATTGGTACTATTGCTGATGCTGGACGGTAATGTGCTTCCCAAAATATTCTCTTTAATACTGTATTGATACACAGAACCACGAACATCTATCATTCTTAAACGGGCAAATCCTGCTCCGCTGACATTTATACCGCCTATTACATTTTTATTGCAATTAACTGTACCGGAAACCGTGTTACTCAATCCTAAAGCAATAATAGAAACAGTAGCCGGAGAAGAAGATGCAGCGCCTGTCATGTCAAATACAACCGAATTATTTTGTGTCTGGCTTCCTAAATTATTGGGTGAGGTTGTTCCAATATTAACTGATCCGCCTAAATGCTGAATAAAAGATTGTAAGCCTGCATTGTTGGAGCTGAAACTAATATTGGTAATGGTATTACCCTGAATTTCTGAGGCAGTACCGGCACCGCCATTCATTTCTATTAACTGTATTCTTCCTTTTCCGGTAATAGTCATGGCAGATCCTCCGCAATCGGGAGCCTGACCGCCAATAAAATTATTGGTGATCTGTATATTCGTACCATTTGTTTTATTATTTAACTGGATAGCAGACCATGCTGCTCCTATAGAGGTAAAATTTTGAACACCTGATAAATAAAAACTGTTGCCATCAATCGTCCACGAATCTGTATTACTCATCATTAATATTCCACTACAGTCGAGCGCCGGATTAAAATAATCATGAATTAAATTATTGCTGATGATAATATTGCGATTACTTTTTCCGGCAGAACCGGTTGATACAATTGCATTATTGGGTGTTGTAACCCCACCCTCGATATCGCAATACTGAATGTTGTTATTGCAATTTCCAACGGCTGCCGTACTGGAGCCAAATAACACAATCCCTTTATTTCCTGTATTAACACCTTTTATGGTGCAATATTGAATGACGTTATTGCCAGATCCATTTATCATTTGAATAGCGGTGGCAGAGTTGGCTGTATTACTGATAGTTAGCTGAGATGCGCCAGAACCACCTGCACGACCTTCAATGGTTACATAATTTGTTCCGTTGAAGTTTATAGTAGCTGTTATATTTGAAGAAACAATTTGCAGATTTGTAGCTGCTGCGTTTGGACGAATGGTAAGTCCACGGCTGGCATCCAGGCAGTTTAAACTTTGGAAATTTAATGGAAATATTTCTGATGAAGCATCATAGTTTGGTTTCAATTCCAGGATGGTATTTGCTGAAACACCTCTGGAACGTAAACTGTTTAATGCCTCTGTTAACGATAAATAATCTGACGGTGCCGGACCTACAGATTTTATTCCGTAAATACCATCTACAATGGCAGTTGCATAAACATTACCTATAAAATCACCATTAATTACAGCAGTACCTCCAGTTCTTACAAATGATCCGGTAGCTGCAGATAAAGCACGGGCCCGAACACCTGAAATTGTGAGCTTATCTAATTTAATAGTTCCTGTAACAGTAAATGTGATTGTTAATTCATTGGTATTTACCACTAATCCTGCTGAGGATATATCACGAGAAGTTGAAAAATTTACGGATCCGCTTCCAGCGTCAAATTCAAAATTGGCTGGGGCGTTAATTACTATGGTTACATCAGTGCCCAAGGCAAAACTACCTCTTGCCGGCGTAGATGCTTCATTGATTACAATGGACGGAATAGTAAAGTAATTACTGGGATAGGTACAAACAGCATTCGAAAAATTTGGTACTGTAAAGGTAACCTGCCCAAAGGAAATGGAACCAAACAAACATAGGATAATAGCTGTCAGGATTTTTTTTGTTTTTATATTTTTCATGATACGGATATTTCCTGAGAGAAATAAGCTCAGAAGATATTGGTATCATTACGAAAAATACAAACCTTTATTGTCCAGAATGAAATATAGGTGACTAGTTTTTAAATACTCTAATTTTTATTACCTCTCCTTTGCTGTTCGTAATCATGCAATTGTAATAAGCTGTTGAAATATTATTATTAAGTAAGAAGCTTTTTACCTCAAACTGATTTTCCACATTAAATTTTGAATCAAACACCATTTGACCTGCATCATTTATAAGTTGAAGTTGGTAGTTTCCTTTCATTTTTGTGAAGGATAAATTCAATTTCCCGTCGGTAACAGGATTAGGAAACACCTCGATTTTTGAAATAATTTTACCTGAAACAACTTTTACAATGGCACTGTAGGCTTTATTTCCATCTGCAAATTTTGCCTGAATACGATACCATGTTAGGGAAGCTGTTGCATTTCTGTCGGTGAAATCATAAACTGCATTTCCATAGTTATTATTAATAGGTATCACAGTTCCAACCGGCTGAAATTGATTGCCGGTCATACTTTTTTCTACAATATATTCTGAAACATTTGATTCAGACGCTACCTTCCAATGTACAGCTATTGTTTTTTCAGATAACCGATCTCCCGAAATATCGGTAAAAGTTACCGGTAATGGTCTAGCAGGATTGATAATCAGCATAAACCTTTTTCTGTCGTACGACAAAGGATTTTCATCTGTACTAAAAACATAACGGTTCGTTTGCGTAAAGTCAAGCAACGTCTGGGTATGGAGGTACTTATCTTCCAAAAACAACTCCATCCCGGGAATCATCATGTCTTCTCCGGCTATTTCAAAGAAATAATTTTGCCTATTCCTTAATCCGGAAATAGCATAAAAAATGGTATCTTTTTCTATTATGGAAGATCTCCTTTCTAAAACAAATTCTTTATTTTCTCTGGTGATACTCAGCATTTCACCATTATTATTTATTTTCTGAGCATCCGAAATATCTATCTGATTACTGTAAATATCATCAAATTGATTCATAACACCATCCAGTAAAACGGGTTGCTGATTTACGTTTGTAAGTAAATTCGTTTTTATATTTCTGATGGTTCCGTTACGGTATACCATATTACTACCAACTGTTTTAGCGTTTTCGTTGAAAGAAACGGTACCGGTCGTAAAAGGCGCCAGCATAAAAAATGCCTGTCCTGATTCAAGGTTGGTATTTCCACCTGTATAACTTCCGCCGCCAGGAACAATGGTATAACCGGGACTAGGAAAATTGCTGGATAACGTTTGAAAAGCGCCTAAACCCCATGCAGATACACCAACTGTGGTGAGCTTCGGGTCCCACACATAAAAATTTCTCGCAACACCACCAGTTAAGCTGATTTTATCCGGATCGATCGCAGAAGCAAATGGATTACCAATAGATTCAAATTTACCAGCAGCTATACTGGTTACCGGAGGCGTGGTAACGGCATCATAGATGGTGCCTGCTGTTCGTAAAGTAGTAGCTGTTGCTGCCTGCGCCGAGGCAATTACACTTCTGTCGCCCCGAACGAATAGCATATATCCTTTCTTATTATACAAATTAATTGATGTAGAGGCGATCCCATCCCATGAATCCGTAGCCGGATTATATGTTTTAATAGAATTGGCAGTGGGTGAATACACATCAAAACCTAGTGCCAGAGCTGTAGGTAACATGCTGGTTAACTGGGTTCCATATCCGGGATTCGGATTACCATTAGCTGTTACAGCACCTTCCTGCCATGCTGCTTTAACAGTTTGGCCAATAGCAGGAACTGCAATAAACTGCCATGCCTTTGGATGATTAGGTATATATCTTTCCACCCTGAATTTTGCATTGGTGCCATAACTGATTGTTGCTCCGGCAGGAATACTGGCAACTGAACCTGTTTTACCGGATGAGGAAACTATCGTAATCGTATCATTGGCACTGATACTTAAGTTAACCGGAGAGTTGAGTTTCAGTGAATCAGTAATGGATACTTTCCCTACGGTAGTTTTTATAGTGCCGGCTGCCAGAAGTAAATTATAATAATTTACACCTGCAAATGTTTGTGCACCAGTACCGTTCAATATAACACGACCATTATTATGTGCGAACGTACTTCCATTGTTTACAAAATTCCCTTTAATGGTCAGATCTCCGGAGGGTGCCGTTTTAGTTCCTGCGGTAGATAAAGTCAGATGCCCATATACCGGAGTTGCGTAAATACCCTGCGTTGTACCATAGTATTCAGTAAAACTCGCCGCATCAAAACTATAAGTAGAAAAATTTGATGGGAAATTATTATTCAGTCCCGCGCCACCAGTACTGCCGGATAAACGGAAAATACTATTTGCATTGTTGGTAAATGTTCCGCCTACGGTACTTCTATTGGCCTTGAAGGTGGTTATATCAAAAGTTGCATACGGATTAATAGTAAGATTTCCTGCAATGCCAGTCAGGTCTTGCGTCATGGTTTTTATCGATGAACCCGAACCCGTGCTGTTTGTCAATACCAGATTACCATAGGTGGTGACAGGTACAAAAGTAAGTGGTGCGATAAATTGTGCTACGCCGTTACCGCTGTTATATTCAACGGTACTGGTAGGTGATAACAGACAGGTAGCAAATCCTGCCGGGAAATTATTTCCGGTTACGGCAACACCGCCCGGGCTATTTCCCCCAATTGATACAGAGGCTGTGCCTGCCAGCTTCAGACTTGAATTATCATTCAATCGCAAAACCCCTCCTACACTATTGCGGTTCCATTGGCTGGTTCCCATATTAAGTACTGAATTACCATTTATTGTAAGATCACCTTTAATGTTATCTGGTGTAATGGTTCCCGTTACCTGATTAAATACAGGATCATTTTCATTACCAATGATTACATTATTGAAATTGGCATAAAAAACTGTGTTATTCCAGGTGATCGTTTGTGTTGTAGGTGCATCAAAAACGGCCGTTCCCGGAGGTGTTGTAGCAATGAAAGAAGTTAAACCCATCGTTAGATTTCCCCGGAAAGTAAATTTAGTGGCAGAGGTACCGATCAACCCCGAACCGACAGAGGTGGAAGGATTTCCAGTACTGGCCGATGTTCCCAGAATTACATTTCCAATCAATTCCAAATTACCAGATGTGGAACTTCCAAAACTAAAGGTGTTACTGGTTCCTCCTGATGCATCGATATTGGTGCTTGTTAAGACGGTAAGATTTTTATCCAGTACATCTATCACGCACGAACGAGGCTGACCATTACCGGTAACTGAAGCTGTAATAGATCTTACAGTAGCACTGGCGGATAAAGAAATAGTACCGCTTGCAGTCATATTAATTATAACATCATTACAGGCGGTCGGTACACCAGCGGGCGTCCAGTTAGAAGCCGTATTAAAGTCGCCCCCGGCACCACCATTTGCCCATGTTTTGGTTGTGATCGCGCCACACGCCGTGGTAGTTGAACAGCCTAACAGATAAGTAGTTCTGTATAATGGACCTCCTAAACAACCCGTATTGTTATAAGAATATACCCAGTAACAATATTGCGTAAGTGGCTCTAAAGCAGTAGAAGTAAAAGTTAAAGAATTAGAGAACGATTCAATATATCCGCCCAAAGCCGTAGATCCGGGTGTATAAGCTGTGCCGTTCACGGGAGTTGTTGGCGGAGTAATAGAATTGGTTCTGATCACCAGATATCCCGAAGGTGCAGGTGATGCGGCAGAAAAGGATCCTGCTACAGATGCAGTAGACGGTGTCAAAATCAGATTAGTAGCGGTAGCCGTTGGCGTGTTGCAGGGAACTCCAAATTGAACACAGGTAGTAAAAGTTCCTGTTGATCCATTCCATCCGTATATTCTGTAATAATAGGTTCCGGGCGGTAAAATTCCGGCATTGATGGTTTCAGTACCATTACTCAGGCTGGCATCTGAACAGGATATAAATGACCCGGTATTACAGGCGCTGTATAATCCGATTACTGGATCAAAACCATTCGTTCCTGTGGTGCTTATACTATAAAATGAGGTACCATTGGCGGTGAATGAATACCAGACATCATTGGCAAATGTAGCCGTAAAGCCGCCGCACGTTGTAGGTGTAAACTGCTGATTACTGTTTACAGTTGTTCCTGTTGTTGCCACACAGGTAGCATTAGGTGTTATGGATGTAGCTGTAGCGCAATTATTGTTAACGGGCAGCGGTCCGGTCGTCCAGTTAAATACAGTACCGCTTGCAGGGAATATAGTGGAACTCAACAATAATCTGTCTGCATTAGTAGTAGCAGCAGAAGTATTTGCCCAGTCGCTGGTCGTTTTTCTTGCATTAAAATCTGCTGAGCTACTTCCTCTTAAACCCGACTGCACCTCAAACGAGGTTGCTGTGGTTATACACTTACCATATTTTACTTGAATATTTCCATTTTCGCTGATCACAATCTGGAAATTAAAATTGTCGCCTGTTACACCCTGACGGCTAAGTTGTGTATATTGAATAACGAGTGTTTGGTTCGGTGTTGTACCCGTTAAATAACCAATAATACTTGATCCCGGAGTTACAGATATAGATGTTCCGGTTAATAAGGCAGCCTGTGAAAGCGTAACAGTACCTGCTATGGAATTTAATCCCAATACAACAGTGCCTGGAGTAATATAGCTTGTAGCAGTCAAGCGGGTTCCTACCTGAAGGTTTGCAAAAGCAGCTGCGGGTACATTAGACAAAACAGATGATGCTGCAGTAAAATTACAGGTAAAGTTTGCAAAAGCTTGATAAGCAAGATTTCCATTAAACCCTGCAATTCCATTATTATTCGATGTGCCGCTTAAATAACTACCATTGCTGCTGGCATTTATATAGGATCCACCCGCACCTAAACCTGACATTGTAAATCCTGCATTCGTGCCTAAAGCTATCCAGCCATTGGCAGAAACGCCGATCCTACCCGTTCCGGCAGTATAAGTTGTTCCATTATAAATAAAAGTAAAAGGACTTGTATAGGTTACAGATTCATCATCAAAAGCTACAGGGAAAACAGAAGCAGGTGTTCCTGCAGAAGTACCCGGCGCATAATTTTCTAATGACTGATAAAAATTGTAGGTGGTAGCCACCTGTGCATTAGCATTAATACCAAGTATACAAATATTGAGAACTAATAAATAGCGTAAACATGTAATCATTACTTACCTTTTTAACGTGAGATAGCGTTTCAATGATATTGGTAAGTAGCTGAAATTGACTCGTAAAGATATGATTACTTAATCAATATTCCGACCAAAAAAAGAGAAACCATGCAGTTTCTCTCTTTAAATCAAAAATATTTTTGTTTTATAATATAACAATAGAATGAACAGACCGTAAACCGTTTTTATCGATGATAATACATGTATAGTTTCCTGCGGGCATGTGGCTACTTAACTGAATTGCTTTTTGCGCACCTGATTGAGTTGTACTGTTTTCAGAATATATCTCCTTGCCTTCTGCATTAATAATGGAAATGGTATACACCTTTTCAATGGCATTATTGAAACTGATATTTATTTTTTTATTTACAACAGGATTTGGATAAATGCTGATCTGCCCATTATCTGTTGTATAATAAACCGTTGCTATGCCGCTAAATATTTTATTTCCGTCGGCTAAATTTACCTTAATGCGATAACGCAATTCAGTTCCTGAAACATTTCTGTCATCAAAAGTATATTCATTGGATACCAGATTATTGGCAGCACGAACAGATCCAATTGATTCAAACGCATTGCCATCCACAGACCTTTCAATCGTATAAAAGTAAACACCAGATTCTGTTGAGGACTTCCAGTTAATAGTAGTTACGTTTGCTGTTTTTTTCTTTGCAGAAATTTCTGTAATTCTTACAGCGGAAAGCATAGCATATTTAAATATAATCTGGAATCGATCTGCATCAGAAGAACGCGTATCTGCATTTACAACGAAATTGTAAGTTGAATTGCCAGAGGATTCAATTTGTGATACTGTTCCCAAATATTTATCTTTTATAAATATCATCGAAACATTGGCCGGAATATTTTGGGCCGTAAATTCAAACTGGTAAGTTTGACGACGGAGTTGCCCCATTGAAAACTGAATAGAGTCGTTTTCGGCTGTAAGCTGGCTTTGTTCTGCAGCCAGATATTTACTATCCTTTTTAATAGAAACTGTTTCCCCCGTTCTAACGAGTTTCAATGCATCATGTTTATCTGCAGCATTAGAATAATTCTGATCGAAAATATTCACCACACCATCAATAACAGACGTTCCTGATTTCAAAATAGTTTTCAGATAAGACAGCTGATTACTGGTTCTTGAAACTGTGAAACTGCCATTAACTTTATTATTTTCTTCAAAGGTGATCGTTCCCGGCGTACCTACTGCCCGTACAAGGAAAGCTTGTCCCGACTCAATATTTGTATTTTCACCTGCATAACTTCCTCCTCCCGGAACTGCAAAATAAGATGTTCCTAAGCCGATGAAAGTTTGCCATGCACCTAATCCCGCTAATTTTGGATCCCATACATAAAATACATCCTGCACACCACCGGTTTTGGCTATTTTACTGAAATCAATAGCAGATGCATATGGATTGCCCATAACTGTGAACTGATTGGCAGGTACAGCACGTGCAGTTTGTTTACCCATGAATAAATTACCGGAAGTTCTGAGTAAAGTTGGTTTAGGTGCCTGACCGAAAGCATTTACTGTTCTGTCTCCCCTTACTAAAACCATATATCCATCTGTGGTTGCGATAGGGCTTAAGGTACTGTTGATACTTTTCCAGGTATCTGTTGCAGGAAGATAGGTTTTCATAGTTCCACCATTCGGTGTGTACAGATCAAATCCATCTGTTAACCAGGTTGGTCTTTCACTGGTGATATGAATTCCAAAACCATTTAGTGAAGTAGAATTCGTTGGCTGATTTTCCTGCCAGCTTTGTTTAATAGTTTGTGTAGTATTTGTAGGTATGGATAAGAATCTCCAGGCTCTTAATGCGGAAATATATCTTTCAACAGTTACTTTTCCTGTAATATCATTTAATGCATTTCCGGCACCATCCACAGTAATTTCGGCAATAGATGACGTTCCGTTGAGCGTAGATCTTAATGTTAAATAATCATTAGTAACAAAAGTTTTACCGGTTCCTGTAAATGATACGCGCCCAAAAACATTCAGCGCTCCACCCAGTGTTAATGTTCCCGCAGTATTGCTGATGGTCAAATCATTTAAACCATTATTAAAGAAAGTATTTGCAGCAATCGTTTGTGGTGATGTACCATTAAATTCAAGGTGACCTTTTATTGCATTGAATGTTCCGTTATTGGTGATAACGCCTGCTATTTTAAGAGTGGCATTATCCACTGTTACAGAAGCTGTAGCATCTATAATGAGATTTTGTATTTCCGACATCCCGCTTGATAAAACCGGATTAAACGGTCTTCCTGCAGGTACATATACGTTTGCACAAATGGTACTTGGTGTTGCATTGCCGCTCCAGTTGGCAGGATTGTTCCAGTCTGCACTTATATTTCCAATCCACTGATTTTTGATGTACAAAGAAACCGGAACTGAAAGTATGCTTGTATTACATGGCGCACCTACTGTAACTAGTAACTGGTATAAATTGCCACTCATGGCTAGTGTTGGTGCCGTAATCGAAAGTGTAGCAGTTCCTGCTCCTGAATGAAAGGCATCATTAACTAAATTGTTATATGTTACACCGCCATCAGTACTAATTTTCCATGCATACACAGGTAATGATCCGGTTACAGCAACGCTGAAATTTACATTTTCTCCTGGGCAGTATGTTACGGAAACAGGTTGCTGTGTAAAGGCAAGTTGGGGATCAACTTTTATGGTAACCCTGGCTGAATCACGGCATGTTCCGTTGGCCACTTTCCACTGAAAAATATTATCACCAATAGCAAGGCCTGTAACATTTGTTGTAGATGCAGCAGGTGTAACTATCGTACCCGATCCGCTGATTCTTGTCCAAACACCGGAGTAAGGTGCAGGATCGCTTCCGGTTATAGTAGCACCGAATACATTACATAAATTTTGGTTTCCTCCAACAGAAACGGCAGGTATTGGCGCATCAATTGAAATTATAACACTTCCTGAAACATTCTGAGGTGAACAGGTTCCACCATTTACTACACTCACCACCGCTTGTACTGTATAAGTGCCGGCAACCGTTTGGTTAGGAAAATTAAATGCTGCACCTGTACCCTGAACGGAAACACCGGTATAAACACCATCTCTGTATAAATTATACATCACAAAAAATTCCGGCAAACCATCAATAGAATTAGTCAGTCCTACAGGTACTCCAGCACCTCCTGAACAATAGGCACCACCACCTGTAACTGAAAATGAAGAGGAAAGAAGTACATTACTGGCATTCACGTGTATTCTTGCTGAATATGAGGTACAACCACCAGATGTAATGATCCTGCGATAAAATCCATTGTTGGATGGTTGTGTAACTGATAACGAAGGATTTGTTTCCCCCGGAATATTAACAAAATTTGAATTACCAGGTGTACTGAATTGCCATTGGTAACTATATGTTCCATTTCCGCCTGTTACAGGCAACGATCCTTGTGAAATAACTACTACTACCGTATTACCTGCAGAACATATAGAAGTTAATTGTACATCATTAACGATTGTTTTACCCAGCGTAAGAACTTTTGTAGAAACGGCATTTGCGCAAGGGCTGATTCCCACGGCAGTTAAAGTTAAGGTTACTGAACCGGCATTTTTATCTGCTGTACTAGGTGTATAAGTTGCAAGCGTTAAAGAATTTGCATTAGCAAAAGTTCCCGTACCACTTGTACTCCAAGTTACAAATGAATAATTGGTTGCCGTTGCGCCTGTTGTAACGTTAATAGAAGTAGCACCGGAAGGTGTTGCCTGAGATGCGTCTCCGCACAAAGAAATATTTGATCCTGCATTTGCGGTAGCTAATTGATTTACTATTACAGTAGTGCTTACACATATTGTGTTGGAAGAACATGGTGCAGTAGTTTCATATCTTCCAAAATAAGTTGTGGTAGTAGCTGGCGATACAGATAAGTTGTTCCCTGTACCCGCTAATGTACCACCGCAAGAGGAAGTATACCAGCGAATGATGCCACCAGTTCCTGCACTGCCACCGGAAATACTTAGTGTGGAAGAACTTCCTATACATATTGCAGCAGGAGTGGCCGAAGCACTAACAGGATTAACGGCAGATTGATTAACCGTTATGGTTACAGATGCACATAATGAATTAATAAGGCAAGGCGCAGCCGTTTCGTATCTTCCAAAATAAGTTGTTGTTGTAATGGGTGATACAGAAAGATTATTTCCTGTACCTGCCAATGTTCCTCCGCATGATGTGGTGTACCATCTGATCACCTGACCGGTTCCTCCACCACCTCCATTCAATATTAAGGTTACAGTCTGGCCGTTACAAATCGTGGTTGAAGATGCTGTTGCAGATGTTGGATTAGCAGGTGCATAATTTACTGTAATAGTAACAGAAGCACAACTGCTGTTTGTAGAACAAGGTGCTGTAGTTTCATATCTTCCATAATAAGTAGTGGTAGTAGTTGGTGAAACGGAAAGATTATTTCCTGTTCCAACTAATGTTCCTCCGCAGGAAGTTGAATACCAGTTAATAATTGAACCTGTTCCTCCACCTCCGCCATTCAAAGTAAGTGTAGTGCTTTGTCCGTTACAGATTGTTGTTGCAGATGCCGTTGCAGAAACTGGATTTGCAGGAATTGTATTTACGGTAATAGTTACAGATGCACATGCTGAATTAATTGAGCAGGGTGCAGCAGTTTCATATCTTCCAAAATATGTAGTAGTTGTACCAGGTGAAACAGTAAAATTGTTTCCAGTTCCTGCTAATGATCCACCGCATGAAGTTGTATACCAGCGAATAATTTCACCTGTTCCTCCACCTCCTCCATTTAAAATAAGCGTTGTATTCTGTCCACTGCATATAGTTGTTGAAGATGCAGAAGCTGAAACAGGATTTGCAGGCAATTGATTTACGTTAATGCTAACAGATGAACAGATGGTATTAAATGAACAAGGAGCATTGGTTTCGTATCTTCCGTAATAAGTGGTAGCAGTTGTTGGAGATACAGATAAATTATTTCCTGTTCCCACTAAAGTTCCGCCACATGAAGCAGTATACCATCGAATTACTGAACCCGTTCCACCGCCGCCACCATTCAACGTCAGGATTGTACTCTGTCCATTACAAATGGTAGTAGAAGATGCTGTTGCAGAAACAGGATCTGTTGGAATAGTATTTACCGTGATGGTTGTCGATGCACATGCTGAATTTACAGCACACGGTGCGGTTGTTTCATATCTTCCAAAATAAGTGGTAGTGGTTGAAGGTGAAACAGAAAGATTATTTCCGGTTCCTGCCAAAGTTCCTCCGCATGATGATGTATACCAGCGTATGAGTTCACCAGTACCTCCGCCGCCACCATTCAATGTTAAGGTGGTACTTTGTCCGGCACAAATAGTTGAAGCAGATGCCGTAACTGATGTTGGATTAGCCGGAATATTATTTACGGTAATTGTTACAGATGCACAACTGGTGTTTAATGAACAAGGTGCAGGTGTTTCATATCTTCCATAATAAGTGGTTGTAGAAGTTGGGTTAACAACTAAATTATTGCCTGTACCTAACAATGTTCCTCCACATGATGAAGTAAACCAGCGAATAGTTTCACCTGTTCCTCCACCTCCTCCATTTAAAATAAGCGTTGTATTCTGTCCACTGCATATAGTTGTTGAAGATGCAGAAGCTGATGTTGGATCAGTTGATGGCAATTGAACATTCAGTACCGATATGTTGGATATCTCTGCTGCACAGGTGCCTCCTGTAGAGGAAATAGTTACATAATAATTTCCTGCATCGCCTGAACCAACTGGATTTATCTGAAGCGTAGTTGTGATGGAAGTAGCATTCGAAACTTCAGAAACACCAGTGTTTACCGGCGTATTGCCGAAATACCACTGATATTGAAATGGTCCGTTGCCGGTAGCCGTTGCAGATATAGTAGCGGAACTACCGGAACAAACTGTTTGCGTTGCTAATGGCTGTGTAGTAAAAAATATTTCCTGACTAATGATCAATTGACTGTTATCAGACATTAATGCTGTACAAGGTGTTGTTCCAGAAACCAGCACTTTATAATCAGCCGCTGCATCTGCAGGAACTACTGAATTAATGTTAAGTGTAGGTGTATTTACACCGGAAATTCTGCCGCCATTTGATAAAGGCGTAATTCCTTTATACCATTGGTACGTTAAACCTGTTCCGGTTGCTGCAACGGATAAGCTGGCATTGGAATTTTTACAAACTGTTTGCGTTATAACAGGCTGTGTTGTAATAACCACGGGTTGGTTAACGGTAATGGTTGCTGATCCTGAAAGATCTGCAGGTATTGCCGCACATAAGGCATCAGTCAATGTTGCAACTGAATATATAGTTGTAGCAACAGGTGATACATTTATGGTAATAAGTGGAGCCGTCCCTGAAAAAAGTGTACCATCAGATAAGGTTCCTGATAGGGTTCCACTTCCCGTAACTGCTATAATTAATGTAGTTGAACTTCCGCTGCATATTGTTGCTGTACCAGAAATAGAAGCTGTAGGACGTGCATTAATATTAATCAGGGCACTACCCGACATATTAATCTGGCATCCGGTTGTATTATTGGTTGCAACAACAGTATAGGTGCCTGCATTGTTAAATAAACCAAAGTCAAGCGCAAATCCGGTTCCTGCAGCAGGTAAAATCGGAATTGGTATAGCATTTCTTAGAAGTTGATAGCTGAACCCCGCCTCAGATCCGTTTAATCCAATCAATACTCCACTGCCTCCATTACAGAAATCACCACCGCCGGTAACCGTATAGATATTCGGCAATGCGGTAACCGTTGTAATAACTGTTCCTGAAATTGTATTGGAACAGGTGGGCGCTGCCTGATAAGCTGCAGACACTAAAGTATAATTAAATGTTGCTACTGAACTGGTATTAACCGCTAAAGTTGAACTACTGTTTGCCGCAATGTTTATGGTTGTATTAGCTCCACTGTTAATTGTATAAGTGGCAGATACCGGCAGGCTTTGCGGGTTAGTAAAAGTTATCAACGCATTGCCATTCATACACACCGTTGATGGTCCTGAAATGGTTACCAAAGGCATTGGCCTTACAATAATATTTGTTGTATTTCCAGATACCTGAGCAACGTTGCATGGTCCGGAACTGATGTTTGTAATGGTAATTGAAGTAGTACCAGCATTATTTAAAACAGGTGTTGAAAAAGTAGCTGTACCTGCTGTTGTCACATTTACATTAACAGTTAAACCCGTTGCCGCATTAGGTGCACCCAGATTATAGGTGATTATATAATTTCCAGTTGGTAAAGCAGATGCAGTTCCGGTTAAAGTAATGATTGAAGAATTAGCTGCACATATTGTTGAAGCAGAAATTGCAGTTGTACCATAAGTTGGACAGGTATAACTCACCACCACTCTTCCTGTTGCGCCAGCACCTGACGTTGAAGCACCGTCTCCTCGTCCGCCACCACCGCCACCAGGCAGGCTACCACTTAATCCATTTTGAGTATTAGCACCTCCATTTCCACCTGCACCCGTTCCATTTCCACCTACTCCCGGAGTACCAGTTACATTATTACCGCCTGCTAATCCTGCAGATGTGGTAAAAGCTGAACCACCGCCGCCTGCTCCTGCATCATTATTTCCATTACTGGCTGTTCCACCGTTTCCACCAGGCCATCTCACTGTTCCGGTACTGGCAAATATAGTACCACCTGCACCTCCCGAAAGGGTTGCAGATCCGTTTCCACCAGCCGCTATTACTGAATTTGTATTAAAACTGGAATTCCCACCATTCGCTCCCGGTCCGCCTGCATTTCCAACTGTAACCGTATAGTTATTTCCGGGAGTAAGTGTTAACACGCTGCTGGCATAAGCACCGCCACCACCACCGCCGCGGTTTCTTCCTGCTCCGGTTCCACCACCTCCACCACCACCCCATGCCTGAACCGTAACCGAAGTTACTCCTGCAGCAGTGGGCATAGTAAAAATTCCGGATGCGTTGAAAGTCTGAATGGTTTGAGCCTCAGACTGATTAAGTAATGCAGATAAAAACAAGAATGCAATGATTCTTATTGATGTGAAGTTAGGGATACGTAATAAATTGTTCATAATGTCCACTTTCGTATAGTAATAGAAATAAGCCGAGGTTACGGTGATTCATGAACATTGAACAATGGAATACTTCTGTTTCGCAGGCTAAAGGGTGCTACACAGGGTTATACGTAGAAAATGGACCGAGAGTTTGTCTCGTGTGGTAATTCAATAGATAATTGAAAGGTAAGAGGTATGGATTCAAGAGAATCCGGTACAAAGATGTATACGAAAAACGGCAATTCAAAGAGAATTGCCGTTTAATTTGATATATTAATTTTTTTAAATTATAACACAATGATGGTTTTGGATTCTTTTATACCTGTAGCATCCGATAAAATACATCTGTAAATACCTGAGGGAATATGTTGTGGTAATTGTACAGATCGGTTTGCGCCAGCTGGCACTACCAATGATTCTGACCAGATTTCTTTACCACTTGAATTAATAAAGGCAATACGGCATTTCATAGTTTCTGTATTAAAAAATTGTATTTGCACTTTTTTATTGGTAACCGGATTTGGATATACCGAAATAGTTTCAGCTATCTGACTGCTTACAAGGGTTCTTGCATTTTCACTGTAGGCAAAATTGCGGTCTCTATACACGGCTTTAATTCTGTATACATGACTTCCCCTGGATAAATTTCTGTCGTAATAAAAATAGTTTTGAGAATTACCATCATTGAATGCATTTTGCGTAGCGATCTCTTCAAAATCATTTCCATTGGAAGCTCTTTCGATGGCATAATAGGCCACATCCGTTTCCACAGCAATTTTCCAGTTGACAACTGCTCCTGCCCCTTTTCTATAGGCATTAATGGAACTAAAAATTACAGGGAGTGAACTTATATATACCGTATTATATTCCATTCTGAACCGGTTGGATGCATAGGAAGCCGGATCTGAACTAATGGTAAAATTAATACGTGTCGTATCACCCATGTTGATTAGTGAGCTGGTTCTGGTATAATCATCCCATAATGATCCTTGTAAATTCGGTTGGCTAAGATTACGGGCAATTATTTCTATCTGATAATTTCTGGGTTGCAGGTTCCACATTCTGAAGAAAGTAGTATCCGTTAACGGAATTTCTTTTCTTCTTTCCATTACTAAAGTGTATCCCTCTCTGATAATACCAAAGTTTTCACCGGTATTTGTCATTTTCCATACGTCCTGAATATCCACAGCATTACTGTAGTTATTATCATATTGGGTATAATTTCCATCCACCAGCACTTTGGAACCTGTTGCTGGTATCATGTATAAATTTGCCCGCATGAACTTAGGTGTACTTTGAGACATTACTCCAAAGGATGTAAGGGTGCACATCAGCAATGCAAATAAATGCCTGGTTTTTTTAGGTAGAATTGGATAATTCATAAAAATTTTATTGACTACCCAATTAAACGCTTTACAGAATAAATTATTGCATTGAACAAAACGCGCGGAAGAATGGAAATAAAAAACCCCGGTTAAACCGGGGATCTTTGTGGGAGCACACGGGTTCGAACCGCGGACCCTCTGCTTGTAAGGCAGATGCTCTAAACCAACTGAGCTATGCTCCCTTTTTGGGAGGGCAAAGATAAGGGGATTTCTAATCGAACAAAAAATATTTAAATAAATTCTACATTTTTTTTCAACTTAATTTTTTTGGTATTTTTACATTCTCAAAAAATGAAAAATTCAACCTACGATCCTGCATATGCCCCTTCTGGTGATACAGATATTCTGGAAATTACTACTACCTCCTATTCACTGATCGTATGGAATGATGATGTAAACACATTTGACTGGGTGATTGAAACCTTGATCGAAATATGCGGCCATCAGCGCGAACAGGCAGAACAATGTGCTTTATTCATCCACACCAAAGGCAAATATGCTGTAAAAAATGGCAGTTTCAATTTTCTGAAACCTAAATGCGATGCTATTAACGATCGTCTCATAAATGCCACAGTGGAAAGCTGCAACTAAAATGGTATGATATTTTATTGTTTAGATAATTAACTATCATTAAAAATCTCAAACTATGTTACAGAATAAAAAATTATTGGTATTTGCGGGTCTGGCAGCTTATGCTTATTACAAGTATTCATCTATGACGCCGGAGGCCAAACAAAAACTCACTGCTGATGTAAAAGAAAAAGCCAAAAATATTTTTGAAAAATATGTTCCTGATCAGGCAAAAGATCTTTTTAAAACGGCTCAAAATAGAGCAACAGGTGGTGAATATAACAACACCATTTAATTTTTCAACTGATATATAAAATAAAAGCACTTTTTTCAAAGTGCTTTTATTTTTACAACTAACGTTCTATTGCGATCTTCAACTCTCCTCTTTCATTTTTTCCAGCATATTGCAGGATATAAATACCTGATGAAAGATCCGTCTTCCTGATTTCCTTTCTAACATTTCCATCTGTGTTGAATATCGAAGTTTCCCACACGATCTCACCAGATATCTTCATCAACCTCAGTTTAACCCTCTCGTTACGTTCCTGAAATGGTATATTAACTACAAATATTCCGGCAGAAGGATTTGGAAAAACGGAAGCTTCTGTTGTATTAAATGAAAATAAATTATTGGACTTTGCACCTGTACATGCAGCAGAAGAAACTGCTAAAGATGAGGCGTAGCTGGAGCCACATGCATTCAAAGCTTTTACGGTAATAGTTCCTGAAGTAAATGGAACAGGATAGCTAACAGATAATGTTGAAGTGCCTTGTCCGGAAACTGTTGTTCCTGCAGGGTATGTCCACAAGTAAGACGTTATACCGGCAACACTTACAACAGAATAAGATACAGTCGATCCCGAACATGCATTTGCGGAAGCGTTGATTACAGATGGTTTTGCCGGTAATTTACTGACCGCTAAAACACGGGAACCACTATAGCCACAACCTGCTTGTGAAGACACCGATATATTTCCACTCGTGAAAGAAGATTCAAACCATACATATAAAGATGTAGAATTTTGTCCTGACAAAATTGTACACCCTGCAGGCACGATCCAGTTATAAGATGTAGCTCCTGCTACAGGGTTAACTGAATACGTTACCGTTGATGCCTGAGAAATAAAGTTGCAAACTACTGTTGGACCTGTTATAGATACAGGAGCTAAAGGAAGTTTCAGATATATACTCAAAACTTTTGCAGCACTGGTGGCACCATCAATAGCTGACCTCACAGAGATCTGTGATCCTGATACAAATCCATTATAGAATTTCACCTGTATGGCTGTATCACCCTGGCCGGAAATAATTTCCGCCCCGGAGGGAACTGTCCATATGTAATAAGATGCGGAACTCACTTTATTTATTTTATACCATTCAAAATTATTGGTACCAATCACATTGCAAACATTAGTAGAACCGGTTATAATTAAAGGTGTTGAAGGTAATTTACGTGACACGATTAAATTTCTCACAGAACTGGTAGCACAGTTATTTTGGGAAACCACGGAAATAGTTCCTGAGATAAATGAACTTTCAAATTTTACAATTATGGAAGTATCTGATTGCGACAATACGTTAACGTTTGCTGGAACCGTCCATACATAGCCGGTTGCATTTAACACTTTTCTGATAGAATATTTTACAGCACTATCTCGTTGAATAACCGTTGTAACATCTGTAGGCCCGGAAATAGAGCCCGGTAAACCAGGTAATTTCCTGGATACGACAAGATAACGTAAGCCACTGTTTCCGCAATTAGAAACACAATACACAGAAACTGTATCTTTCACAAAAGAATTCAAATACTTTATGGTGATACTTGTATCTCCCTGACCACTCATTAATATACTTCCGGCAGGTATTCTCCAGCTGTAAGAAGCAGCATTGAAAACAGAACGTATAGAATAGGTAATCAATGTATCACGGCCCATGTACGGGCAAGCGTCAACAGGTCCTGTTATAATTCCTGGTGCGAGCGGTAATTTTTTAGCAATGGCATAAGTATATCTTCTTACACTTTCACTGCAGAAATTTTTGGCCTGTACACTTATTCTTCCACCGGAAGTATACGCATCTGTAAATGTAACCTGTAAAGTTGTAGTTCCCTGCCCTCCGGTTATTATCACACCGGCAGGAACTTGCCAATCATAAGAAGTTGCGTATTGAACCGGCGTAATCGAATAATTAACCGGAGTTACACTATTTACAGTACTGCATATTTCTGTAGGTCCTGCAATGATTCCAACTCCCAGATAGGGTGCTTTTCGTTCTACAAAAAATATAGAGCTATCGGCACTGATGCCACATTCAGAATTTGCAAAAACTATAATGTTTCCTCTTACAAATCCGGTTTCAAATTTTACTAAAATAGTTGTATCATCTTGTGCACCGATAATTTGTGCATTATCAGGAATAACCCAGATATAAGAAGTGGCTGCCGTTACTTTTCTGATGGTATAGGCAATACTGGTGTCTGCACCTATGTAAGGACAAACATCCGATATTCCTGAAATAGTTCCCGGGCCTGCCAGAGGAGAAGGTTGCGTTACCGTGATACTTGAATTTCCTGAACACCCATTTGCATCTGTTACGGTGTAATTATAATTTCCTGCAATAACAGTAAATGTTCCTGTCCCGGAATATGGTTCCGTTCCACCTGTTGCAGATACGTTAACAGTGGTATTTCCATTCGTACATTGAATTAACGAATCGATTTCTACGTTTACAATTACCGGTGAAGTGATAGTCACTGACGTGTTGGTTGTATATATCGCACAAACCGATGTGGCACTAATGGTGTAGGTAACTGTATAAGTTCCAGGTGTACTTGTTAAGGTATTAAGAGCCCCTGTAGAAACATTAATTGATAAACCTGCAGAACTTGAATATGATCCACCTGCAGTTCCTGAACGTTGTACAGAAATTGTACCTGCTGTAGCACAGAATGGTGTTCCATTATACGTAATAGTTGCAGACGGTCCCTGAACAATTGTTATAGAAGCAGTTGCTGACGAAGAACATCCATTTACGGTAACGTTGTTGGTAACCGTATAGGTTCCTGGTGTGCTAAATGATACATTTACATCACCTGAAACAGGATCAAGATCAAGTCCCGTGGTAGAAGTGAATGTTCCGGCAACTCCATTAGTTCCTAAGGTAATTGATACTATACCTTCATTTGAACAATATGGACTTCCGGCATAACTGAACGTTGATACGGGTGTGGCATTAACTGTTATGGATGCAGTTGATGAAGAAGTACATCCATTTACTGTTACTGTATTGGTAACTGTATACGTTCCCGGTGTACTCGATGATAAGGTAACAGCTCCGGTTGTTGCATTCAGTGTTAATCCTGCACTAGATGTAAATGTTCCGGCAACAGCATTCGTTCCTAACGTAATAGTAGCAGTACCACCGTTGGTACAATAAGGATTTTCTGTATATATAAATGTTGCTACAGGTATTGCTTTAACAGTAATAGAAGCTGTAGAAGAAGAAGTACATCCATTAGTAGTAACGGTGTTGGTAACCGTATACGTTCCCGGTGTGCTAAATGATAAATTTACATCCCCTGAAACAGGATCAAGATCAAGTCCCGTGGTAGAAGTAAATGTACCGGCAACTGCATTTGTTCCTAATGTTATAGTAGCTGTTCCGCCATTGGTACAATAAGGACTTCCAGCATAACTGAACGTTGATACAGGTGTTGCATTGATGGTGATAGAGGCAGTAGATATTGAAGTACACCCACTTACTGTAACTGTATTGGTAACCGTATATGTTCCCGGTGTGCTCGATGATAAGGTAACTGCTCCGTTTTCAGCATTCAGTGTTAATCCTGCAGTGGATGTAAATGTTCCGGCAACAGCATTCGTTCCTAAGTTAACAGTAGCTGTTCCGCCATTGGTACAATAAGGACTTCCTTCATAACTGAACGTTGATACTGGAGTTGCATTAACTGTTATTGATGCAGTAGATGATGATGTACAACCATTTACTGTAACAGTATTGGTCACCGTATACGTTCCCGGTGTGCTCGATGATAAGGTAACCGCTCCCGTTGTTGCATTCAATGTTAATCCTGCAGCAGAAGTAAACGTTACGGCAACAGCATTTGTTCCTAATGTTACAGTAGCTGTTCCACCGTTGGTACAATAAGGACTTCCGGCATAACTGAACGTTGATACAGGTGTTGCATTTACGGTGATTGATGCAGTAGATGATGAAGTACATCCGTTTACGGTTACTGTATTGGTAACTGTATACGTTCCCGGTGTGCTTGATGATAAGGTAAC
>JANOAO010000011.1:0-3940 GCA_031411115.1 Bacteroidota bacterium
TAATGACCTGAATACCGCAACAGGGTGGACTAACCTTACCAACGGTACTGTGTTAGGTGCAACAATATCTGGCGCAACTACCAACACGGTGACCATTACAGGAGATTTGACCGTATTTAATAATTACCAGTTTTATGTAGAGGCGGTAAACTCAGGTTGTACAGCATCCAGTAATGCAGCACAGTTTACTTTAAATGCAGACCGGTTTTTTAAAACGGCAGTGGTTACTGGCAACTGGTCTGCCGCTAATACGTGGCTGATGGCAACTTCTCTTGCCGGACCATGGACGAGTGCCTGTACTTATCCTACCGGAACATCTTCAGATTACATAAGTATTGAAAATGGTGCTGTTATAACATTAGATGTAAATCCAATAACTGTAGATCAATTGATCATTCAGTCCGGAGGTAATTTGATTCATCCGGCAGGAACCGCCTTAACGATAGGAAATGGAGCTTCAGGTTCTGATTTTACCGTTGATGGATTATATACTGATAACAGCTTAACCACAACCGTATTCAGTACTGGTGCTACGTGGTCGATGGGAGCGGCAGGCACTCTAGTAAAAACTAATAATTCCGGTGCGGGTATTTGGCAGACGAATTATGAAGGGGGAATAGCTACCATTCCTGCTACGGGTAACTGGATCATCCGGTATAACGGAACCAATGCCAATATTCCATTCATTTCAATAGGTGCCTATTATCCTAATCTAACTTTCGAAAGCGTTTCAGGAGTTTGGGTACCCGGAACGCTCACGAAATATACAGGGCTTAGCGGTTTTGCAACTATAAAAGGAACATTAGATGTTGGTGGTACAGGAAGCGGAACAGTAAATGCATTGATTATTGATAATACCAATGCTACCCCTTTGCAAGTATTAGGAAATCTTATAGTTCGGTCTGGAAGTACTTTAACAAATTCGGGAAATGCTGATGGAACAGGAATAGAAGTTAAAGGTAATGTGACTTTAGATGGAACGCTTACCCTAAGCAGCAACGGTACAGGATTGCTGAAGTTATCTGGAAATACGGATCAGAATATCACCGGAACAGGAACCATTAATCTTCAAAACTTTACCATCAATAATTCTGGTACTGCTATTGTTCAGGTTAACAGGAATGTGCCTGTATTGAATACACTGACATTTGTAACTGGAAGCAAAATAAATCTTGCATCTGGTAATATAGTTATGCGTTCCACTGCCTCATTAACGTCACGTATTGCTGTAATTCCTTCTGGAGTAAATATAAATTATGGATCCGGTAAATTTGTGGTCGAAAGATATTTACCAGTGAACGTTCATGGTAAATCATGGCAGTTATTGAGTGTTCCGGTTAATACATCCCAAACTATTAATCAAGCTTGGCAGGATACAGCTACGGTTGCTAATCAAAGCAGGTACAACGGCTATGGTTTACAAATTACCTCTAACATTAATCCTTTACCGGCCATGTTTGATGTATATACACCTGCGGGACCGTCTATGAAGGTATACAATTACCTCACAGATTCATGGGATGGTGTACCCAATACAACAGGTACAGCCATCACTAATCCAAATGGTTATATGACATTTGTCAGAGGAGACAGAACTGTTATCACCTCTTCGCAGGCTGCTACAGCAACAACAATCAGGGAGGCAGGAGAAATTTATACACCTACAAATCTTCCACCTGCGGTTACAGTTGCTGCCAATGCTTTTGAATCGGTGGGTAATCCATACGCTTCACCTGTTGATTTTACAACTATAATTAAATCTGCTAATATTCAAAATGCATTTTATGTGTGGGATCCTACATTGTCCGGCGCTTTTGGATTAGGTGGATTTCAAACCATTGTTCCTCCAAATTGGTATCCTATTCCCGGAGGTACTGTAAATTATCCTGCCAATACTACTTTTAAAAATATACAGAGCGGACAGGCTTTCTTTGTAAGGTCTTTTGGCGGTTCGGGAACTGTTTCCTTTCAGGAAAGTTCCAAAACTTCAGGTAATGTGGATGTATTCCGTACAAATTCCCGGTTGGGTATAGCCACGATTTCTGCTACGCTTTATGGAGAAAATGATGGCCGTTTTAAGGTAGTAGATGGAAATATTGTATCGTTTCATCCTACTTATACCAATAGGATAGATGCAAATGATATCATTAAGATTAGAAATATGGGGGGAAATTTCGGAATATACAATCAAAATGTAATATTAGTATCGGAACAAAGAAAATTGTTCGTTCCTTCTGATTCCGTACAATACCATATTCAGAATTTACGGCCACGAAATTACCGTTTTAAGATTTCTGCTCATGAATTCATCACTAACCTCCCGCTTGTATTGTGGGACAGGTTTACGGGGAGCAGAAGCCCTCTTTCAACAAACGGGGACACGCTGGTGTATGATTTTTCTGTGAATCAAGAAGCTGGTTCGTATGCTCCTAACCGTTTTGTAATTTTGAATGGTAAAAAACAAATGAATTCATCTATTCGACTTGCGATTATTAATGATCAATTAGAATGGAAAACAGAAGGAGATTTTAAAAACTTTCGTTTAGAAAGCTCATCTGACGGGCGGAAATTTGATGAGTTTGCATTTTTGTCAGGGAACCAATATTCTGTGACTGTTCCATTAACAGGTAATTATTTGAGGTTAACCGGCGTAAATGATGAGTCAAATCAAGTTAGCAATGTGGTTCAACAAATCGGCCGCGGAAACATGAATGTGCATATACTATCAAATCCTGTTACCAACCAGACGTTAATGTTTACAATGGAAGCTGTTCCAGGCAACTATTCAGTAATCATCATAGACGAACTAGGTAAAAAAATACTAGAAAAGAGAATCTTACATAATTCTGATTTTTACAAGTTATCATTATCATTGAACGGAACTATGAAAGGTGTATACAACCTCGAAATAATGAATAAAACACAAAAGGTTTCGAAGACATTTATCGTATTATAAAACCAGTTTTTTAGATATAAATGTTCATGGATATTCACATGTTTCCCACAACTGTGAATTGTATAAAAATGATTGTAAAAATACTGTTAACAATTTCATTATAATAGCATAATATTTAGTATTTTCACTTCGCCTAATGCGCTTACATGATTAGGTATGTCCAATCCCATTAAAAACGATAATCTCCCTTAACAGACTATCTGATTATGCTAAACATAAAAAGTACGCCACAGGTGTGCGTTTTTGTGTGTGAGTTGATTAATTATAAAAAAGATAAATTCTAATCATTAAATGAAGAATCTTTACACTTACCTACCTTTTCTGAAAACTGGTTACAGGAAAATTATTGCATTGTTGTGTTTTGTATTTGCATTGAGTATGTATACAAATGCCCAAAATGTAACGGTATTTTCTTCAGGTGGTTCCTCTCCGAGAAATTATACTTCACTAAAATTAGCTTTTGATGCGATCAATGATGGAACTCATCAGGATTCTATTGTGGTTAGTATCAATGTAAGTTTGGTAGAATTGATATCTCCTGCCACACTGAACAGTAATGATGCGGATCCAGCCACTTATAGAAAAATTTTAATTCGACCAACTGCTGATGGAATTACTGTTCAGGGCAGCCCGGCCAATGGGTTTGGTGTTATTCAACTTAACGGTGCGGATAATGTAACTATTGATGGAGATAATCCTAACACTGGTGGTATAAATAAAAATTTAACGATCATCAATACGGCTGCGGCTACTACGGATTTCAGTTCTGTTATCAGAATTGCCACTTCAAGTGCTACCCCTACGGCAGCCAGTATCAGCATCAAAAATTGTATACTCACGGGTAGTACCACCAATGGTAACCTTAGTGGGGCAACAGTTCCGGTAAACAGTACTTTTGGAATTTTTGCCGGAGGTAATGGTGGTGCTACAAATGTTTCATCACCTACTGCTATCACCAATGTTACCACAGATTTTGCACGTGTT
>JANOAO010000012.1:0-8845 GCA_031411115.1 Bacteroidota bacterium
CCGCCTTCCGGTATCTCGAAAGGAATGTAATTTGCAATTAAAATGATCTTGTTCGGATCGGTTGGACTTTTAAAAGCATACACGTCGGTGTTGTCTGCAGTTGGATCGTCAGCGATCATCGGAGCTTCCCGATGGCTGGATGCAAATACCGGAAACGTGTTCATGAACATCGCTACCAGCATAATGGAGGCGTAAATTTTCTTTTTCATTTTTTATTTGTTTTTATGATGTAAAGGTGTGGACAGAGGTAAACAATAAGTCAAATCCTGAGGTATTCTATACAGGTTTGTTATTTAAGTACGAACTACCGTACACCGTGGTTTTAAATATTAAGAATTATTTGTGAGAAACATTTGGATCGAACGCTACATACCTAATAAACAGGCATTTACTGCCATTTGATGAAATCGACGATGATTAATCCTAAAAGAATAAAGTAAAACTCAGGCGTGCGAATAAAGGTGTGCCTGGTGTAAAATGGATTTCAGAAACAGGTGTATTCTCATCCTGTAACTGGCTTTCTGTATCAAACTGTGTTTCCTTCCATTTTACATTGAAAAGGTTTTGAATAGCAACGCCTGCCTCCCATTTCTTTTGTGTAAAATTCAACGAAGCATCCGTAACGAAATATCCCTTTGCAATTACAGTATTGGTTTCATTAGCAGGTCTGTTAGCCATATAACGGTAACGAAGGCTTCCATTCCATCCGGCGATTTTTTTATACGTCAGGCCGCCTACGCTAGTAAACCTGGGAGCTAAAGGCAAGAAACTTTCATTTCGGTTAACGCCCGTGGCTCTGGGGTTAGCAATACTAACATCGGCATCGGCAAATAAATTATTCAACAATTCGTACCGCAAAGAAAAATCAAAACCCATTCTACGTGACTTACCGCCTGCTTCCACTATCCCTTCATCACCAACATATACAAACTCCTGTTGCAGCCATAAATACCAAAAAGCAGTTTGAATCAATAGTTTTTTACCGGGTTTAATGATGGTGCCTATATCTGCACCATATGCAGGTGGTACTACTTTCTTTCCGTTTTGCAGAACGGCCACTCGCGTATCATTGTTGTGAAATCCTTTTCCGGAATACAGGTACAATTGTACGTTGCGGTTTATCTGATAATTAAATTGAATTTTAGGACTTATAACAAACTGATCTGACTGTAGAGTTGAGTAATTTAATTTATCTGCATATTTATTCTGAAAATAATCAGCGCGTAATGCTGAAGTGATATTTAATTGATTTGAAAAAGAAAAACGTTGCGACCAATATCCTGCAATATTCAGTTCATGTATATCCCCACTTTTTTTTGTATTGATAATTGAGGTTCTGTTTTTTGTATGATCAAGTGCTATGTCATTAATATCATCGTACCTGATTTGTAAACCGGCATTGCTCTCCATTTTAATGGTACTCTTTGTATTAATTTTGCGGTAAGAACCATTGTATCCAAAAATGTTTCTGTATTCTCTTTGTCGGATCTGATCTCCGTTTATAGAATCTCCTTTGAAAAAAGTAAAATTAGAAAACAAGTTAAAATGATACCTGCTATAATACAATTGCTGACGGAACACAATACCATTTGATACATTACTCTGAATTTCAGCATTTACATTATAACGTGATGTATTGCCGCCTTCGGTATTGTCGATTGCTCCATAAAAACCTGTAAGTCCGCCCGCAACAGCACGGTCAGGAATTTGCCCGGAAGCATTCCATCGGCTATTAAATGCTGTCAATGAAAATGTGGCTACACTTGAAGGGCTTATCTTTCCATGATATTTTATAATCCCATTAAATCTTTGAAAATGCTGGGGATTATCAAAATAGCCCTGTGTAAAAGAACCTTCCCCAGCTATGTAGAAGCTTCTGCTTTTAATTTTTTCAACTTTCTTTAAAAGATTAATTCCTACGATAGCCCTGAAGGTATTAAATTGTCCGCCTTCTACTTTTACAAAATCGTCTGAAAGGAAATTTTTGGTTCTAAAATCTACATAACCTGCAGTAGTAAAGTTTCCTTTGTCAGCAAAATAAGGCCCTTTATTAAAATCAATTTTTTCGATCAGTTCGGGAATGATAAAATGCAAATCTGCATATTCCTGACCATGCGCATGACTTACCATATTTACCGGCATACCATCTGCAGAAATTGAAATATCAGTTCCATGATCAATATCAAAACCTCTTAAAAATAATTGTTCAGCTTTACCTCCACCGGCATGCTGGCCAATAAACAAACCGGGAACCATGCGTAAAACTTCCTGTGAATTGTTTACCGGTCGTAAATGAATATCAAGATCGCTTATTGTTTTAAAGATATTCCGTGAGTTTCCGGAAGTTATATTAATAGCCGTTAAGCTGGTGATTCTTTTATTTAGAAAAATTGATACCGGATATTGGAAACTTTTTGTGGATAATCCCTTTTTTGAATATCCTGCTTTTTCAAAAAATATGGAATCTGATTTTAATTTTGAATTAAAGAAGTTAGAAAAGCCATTTTCATCGGTAAACAATAATTTATCATCAACCTGTATGCTTACATCCTGCAAGGGTATTTTAGTATCGGCGTCAAATACATATACCACATTTCCCGATTGAGAAATACAAATTTTAGAAAAAACCAACAATACCAATACCAATATAATTCTGTTATGCATTTTATATCTTTTAAAAAAGGCTGATATTGGATAGAAACCAAATACGTTAATGTTAAGTGAATGGATTTACTAAATGATTTAAAAAAAACAGAAACTCATCTTTAAATTCAACATGTGATAAGGCATCTATAGTCTTTTAACGTCTTTTACTTACATTTATCTATGCACTTTTCCGGAAATATTCCTGCTAAATATGATGAATACCTGGGCCCGGTATTATTTGAACCGTATGCCCTTGATCTTAAAAAAAGATTACGAAAATATACCCTCCAATATGTTTTGGAAATTGCCTGTGGTACAGGAGTAGTTACCAGCCATTTATTAGATATTTTGCCTCCATCAGGAAAAATTACAGCGACGGATATAAATCCTGACATGCTGAATATGGCGAAGAAAAAAATCAAGGATGAACGCGTAGTATGGTCAGTTGCTGATGCACAGGATCTTCCTTATAGTGATAATGCATTTGATACGATCATTTGCCAATATGGTGTGATGTTTTTTCCTGATAAACTGAAGGCATTCAAAGAAGCCAGAAGAGTATTAAAAAATGGTGGTGTTCTTATTTTCAATACCTGGGATAAAATTGAAAACAATCCTGCTGTGGAGATCGTAAATAAAAATGTTCAATCAGAATTTGCAGAAGACGCCCCCGACTTTTTAGAAAAAGGGCCTTTTTCTTTTTTTGATATAGATACTATCCGCGCATTATTAATAGATGCAGGATTCACAAATATTGAGATCGAAACCGTTCGTTTAAAAAGTGCTTATAAAAATGCAGGTGACCTGGTAAAAGGTTTCATTGAAGGTTCGCCATTGGCTGTCTTTTTACAAGACAAGGATATTTGTAAACAAGAATCTGTATATCATAAAACCACGCAACAACTCACTGAAAGATTTGGAAAAAGTTCAGATGAGATTTATTTGCAGGCGTTGGTATGTACCATATTGAAGTAAAAAAGCAAAAGGCAAAACCTAAAAGTGAAAACCTTCATCTAAAGTTTCTTCTCAATTCTAAGCATGCAAAATCGATTTATTTAAATTTATGCATAGCGTTGCTGAAAAGTACAAGTGAGTGACACAACGATGTTGATGGAAATAAAAATGTTGAGGTAAAAAAATGAAAAACCAACATAATACTTCTAATTACTTTAGGTTTTTACTTAACATTTTTAACTTAGCCTGTAAATCGATATCCTAATCCAGATTCCGTGATCAGCAATTGCGGCCTGTTCGGATCATCTTCAATTTTTTTTCTGATCTGCGCAATAAATACTCTTAAATATTGTGTCTGACTGATGTATCCTGGACCCCAGATCGCTCTCAACAAAAATTGATGTGTTAGTACTTTCCCTTCATTGCGAAAGAACAATGCCAGCAAATTATATTCCGTGATCGTTAATTTTAAAAGTTGATCTTTTTTCCAGACACTTTTGGTGGAGAGATCAACTTTCAGGTCTTTATAAAACTGTAAAGATTCTCCTTCTTCCAAATTTACAGAACGCAAAACAGACCGGATGCGAGCCAGCAATTCGCCTGTACGAAAGGGTTTTGACAGGTAATCATTGGCGCCATTATCCAATGCCTGAATTATATCTTCTTCATTTTTTTGCACCGACAAAATGATTACCGGTTTAGTATACCAGCGCCTCAGTTTTTTTAAAACATTATGACCGCTGTCATCGCCTAAACCAATATCCAATAAAATTAATTCCGGAGGATGATTTTCTGCCATAATCAAACCTTCTTTTGCAGAAGCAGCTACTTTGGTTAAATATCCATTTGTATGTAACGTAAATTCTAAAAGCTTTGCTATCTGAGGTTCATCATCAATGATCAGAATTTCAGATTTGTTCATATTAATTATTTCAACATTAAAGTTTTAACCGGAATGGTGATGGTGAACTTTGCTCCACCAAAATGAGATTTTTCCAATTCAACTAATCCGGAAAGTGCATCCGTGAATCCTTTTACAATTGATAATCCTAATCCTGAACCTGCGTTCATACTTTTACTATCTCTCGCAAATTTATTAAATACATCTTTCATGTGCTTATTTGAAAATCCAGCTCCACCATCTTCAATAATAATTTGTAATTGATCCGCAATACACAATGCAGTAATTTCAATTTTACAGTTTTCTACAGTATGGATTGCCGCATTATTTAATAAATTATAGATGATCTGCTCCAGCATTCCTTTATCCATATTACAAAGCGGCATGGCTGGATGCACACTTATACTGATACGCCTGCCCGGATTATTTTCTTCTACATTTTTCACAGTCTGGTGAACGAGTTCTGTTATATCCGTCCAGTCTGATTTCGGTTGTATATGCCCGGATTCCAGTCTGGAAATATTCAGCAGATTTTCTACCTGCTGATTCAATCTCAACGCTGCTTTGGAGATTTCACCTACCAAAAGTTGCTGATCATCTTTTGTGAGCATCTGGTTAGCGAGCAAATTATCTGAAGCACCGATGATGGCTGCTAAAGGTGTTCGCAATTCGTGTGACAGAGAATTTAAAATGGTGTTGTAGAGTTTAACACTGTTGGCTTTTTCTTCTTTCAGTTGTGCATTCTTTTCTGCCTTTCTTATTTTATAAGTTAATACACCGCTAACCATCGCAATAATAAAATACATTACCAGAAAAATAGTGTCCTCTGTTGTTTCCACATGAATGGCAAAACGCGGAGGAATAAAAAAGAAATCCCATATAAAAGCGCTCAATATGGCGGAAACTAATACGGGCAAAATATCAAAGGTGATGGCCAGAAAAGATACCGTTACCAGCAACAATAAGGCTGTGATGTGGTAACCGATAATATTTGAAAAGATAAAACAAGTAGAGGCTACAACGATCACAATCAAACAACTGATGATGTATTGCTGCATTTTACCTGCATTA
The DNA here is from genome assembly GCA_031411115.1 of Bacteroidota bacterium. GTDB lineage: Bacteria > Bacteroidota > Bacteroidia > Chitinophagales > Chitinophagaceae > Ferruginibacter. Next base: position 5,573 of record JANOAO010000012.1, read on the forward strand.
CGTAAAATTTGCTTTTTCATTTCCACCCAAATGTATGAAGGGTATAAAGATTATATAAGGATATTTTGATGGCGAATACTCAGACGAAATAAGGCATATACATTTGTGCCCGTAAATATTTTATATGTCTTCGCATAACAAATTAACCGTAGCCGGAGTTTTAATTGCTTTAGGAATTATCTATGGTGATATCGGAACCTCTCCTTTATATGTTTTAAATGCCATCATAAAGGGAAATACTATAACCGAAGAATTAATTATTGGAGTGTTATCACTCATCATCTGGACGCTCACCCTTCAAACAACTATTAAATATGTAATTCTCACATTACAGGCGGATAACAGAGGAGAAGGTGGAATATTTTCTTTATTTGCTTTGGTAAGAAGAAGGAAAAAATGGCTGGTAATTCCAGCAATGATCGGCGGAGCAGCCCTACTGGCAGACGGAATGATTACGCCTCCTATTTCTGTTACTTCTGCGATAGAAGGTTTAAAACAAATTCCCTATCTGCATGATATCAGTCAATGGACCGTTGTGTATATCGTAATTGGTATACTGGCAGTATTGTTTTTTATGCAGCAATTTGGTACCAGTTTCATTGGAAAGTTTTTTGGGCCTGTAATGACTGTCTGGTTTAGTATGCTCGCCTTGTTAGGTGTTGTTTATATGGTACAGGATCTTTCCGTTTTAAAAGCGTTTAATCCCTACTATGGTATACGATTGCTAATGATGTATCCGGGAGGATTTTTTATATTAGGAGGCGTATTCCTATGCACTACCGGCGCAGAGGCATTGTATTCCGACCTCGGGCATTGTGGTAAATTGAATATTCGTTTCTCATGGATATTTGTAAAAAGCGCCTTAATTATTAATTATCTAGGACAGGGAGCATGGCTTTTAAAAAACTATAATAATAAATTGATCACCGGAGAAATGATCGAATCAGGATTCAATCCATTTTACGGTTTGATGCCACATTGGTTTTTATATTTCGGCATTGCCATAGCTACCGCCGCCACTATCATTGCCAGTCAGGCGCTCATATCCGGTTCTTTCACCCTGGTAAGTGAAGCGATTCGTCTGAATTTATCACCCAAACTAAAAATCAATTATCCTACGGAAGCCAAAGGACAACAATTTGTACCGGCCATCAATTTATTATTGTTTACAGGTTGCGTAGCCATTGTATTGTATTTTCAAAAAGCTTCTAATATGGAGGCGGCGTATGGTTTAGCTATCACCATCACCATGATCTCCACTTCTGTATTGTTTGCAAATTTTTTAGTGATCCGTCGGGTAAAACCTATTTTAATTTATTTGTATTTAGGTGTTTATTTGTGTATTGAACTAAGTTTCTTTTATGCCAACCTAGATAAATTTCCGCATGGAGGTTTTGTAACGGTAATTATTGGCGGCATTTTATTTTTTATAATGTATGATTGGTACCGGGCCAGAAAAATTAAAAACCGTTATGTTGAATTTGTACGGTTGGAAAATTATATTCCTAAGATTCAGGAGTTGAGTAATGACAAAACGGTTCCCAAGTTTGCCACGCATCTTGTTTATTTAACCAGTTCCGGAAATCCCAAAGAAATAGAACATAAAATCATCTATTCTATTTTAAATAAAAAGCCGAAACGTGCAGATATCTATTGGCTCATACATGTTGAAACAGTTGATGAACCTTACAAAACAGAGTATGTGGTTACGCACATTATTCCAAATGATATTATAAGAGTTGATTTCCGTTTAGGGTTTCGGGTGCAGCCCAGATTAAATGTGATGTTCAAATCTGTTATCCAGGATCTGGTAAAAGGTAAAGAAGTGAAGATCAATAATCCTTATGAATTGCACGATGCCAATAATGTGGTGGGCGATTTCCAGTTTATTGTAATGGAAAAATACCTGAGTAACGATAATGAGTTGCCGCTTTTTGAAAGCCTCATCATGAAATTCCACTTTTGGATGAAAGAGGTTTCTTTATCAGAAGAGAGAGGATTTGGTTTGGATTCCAGCAATGTAAGTATTGAAAAATTTCCGTTGATTGTTTCTGCGCCGCCGGTGATCAGGTTGAAGAGAACGGATGATAGTTATTGAGGATTATGAATTAATAATTATGAATGTAGAATGAAGAATTGAAAACGGAGAATTTTGATTGAAGAATTATGAATAGAAAATTATGAGTGTGTTGAGTGTTGAGTTGTGAGTTTTAAGTTTTGATCTTTAAATGCTGCTGTTATTTAATGCATATAGCTCGATAAAATCAACCAAATTCAGTTGTGAGCCCATTATTATCAGCATAAGATATTTATAACTAACCGATATGATTAAGCCACTTTCTGTCGTTTGGCTTCTAAAATTATATTGGCAACGCTCCTTTTTGATTGAGCAGTTTTATCAGAAATGATATGAATGGTCGTTTTAAGTAAGTCGGTAAAAGCAGGAGAATTATTTGTGTCCACTTCATTTTTCTGGAAATAAGTTTGGAAGGTTTCTACCAGTATATTTTCCGAGAGTATTGGGTTTTTACAAATTTTAAAAATGATGCCATACAATAATGAATGATAGCTATCATAAGTACTTAAGGCCAACCTTAACTGATTATTTACTTCTGGATTATTTGCACGCATACTATATCATACATAACAAATAAAAATCCAACTTAGTTTTGTTTAAAAGACAACGATATTACTTAAACAGTATTCAACAAACCGATAAAAGTTGACGTCAACAAAATTAATTGTGAGAAATAAATCTACAACACGTGGAAATCAGGGAAGCAAACGCTACAATGTTTTTAGAGTGATTTACAGCATGGTTAAAATGTTGGAGCATGCATTGACTACTACATTTCCGAGAATAATAGTGTTTGATATAATTCGTAAGTCAATAAATATTATTGATTAAAAGCTGATTTTATTTTAGTTACTGCAAGTGCCTGAGCATCTTTTGCCTGAGGAACAACTGCTGCCATTCCAAAAAACTCATGTGTAACGCCATCATATAATTTATATTCGGTTTCAACATTCGCTTCTTTTAATTTATCAGCCAATAATTTACCTTCAGTTTGAAGAGGATCTATTTCTGCACCAATGATAAGTGTGGGTGGCAGACCTGCAAGATTGGCTTTTACCAGACTGATTCGTGGATCTGCTGCTGTGTTAACAGATGGTAATGCATTTTTTACAAACCATTCCATCATGGCCTTATTTAGCGGTTTTGCATTGGCATACTTTACATAGCTTTCACTATTCAAATCATTATTAGATACG
>JANOAO010000013.1:0-6724 GCA_031411115.1 Bacteroidota bacterium
TTTCAACCAGTAAAACCCCGGCACAACTTAATTCTACATCATCAGGATGAACACCAAAAGCTAAAACATCAATTTTCATTTTTCCTATCCAATTGCGGATGCAAAATAACTTTAAAAAACGAGAAAAAGTGCTTAAACAAGAGTTGCTTTAAAAGCAATTTGTGCTTATTAACAGCTAATAGATGAAATGTGCATATTTATAAATTGAGAGAAGCCATTTTGCGCTGTTCCCGATACCCATACATGCGTTGTACTTCCAGTACTAACTTTTCCATAACAGCATCATCTCTTTCTGCTTCATACGATTGCCTGAGGTTGCTGTTGAAAAAAAATGCAACGGTCTGATACATACGTGCGGTAAATCCGCCACGATACTCTTTTATGATATCGTAACAATTATTACCGGTTTCCCTGTTGATGAGTTTCATTAAAACTTTTCCCTGATAAACCGACAAATTGGACAACGGATCCGTAAATTCTTTTTTGAGTTCTTTTTCTCTGGATTGGATATACTTTTTCCGGATAGATTTCTCATGTATATTAATTATTTTTTCATTGATATCGTTCAGTACTACACCAGCTCTTCGTGCATAAGGATAACAAACATAAACGGCATTCCGCAATCGGTTGTATTTCGCATTTGCATTCATGCGTGCCTCATTCATTTTAGAATAGAAAAAAATATTTTCAAGCGTTCTCAAAGAAATAGTATCACCATTATACACAATGGCTTCGCGGATTAAAGAATCGTTTGAAGTTTGTGCATTTGTATCACAGAACATACAAAAACAAAAAATGAATAAAAAAAATAATGCACGCAACAGTTTCATGTAAGTAAATTTAAAGCAATTCATCGCTTTATTAATACCAACAGCCTCATAAAGTAACCTTAAATAAAAGTTAAGCTAGTTAGCAAGCAGGAACATATAAAAAATTCCTGACGATAATAATAGGAGCAGGGTTGCTGACAAACCAATTGATAAACCGGCTCTTTTGATCATACTCATTAACAGACCAATGGCCATGATCACCAGACCTAACCAAACCATATTGATATAAGGGAAGATATAAGCTTTTACCGTAACAAAATCGATCAGCCTGTCAGACTCTTTCACACCAATCCTGATCTTCTGATCTTCGGTTATTCCTATAAATCGGAAGTACATGTTCTGCGCATATAAAGTATCATCCAGTTGTGCAACATCATCACCCACCACCTGAATAGCCGGCATCGCCTTATAGCGCATGCTGTCTTTACTCACCAACAAAATATCTGCAGCAAGTACAGCATCCGAAGCGGTGAAATTATATTTTCCGTTGGAAGGATTTTTTACTACATTTTTTAAAATAAAATAACCATTTTTATAAAAGGCAGTGTCTTTTTCATTCTTTAAGATTACTTCTCTGAATGACGATGTGTCTTCCGTTTTATCGTTAAGCGCAAAGGATATGTAAGTAAAGATGTCTTTCGACAAATATGATTTCGTGTCGGGATTACTGCTCATGTTATTATCTTTCATCAGATATACATCAGGTTCCAGAACGAAATCATTTTTTCCTTTTGAAGTTTTATCTTTTTCTCTGAATAATAATTTATAAAATTTTCTACCTTTTTCATGACCGGAAGAATCTTTCAGGTAAGTAACATCATATTTAGCCATGCCGGCAGGCACATCGCGTATGAGCGTTAAATTTTCCTGCGGATCATCCGTTTGTTTGGTCATCGGATCTTTGGACGCGGGTAATGTTATTCCATTAACCCGGCTGCTGCTAATCACATTTTTATTAGAAGAGGAAATCAGCATTCCTGCCAGCATTAAAGCAAAACCTGCGTGTGCAACTGATGCTCCTGCATGTTTCATTTTTCCTTTCAAAATGGAAATGATATACCAGGAGTTGGCAATTGCCGCATAGAGAGCTGCAAATAAAGCAACGTAGATAGCCCCTAAAAATCCTATGCCATGTTTATAATATTCCATCGGATAAAAAACCGATAAAATGGCTATCAGCAATGCAGCCAATATTGTGGGAAAAGCGATCTTCTTAAAAAAGTATTTCCCGGTAGTAGATTTATATTTAAAATATTGTGATACGGCAGTTAACAATCCTACTATGATGGCCACCATGATCACTACCTTGTTATAAGAAAATTCCACATCTTCCGGCGGAGCGATCTTACTGCCGGTTATTTTATTGTAAACAGGAACGGAAGTTTTAGCAATGATAAAAATGGCTGTAAGGAAAAATACAATGGAACCAATGAACATCCAGAATTCTCTTGAACTGGTTGTTTCTTCTGTATGAAAAGCTGGTATCTTTTTAAAATTGCGGAATAATAAAAACAAAGAAGGCAAGGTGAAAGCTGCAACAAAAAGCCCTATCAGAAAATTCATGGCATTGCCGGCTTCTGTAAATGCATGTACAGAGGTATCTCCCAGAATGCCTGTTCTTGTTAAGAAGGTTGAATACAATACAAAAACAAAAGACAGGATCATAAACAGATAGCTCGCACGCAAAGAATGGCCGGTAGCTTTATAAATTACCATGGTGTGCAAGCCTGCTATAAGAATGAGCCAGGGAACAAGTGAGGCATTTTCAACCGGATCCCAGGCCCAGTACCCTCCAAAACTTAATGATTCATACGCCCATTTTCCACCCATCATAATGCCCACTCCTAAAACACAGGCAGAAAACAATGCCCATGGCAAAGCAGGTTTCACCCAATCTCCAAATTGCTTTGTTCTTATTCCTGCATAGGCGAAAGCAAAAGGAATAATGGTAGATGCCAATCCTAAAAACAGAACAGGAGGATGGATCACCATCCAGTAATTGCGGAGGAGTACATTTAAACCTAATCCGTCGCGTATGAAATTCAGGTAATTGGGTTCTGAAAAAATGGGCCCGTTGATTTCATTTCGGGTAAGTGTGAATAAACTATTTCCGATTCGGATATCGAAAAAATAAATACCCAGAATCATTGTAAAAAGAAAGAACTGCGCCAATGCCACAACGGTCATTACTGGTGCTTCCCATATTGACTGTTTCTTTCTGTGATAAATAATAAAAATTGCACCTAATATACTATGCCAGATCGACCATAACAAGAAACTTCCTTCCTGGCCTTCCCAGATACATGCCAGCAGGTATTTATATTCCAGTTCTTTGGATGCATGCTTGTAGGCATACATATATTCATAATAATGATTGCTGCAAATATAAAATACTACTGAAAAAATAATTATCACGGATAGTACCTGAACACCGAAAGCAATTCTGCCGGCTTTTAACCAGTGTATATTCCCTGGATTAGAAGCTTTAAAAAATGAAACAGCGGCAACGATGGACGCTACAAAAGAAAGTATAACAAAAAAGTGGCCGAGCTGGCCGGCAAATAAATGTTCTCCCTCAAAAATCATTACAGCGTTTTAGTTTAATTGACAACCGTTTCATCAAATCCCTTTTGCAATTTTTCCTTATCGTCTTTATATTTACTCGGACATTTCAATAAGATCTCTTTGCATTCAAAATGATCTTTTTGCATATTGCCTTTCATTACAATCCTTTCACTTTTTTCAAGATCTGTAGGTTTACTGTTGCGGTACACCACTTTGGTTTTACCACCCAGACTGTCTGTAGCATAAAACGATAAATAATTAGGATTGTTCGCAGGATCATATTCGATTGGCTGAGACAAATCGAGTTTTGCGATCATATGTACAAATTTCCCTTCTTTATTTTTGGCAGAATCAATCGTATCATAGGTTGAAAAATCTACCGAATAAGCTAATAGACAGCCGATCAGCGCGGCTATTCCTATCAATATGGCGATATGTGTTTTTTTCATATTTTTCCAGCTAAACCGGCGAATTTGAATGAGCAGATTTCTACTATTCTTAATTTGGCGCAAAGTTAGTTGAAAACCGAGTTTAAATAACTGTTGTTAGTCATTTTAACGCCTGCGTTATAGGTTACAAAGCTATATTTGCAAAAATTTTCCGCTCACAATGACTGATCTTTCTCAATTTGACCCCAGCTCCGTAGGTAACCCCAACAATAATGTATTTGGATTGCCTTTTACTGAAGAAGAAGCAAAGCTGGTAATTCTGCCTATTCCCTGGGAAGTAACTGTGAGTTACAATGCCGGAACTGCCCGAGCGCCTGATCACATATTTAAAGCAAGTTTACAGGTAGATCTTTTTGATCCGGAAATAAAGGATGCATGGAAACAAGGATATTACATGCGCAAGCCTGATAAAAAAATACTTACTAAAAGTGATTATCTGAGAAAGGAAGCTGAATTATATATCAACTATATTTCTCACGGAGAAAAAGTGGAGGATAATAAATTCATGTGTAAAACCATGAAGGAAATCAATGCAGGAAGTGCTTTTCTGAATGACTGGGTGTATCAGCAAACGAAAGAATTACTGGATCAGGATAAATTGGTAATTCTGCTGGGCGGAGATCATAGTACGCCATTCGGATATTTTAAAGCAGTAGCTGAGAAAAATAAAGAATTCGGAATACTTCAGATAGATGCACATTGTGATTTGCGGGAAGCATACGAAGGTTTTGTGTATTCCCATGCATCTATCATGTACAATTCGCTGGAACAAATTCCAGAAATAAAAAAACTCGTGCAGGTAGGTATCCGCGATTTTTGTGAAGAAGAACTGGATTATATCAACAACAGTAATGGTAGAATAAAAACGCTGTTTGATAAGGATATTAAAGAGAGACAATTTGAAGGCGTTACCTGGAAGATGATCGTAGATGAGATCATTGATGAATTGCCACAGAATGTTTTCATTAGTTTTGATATCGACGGATTGGATCCAAAATTATGTCCGCATACTGGCACACCTGTTCAAGGCGGTTTTCAGACTGAACAGATCTTTTATCTCATTAAAAATATGTTGAAGAAAGGAAAAAAGATTGTAGGGATCGATCTTAATGAGATAGGCGTAAGCCATGATGAATGGGACGAGAATGTTGGGGCAAGGGTTTTATATAAACTCTGTAATTTTTTTATAGCGAGTAATAATAATAATGCAACAATTTGAACTCGGCCTGAAAGATAATCGCGAGATACGTTATACGCAATTTCTGCTGTTTTCAATATTACTGAATATAACATTGTTCTCCTGGTTGTTATTAATGGCCATTCATTTAACAGCGTTAACAACAGGAATAATATTTTCTATTGCCATGCTCATCATACATGTTGCAAAAAAATGGGATAAACTCAATTTTACACCGCATTATTATCTCATTATTTTAATCATTTGTTGGCTATTGGCATCAGAATGGATTCCAGCTTTACTAAATCTGATTTTTATTTTTTCTGCGAATTATTTGCTTAAAAAAATTTCTATCTCAGTGGATAATACCGCTATTGTTATTCATTCTTTTCCAAAAAAAATTTTTGCATGGCAAGATGCAGACAATGTGCTTTTAAAGGATGGGATAATGACAATTGATCTATTAAATAATAAAATATTTCAATTGACAGTAGATGATAATATTGTTAATGAAAATGATTTTAATAATTTCTGCAGAGACCAAATACTTCAACACCGTTCGATTAATAAACAAAATGATAATTTTGCATGATGATCAATTCTTCCCCTTATTTATTGTACTCTGATGGAAATGGAAACATTTTTGAAGACAATTCTTTATTAGTTACGGGAAGAAGTGGCTGGGATGCAGTTCCTATTCCTGTAGAAGAATGGATCGCTTTACCGGAAGGTGGACAATTATATGAATTGCCCGGCAGAAGAGGGATTGGAATTGATTCGTTAACTGGAGAGATGCGTATTTGTGAAAAAGGCTGGGCTGTTGCAGCATTTATTCCTCCGGCACATACGGGTTTTTATCTGGCGGCTTATGAAACATTAAAAGATGCACCCACACTCCCTTTATTTTGTTACACGGCAGCGGGATGGATGGATGATGTAATTTATGTTCCGGCAACCCGTATTGAACAGGATATCCGGCAGGAATGTGAAGGGTTTGATGATGATAAAATTGAAAAAGGGCTGGATACTTTTTTAAAGGCATATCCGCATAACCGTTTGGTTAAACATCTTGCTGAAAATTGTTGCATGACATACACCTGTCCTGCAGCAAGAAATTTTTTTATGGGCAGATGGGAATGTCCTGTTCCAGCATCTCCGGCATGCAATGCAAATTGTATTGGTTGTATTTCTTTTCAGCCACAGGAGGAAACCATTATTTCCACACAGGATCGATTAACATTTAAACCCACGGTTGCCGAGATTGTAGAGTTTACGGTTCCGCATCTGGAAACCGCACCTTTTCCATTAATCAGTTTTGGACAGGGTTGTGAAGGTGAACCTTTGCTAATGTGGGAGACCATTCGTGATGCAATAACAGAGATCAGAAAACATACAAATAAAGGTTCTATCAATATTAATACAAACGGCAGTAAGCCCGAAGCTGTAAAGGCTTTGCTGGATGCCGGTTTAAACAGCATACGCGTAAGTACCAATTCTGCAAGGGAAAGCGTATACCTTCCATATTACAGACCTAATAATTATGTGTTTAACGACCTGATTGAAAGTTTAAAAATTGCTAACGCAGCAGGCGCGTGGACCAGCATTAACTATTTTGTGTTTCCCGGCATGACGGACAGTGTGGATGAATATGAAGCACTAAGAAAACTAATAAAGGAAACGGGATTAAAAATGATCCAGTGGCG
>JANOAO010000014.1:0-17389 GCA_031411115.1 Bacteroidota bacterium
AACTATTATTGTTCCAGCTAAAACTACTGCGGAATAATTGAACGCGGTTGTTGGAATTTATTTGCAGAGGACCGGAAGGTGTGTTTACAGTAATTCGTCTTCCTCTGTTTTCATAAAATACTTCGTCAATAGGATTCTCCGCTACATTTCCCAGTACATTGAACTGCACATTGGCGGTTACATTGGGTGCGGGTTTTGCCGTAATCCCAATATTGAAAGATTGCATGTGGTCGAAACCTTGTCTGGTGGGATATCCTGTTGTGGTTGCGTCATCTTGTTTGGGAGTGGATATTAAACTTCCCCCCGTATTATAAGTTGAAAAGTTTGCCTGCAGATCGCTCAGGTATAATTTGCCTTTGTCTTCTGCCTGCAATGCAGCTTTATCACCTCTTGCACGCAAATAGGCATCCGCCATTTGTAAATTATCGAGTTGGTTTATTTGTGTTTTCGCCTGTGCATCATAAGGATTAAAACGATGTACATCTTTCAATGCATAATAGGCCGCACGTGGATATAATTCATAAATTCCTCTTTCATTGGTTTTGCCTTTTGCACAAATGCCAAACCACTCTTCGTTCATGTTGTTTTCTCCTTTTATATAATCATTGGTATAGCCGCCATTTGACCAGGATGCAGCAGCATCATGTTCTTCCAGGTTTGTGGTTTGTCCGGTTTTCCACCAGCCATCACTAAACTGAAAAGTAAATCCGCCCAAACTATTTCCTGCACCCATGCCGGCAGCATTCGCATAAATTTCTTTCCAGTTGCTCACCAAAACTTTAGCCTGGTATTCCTGATCTTCATTGTTGGCCCTGGTGTTGAATGCATCAGCACCAAACTCTGTCAGCAATACCGGCTTTCCAAATTCTTTTTTAGCCCTTGCATACAGATCTGTAAAGGTGAGACCACGGTATGCGTTTACGCCCAGTATATCAATATCGGTACATTCTTTTGCGATGATATCCAGGAACAACAGATCGCCATTACAGATAGCCATTGGATGAGATGGATCAATGGTTTTCATTTCTTTGGCTGCATCATTAAACAGTTTGTATAAATGAACCGCGTCTTTGGTTGATTTCCTGTCTTGCACAGGAATATTTTCTGTTTCCGCACCGCGCCAGAAAAGACCGTAATTATTTTCATTACCCAGTAAAAACATCAACAGTCCGGGAGTGGATTTGTATTCATTTGCCATGGCTTTTACTTCCTTCATCAAAAGTTCTCTTACCAGTGGATTGGAATAATCCGTATTCGGCGTCCACTTCCCTTTTAAAGTAAGACCATATCGGCCAAAGGAGTGGTTGAGCATAGTGTAGATGCCATAATTTTCATAGATGTATTTGATCCACCTCGCAGGCACGCCTGTGTATTGCCGAATGGCGTTCACACCCATATTTTTCAACAAAGGCATTTCATTGTTCAAGGCTGCGATGATAATTTCATCGGACTGCTTCCACAAACTATAATTGAAATTGGTTCCTATGGGCGTATAATCCCAGTTCATTCCGTTTACGATAAAATCTTTGCCATTCACAGACAATTTCTGGCCATCGGGATCAGCCTTTATATTAACCACATTTACCTGTGCAGATATGGTATGGGTTAACAAGAGCAGCGCAAAAGCAACAACAAACTTTCTCATAAATGTTATATTTTATTTGATAGTCCTTTTATATGAACAATGATTATTACAATTAGTTTACATGTATTCGACTTAAATTAATTTTGTGCAATGACAAAGCATCATTACAAAAAATAGAAGGTGTATAGGTAGTTTTATTAAGGGAACGGATAGGATAACAATAACGAATCGCCGGATTTTTTACCTTATCAATACCATTAAGTTTTTTCACTATCCCTGCAGATTTTATTGAAGGGATGAATCATTTTCACTGAACTACAAAAAACATAAAATATATATTGACAACGAAACCAGGGAGAATGAATTTAAAAGCAACAATTTCACTCAAATTGTTTACAAAACGATTTACATTGCGTCATGATGACACAATGTAAATATTTTCTCACATTTACCAAAAAATAATAATTATATAAAATAGGTGAATACCTTAGTTACATAGTTATATATGGAAAAAAATGAATCGATAAGTGCATTACTGAATGCGGGGGAACATAATTTTCTTCCTTCGTTGTCCGTAGACTGTGTAATTTTTGGTTTTCACGATAATCAGCTAAAGGTTTTACTGCTTAAACACCGCCATCGGAATAAGTGGGCGTTGCCCGGGGGGTTTATTGGAATAGAGGAACCAACAGATGCAGCGGCATACAGGGTTTTACAGGAAAGAACGGGGTTACAGGAGATTTTCCTTCAACAGTTTCATGTATTTGGAGATCCTGGCCGTTCTCCCAAAGATTTCCATATTCAGGACCTTAAAAAAGATGGAATAGATACAGATGAAAATCTATGGATCCTGCAAAGGTTTGTCACCATTGGATATTATGCACTGGTAGAATTTTTTAAAGTAAGTCCCATACCTGATACCCTTTCGGAGAAGTTCATTTGGTGGGATATACACCAAGTACCTTCATTAGTCCTTGACCACCGGAAAATTCTTGATAAAGCCCTTGCTACTTTGCGTATACAATTAAACAATCAGCCGATAGGTTATAATTTATTACCGGAAAAATTCACCATGCCGGAAATTCAAAAATTATACGAAACCATTCTTGATAAAAAACTGGACAGAAGAAATTTTCAACGAAAAATACTGGGCTTCGGCATACTTAACCGTTTAGAAGAAACTAAAAAAGGCGTGCCGCATAAATCACCTTACCTCTACTCCTTCGATTTGAAAAAATATAATGAGGCGATTAATGAGGGATTGAATTTTGGATGGTGAGTGGGGATGCAAATAATTAAGTAGTTGGGTATAATTTGAATTCCAGATGAGTGGTTGCGCAATGAATTTCGCTTGCTTATGGCGTTAAATAAAGCGGAGAAAATATGCACCAAAGTGCTGCATTGCGGCAGCACTCGTGTTGTAAGCAGCCTTGGTTTTTGGCAATATATCTAAGTGTATATTAAATCATAAATACTACACTCTAGAAAATCTATAATTTCCTTTTATGTATGAATTTAAATATATACCTATTGATCCTGCGTTTATTAGTTCATTATACACGTTTTCTGGCACATCAAAATACTGATAAATTGAACCGTTTAGAAATTCAATCTCTAATGTACTAGATTGAACGTCGTAACCAATTGAGGCAATATTTGAAGATGACACTGATATTCTTTGCATAATATTATTTTTTAACTCTGTTGATAATAGGATTTTGAGATCTCCATGTTTCAACAAATTCTTTATAATTAGGATTTTGCTCCATTTTAATTCCCCATCCACCTGGCTGCATAGAATCTTCAGGTAGTACCTCATCATAAACAATTGGGTCTTGACTATCGGGTCTTTTATCTTTTGGCGGAACTTCTATTATTGCTCTCATTGGAAGCTTGACTGCTTCTCCTAAAACGATTGCTTCACCAGTTCGTAATATCGGTAACATATTTACTAATCCTTCTAAATTATCGCTAACTACACTCGTAACATGTGATCTGTCATTTGAATTTGTTAGTCGTAAAGCAAAGAAAGTTCCACATTGAGAAAGAATCGTTGAATTAATTTCTGATGGTCTTTGACTTACAATCATTGTCCCAATACCATATTTGCGTCCTTCTTTTACGATTCTTTGGACCGTAGCTAAAGCTGTTCCTGCAGCATAATCATTCAAATAATTATGGGCCTCTTCCATAACAATTAATAAAGGCCTATTACGCCCGCCTTGAGATAAATTTCTTGCCCAGAATAAACCTTCATAAATTATTCGCAATAAAGCAGCGATTATTGTATTCAAAATTCCATTAGGAACACCAGAAAGATCAAGAATTGTAATTGGCTTATTTGAGCCTAACCAGTCCTTAAACAAATCATCTAAGTCTTTACTAACAACTCCATTTAAATCTGGGCTCCAATCGCCTGGGGAAAAAAGAAAATTATAAAGTGGGTTTCTAAGTTTTGATGAAAAGCCTTCTAATTGTCTTCGAATATTTAGACTTGAGCCACTTAGAAAGACCTGCCCGGGTCTTTGTGATTGGTATTGAGGAGAAACTAAAGTTACTGCATCTCCAATTTGAACAGGTTGTCCATCCAGATTGGCAACAAACGCCTCAGTTGTATTCAATATTTCAAAGTCGGTCTCAATATCGCAAATCTTCTGGCTTGTTGCTTGTGTATTGTGAGTAGATAAAATCAACCGCTGAAGATATAACCACAATCTGTTTAAACTAAATGGTATTGGAGTATCAATATTTATTCTATCCAAATTAATCCCATCGAAAGTTGTTTCTGTTGCAGTTTTTCTTTTAAGACTTAGAATTTTATCTCCAATTATAGCTTTGTCTTTGTCATCAACCTGCCCCAAAATCAAATCAACTAGTTCGTCGAAATTCAATGCCCAAAATGGTATATGTAAATGCTTATAATCTGCTGACGTTGTTTCATGGTTTATTTTATAAATATTTGCCCTATCCTTCAATGCTGTACCATATTCGCCATGCAAATCAAAAATAATTACTCTAGCAGAAGCATATTTAGAAGTATCCGAAATTGCATTTAACAAACCGGCCACAGTTGTTGATTTTCCTGAGCCTGTAGTTCCTAAAACAGCTGAATGCCTAGTTATTAATTTATTAATATCAACAAGTGCAGGAATAGAATCAGCTCCAGCGATATGACCAACTTTAACAAAATACGGCTTATTGAGATTTCCATAGATATTTTTTAAGTCGTCTTCTGATACAAGATGAACTTCGTCGCCGATGGTTGGATATTGTGCAATTCCTCTTTCAAACCTTCCGTTTCTATATCCTTCTCCAATTAATTGTATAGTTGCCCATCTATTTCCATAGGGGTTAGCTGCTATTTGATTTTCGGGAACCGCACTTGCACCAACTTGAGAGATAATTCCAAATAAATGCGAATAACCAATTGGTATTTTGGCAAAACTTCCAATTTGACCAATGCGATATCCTTCACCATCAACGAACGTCAATCCAGTGATACCAATATTGGTCAAACTTACACTAACTGTAGTTCCTTTTACGTCCTGAACAGTTCCAAATAATGTTGATTTATTATGCATCGGTCGTTGTTTGATTCAATCCAATTAAAGCCTGCAGAAATTTACCTGCTGTAGCAAAATCTCCTAACTTCAACCAATGATATGTTACATCGACAGGTGCAGCACCACCAGTACCTGGAATTGTTTTCGTTTTTGTTTCAATACAATGAGCAATGTTTTCATGATCCTCAAAAGCTTTGTTTACCTTCCATTCCCCCCTAAGTGTTCCAATAACTGCCTCGTCATAAGACCAGACTGAAAGATTTGAGCGTTGTTTGGCAAAATTAGTTGCATTTGGATACCTGTCTTTTGTGCTGCTGTCCGTTGGATCAACAAAGGTTCCTGTATCAAACATTAATGCAATTGCCGTTGCTGTAGGATTAGATTTAAGGGCACTAACTACTGCACCATTTAAATGTTCATCATTAAAAGAATAGCCACAGAAAATCAATAATGAAGAGGGTTGTCTAATAAATTTGTTTAATTGATCAATTAAAGCCAAGTATGGCATTTTCCTACTTTGATCGTATTTTAAATGTGAAGGATAAATTAAGTTAGCGCAATTATAACTTGTTGAATAACTCGAACGGTAGACTTCGTTTGAAGTGTTTTGTAACCAATTGATAGAACCATGAATTTTCCAAACTCGACTCCAGTGTTTTGGAATTAAATTGTCTTCAATTGCTCTTAAATCAAAGAATGGATATCTGCTTCCTACAAATCCGTCAAAATAAGGAACAGAATTATCTTCAAATGCTTGCTCAATTAATAAATCGTAATTTGTAGTAAAGATTTCTACAGGAACTTCTCTGTCGATAGAATTGATCCAACTTGCTAGGTTGTGATAAGGTGTGCTTTTATCAGGCAATGAAACATTTAAAAGCTTGACTATCTCTTCGCATACATTTTTTTCTAAGGTACCTAACTCTGCTTCTGAAAATCCTCGTACATTTCCTCCGTACGATACATATTTCAAACCACGTATAAATGTTAATATGTCTTCTATATTTTCAATACTTTTATTAGCTATGGTAACTTCGGCCAGTAGCTTATCATAGATATTTTCAGGAGTACCTGTAGGTGCTTTTAGCTTTTCATTTACTTTAATTGTTAGGTTTTTTACATCAGGAATTAGTGGCCAACTACCCGCAGGCATAGCTACTGATAATGGGCAACCTGCTGCAATGAAAAAGGCAATTTGCTTTTTGTCTTGAGATAAAGCTTGTCTGAGATATTTTATATGTTTAATAGGGTCATGCATATAGGGCGAATTAAATGTTTGCTGAACAAGATATAGAAAGATTTGCTTATAAGTTTCTTTTTCCGATATGCTCATATTTTACCGGGTCGCCGAAAGGTTGATTACAACGTTGGGTGTTGGAGCCAGTTGGGAAATAGAATTCCAACTGCTTGGCTGCGCAATAATTTTTCTCGGCTTATGGCGCTAACCGCTGATGAATTTATAACATAAAGTCCAGACCATCTGCACAACAGCCCCAATTGCTGTCAAGCATCATTTTGGCTGTAGTTTTTATTTAATTTTCCCGTCCTTGTCAAAGAATTTTATTTCGCCATTCAAAGCGTCTTTTAAAATTGCTTTTGCTGTCTTACTACCGTCTATTACTATTTCGTTGGAACCTGTATTAACTTCATACAAGTATTTTATAGATTTTATTTTTATTCTTCCGTATTGTTCTACTTCAATAAAGCCGTTTTCAAAATTATAAGTGTGCTCTAAATCTTTTTCTCCTTTCCAATTTTGCGGAAGTTCTTGGTCAAGTTGGTGAAAGTTCTTTATTTTTTTTCCACTTTCATCTGTTATCCAAATTTGGTCTGCCATTCCACCAATTGAATATCTAAAATCGCCATTTTCTGGAAGAGTAATGTTTCTTTTTACCCATTCTTCGTCTACAGCTATAAAACGACTCTTGATGTTTGGAGCAACCATTACCATATTAACAACAATACTTTTTATTCTACCTTTCCAATCTTCCTCTTTTGGTTCTCTTAGTTCCTTTAAATTTATCCCGTAATGCTTTGCAAATTCTTTGCTGCCCTTTTGATAACCTTCTTTTGTTACCATTATTCCATTTATATTACCAATGTCTGAAAGAACTCCAAAGAAATCTCTAACTTTTCCTACGGAAACAACTTTGTTATAGTTTTTACATTCTATGGCAACTCTATGATTGATTCCTGCGATTTTGTATTCCCAAAAAACATCAATTTGATGCTTCTGTCCTGACCTTCCTTCAATTTTTATGTCTTGTTCAACTTTTATTGTGTCAATTCCTTGGGCGTCAATTAAAGATTGATATATTTCTTGTGTGAAAATCTCGTACTGGGTATTGTCATTCATAATGTCGATTTAAAATTAAAGCCAACGCTTAAATTGCCGTACTCATTACAAATCAAGACAATTAATTAAAATTTATTAATTATCCGCAATCATAATTGATATAAAGCAACGATCTCTACAATATTACACCATAAACTCATTCATAAATACGGGAAAAATACGGGGTTATGTATTAGACTAAATTCATTAAAGTTTTAAATTTGAATAGATATGTTATCAAATAACAGAAACAAAAGGTGCTAAAGTGGAATTTGATTTTTATACTACGATTTTTGCTTTTACAACCTTATTAGAATTTTGTTCTCAGTAGATATCTTCTACACTGCGCCCTCCTTCCTGTTGCCTTAAAATAGAAAAACCAGATCAGATTTGAATTGTAGCGATATATTGAATAATTTAGAGGGTACATAAATAAAGGATTAAAAACTAAAACTGCCAAAAATTAAACCATGAAGAAAATTATTTCAGGATTATGCATCCTCGTTGTTTTTTGTTTTAATGCATGTGCAGTTAAGGAGCCAGATCATGATCCTGAGTTGACGATTACTGATTCATCAAAATCTGTTACAACAACTTCAGATTCTCTACAATTGGTAACCCCAGATAACAACGTACCCGTTAGCAGTCAGCCGTTGATAACCACATCGCCACAAACAGTTGTAAGCCAGGCGTCTTCAACATCTACTGCATCTGGAAAAAATCCGCCTCACGGGCAACCGAACCATCGTTGTGATATCGAAGTAGGCGCACCTCTGAATTCCCCTGCAACAAAACCAGTGAATCCAACAGTTTCTAAGACCACCACACCTGTTGTACAAACCACCGCTACACCTTCCCAAAAAATAACAACCAATACAGAGACGGCGGCTGGTATGAACCCGCCACATGGACAAGCAGGGCATCGTTGCGATATAGAAGTAGGCGCACCACTTAATTCACCTGTAAAGAAACCTGTTAACCCTACTGTTACGCCTACACCTGTAATTATTTCGCCAACAAAGGATAGTGGGAGTTAATGGCATTAAACAAGATTCGAGTTTACTCTTCAAAAAAATAATGAAGCTAATGAAGGTGTTTTAGAAAACGGTAAGCGAATAAAGGGTTGCTAACAACGTTCGATGTTGCTCACAAATAGGGAAATAGAATTCCTCTGCCTGGCTAAGCCATATTTTTGCCTGCTTATAGTACGAACGCTGTTGAATATATAACAAAAAAAATCTGAACATCAGCCGCAATAGCTGTCAAGTTCCATATTAGTTGCAAGCGTTTAGTGGAGGATCAAAGTTCTGGAAGTACTATCCACTCCTCCATTTGATGTTACCTTAAGTTTTACAGTGTAAGTTCCGCCTGAAACGTATATATGCGATAAAGTTAAATTAGAAGAGGAAGAAGTTATACCATCACCAAAATCCCATAGATATGAGTTTCCATTTTGAGATGTATTAGTAAAGTTTACGGTAAAAGGAGCGGCAGAACCAATTGAGTAAACAAAATCAGCACCTTGAGCAGTACTGAGTTTTCCTGAAGCCTCTATGATGATATTTTTCGTAATACTATCAATTACCCCCATAGTTGAAGTCTGAATTAAAGTAACATCGTACGATGCAAATGAATTATAACTATGAATTGGATTATTCGTTACCGAAGTTCCACCATCTCCAAATTTCCAAAGAAAACTTGATCCTGGCCCTGGACTAGTTGAAGTATTAATAAAACTTACTACCACCGGTAGTGTACCAATAACCACATCGTTGAAAGAAGCTACCGGAATAGGATTTAAAGTCGCTGCATTATCTTTTTTGCACGCAAGTAAGTTTATGATCATAATGAGCATTACAAATAATTTGATATTCATTTTCATATTTTAATAATTATCAATTTACATTGCTACCAACGTTGGGTGTTGCCTTTTGATTTCCGAAAATAGAATTCAAACTGCCTGGCTGCTCCATATTTTTGACTGTTATGGCGCTAACCGCTGATCAATTTATAACAAAATGTTGAAGTAATCTGCACATTTGCCGTAGATGCAATTAAGCCTCAAGTTGGCTGTACTATATTATACTTTTTGACAGTCTTCAGCAAATTTTTTTATCCTGTTTAAGTTAGCGTCAGTTTTGTTTTTTAAATTGAGGCTCATTCGTTTTATGTGTTCTTTTTTAAGCTTTTCAATATCATCAAATTCAGGATAATCAAAAAAGCCACTATATTGAATTTCTTCAGTCCAAATTTCATATTGGTTGTTATCCTTTTTATTGTCCATATACTCAAAAAACTCATCAGGAAATTTCTCTGCGTATTGTCTTGCAGGTACACCGACTAATTCCGCAAGTGCTCCGTCGCTAATAAGTAATGTTTTGTTTAAGCACCATCGATAGAATGGCCTTAATTTATTATTATCAGTACAGGCGAGTTTTAATAATTCTATCGTAGCCCCATTATCGCTTGGTCGCATGTATCCATAATAAAAATCAATACTTAATGAGTTGCAGGCTTTGTCATTAATATAATAAGAAACTGGTTTCCCCCAAACGCTATCAATATTTGGCGTATGCGTTAATCCAAATCCAATTTGCCAATCATCTGTTTGAGTTTGGACTATTTGAAGTGTATCGTGAATAAATATTGTATCTTGTATAAAGCTGTTTGATTTTAAATTATTTTTATTTTTTGAGTAATCACATGAACCTAAACTCAACAAATAAAAAAATAATAATATTTTATTCACTTTAAGTTATTTTACGCTTTACCAGATATTATTGCCAACGTTCGGGATTTAAACAGTTGCGAAAAAGTAATTCCAACTGCCTGGCTGCATTATATATTTTGGTGCTTATTGCGTTAAACGCTACTTAATTTATAACAAAATTCGAAAAATTCTGAACAAAAACCACAATTGCAGTCCAGCTTAATGCTAGCTGGAGGGCATTATTTAGGCTTAGTAGAAAAAGTCCAAGTTTCAGCAGTATTTCCTCTCATTAATACAAGTTCAGTTTCAGTAATATTTTTAATTTTCCAAATGATCGACGTAGATTCTATTGTCAAAATTAATGATTTGTTATCCGCACCAAATTTCCAAATTCCATCTACTTTAACTTCAAAAGCTTGCGTTTCGTAAGTGTTGTTTGTTTTGAAATTAAAATAAGTTTCACCAACAAGCTCTGTTACCAGTTTTGATTGTTCTTCTGTTCTTCCAGGAACTTCTCTTTTACTTAAATACCATTTTTTACAAATTTTGTCAGCGCTTGCACTTATCAATAAGAATTTATTAGTAAACTCCTCGATTGTGTCTGAAGGATTAACTTCTGCTCTCTCTAAAATAACTGATTTATTTTTCGCAAAACTTGCAATTAGGATATGTTTTGTGATACTCAGAATTTCTAATTGACTCTGAGTTCCTTTATTAGCTGTCAGTGTAAGTCTCCTTAAATTTTCGTTGAAATCCCATTCACCTTCTTCACTTTTAAACAAAAATGATTTATAATGTTTGTTTGCTTTGAAATACATTGTCATATTTGAAAACATGTTACGAAGGAATTTCAGACTTGCTGAATCTTCAATTTCAGAATTGTAAATTTCTTTAAACTTCCATTTGCCGATGAAAGAAGAATCTGTTGTTTGACATTTTACAGATAATCCTACAAAAAGAAAAAAAGCTAAAAGTAATTTGAACTTTGACATTAAATAAGCATCAATTGTTAGAGTGTTAAATTGCCTTGCAGCCAACGTTAGGTATTGCCTGTTACAGAAATATAGTTGTACTTCTGCCTGGCTGCGCCATATATTTGCCTGCCTTATAGCGAAAACTGCTGTTCAAAATAGCTTAAAAAGCTGAAATAATATGCAAAATAGCCCCAAATTGCAGCAACACTCCTATTAGCTGAATACTTTTATAAACAATCAAAATCTTGAATCCTTCGAAAGTAGCATCTTTTTTGTCTTAGTTTATATGTTTCATAATCGACTGGTTTTCCATCTTTTATATTCTTGAACTTCCGATCAAATTTTCTTTTTTGCCTGTAGTATTGCACTTCAGTTTGCAACTTTAGTTGAAGTTTACCTTCAGTAATATAGTATGAAAGCTTTTTTAAATTACCAACAGGCTCAAAGTCAGATATTATAACGTCAACAATTAAAACAAGCATTCCATTTTTTCGAATTTTCCATATGCCTAGAACAGTCGAAGTAATCAAAGAGTCCTTATTATAAAAAAGTTTGTCTTCTAAACGAAAACTATAATTGCAATTCAGAATGAGTGAGCCCGAACCCTCACTTTCAGGGAAAAACTTATACTTACCAAATAATTTTGATTGAGGCTTTACAGTCAATTGAAAAGACAAGAAAACAAGGATTGAAAAAATCACTTTCATAAATGAGTTGACAAAAGAGTATTCAGTATACGTAAGGTGCTGACGGTTGCAGGAACACAGAATTACAACTGCTTGGCTAAGCCATAAATTTGGCTTTGTCTTATGCCGCAAACCGCTATTGAAAATAACATAAAATGTTCAGATCATCTGCACAAATGCCCTGTTTGAGCAAATGCTTATGTTAACTGCCGTGCACTATCAGAATTGGTCATCAACCCATTCAATTGGTTTTGCAAAGATCAAACCGGCAATAAATAATAATAAAGAACTCAATAACCAAAGCCAATAACCCATACCTAAACTAACAATTTCATAATAATCCCCTGCTTCATTGACTATAATTTGATTAAAGAAAAGAAAACCAACAGAAAAACAGAAACTAATAATTGAAAAATATTTTGAGAATTTGGAGCCACAAAATAACAATATCAATGCAACAATAAAGAAAGGATTTGCCAACCACATTAAATCTGCTCCAAACATTAAAAAACCAAAACTTCCCATAATAAATGCATTGACACCTACTATACAATCATTGCTAGTGCAAAAAGCATTTAAAGAAAGAGAAAACAAAAATAGGGCTGTAATTAAAAAACAACTGATTAGCCGGTATTTTTCAGAGTTTAAAATTTCTTTTTGCAAAAAGTGTAATTAAGTTTTGAATTGTTTTTAATAAATCTCTTTAAATATTTTAACTGTAAAAAGCATGGCAGTAAACGTCCAGGAATTGCCGAAGTGAAGGCAATAGAATTACGTCCGCCCGGCTAACTGAAGCTAAATTTACAAATAAAAGTTGATGATATAAACACAGCTAAATTAATAACGTCAAGCTGGATATGAAGCCAAATTGAAAAACAAAAAGTTGAAACACTGCTTCCGTCCGCCCCAATTTTGGCAAACCCAATGTTATGCGTTCGTGCTATCTCTCCATGAAGATGTGTCGTTTGTTTTTTTTCGTCATTCTGTTTCTTTCACTGATTAGAGATTATGCATTCTTATCTTGTTCCAGATGGTCTGAATAAGTTTAGTGTGTTCTATTGAAAATAATAAGTGCATGTGCGTTATGGAATAACAGAAAAATGGTTGAGACAACTACGAAAACCCATCGTCTATATGGCAAGTTGAAATAAAATGATTGTCCAATAACTCCTATACCCATTAACCAAAGTAATGGTGTAAAAGAGGGAGATAGAAACCCGAAAAAACTGTTACTCCATTTACCTGTTGGAAAATCAATTAAAATAATCCATGAGGTAAAATAGATTAGTGTTCCGGCAACAAATAGAATAAGCCCTTTTTTTTGGGTCGGAGTAACGATACTTAAAGGCATAAATAATGTCAATATGAAAACGAATGTTCGTGATATATTTTCACCGTAAGTCAAAAAAGAAGGAATGTCGTTCCAAAATATTTCTGACTGAAAGGCTTTGGGAAGTTTACTTGTCAAGGTAAGATTCCAACCCAGAATCGGAATGCTCAATAGGAAACAATTTAAAAAATATTTTCTAACTGTGATTAATTTCATTTTTTGTCATTGTATTTATAATTGTATTCTACATGGGTGAGGTTGAAAGTTCCATAGCAGAAATCTTTATCTGGATAACTATAAATTGCGTCAGCATATCTCGCAAGCTTGTATCCGTTTATACTTTTGTAATCTTTTAAAGGTGTTGACCAAGGTAAATACTTGCCTGCATCATAATCATACCTATCGTTTGAAATAAAATTTTCTAGTTCTCCGTTATCCTTAAAATAGAGCCAGGCATTAATAGTGATGTTATTATTTGTAAATGATGCCCTCACTTTATTGTCTTCAACATCTGTCCACCTTAATCGGTTGTCAATAAGTGTAGCGGGAGCCATGCAACACATGTCATTGAAAAAAGTAACGGTCTCTGAAATATCCATTTTCGAACCATCCAAATACTGGACTTTGAATATTGACAAAAGTCTTATGTCCATATAGGCAACTCCATTCTTAAAACAATGATACCCTGCAACGGGCAAATATTTCATAACTGCATTCATGAAAAATAATCTGGTTGGAGTTTCTAAAATATTATATTGCTCAGTAGTAAATGGCATCCATTCAGATTTATCGTTCTTTCGGATTTTTCCTGTAGATTCAATTTTAAAATTATTCACTTTCGGTTTGCCAATAGAACCGGAATATCGAATATACTTTTTAACCGGCTCGGGCAAATGCTGAATGTCTATTTCTGTCAATACTGAATTTGAAAAATAGGGTTTCTGTTGCAAACCAATTTTTACATCGGTTTGATAATTGCTATAATAATTCCATGTTCCATATCCGATAATGGATGCGATGAGAATAATTACATTTACTACTGTTCCAAATTTCGCATCATGCCAGAAGTAAATAATTAATACTTGAGAAATTAATAAGGCAATAAATCCAAACAACCACCAATAGGAATTTTTGAAAGCGAACATTATTGCAACCGCTGCAAAAAAGATAAATACAAATAACCAAGCCACTCCAAATGGTTTTGAAATTGGGATTGTGAGTTGTTTTACATCTGAAAGTTCAAAGGCTTTTACAAAACCTAATAAATGGATTATTCCATGAATTCCAATAAGTATCAAAAATATTATTCTCATAGTTTAGCATTCTTCTTGAAAAATACGGAAAGTAATAACATAAACAGTGGGGCTGTAATCGACCAAGGAAAACCAAGAAGAAGCAACTTTTCTGAAAACTCTGGATAGAAATATACAATTGCAATCAAAGGTGTAGCAAGTGCGTTTGCTATGAAAGAAATCCTAACCCATTTTTGAAAACCATGTTTCTCAAATACAGGGATAGCTACAAAAGTTGCTAATCCCATGAATATATATCCTAACGCATCAAAGTCCCAAAACATTGAATGTGGTGTTTGTTCAAGAACACGGATTTCTTCAACGCTACCTTTAAGTTTCAATGGAATTACTGTCGCAAGTTGAACAACATAGTTAGCAGTAACAAACGCTGCATATAAAATAGTAAAGATAAGAGCGGCATGGGTCCAAAACTTTTTCTCATCAGGAGTTACATAATGTAGTGCAAGTATTTCCAGAACAAATGGTATTACAAATGCAAAGTGAAGTGGCGTAAATTAGCGTTTCATCCAATGGAGAACTAAAAACTCGAACAAGCTGTAATAACTGAACGATAACAAATGCAACTGTTGCTCCAAATGCAATAATTCCTGACCGATAACCTATTTTGCAAATTGTATTATCCATGATGTTGAATTCTATTTTCTCAGCAAATTTTGAGATATAATAATTTGAGGAAAATGATTTTCGTCACAATTTGAATTGATACATCTCATTCATTTGTTGCAGCCAGTTTGAAGTTCCGATGTCGCCCAAGCGTGACGCATAACGGACGGTGCTGCCGAGGCAAGGAACATAGTAGTACTTCTGCCTGGCTGCGCCATTAATTTTTCCTGCTTATGGCGCTAACCGCTGCTGAATTTATAACAAAAAGTTTAAAATATCTGCACTATCGTCGCAATTGATATCAAGCCTCATGTTGGGCGTAGGTTTATTCAAAACGGATAATGTTTTAAATATTCGACTTTGGGGCTAATTTTTGTCCACTTGTCAATGTCTACCCAATCATAGCCTTCACTCAAAGTGATAATCGGCAGTTCAATGTCGTCTAAAGAATATTGCTGCTCTTCAAAGCTTGCAGGAAATGCAAAACTCTCGATATAGTTTTTGTCTAGTTGAAGAAGTAATTTGTTGAAATTTTCCTTGTCAAACTTTTTATAATTGCTTAACAGAAAGTCTGCAAACATTTCAAAAACAACAGTAGCATATTCATAAGGTGTTATTGATTGGTCAATATCTTCAGCTAAAACACTTAACGTAGCCCATTTTTCTATTTTTTCAAATGTCCTAAAGCCGTTTTGTCCAAAATATAATCTTGTCTCAGTCGCAAATGGACTTGTATACGGAAATGGAAACTTTCTATTTTTAGGGATTGACGGTGAAAAGGAAAGAGTGAATATGTAAACATATTTGTCACTTTGTAACACTTTGTTTGACTTCAATAATTTTTCATTAATAATGTCAAAGACATACTCACTCACTTTATGTGAAACACGAGGTCGAGCCAAAAGGCTTTTATAATTAACGCCCCAACTTCTTTTTATTATGAATGACATTTGTAATTATTAGGGTCTTGTAAACTTACGCCCAACGGTCGGGCTTGAAGCAGTTGCGAAAATAGAATTCCAACTGCCTGGCTGCGCCATAAATTTTGCCTGCTTATGGCGCTAACCGCTGATCAATTTATAAAAAAAAGTCGAAGAAATCTGCACAATAGCCGCAATTGCTGTCAAGCCTCATGTTGGTGGCAGTTTATTCTTTGAAAATCTTATTTGACAAGAATTAAAGTATTTTCTTCATTATTGATAGACCATTTCTTAAACTTATTTAAAAGAGCACGCCCCATAATAATTCTCTTGCCTTTATTTGAAACAGCTACTATTACATTATTGACCATATAACGACCTATTTGAATATTAGAAACATTGTATTTTCTACAAGTATCTACTACACCGTTTGCCATCTCATATTCCCCAGTTCCTAGATAGCTAGATGAGTTTAAAATATTTTCATTCTTTAATAATTCTTCAGTTTCTATATTTATCAACAAATCACTAGCTCCGGTATCGAATAACCAAACTTGGGTTTTACTTCCCACACGAACTTTCAGATAAGTCATTCCATTCAAATTAAGCACTTTCAAAGTATCTGCTTGTGGGCCATCTATATCATGTGTAAACTGATTTCTCCAATTTCTTTCCATATCCTTAATACTTGAATAAGGGTCGCCACATTTGTAAACCATCTCGTAAAAAAATAAAGAGTTAAGATCTAACATAGTTTTAATTGCAGAGTCACTTTTTTTAGATTTGATTAATTCAAGTTGACAACTACAAAATTTCATCACCTTGTTTGAATCCAATGTTTTTGCAGTATTTTTTTGTATATTTTTAATGCAACTTGAAATGAACTCATTTTGAAATCCTTCTGCTTGTATTAAGATCATTTGACCTGAATTATAAAAACATTCGTTTAATTGCTTTTCTAATGTAGTGTCTTCTTTGATAATTTGAATTAAATCGATTACCCCGTTTTTGGTAAATTTCCTATACCGCTTATTTGAAACTCTTCTATTTAAAGAATTCGCTTTGCATTCACAAATTGCAAGTGCTGCCTGATCATTCCTGTCTTTGTGGAGAGATCTCAAGCAACTTGCTATATATTGAAACCTATTTAATAATGGCTTACCTTCTTTCGAATAAATATTTTCTTGTCCAAGTACAATTAGGGAGAAACAAGTAAAAAGTAACAAACAAAAAATATATCTCATTAAATTATTTTAGGCTAATGTCTTGTCCTGAAATAGGTTGACTCTTTTTCTTTTAAAAATAATCAAGTTTTTATTAAAAGAAACATTGATAAGTTTTTTAAAATTCTTCCTGTCGGTTTTATAAAA
>JANOAO010000015.1:0-77720 GCA_031411115.1 Bacteroidota bacterium
CGGCGCAGTAAATATCACCGTAACCGGTGGAACTGCTCCTTATACTTATGCATGGGTTGCAACTTTGGGTGGAACTATTCCAACCGGACAAAACAACATGCAAAACCTTTCAGGCCTTGGTGCCGGAACGTATACAGTAACAGTTACAGATGCTAACGGATGTTCTTCTACAGCAAATGCAGTTATCCTGCAAAATTGTGGTGGTCCTATCCCGGGCGGAACTGCAGCTTGTACTTATACACAAGGTTATTATG
Source organism: Bacteroidota bacterium (assembly GCA_031411115.1). Classification (GTDB taxonomy): domain Bacteria; phylum Bacteroidota; class Bacteroidia; order Chitinophagales; family Chitinophagaceae; genus Ferruginibacter. The sequence goes on from JANOAO010000015.1 coordinate 255, forward strand.
GTAATGCAGGCGGTATGTCTTGCGATGGTACCGGTGTTCAAACTACTACTATTCAGAGAATCCAGAATGCATTAACTAATGCTGGCGGATCTGTGATATTTGGTAATGTTGCCAACAACCGTTATTTCACGCTGACTTCAGCGGATGCTACCAATGTTTTCCGTCTTTTACCAGGTGGCGGTCCTTCCCGTGCGTTTAATGTGTATGCCGGTGGTGCGAGCTATAGCAATACAGCTTCGTACTCAAGCGTACCAATGCAATCAAACGGAAAGATCCGTAATACATTGTTTGCACAAACGCTTACTTTGTTCCTGAATTTACAGAACAGCACAACCTTAGGAAATATTTCTATCGCTAATCAGATCTGCACTCGTGCAACTGCTAATTGCGGAAGTACTACACCTACAGGTAGTGAAGAGTGTTTTACATTACCTTCAAATGTTGTTAACTATCTGGCAAATCCAGCTAATGGTTATTCTTATAACATCAGCGGATTATACCAATTAGCTAATGACGTTTTAGGTGGTGTTGTAACAAACATATCTGTTTCGGCTGTTGCAGAAGCTGTTGATATTATTAACAATGCATTCGACGAGTGCAGAATAGTATCAAGCAGTGCAAGACCAACAGTTTCTCAGGCTCCGGTTGTTGAAATCAACGCTGCTCCAAATCCATTTACTGATCGTGTTACCTTTTCAGTAAGGTCTAATATATCAGGAAACAGTTCTTTTGAATTGTATGGATTAATGGGAGAAAGAGTTGCTCAGTTATATCAGGGTCCGGTTGAAAGAGGAAGTGTAAGAACTTTCACTTTTACACCTAACAGCGCAAGTCGCAAATCTCTTGTTTACAGATTTACTGTAAACGGACAAACAGTTACAGGCAGGGTTCTATTTATGAATTAATCTGTAAGTGTTATAATGAAGAAAGCCATCCTTAATTGGATGGCTTTTTTTTACTGCTATTAGTACATTGTAATTACAGTTATGATTATTAAGATTGAGCGGTTTCTAAAACTCGCTTTTATTTTACACTCTAAATCTTTTAGATATTATTATGTTTCAACCATATCAATATCACAGAAAGTATATTAAATAACAAAAGCTACCGGAGTAGCTTTTTGTTTTAGGTGTTTAACAAGAAAGTTGAGAAGCATTTACGCCATTGCCGAAGAGCCCATGTTTTTTGCTTTAGAGAAAACATTCGTTCTGTGTTTACCAAAAGCTTTTGATGAATTGCCAGTACTACTCATAGATGTTTGCTTATTGTTTTTAAATTTTCTGATGAGCAATCCTGCTACGCCTGCGGCGGCTAAACCGGTTAATATCCATTGATTTCTTTTCATAAAAATAGTTTCAAATAATTATTCAATAGATATGCCATAGAGCTGATTGTTGATAATCGATTTATTTATATTTTCCAAAACGTTTGGGATCTTCATGAAATAATTGTAAAAATATTTTTTGTTCTGTACGCTTTAGATGTAATTGGGGTTGACCATTTAAATATCGATCATTCATATAAATATGCTGTTCAAATCCTATACTGATATTTTTAAATAACCGTACGGCAAAATTGGGCCGCAAAATAGTTACAAGGCTATTGCCTGGCAATCCTACATAAGTTTTGATCCAATAAAAAAAACCATTAAAACCAACAGTGATACGATTTGTGAAATTGATAGTTTCTTCTAATTGCATCAGCATACCACCTCCATAATTATAAGTTCTGAAAGATGAACTGTCCGGTCCGAAACGTGTATTGTTTCCGGCTAATGGTATGGCGGCAACATGTAAATTGGTAAACAGATTTTTTTTCGGCGATAATTGTTTTCTGGAAATTATACCTAATCCAAAACCTATGGACCCAACTTCAAATACAGAATTGTTCCAGTAATCAAAATGTTGAAAAATTCCACCCAGCACATCTTTCCCTCTTATATTTTTTCCTGCCAGAATTCCATAGCCATGCATATTCTCTAACAACTTTCGATTTGCCCCATAACTCATTTCAGTTTTGAACCGAAAAACATCAAAAGGTTTTCGTTTTCTTAATTCAAACGGACTTCCATAATCAATCTAAATATTTAAGAGTGGATTAGTTGCGCCTGTAAAAAAGGAAGTGGCGTTATTAATTTTATGAACTCCTGCATTGAAGGTTAAATTGACTCTGTCTTTCTGATACATTTCTTTGTCTGTTACCCTAAACATCTTTCCTTGCGTAAAACGATTAAATGCACGCGAAGGATTTATAGCACCTGCTAAAATTTCTCGCCACACTCTTTCAAACCCTCGCGTACGGTCATCCAGCACATTGGAACTTAAGCGATATAGAACTTCTCCTATGAATGCACCGCTGACTGGTGTATTAATCAGGTCGTTAAATGATGGTCTGGTTTTCTCTCCCAGATATTCCCAGACAACACTTCCATATATATTAAAAGGAATAGATTGCCAGAAATCATAACCATTACTTCTGGCAATATTAAAATAGTTACTACCAGTATGTGGATGTCCAATAAAATTTATTCCGAAACATCATCATCCCATTCGGGCCCTTTTTGAAAATTATTTTTCCAGTTACTGACACTATTACTGGGCCAATCAAATTTGTAAACATATTTTGCAATGGCCCAATTAACTACATTGGCAACAATAATGCGCCCGGCCGGTTCTATAACAGGTCTTTTTTTATTGTACAAAGAATCATCATTTAATAAATCGCCGAAGTTATTTTTTGATATTGTGTCAATTACATTTTTAGCGTTTGGCAGGAAAGAAGAGTCAGTCTGAGCAACAGATGATACACTATACCAGGTAAGCGCAACGAGTATGGCAGGTTTTATATAGTTCATTAATTTTATATGCACAAAAACATGCCATTTATTATGGGTTTGCTTTAAAAATAACCGGAGTTTTAAAAAATAATTATTCTGGAAAAACTGTGCTTCAAACAGTTATGTTTTTATTTTTTCCTTTTCAACCCAAACACTTGCAACTGTGTATTCTGCTTTGTACTTTTATGTTGCTTACAACTTACGCTTAACCTATCTTTTGAAAATTTCCCCTTTGATTTATCCTCTGAATGCCGCAGCATTGTTAACATACAATGTGTCTAATCAATAGTCCTGTGTATACCCTTTCGGAAATATTTCCGAATGTTACACATGCCAATCACCATGGAGTTTTATTACACCGCTTACATAAAAAAAATTACTGATAAAAATTACTTTTTTATCAAACGGTATATGGTTTTTCCAGAGTTAAATAATGCCGCAAGAGTACTGGATGGATATGGTATGCACACTGATTTTAATAAAGCCTGTGATATTGCCGGAATTTATAAAACATCCATTAGACAAGAATTATGGACCAGCGTTTCTCCACAGGAACAAACTGCACGAATAATTCACATTAATTTCCCCGAAACCCATTCAGAAAAAATGCATTGGCAGCAATGGCTTCTCCGTTTACCCTTTCCCAGATTGAAATTCAGGTTTTAGTCTTTTTCTTTTTGTATTACCTGCAGTTAATCAATGCGCTGTTAATTTTTCTATATCATATAAAGGCATGATAAAATTCCTTTGGTCTGTATTTTGCATATCTGCATTAACAATTAATCTATAAAACACGTTTAATATGAAAGCTATTTTAACTGGCATTTTTGCCACCACATTTGCTGTAGCTGTAAGCGCTCAGGTGCAACCTGCTACAACCACTGATCAAACCATGCGGACACAGGTTGGAAATGTAAATTCTACCTCACAACCGGCAATGGATGATTATTCATGGGATCCTGTATATACTCAGTACATGAGTGATTATGAAAGAGGTCTGAACAATGACTATGGTTTATTAATGGGTCAGATGAGTTTAACAGAGGATCAGAAGAACCAATTGAAAAAAATTAGTGATAATTCCAAAATTCAAATGATGGAAATGTATCGCAATACTGATTTAACAAGCGACCAGATCAGACAACAACATATGGCGTTGATGGCAGAAAGAAGAAGACAAATTACTGCATTATTAAATGCTGACCAGCGTAAACAATACGATACATGGTATATGAACAATCCTAATAAAATGGGAGATGTGAGCTGGAGAACCGAATGGGTGAATGATAACATGAGTGTTGAAAAAATGAAAACACATCTATCATTAACGGAAGACCAGTATGCAAAACTTCAAAAACTAGATGCTAATTACACGGAGAAAAGGTTATCTATTATTAATGATAATACACTTACTGCAGATCAGAGAAAAGAGCAGATGAAAGCTTTGCAGCAGGATAAGAGAACCACTTATCGTGCATTACTCAATGCTGATCAGATTTCTAAATTTAAAGTGGAAAGAGATGGCGATGTAAAAATTAAAACCAAAGAAGGTGGCGAAACAAAAAAAATCAAAACCAAAGGTGTAAATTCGAATAAGAATTAAACAAATTTATATGGATACCTCCATTTTTCAGTTAGAAAATTGCAACACCCAAGTACTATTATTAAACGAATGTTTTGCTCTTATATTGAAAATCCGGTTGTGTAATAAACCCGTAAAAATGTTGAGTTACACTTGATCTTATAACGCCTGCATGTAACTGATGCAGGCGTTTTCTTTTCATTCATTTCTAATATGCGAAATATATCAGCCATTAATCAATTCATTACCGCCTTCCATCTCAAACATCCGGATGGGATGATTTCTTTTCCTGCTAAAATTAATTACAATACAAACGGCCACTGCCGCGAGCGGTATAGCGAAGTACATATTGTTACCAGCGCTAACCTTAATACTATATATTTTCTGAATAAAAATCTGGAAAGCGAAGAGTTTCGCGATATCTTCAAAGCCCCTCAGGATATTTTTCATTTTGTGGAAAATAAATGCCTCCTCATAAAATCTAAAGAATCTGATAGTTATGTGGAAATTTATCCGTTGACATAAGGTTAACATATTTTAAAAGACCAGTTCGCTTTTCGTTTTAAATTTTAATTTACATTTGCTGCAAAGTCATCAGCATGAATATTTCTGCATTTCAACTGCTCAGCAGAAATGAACAAATTACGGAGATTTATCAAAAAGGGGTATTCATTGGAAAGCGAAAATTTAGGCAATCTCATATAAAAATTTATTATCAGTTGTATGGATTTTATATTCAACTGAGTTATGAGATTTATCGCAAGTATATTGTTCAGCTTCTAATTTGTGATAATGTAAAATTCATTGAACCTATGTTGCCCTTGATAAACATAGATGAAATATTAAATTATATAACCTCCCCAAAAACAATAAAATAAAAAAAATTCTATAAATTAATGCTTTCAAACCACCTCAAAATGACCAGTCAGGCTGATCTCAAACATACTGTCTTATATGCCGACGATGATATAGACGACCTTGAATTAGTTAAGGAAGTTTTTAGTAAACATTCTAAAAATGTTGATATCATTTGTGTAAACAATGGTTTGCAGGCCATCGAATTCCTGGAGAATATACCTTCACATCATCCAGAACCATGTCTTATTATTTTAGACATCAATATGCCCAGGCTCAACGGAAAACAAGCTTTGGAACAAATCCGTCAAATGGATAGATACCAAAATGCTCCTGTAATCTTATTTACTACCTCTACTCATCCACTGGATAAACATTTTGCAGAATCATTAAATGCAGGCTTTATTACGAAGCCAATTGATTATTCTCAAATGCACCGTATAGCAGAAGTCTTTATCGAACATTGTGCATCAGATGTTCAGAAATTCATTAAAATCTCTAATAGTAAACACGATTAATTTTCTTTCAATTTATTTAACAAAACCTGATTTTACAAAAGATCATATGATGCAGTCTTATAACTGTTAGATATGATGATTGGATTTTAATTTTCATTTTGGTTTTAGGTTTTGTTATTCTTTTAACGCAGGTAATGTGGATTGCCTGCGTTTTTATGTTTACTATTTCCTACAAAATTATTATATGATATCGTTTGTTCATTTTTGATATATGATCGGTGTTAATATTGCCAAATTATTTTCCTTTGGCATGAATATAGACTTATGATGTTGTATCTGTGATGCTTTATTTTTCCTCAGCTACAAAAGGCTATACTTTAGGGAAAAATGGCAAAACAGATTTTCAAAATTCTACTTAAAAATTACACACCTAACATTTTACTTTCTAGTATTCATAATAAGGTATCTGGAAAGAATAATTAACTAAGGCCGTTGCTAACCAACAGTCCGGGCATTGGCTTTAATCTGAAAATAATTCAGATATTAAGTACGATGCCCTTTTATGTCTGAACCTTTATCAATGCCATTCTAAAATTTTAAAAAAGTATTATTAACAAAGAAGCCCTCTATTAGAGGGCAATCTTTTGTGCTTTTTGGATTGATGATCGTCGGAGAATATTATTTTCTAACGATTCAATACCGATATATGATGGAGTTGTTATGTGAAATCATATATTCTGTGTTGCGTATTGTCGAAGAAAAATTGCTGAAACGCCATTTTGATTTTGTCCATCATTGATACCTGCGGTGATGGTTTTGCTTCAAAATATTCTGCCTGCATAATTTTCATCTTAATAAGCACCAGTCGGTTAGCCGTACTCTTAGAATAGTTGCTGATATTTAAGAAGTCATCATCCTGATCTTCTACCACATTTGCATGTCCGCTAATTTGTAATCTTCCTTCCACACCCTTACGATGGAAATCCAGATATACATAAAAACTTCTTTCAATTGTTTGTTTATGATCCCCGGAACAAGAAGTAAAAAACCATACAGTTCCATCATTATCTACTTTTAATACCTGAATGATATTGTTCGGTAATTGTAATTCAGAATTAATTTCAGATTTAAAAATGGCAACTTTAATGTCGCTTATTTTCTCTTTAATGAAAAATAAATTTTCATCTTGTGTGTGGTAATCCATAAATCATTTTTTAATGATGTGCATGATTCAAATTTCAAATGATGTACCAAGTGTTATTTGAATAATTTACCTAGATAATCAGCATTTCTTGTAGATAGTTTTCCTCACGCTGAGAAGAAAAAGATATTTAATGTACGTAAAGCACCTCTAATTCATTTCTAAACATTGGGCATAAAACTTTCTAAGTTGATTGCATAAAAGAATGCAATGCAAAAATCATCACCCAAAAAAAATATTCATCCTCCTCAACACCAGCCAAAGCCGGGAAAAGAGAAACTAATGCATCCAAAACCGGTGTTTGATTTTCCTGACAAACCCGGATACGGAAGATTAAAAAATAAAATTGCCTTAATTACCGGCGGTGACAGTGGGATTGGTAAAGCAGTAGCGGTTTTATTTGCAAAGGAAGGAGCGGATATATGTATCTCTTATTTGAATGAACATAAAGATGCAAAGGAAACTAAAGAGATTGTGGAATCTTATGGCAGGAATTGCCTGGCTATAGCAGGAGATATCAGCAAGGAAATAATTTGTAAAAAAATATTGCAGCGGGTAAAAAAAGAATACGGACGAATAGATGTTCTGATTAATAATGCTGCCATTCAATTTGAGCAAAAATCAGTTGAAGATATTTCTACCAAACAATTGATGACCACTTTCTCTACCAACATATTTTCTTATTTCTGGTTTTCAAAATATGCATTGCCTATGATGAAGAAGGGCAGTTGTATCATCAATACAACTTCAGTAACGGCTTACCGTGGAAGTGCACAACTGATCGATTATTCTGCCACCAAAGGAGCTATTGTATCATTTACAAGAAGCCTTGCACATAATCTGGTAGATAAAGGGATTCGTGTAAACGGCGTTGCTCCCGGCCCGATATGGACTCCATTAATTGCTGATACATTTGATGCAAAAAAAGTGGCCCGGCACGGAAGCGATGTGCCTATGCACCGGGCGGGTGAGCCTGTTGAAGTTGCTCCATCTTATTTATTTCTTGCAACAGAAGATTCTTCTTATATAACCGGACAAATAATTCATCCCAACGGAGGGGAAATCGTAAATGGATAAAAATATCACAACACCGGAAATGATAGATCAGCTTCCCAAAAGAAAGATTAAGCATATTTTACGCGATCCGGTTAAAACCGCAGAAGTGATCAGCTTAGTATATGTATCCGATAACTCTAATGGTATTACCAGAAAAAAGTACGGCGATAAATTCCACTATCTTATAAAAGATAAACGCATAGAAGATGAAAAGATATTATCAAGAATCAAAAGCCTTGTAATACCTCCGGCCTGGGAAAATGTATGGATCTGCGCATTGCATAACGGCCATCTGCAAGCCACCGGAAACGACGCCAGAAACCGAAAACAGTACCGCTATCATCCGCACTGGAATGCACTTCGCAATCATACTAAATTTTACAGGATGATTGATTTTGGAAAGGCATTGCCCTCCATTCGTTTACAATTAGAAAAGGATATATCACAACCAGCATTGCCTTTAAAAAAAATTTTAGCAACCATTGTCAGCCTTATGGAAAGAACCAACATTCGGATTGGAAATAATGTGTATGAGAAATTATATGGTTCTTTCGGTTTAACAACACTAAAAGATAAACACGTTCAAATTGCAGGAAGTGAATTGTCTTTTTGTTTCAAGGGCAAGAAAGGCATCTTACACAACATTACACTCAAAAATAAGAAACTGGCAAGGATTGTTCAGCAGTCAAAAGATATTCCCGGTAAAGAATTGTTTCAGTATATAGATGAGCAGGGTGAGCGTCATTCAATTGACTCAGGAATGGTAAATGATTATTTAAAAGAAATCAGCGGAAGTGATTTTACGGCAAAAGATTTTCGTACATGGGCTGGCACAGTAAATGCATTCTTAGCATTTAAGGAAATTGGTTTGGCTGATTCACAAAAAGCAGTAAAAGAGAATGTAGTGCGAGCGCTGGATAAAGTGGCAGAACAATTAGGAAATACCAGAACAGTCTGTAAAAAATATTATGTGCATCCAATGATGTTATCGTTATATGAGACAAATGAAATGGAAAAATATTTTAGTCAGTTAGATGAAATTGAAAAAGATGATAATAAAGCATCTCTCACTGCAGAAGAAAAAATGATCATGAAAATTTTAGAAAAATAATTCAACATATGGACAACATACTTTTTATTATCAAATATGGTGGCGTTCCGGTAGATATTAATGTGGACACTGAAGAGCATATTCTTGGCACCATCTATCCCATCAATATTAATGGGAGTTATCGATTCACTTTATTGATGAATGAAGAGGAAGACTGGATGGTATTAAGAGAGTCTGATGGAAAAGTTCCGGTAGTGGAAGATGATCTTTTAAGATCTATTGTAAAAAAAATGCGTAACGTTTGGTATAACGCAGCTTAAATTAATTTATATGAGACCGTTATGGACAGGCGCTATTGGATTTGGGTTGGTGAACATTCCGGTAAAACTGTATAGTGCTACAGAAAGCAGTAGCTTAAGTTTGGATATGCTTGATAAAAGCGATCAAAGTAATATCAAATTCAAGCGTGTAAATGAAAATACCGGGAAAGAAGTAAAGTGGGAGAATATTGTGAAAGGCTATAAGATGGATAGTAAATATATAATTCTTGATGATAAAGATTTTGAAAAAGCTAATGCTATAAAATCTAAGCTAATCGAAATTACAGAGTTTGTTGATGCCGGTGAGATCAACTCCGCCTATTATGATACACCGTATTATTTAGCGCCAGACAAATCCGGAATACGTCCTTATGCTTTACTTAGAGAGGCGTTATTAAAGACCAATAAAGTAGGCATCTCTACTTTTGTTTTAAGGAATAAAGAAGCACTTGCTGTGTTGCGTGGGCAAGATGATGTAATTATGCTGAATAAAATTCGGTTTCAGCAGGAGATCAGAGATACTTCCCCTCTGGAATTGCCGAAGAAAGCAGATATTAAGCCGGCAGAGTTAAAAATGGCGATCAGTCTTATCGAACAACTGAGTGGAAAATTTGATATAGAAAAATTTAAGGATAACTATACGGATGAACTGATGAAACTGATAGAAGCGAAGGCTAAAGGTATAAAACCTAAAGTGGCGCATTTGAAAGTAGTACATAGTAAAGCAACTGATTTGATGGATCAACTCAAAGCCAGTCTTAGTACCAAACGTAAAAAAGCATCTTAATGGGTTTAGAAAAATATAAGGAGAAAAGAGATTTTACACAATCTCCGGAACCATTAGCAGGTAAAAATCCATCGGCTGAACAATTATCATTCGTGGTGCAGCGGCATAAAGCTTCCCGGTTACATTATGATTTCCGGTTGGAGATGGATGGTGTTCTAAAAAGCTGGGCTGTACCAAAAGGACCGTCACTTAACCCCCAGGATAAGCGCCTTGCTATGATGGTGGAAGATCATCCTTATGATTATAAAGATTTTAAAGGTGTGATACCGTCGGGCTATGGCGCAGGTATTGTGGAGATCTGGGATAAAGGAACATATACGCCTATTGAGGAATCAAAAAATCCACAAAAATTATTGAAAGCCGGACTTAAATCGGGCAGTTTAAAATTTGTATTGAAAGGAAAAAAACTGAAAGGTGAATTCGCGCTCGTAAAATTAAAGACAGAAGATAATTCCTGGTTGCTGATTAAACATAAAGATAAATATGCTGTAGATGAATATGACAGCGAAAAAGAAACTCCTAAAAATTCACCTATCAATAAATGGCTGTCGGAAAACCCAAAAAAGAAATCATCCGGGTCAGCAAAAAGCTGACACAATACATTCAGCCTATGCTGGCAAAAGAAGCGGTACAGCCTTTTGACAATAAAGACTGGATATTTGAAATAAAATGGGATGGATATCGCGCTATTGCTGAAATTCAGGATGGTGCTGTACAATTGTATTCGAGAAATGGCAACAGCTTTCTACAAGCTTATCCGGTTATTACTGATGCACTTAGTAAGTTAAAAATAAATGCGGTATTAGATGGTGAGATTGTATTGTTAAATGAAAAAGGTTTTCCTGATTTTCAAAAATTGCAGGATTACGAAAACAACCAACATCTTCCAATATGTTACTATGCATTTGATTTGCTGCAGATAAATGGAGAAACCCTATATGATCTTCCATTAATTGAAAGAAAAAATAAACTCCGTAAAATAATTGGTAAAGGAAAATTGATTCGCTACTCCGATCATGTGGAGGAGGAAGGGAAGAGCTTTTTTTTTGAAGCCGTGCAAAAAGATCTGGAAGGCGTAATGGCAAAAAATAAAGATAGTTTATATTATCCCGGTAAAAGAACTACAGATTGGCTAAAAGTAAAAAACAATAAAACTGAGGATGTGCTTATCGCCGGATACACGGAACCGGCTGGTTCCAGAAATTATTTCGGCTCACTGGTGCTGGCTATGAAAAACGGTAAGGAATTTACGTACATCGGTAATGCCGGTACCGGTTTCGATGAAATGAAACTGGCTTCTATCTATAAAATGTTACAACCTTCTAAGATGGATACATCACCTTTTAAAGCCATCGTGAAGATTCCAAAAGTTACCTGGGTGAAACCTACATATGTTTGCGAAGTAAAATTTACAGAACGTACCAAAGACGGAAAGTTACGCCATCCGGTTTTTTTAAGATTGCGAAATGATAAATCTTCAAAAGATATTAATATGAAAACGGTAAAGCCGGTGGCAACACCAGTAAAAAAATCTGTTTCAAAAAAAGTTGCCGCCGAATCTACGAAAGAAAAAAAATCCGAAAAACCAGCAGATAAAATAGTAAATGCTGGTAAAATAAAGTTACCGGTTTCTCATCCCGATAAACTTTACTGGCCGGAGGAAGGAATTACAAAAGGAATGATGGTTGATTATTATCAATCTATTGCAAAATATATTTTGCCTTATTTAAAAAACAGGCCCCAGTCGCTCAACAGAACGCCGGGTGGTATTGCTCAATCCGGATTTTATCATAAAGATGCAGGCGAAAATGCACCGTCATGGGTAAAGAGTTTTCCAGTGTATTCAGAATCATCTCACAAACAGGTGGATTATATTGTATGTAATGATAAGCAAACAATAGCTTATCTCAACAATCTCGGATGCATAGAATTGAATCCCTGGCATTCTGTTATATCAAAACCTGATCACCCTGATTACCTCATCATTGACCTTGATCCTTCAGAAAAAAATACTTTTGAACAAGTGATAGATGCTGCACTGTTTTTTAAAGAGCTAATGGATAAAATTAAAATACCATCTTTTTGTAAAACATCCGGATCGAGCGGCATTCATATATATATTCCGATGGGAAAAAAGTACAACTATGAACAGGTGAAAGATTTTGCACACGTGATGTGTATGATCGTTCAGGATCAGATTCCGGAGTTTACTACGCTGGAAAGAAGTTTGTCAAAACGTGGTAAAGATAAAATGTATCTGGATTATTTGCAGAATAGAAAAGGACAAACGATAGCCTCTGTGTACAGTTTACGCCCCAAAGCCGGGGCTCCCGTTTCTATGCCTTTGTTTTGGAAGGAGGTTAAACACGGATTGACCCCGCAACAATTTAATATACATAATGCTTTAAAACGGATTGAGAAGAACGGTGATATTTTTAAGGGCATATTTGGACCGGGAATTAATATTGAAAAATGTTTGAAGCTATTGCAATAAGCCTGAGTAATTACTTCTACAATTGATTCTCAATCACCAAAATATCTCGTGTAAATCATTAAGGCATAATAGTTTCTATACATTTGGGTAAATTTCTCGATTTGTAATGACCGTTAAGCGCATCTTACTCAAAACTTCCCGCGTTATCGCGATCGTATTTGTTTCTCTGTTAATATTGATTATCATATTTGTGATTTTCATCAATACTCAATTTGGAAGAAACATTGTAAAAAATAAGGTTCAGTCCTATCTCATCGATAAACTCAAAACAAAAGTTGCCATTAGCAGAATCGATTATAGCCTGCCTAAATGGATCGAACTCAAAGGCGTGTATATAGAAGATCAGAAACACGATACTTTATTTTCAGGGGAAGAATTAAGAGTAGACATCAATATGGTCAAACTCCTGAGTGGAAATACAGATATTCAGAAGCTGTTTTTTAAAAACATGTTCATCAATATTAAAAAAAGAACAGGCGACACTGCTTATAATTTTCAGTTTGTTATGAATGCTTTTACAGGCAATAAACAAAATGTAAATCCGGATACTGCATCTCTAAAAATTTCATTGGATAACCTGGTTTTTGAAAATGTTGCGTTGCGTTTTAATGATGAAGAAGCAGGATCATCTTTTTATAGTCACATCCGTTCGCTTAACAGCACACTCACGCGTTTTCAGCCAGACAGGATGCAATTTTTTATTGATGATTTCATTGCCAGCGGCGTGGAATTTAATATGCTTACCACAAAAGCCACGGCTCCTAAAAAACCAGATGATAATGTGATAGATTCCACAATAAATTATCCCCTGATCATAACAGCTAACCGGTTTAAATTAGACAGTGTTTTAGTGTATGTAAAGGATCAGACGGATGGATTTTTATACACCAATTCTGTAAATCATCTGCAATTAGGAAAAGTAGTTTTTGATATGGGAAAATATCTTGCTACAGCAGATACACTCATATTAGGGAACTCAACGGTTCAATTAAACCTTCCGCCAATAAAATCAAAAAAAGATACTGGCACAACCGTTACTCAACCCTGGCGCTATGCTGCTGGTTTTGTAAATCTGTACAATAACAATATACAGTACGATAACACCAATGCACCCCGTGCCGGTGGACTGGATCCTAATCATTTAAAAACAAATCGCCTGAATGTATATGCAAAAAACTTTTTGTTTACAGCAGATACAACCAGCGCAATCATTCAACAATTATCTTTTGCAGATGCAGGTGGTTTTATTTTGGACAGCACGCATGTAAATTTTTTAATGACATATAAAAATTTATCTGCAAAAGAACTTTACGTAAAAACGCCATCATCCTTATTACAAAATTACCTAGAGATAACTTATGATAGTTTGTCGGGTATTCAAAAATATCCGCAGAACAGCACAGTAAATGCAAAATTGGTTAATTCCACACTAGCATTTAATGATCTTTATAAATTAATGCCGTCATTGAAAGAGGCTTTTCCTGTTTCAGATTTTGCAAATAATACCGTTTCGTTCAACACAGAATTGCGAGGAAGTTTAAGCCGTTTATTCATCCCTTTCTTAAAATTGAATGGATTCAGTGGCACTTCCATAACCGCACGCGGTACGTTATTCAATCTGACTGATCCAGATCGTTTCTCTTATGATCTGGAAATTTTAAACAGCCGGATCAAAAAGCAGGACTTTTTAAAATTTGTGCCGGTGGAAAACAGGATGGCCTTTGCAGAATATCCGGATGTAATCAATTTTAGTGGCAGGTTAAAAGGTGATAAAAATAATCTTACCGGAAATATCAGAACTTCGGCTCAGGGTTTAGTATTAGTTGGTAGAATCAATCTCACCAATATTTCCAACCCGGCTATGATGAAATATGATTTTAATATTTCACAGGCGGATTTGAGTAAAAATTTTATTGAAGGTTTTTTACCAAAAGAATCGTTACCTCCAGGTTTTAATTTGCCCCAGCGTATCCGAGCTAAAGGATTGCTGAAAGGATCTCAGAATGATTTTGTCACGGATCTGAAATTAATTACCAGCTACGGTAATGCGAATGTAAAAGGGAGCATGAAGAACATCAAAGATCCACAGCGGGTAATTTATGATATGATCATTTCTCCGCAGGATTTTCATGTTGGAAAATTATTGGGACAGGATAGTGTGATCGGATTGGTAACCGGAACTTTTAAAGCAAAAGGCCGGGGCTTTGATGTAAAAACAATGGTGAGTGATATTGCTATGAACGTCCAGAAATTTCAATTTAAAAATTACACGTACAATAATATAATTTCAGACGCAAATTTTAATAACGGCCTCATAATATGCAATGGAAATATTAAGGATGAACATTTGGTCATGCAATACGACCTTAACGCAAATGTGAAAGGCGAGTATCCTACATTAAATGCAAAGCTGAATGTGGATACAGCACAATTAGGAGTATTAAAGCTTTATCCGGATACGTTGAATGTATCATTTGCGGCCAATGTAAATGCTCAAAATTTGCAGCCTCGCCAACTTGATTTCAGTGCAATTATAGATTCCTCCTTAATTCAAACATCAAAAGGATTTTATGCGCTTGATTCTATGGCCTTAACTGGATCCTCCTCAAATGGTATTGATTCCATTCGTTTGACAGCACCTTTTGCTAACATACATGCAGGCGGTGCTTTTGATTATGATAAAATCAGCACTGCAATTTTGCAATACATCGATCGGTTTTATAATATCGGAACATTCCCTGCCCAAGCCGTGAAGGATCAGCAATTTGCTATAAACGGCAGTGTGTTGCCGCATCCTATTGTAAAAGATTTTATTCCAGACTTACAGCAGTTTGAAAAAATTGATTTTTCAGGAAATTATAGTTCGGCTATAACAGACAGTGCACTCAATTTTAATGCAACCATTCCCTATTTAGTCTATCAGAATAATTCGGTAAGAAATGGTAATATCGTAATTGGCTCACGAAATGAGAAACTAAATTATACTGCAAATTTTGACACATTACATGCAGGCAGCAATATATTTTATGGTATAAAACTGAATGGCGCTGCCGCAGCCGATAGTTTGTCGCTGGCATTTATTACACAGGATAAAAAAGCCAGGGATTGGTTTGGGTTGAATGCTTCTATTCACACGAAAGGCCCTGTTTATACTTTCCGTTTGTCTGATGACATGTTACTCAATTATGAGAGGTGGACGGTAGCTCCGGGGAATTTTATTGAGTATGGCCCAAAACATCTGCTGGTACAGAATTTTAATATTAATAGTGACACAGCATCAATACGTATCAATAGTCAGTCACCGGTTGTAAATAGTCCTGTTCAGGTGAAGGTGGATAATTTTAATTTGTCAACCATTAGTTCATTTATTAGCAACGATACTTTATTTGCTTCGGGAATTATGGATGCGGATTTTCTTTTAAGTGAATTTGATAAAAATATTCCTGCATTTACAGGTAATGCCTCTGTAAATGATTTGCAACTGATGCGGCAGCCAATTGGAAATGTACAACTCAATGCACAAAAAAAATCTGCATCTGAAATTTATACGGCATTAACTTTAACCGGAAATAATAATGATGTTGCAATAACCGGTAGTTATTATCCGGATGATGCAGAAAGGCAATTTAATATGCGTGCTGATGTACGCCGGTTAAATCTGGTTACCCTTCAGGCATTTACAGGAGGGGAAGTAAAAAATGCATCGGGAAATATTCATGGAACAGTAGATCTTAATGGAAAATTTGCTGATCCCCGCTGGAATGGTGAACTGGTTTTTGATACCACCCAATTTACACTGGCACAATTTGGAACGCCTTACAAAATAGATAATGAAAAAATTACCTTCAATTATCCGCAAATACAACTCAACGATTTTTCTATAAAAGATGCGTCAGGTCATGAGATGAAAATCAATGGAAATATAACTTCCAATTCTCTGATGGATTATGATCTTGATTTAAAATTGAATGCGCAGGATTTTGTTCTCATCAATGCTAAGAAAGCCGTAAACAATCAGATTTACGGATTTGGTTCTATTGATGCAGACATTGCTGTCACCGGAAATTCTGCTTCACCTGATATCGAAGGAAATGTTTTCGTAAATGATAACAGTAACCTTACTATTGTTTTACCGGAAAGAAGTTTTAATAAAGATGAAAGTAAAAGAATTGTACGTTTTGTAGATGCAGATACTTTTAAAATTGAGCCACCTAAATTATTTACACTGGAAAGAGAACCTGCTTCTAATTTTGCACAATACCTTAATTACAATGTAAATATTGAAGTTCGTAAAGCAGCCAAACTGAATGTTATTGTAGATCCTGCAACGGGCGATGCGCTTACTGTTCAGGGTGATGCCCGTTTGAATGCCGGTGTAGATCCGGGAGGAAATATTATACTGGCCGGTAATTATGAACTTGATAAAGGAACCTATGAATTGAATTACCAGTTCCTTCAGAAAAAATTTAATTTAATAAAAGGAAGTACGATAGATTTTGCAGGAGATCCTACATCGGCAAGAATTAATATTACTGCAGAATATATAGCCAATACTTCTGCACGTGATCTTTTATCGAATGAAGTAAGTAATGTAAGTTCACAATTATCGAATTCATTTAATCAGAAAATTCCGTTCCGTGTAATACTGTATCTCACCGGTGTACTAAGCAGACCTGAAATTAATTTTGATATTCAATTACCGGATGAAAATGCTCCCATCAGTAGTGAACTGAGAACTACTATTGATAATAAACTGGCGCAGTTAAGAGGTGATCAGTCTGCCACTAATAAACAGGTTTTCTCCTTACTTTTATTTAATCGATTTGTGGGTGAACAAAGTTCTGACTTCTTCAAAGGAAATAGTGCAGGTGGCGGATTCAATGATATCGCACGACAAAGTGTTAGCCAGTTCTTATCAGAGGCGTTAAATGAAGTGGCTGCAAATCTGTTTAAAGGAATTGATGTTGATCTTAATTTAAATACATATCGTGATTATGGAAATGGTGGCAACGAACAGAGAACAGATCTGAATGTTGCTGTTAGTAAATCATTGATGAATGACAGGCTCGTTATTTCTGTTGGAACCAATGTAGGAATTGAAGGAAATGATCCTGCAGCAAAAACGCAAGGCGCCAGCCAGGGATTTTCACCGGATGTAACTGTTGGTTATAAAATTACACCTGACGGAAAATATGCTTTACGTGCTTATCGCAGAAATCAATTTGAAATGGTACTCGACGGATATGTTATTGAGAACGGCCTGGCATTTACGGTAACCATGGATTATGATAAGTTCCGGGAAATATTTGGAAGAAAAAGAAAATGATGAACAGTAAATTATTTTTGTACGTATGCATTTGTTGTACGCTGTTTTCTTGCAGCGTACAACGCTATATACCACCGGGCGAAAAATTATACAGAGGATATGACATCAAAGTTGAAAAACATCCGGAAACCAAAACAAAATCCAGAGCTTTAAGGAATGAATTAAGACTTGCAGTAAAACCAAGACCTAATAAATTTTTATTAGGGCAACCCTGGAAAGTCTGGTGGTGGTATAAAATCGGAGAGCCTAAAAGAGAACGCGGACTAAAAGCATTTTTGCGTAATAAATTGGGTGAACCTCCGGTGCTTAGCAGCAGAATTAATGCCGTTGTAACAGCAGAGAATATGACGGGTCTCATGGAAAATCTGGGATATTTTCATACTACTGCTCAGGGTGACACTACTAACTCAGGATATTTTACAAAAGCACATTATAAAGTTCAGGTTCAGCCGCGCTATTTCATACGTAATGTAAAATGGGTGAATGATAGTTCTGCACTAATGAACATATTGCAATCTGCGCAGGAAAGAAGAAGTTTGGTCAAAGCCGGTAATGGTTATCGCTTAAGTGACATCACCGCAGAAAGAGAAAGAATTGACCTGTATATAAAAACCCGCGGATACTATTATTTTAATCCTGATTATTTAATGGTATACGCCGACAGTACAGTAGGTGATAGAAAAGTGGATATGTATTTCAATATTAAAAATACAACGCCCGATGCTGCTAAACATCCTTACACAATTAATGCGATAACGGTTTTTCCAAATTATAATCTTGCATTGGAAAAGATAGACACTACTAGAGATAACCTTACTGAATATGATGGGGTGTATATAAAAGATACTGTACACAAATTTAAACCTGATCTTTTTGCAAGAACCATTACCTATAGGCCGGGAAGTATTTACAGCAGCCGTGAACAAAATGTTTCCTTAAACCGAATCATCAGCATCAGTGCTTTCAAATTTGTAAAAAATCGTTTTGAACCACTTGCCGATACATCGCATGGCCATTTAATGAATGCCTATTACTTTATAACTCCAGCCACTAAAAAATCTATACAGGCAGAGATAAGCGGTTTTTCCAAAGACAATAATTATATCGGGGCACAGTTGGGTGTAAATATGAAAAACAGAAATGTTTTTAAAGGAGGAGAATTACTAACTATAAGAGCATTCGGTGGTTTTGAAGTTTCTGTTGCGGACTCCTTACAGCGGAATAATAATTTTCGTTTAGGGGGCGAAGCAAATCTAAAAATTCCTCGTTATGTAATCCCTTTTATTCGCATAAAGGAAAATAATTTTTATCCTCCGAATACAAATATGATTCTGGGTTATGAATTATTACGCAAGCAATTGTTTTACACACGTAATGTTTTTCGTGCTCAGTACGAATTTACCTGGAAGAAAAATTTAGTTAAACAATATACCTGGGCGCCATTTGCAGTCAGCTATTTAAAAGCAACTAGTGTAACAGACTCATTTTATAAACAGGCTGCCATCAGTCCATCTTTATTATTGAATGTATTTGACGAAGCCATTTTAGGTTCCATATTTACGTTTACGTATAACAGTACCAGAGCCGGAAAAAATAAATTTTATTTCAATGCAAGTCTGGATGTTTCAGGAAATCTGGCTGGTGCAATCACTGGCGCAAAATCATGGCGTGAGAAAACAGTTTTCGGAACTCCTTTCGCACAATATGTAAAAACAGATTTTGATTTACATTACACCAGAAGTTTAAGTAATAAATGGAGCTGGGCCAATCGTTTCCAATTGGGCATCGGGATGCCGTATAATAATTCTATTCAGTTACCTTTTACAAAACAGTATATAATCGGAGGTAGTAATTCTATTAGAGGATTTACGGTTCGTAATGTTGGTCCCGGCGCTTATAAACCTACGGCAGAAGATCAGCGTTTTTTCCAGATCATTGGAGGAGATTATAAATTATTGTTCAATACAGAATTACGTATTCCTATCACAGGAATTATTCATGGGGCCGTCTTTACAGATATTGGTAATATCTGGACAAAAGATACGCTGCTATTTGGCAAGTTGGGACAGTTGAAAAAAGACTGGTTTAAAGAAATTGCAGTTGCCTCTGGAATAGGGTTGCGGTTTGATGCTACTGTAATTTTAATTCGTATTGATCTGGGTATTCCTTTAAGAAAACCATTTTTGCCAGACGGACAAAGATGGGTGTTGAATCAGGTTGATTTTTCAAGCAGCGCATGGAGAAAGGAAAATATGATTTTAAATATTGCCATCGGATATCCGTTTTAAAACATAAAATTGATTTGATCTATAAAAAAACCGTTACTAAATTGTAACGGTTTTTTTAAAAATTATAATTTTTTGAATTACATACGTGGTGTTTCACGTTGCGTTTTGTCGGCGTCTTCACGGCCAATATCCGGAATGTTGTTATTGCGATTGTCGTTATCACCCATTCCCTGACGATAACTTTCTTCGCCTTCTTCACTGCTTTGATCACCTTCCTGCGTACCGATGTTTCTGCGGTTGCCTTCCTGATCATTGCGTTCTTCAGCAGAACGGAAACCTGCATCATTATTACGGTAGTCTCCTTGTTCAGCACCGCTGCGCATTCCTTCAGAATCTTTATTAGTGCTGTCGCCCCGATCTGAATTTGTTGTACGCAATTGTTCCTGATTGTTTACCACTTCCTCTTCTCTTCCTCTTTGTGAAGTATCACGCCAAGAATCTGTAGAAGATTGCTGCTGTGGATCCTGATTTGGATCTTTCCTTTCGTTCCTTTCATTTTGATTTGTGCTTTCCATTGTTTTTGTTTTTAAGTTAATAGAATGGTTTGCCGGAACGTAGGGTTTTAGGATGTAGGTGATTTTTTTCTCTTGAAAATCTGATTTAATATAACAGTGCCTACTGCCTTAATGGTATTGGTAGTTGACTTTACGCCATTTTGCACACCGTTCTCCAATGCTCCTGAGATCAATTTTCTGATTACGGGTATCGCACGACCAATGAACATATCTTTTGTTAGCAAACCAATACCAATACCGGCGGCTGTTTTGATAGCACTATCACGTATTTCCGGTGTATGTGTAATCTGACGAATACCTGATTTAATAAGGTTGATAGGCCGGAAACTTTCGCGGGTTGCTTTAAAAGCAGCACGTAAATGTTCTTCCTGAACCACCTTACGTTTTTCAAGTTCTATGATCACCTTTTCGAGTTCTTCAGAATTGTTGATGTTCATAAATGTTATTTGATGAACTTTTTAATAAGATTGTTAGCAACGGGCCGTTTGATCATATTCTTGCCTACAGAGATCATTATTATTCCTATTAACAGATAAAATCCTGCTAACACGAAAAATCCGTAATAGGTTTTATCAAACAATTCACCGAGCAACAATCCCAGACCAATATTAAGAATCAGGAAAAAAAATAACAAGATGAAGATTACTACAAGAGAAGAAACCAAAGATGAAATAATATCTGATGACTTACTCACCAGTTTTAATTTCATCAGATCTTTCCGGGTTTTGAAATATTCTTCAGCAGTTTCCAGCAAATGATGAATTTCATCTTTTGGTCTGTGATTATCCTTCTGTCCGGATTGATTTTCTGTATTATGCAAAGCTTCTGCTTGTTTCATCTTTCATTGTTTCGCTGGCAGATTGAGCACCTTGTTTCCCTTTATTTACCATGTTTTGTGCCTCTCCACGAATGTACTCATACTTTTCTGAAATCACTTCTCCAAGTTCGTTGAATTTATTCTTAACAGAATCACCTAATTCTCCGCCTTTTTCAGAAATTTTCTTTCTTGTTTCACTTCCTTTATCAGGAGCAAATAAAATTCCTAATACTGCACCTGCAGCAGCACCGATCAATACGCCAGTTAATAGTTTTGAGCTCATATAAAAATGTTTAAAGATGATTTAATAAAGCATTAATATCTAAAATGCTGCCAAACAATATCATCAATTAAAAAGATGGGATCGTATTAATTTTCTATAAATCGTGTAGATAATTCCACATTCAATTTTAAAAATATTCAAAACCGATTCATCGGCAGGATTGGCATAATTCTACAAGTATATGATCATACAGGCATTATGAATGCAATGATCTGATAAACTAAACCTTACAATTTGTAAGGTCAACCTGGATAAAAGCATTCGTTTGAATTATGGTAAGATGAAAAAAGACAAAAAAACATTTAAATCTATTTTTAATTCTTTTTCAAGCTGGATTACAAAGGCTACGGGAACTCCGACAGCTTTTTTTTTGGCTATGCTTACTATAATATTATGGGCTGCAAGCGGACATTTTTTTAATTATTCAGAAACATGGCAGCTCATCATCAATACAGGAACTACTATCATAACATTTCTTATGATTTTCGTTATTCAGCAGTCGCAAAATAAAGATACGCTGGCGCTGCACCTTAAACTTAACGAATTGATTGCTGCCAACAAATCTACCAGCAACCGTTTAGTGAGTAGCGAAAATTTATCAGAGGAAGAACTGGAAGTAATTAAAAAATATTACGATAAAATTTCCCAAATTACTAAAGATAAAAAAGAACTGTTTAAAACACATTCGCTGGACGAAGCGGAAGATAATGCTGAGGAAAAGTCGAAAATTAATAAATCAACTACAAACCATAAAACAATCAAAAAATGAGAAAGAATCAATTTATGTTAATGACATTACTCAGTGTAATTTTATTATCAACTTCGGGTTGTGAAGCAATCGGGGGAATTTTTAAAGCCGGAATGTGGACGGGCGTAATCGTAATTGTACTGATAGTAGCGTTAATACTTTACCTGGTGGGTCGCGGAAGAAAATAATTAAGAATTGGGGGGTGCAACAGGCCCGGAGCCGGGAGTAATAACCGGCTTTCTTCTTTTTCTTAACCGATAGTTTTCGATTTGCTGGTATAATTTCGACTTTTGTACAATCGTATCATCACCCATCAGCATTCCCCATGGTTTGAGATCATCAATTCTGTCGAATATGATCTTTAATATGGCAACAACTGGAAGCGCTAAAAATATTCCGGATAACCCAATCATAGTCCCACCTATTACTACTGCTATGATGGTGATTAATGCATTTATTTTAACACGTGATCCAACAATTTTCGGCATTAAAAAATTAGAATCGATAAAGTGAATTACTTCAAAACTGATAATTATCCAAATAATATCACTAATATCTTTTGAAGTAGTAAGTGTTACCAGAATGGTGAAAATGATTCCCATGATAATTCCTACATAAGGAATGATGTTTAATATAGCTGTAAATATCCCCAGGAAGATCACATACTTTACACCAATCAGTAATAATGCAGTACAATTCAGCACAGCAACAATTCCCATTTCTGTAATCAAACCGAGCATATAACCCTGTACAATCGATTTTGACTGTATTAGTACTTCATTGATCTCCGGCTCTTTTGCTTTTATAAATATCGCAATAATAAAACGGCGGATCATATGCCTGTAGTGAAGAATCAAAAAAGAATAGATGGCAATAAGAATAATATAGAAAATAGTATGTGTGATGGTGAATAATGTATCACTGATCATCATACCACTCGTTTCTTTTACATCACCTGTTGCATTTTGAATGATAGCTGTTTGCTCTTTAGTGCTGATGTGAAATTTATTTTGTACCCAACGTTGCAATGTGCTGATATGTTCTTCCAGGTTCCTTTTAAGGTTGGGGATATCCTGTAAGAAAGTTGCAATTTGTTGTGAAAAGAAATATATAAGAAAACCAATCAGTGATAATGCGAGAATCACAACGGTAAGGTTGGCAACCGTTTTTGGCAGAAATAATCTTTTTTCCAGAAAATTTGTAACGGGTAATAATAAGATAGAGAGTAAAACAGAAAAAACCAGCGGAACGATTACATTTTGTCCGTATACTATAAACATACAGATCAATGAGATCATCAGCAACTTAAAAGTAAATTGTATAAAAAACGGTAGTTCTTTAAAGTTCATGATACATTTACTTTTCTTGCATTTCCACTGGTTTTAAAAAAAATGCTCTCCTAGGCGCTTAAAGATCTACTTCCTGAAGGCTCAAATGAATAGCGTGCAGTATTGAGCATTTTAATTTTGGTAAATGCACATTTTAACGCATTCAACTGAAACATCATCAGTTCATAAATCCCTGGAATGGAAACTCCTTCGTTGAGAATATTTTTATAAGCAGTAATAACAGAATCTTCCGTTTTACTGCATATATAATGTAATTCATTTCCTTTACCTGGTATAGTAGCATGCAAAGGCATAGAGTTGGCGCCTTGAATGTCCAGTATAGTGGGTGTGTTTACAGCAATGCCCAAGGTTTGTAATTGCATACACAATTCATTTGCATACAAAGAACTGTCCATCGACAAGCCTTCAAGAGCCATTTTTAAATTTCCGTCAGCTATTTCATCCGCTACCATTTCAAACTCTTCTTTGGTTTGCGTGAGATACATAAGAACTTTAAAAAGTTTATCTTTTAAGTTAGCTCCTAACTCCATACTGTAATTTAATTTGATGATTAGATCAGGCGTTACCTCTGATAAAACGTAACAATACGGCAATGATTGCGATCACTAATAAAATATGAATGATGCCACCTACATGAAATCCTAAAAATCCTATAGCCCAGGCAATGATCAGAATTACGGCAATGATGTACAGAATGTTTCCCATGATTATAATTTTAAGTTTAATCTTCTATTGAAAAAACTCTGCCATAATCGTTTACGGGGTAAATAAAAATAAAAAAATAAAGATTGGGAAGTGAGCGTTAATTGCGGGGAAAAATCTCCCCATTAATTAAGCAATTGTTCTACAGTTTTGTATATCATATCTCTCGTGAACGGTTTACTGATAAAATAATCTGCACCTTCACTTAAAGCTTTTTGTCGGTCGGCCGCCGTATCATGAGCAGTAATCATAACAATCTTTATAGCGGGATAATGACTTTTAATATATTCAATGAAGTTCATACCAAGACCATCAGGTAAATGATTGTCTAAAAAAATTATTTCCGGGGTGGTATTTTTTAAAGCAACGGCTGCGTCTGTTAACGTATTAACGTAATCTGCGTCTAAATTTTTTTGTTTTAACAGCGTACTCAGCAGATAGCATATATCAGCCTCATCATCGATTATTAAAACTTTCAAAATATCTTCATTTATATAGGTTGAGAATTTCATAACATACAAGATTCTTAAGTAAAATTAATACGCTTAAGTAAAATCAATAGGTTTGCCAAATGCGGCCTCCATTTGTATGTTAACTCGATTAACGATGAGCTATATCCAAAAAACATACCTTTTACAAAATAAAGATTTCTAAATTATTATAAGTCAGATTTTTAGGTAGAAAATAATTTATTCATACTATTTTGTTAAAAGAAACTTTATTTTAAATCTCAGAAATTGGTTAAAAAAAATATTTTAATGGGGAATTAATTACATGGTATAATTATAGATATTACTCAATAACTAACAATATGCGTAAAAAAGCGATCGGTTTTTTTAAGTTTAACAAACAGGTGTTTTCTGAGTATATAGCAGACAATGTTTTAAAATATAGTGCATCGCTTGCTTATTACACCACATTGTCGCTGGCGCCAATGCTAATTATCATAATTTATGTAAGTGGCATACTCTTCGGTAAAGAAGCGATGAGTGGACAGATCTATGGAGAAATGAAAGGTTTAGTAGGAAGTGATGCTGCATTGCAGATTCAGGAAACCATTCAGAATATCCATCTGAGTAAGGAAACGCCGGTTGCTACCACCATCAGTCTGATCGTTTTATTAATAGGCGCAACGGGCATATTTGCAGAGATACAGGATTCTTTAAATAAGATATGGGGTTTGAAACTAACCGATAAATCAACCTGGTTGAAAATGATTATTGACAGATTAATATCATTTAGCCTAATCATCAGTCTCGGCTTCGTGCTGGTAGTATCACTGTTATTAAGTGCAGTCGTAATGGCTATCAGTCAGCGGATTAATCATTTTATTGGGGGCAACGGTGAGGTAATGTTGTTTGTATTAGAAAACGGCATCTCTATGTTATTAACAACGGCCGTATTTGCTACTATCTTTAAAGTATTACCAGATGCAAAAATAAAATGGAAAGATGTAATTATAGGAGCATTTATTACGTCCGTACTTTTTATGATTGGAAAAATTATAATAGGATTTTATTTGGGAAAAAGTAATCTTGCTACTGTTTTTGGTGCGGCAGGTTCTGTAATCATTATAATGATTTGGGTATATTACAGCTCAGCTACCTTATATCTGGGAGCTGTGTTTACAAAAGTATATGCAACAAATTTCGGTGGTCGTATATTTCCAAATGAATACAGTATGTGGATTCGAATTGAAGAAGTAGCTGAAACAAAACCAACACTAAACGAATAAATTCACTTAAACAGATATTATGAATAAGAAAGTTCTGATAATTGATGATGACCTGGATATGTGTATGTTGCTGAGTAAATTCCTTACAAGAAAGGGATACGATGTAGATACCGCACATTCAGGCGCAAAAGGACTTGTGAAATTTAAAGAAAATAATTTTGATATAGTATTATGTGATTACCGCCTGGGCGATAAGGAGGGTAAAGATGTGCTGGTTGAAATTAAGGCGCATGCACCACATACCATTGTGCTGATTATTACAGGATATTCTGACATTAAAACTGCAGTAGATGTTATAAAGTTGGGCGCATATGATTATATCACGAAGCCGCTTATTCCGGATGAAGTACTGAATGTCTTGAATCTGGCCTTGAATCAGCCTCACGAAATTTCTCAGCCGCAGATTACTACTTCTAACATTCAATCAAAAAATTCTCCTAAAAGACAGTTAACACTTAACAACGAATATTTGGTTGGTGAAGCCGGAGCAACACAGGAATTATATAAACAAATTGAAATTGTAGCACCTACTAATTATAGCATCATCTTATATGGTGAAAGCGGAACTGGAAAGGAAGTAATCGCTAAAACCATTCACAGTTTGAGTGACAGGGCAGATAAACCTTTTGTGGCAATGGATTGCGGAACGCTATCGAAAGAACTGGCAGGAAGTGAATTATTCGGACACGTAAAAGGTGCCTTTACCGGCGCGTTGAGTGATAAGGAAGGTCATTTTGAGCTTGCCAATGGCGGCACTTTATTTCTAGATGAAGTTGCAAATCTTAGTTATGAGATTCAGGCCTCTTTATTAAGGGTTATTCAGGAAAGAAAATTCAAAAGAGTAGGTGGTAATAAGGAAATGCCTGTAGATGTAAGAGTGATCGTGGCTTCCAACGAAAATTTGCAGGAAGCATATCGCAAAGGAAAATTCAGAGAAGATTTGTACCATAGGTTTAATGAATTTTCTATTAACCTCCCGCCTTTACGTCATCGTAAAAAAGATATTCCTCTTTTTGCAGATTTCTTTTTGCAAAAAGCAAAAGCAGAGTTGAACCGCGATGTGGAAGATTTTGATGAAGATGTAATGAATATGTTTGTGAATTATTCATGGCCTGGTAATTTAAGAGAATTCAGAAATGTGGTACGCAGATCTGTTTTATTAACACCTTCAGGCAGAATATCTGCTAAAACATTACCATGGGAGATTACAAATCCAACTGCTTTACAGGATTCTGCTACCAGAGATATTACACAAAGGCCATCAGAAGAACCGGTTATCAAAAAGGATTATGATTTGAAAGATGCTGCTACCCGTGCAGAATATGAAGCCATCATGAAAGTGTTGAAAGAAGTAAATTTTAATAAAACACGTGCAGCCGAAATATTACGTATCGACAGAAAAACATTGTATAATAAAATTAAAAGTTACGAGGAAACTAACGCCTAAATAATAATCAAAAATTATAGTCATGGAACAATATAAGCATGGACAAATGACAACGCTCAGTGAAGTACTGGAAAAATTAAGGCAAAAAAAGAAAGATCACGAGTTTTTGCTAACGGATAAAGGTTTTGGCGGTTCAGGTAAATTTTATAAACCTGATGAATTAAAAATAATAAAAACGTATCGGTTTGAAGGTGATTCAGATCCATCTGATTCGGTGATATTATACGTTTTAGAAGCAAATGATGGAAAATTAGGTTACAGTATTGATGCATACGGTGTTTACAGCAATCATGATGATGAAAAGTATGACGATTTCATACGGCAGATACCAATGGAAGAAAGAGACGAACAGGCAATATTCGAAAAATAAAAAAATATTACATGCTAACGAATACGGAGGATCAACCTATAAAATTGTTGATTGTAGATGATGATGAGGATGATTTTTTTATAACTTCTGAATATATACGCACCATACGGTCCCACAAATTTGTAATCGAATGGTGTTATAAATATGAAGAAGCTTTGGAAAAAATTTCAAAGCATGCATTTAATATTTACCTGATCGATTATCATTTAGGTGCTAAAACAGGATTGGATCTTATTAAGCAAGCTGTGAAAAATAATTGGGAGCAACCTTTTATTTTACTTACCGGAAAAGGAAATCAGCAAATTGATATAGAGGCCATGCAGGCTGGTGCAATGGATTACCTCATCAAATCTGAACTGGATACCGAAAAGTTAGAACGTTGTATACGTTATTCACTAGAACGTGATAAATCGATCAAAGCACTCAAAGCAAATGAAAGAAAGTTCAGAAATATATTTGAACGATCTGCTGATGCTGTTTTTTTAGCTGACAAATCTTTGGTATTTGCGGATATTAATGACGCCACTAATAAATTATTTGAATACAGCAAGTCAGAATTGCTGAATATGAATTTACTCCAGTTGATCTCCACCAAAGATCAGATTACTGAACTAAAAAAAATACTGGATTCTGATCAGGAAATAGAAAACCGGGAACTTATTTTACAAACTAAATCCGGTGCTGTAAAATATTGTTTGCTTTCCTTATCCGAAGAAGAAAATAAAGATGGTATATATTACCAGGGAATTATTCATGATATCACTACATTGAAAAAAGCGGAGAAGGAAACATTAAGAATTGAAAAGCGTGGAGTTGCAGACAGATTGGTACATGTACTGGCACATGAAGTAAGAAATCCGCTTAACAATATTAATCTTTCATTGGAGCAACTAAAACCAGAGTTGGAAAATACGGATTCACAGGTTTATTGGGACATCATGTCCAGAAACAGCAAACGTATTCAAGATCTGATAACTGAATTGTTGAGCACCAGCAGGCCGGCGCAAATTGTAGAAGAACAATTACCGTTACGGGAAATTATTGAAGAAAGTTTAGCAGCAGCTTACGACCGTATTACCTTGAAAAAAATTCATCTGGAAGTTATATATCCGCCAGAAAGAATTATGATTCTTGCAGACAAGGAAAAATTAATGATTGCTTTGCTAAATATCATTATTAACGCTGTGGAGGCCATGGATAAACCAGACAGTAAATTACTGATTGAGCTGAAAATGGGTAAATTCCCTCAACTATTTATAAAAGATAATGGTTCCGGTATTTCTGAAGAAAATCTTTCAAGACTTTTTGAACCTTATTTTACTGCAAAACGCAATGGGATGGGACTGGGGTTAGCCAACACTTTAAATATATTGCAATCACATAAAGCTGATGTAGAAGTGCAGTCGAAGCTCGGTGAAGGCACAACGTTTATAATTACTTTTCAGAAAGAAATAGAAAAAGAAATTGCTTATTTATAATCTTCGGTATATAAATGTAATATGTTTATTACTTGTTCCACAAAGAAAGGATCAATCTGACTAAGCAGAGAAGATGTGTTTCCAATGATTTGCCATTCATCATTACTCATATCAATGAGGGTATACATATATTTACGATTGGCATTGTATATCTCATACATTTTTTTATCGCCTTTCAGATAAGAATAAAAACCAAAAGAAATGAATTTGTCCTCAGATTCCTGCGTATGCCAAATGAGTAATTTGGGAACATGAATAATATGCGTATGGAACAATTGTATCTGCTTTCCTACTTCTGCAGCTAATTTAGTAAAACCTAAATCTTCTTCAATCCATTCACCTGTTTCAATATCTGTAAAGAAAATATTTTCATATTCATTTTTAAAGGTAACCTTATACATAGCCGAATGCCTGCTTTTGATTTCAGTAACCCATGCAAAAGTTTCCATTTCGTCTGCCTGCAGATATATTATGTTACTCATAAAATGATTTATACACAAATAGTACATAAAACAATGCCATAATAAGATTGTGAAGGTGTTTTCAGAGCGGTTTATACATTTAGTTTTATTAGCATTTGGAAATCAATCACAAAAGAATGTATCTGTGGAAAATATTTACGCAAGCTTAATGTGACGAAACCATTTTTAATCCGGCAATTGAAATAATTAGGGTAATCAGAAAAAATAATCTGAGGAAGTTAGCGGGTTCTTTAAAGAAAAAAATTCCAACTAATACGGATCCGGCAGCGCCAATACCTGTCCAGACCGCATAAGATGTGCCTATAGGTAAAACTTTAGTTACCTGAAAAAGCAAATACATGCTGATGCTTAAACAAATAAAAAATCCAACCAGCCAGGCAATTTTTGTATTTCCGCCAGATTGATGAGCTAAACCAAGACAAGTAGCAAATGCAACTTCAAACAAGCCGGCGATAATCAGATATATCCAGTTCATAAGATGTGATAAAATACTACAATATCATTTTTTAAAATAAATCAAAATTTGAATCAAAAAATAAAACATCAATTATATGATTCATGCGTTAAAGTTCTTTCTTTAATCACAAATGGAAATTATATATACTTTTTATGAATGTGATTTTTATTTTCGCTTGAGAAATAATTTCTTCATTAAAAGAATATTTCATTTGAGCCTTTAGAGAAGATGGATATAATTATCTGAAAATAATTATAAATAATACTAGAATTAATTCTTCCTGAATTTCATTACCATGCTTCCGGAATTAAATAACAACAAATACCCTTCAAAATCTATCTGGTATCGGTTTACTGTTTTTAGAGTGTTCATAAATAAATTTTCACCTTCTCCTTCACAAAACATTTTAGTGGAGATTAAAGGCTGGTCCAAACGAAACGTATCATTTATCTGGTAAAATTGTCCGTTGATGCGATTACAGCCATTGGTTCCTGAAATGGTTTTTTCTTTTTCATTAAGTATTATAGATGGCATCACTTTAGAATACAGAGATTTTAAATCAATTGCATTTCCCTTGATAAATTCCAAAGTCCATTCTCCTGTTGTTGTATAATTTTTATGCTGATATTGCTTTGCCAGTAAATACAAATAAGCTGCATGATAATGGTGTACAAATATTTTTTTCTCATCATCCGGATAAAAAGAATAATACGCACTGTCTGGTGATAATACAATCGTATTACCTGCTCTTACATAATCAGCAGAATTGAAATATTCCGGAGTTTCATATTCCGGTAAAGTTTTTTGAATGGATTTTGCAACAAATTCTCCTAAATATTTTGTATTTAAACGGCGTGCTTTTTTAGAAGGTTTGCTAAGCTTATTGTAAGCAAATTTCAATGCAATCTTTTGTGGAAATTTTTGTTTCCCGATCATCTGCTTCGCATTTTTAAAAGGGTTTGTTTGATTAAGGTCATCCATGGTTTGAACAGTAAAGGGTGATTCCGGAACCCAGTCTGCTGCATTCACTACGTTATAACTTCTTCCATTCTTAGTCATGAATTCATAATCATAAGCGTAATATAAATTACCCGGTTTGGGAGCAGCGCTTAACAATGTTTTAAATGAAATATCAAAGGGAAGCCTTCCTGTTTCCTTAAGATTATATAAATGAGAAGTAAGCAGATACCCAATAGCTCCTCCCTGACTGTGGCCCATAATGATAAAATTTTTAATTCCGACTTTATAACAGGAATCTATTCCACTTAAAACAGACGGCATTAAAAATCCTGTACAAATAAGCCATCCTGTATGAACAGCAGCTTTAGGGTTTTTAGCCAGGTCATATTTAAACTGATAATTTGAGTTCAAGGTTAATATACCTTTTGCCGGAACCATAGCTGCATAAAAATTAGCAAGCCAGCTCTCCGGTTTGGCAGTGGTACCTCTGATACTAATAATAGCTATCGAGTCCTGCATGATCCACAGGTCCCAGCAATTATCAAGTCCTACTATCTGCGATCTTTTTATAAATTTTGAATGAAGAGGAGAGGGTGTAACCATGCGGTAAGCACTGTCACCAAATTTTGCAGACATCTTCATTAATTCGCCATATTCATCCGCATCAAATCCACCTTTGAGTTGACAAAAAGCTATGAGATTGTAAAAGACCGCTATCAGAATACAAACAATCTTTTTCATGTTTTCTATTTTAATTAAGATACAAAATACTGTCAGATGAACACTATTCTGTTGAATGATTATTTATTAAGGAGGAATTTTTTTAATTCGTCGAATGAGGGGTTGATCAGAATACTTTGTTTTTGTTGTTGAAGTAAATTTTCTAATGAAGCGGGGACAGGAATTTTTAAGGATAAGGAAGATTCAATTACTTCCGGAAATTTTACAGGATGTGCAGTTTCTAAAATAAAACCTTTTTGACCGGGATTTTTCTCCAGATATGTTTCCAGCGCTGCATAAGCCACCGCACCATGCGGATCCAGCAAATAATTATATTGTTGATATACTTTCTGGATGGTGCTTACCGTTTCCTCATCTGTAATAGTATCTGCAGAAATGGAGACAGAATGGTCTTTCATCATTTCTACCAGTCTTGGAAAATTACTTGGATTACCAACGTCCATAGCATTGCTGTAAGTGGCGATTGTTTCTTTTGCATTGAAAATTCCTGTAGTAAAATATTGCGCCACTGAATCATTCACATTGCACGCCGCAATAAAATGATGCACTGGTAATCCGCTGCAATGTGCGATTACGCCTGCACACAAATTTCCAAAGTTTCCACTGGGCACACAAATTACCGGAGGATGAGCTTTATCTTTCCATTGCTTATAAGCAAAAGCATAATAAAATTGTTGAGGCAACCAACGGGCTATATTGATGGAATTGGCTGAAGTTAAAAAGATAGATTCGTTTATTTCTGTATCCATGAAAGCCTGTTTGACCATAGCCTGGCAATCATCGAAATTTCCATTCACCTCCAGGGCCTGAATATTTTTCCCCAATGCGGTCAATTGCATTTCCTGAACCGGACTAACTTTTTTAGAGGGATATAATATCACCACCTTTATACCGGGAACATTATAAAATCCATTTGCAACCGCACCACCTGTATCACCGGATGTAGCTACCAATACGGTAATTTGTTTATCTGTTTTTTTCAACTCTGCTAAGCAACGGCTCATAAATCTGGCACCTACATCTTTGAATGCAAGCGTTGGCCCGTGAAATAATTCCAGAGCACTTATCTTTTCATTAATGTCAACCAGCGGAATTTCAAAATCTACCGTTTCTTTTGCGATCTGCTTTAATCGTTCATCGGAAATCATACCTCCGATGTAAGGGCGTATAATCTGATATGCAATTTGTGCATTGGAATAATTGTCAATGTTTTGGATCAACTCAGGATCAATCAACGGGATTGATTCAGGAAAATACAAACCTTTATCAGGTGCCTGGCCTTGAACTGCGGCCAAAGCAAAATCAACGTGTGGCGTATTGCCGTTTAAACTGTAATATTTCATTTTATATAACGGTTACGCCTTTGTTGTTAATGCTTGTTACATACGTTTTGTAATCAATGCCGGTTGAATCATATACTGTACACATACTGTCAGCAACAGCGTTTGCTGTTTGTTCATCTTTTGAAAACATAAACATGGATGGACCGCTGCCCGATATGCCGCCTCCCAGCGCACCGCAATGCATTCCTGCGTTTTTCACCTCCCCATAAGCCGGTATTAATTTACTTCTCACAGGTTCTATGATGAAGTCCTGCATACTTCTGCTCATCAAATCATAATCATTTTGTAAAAACCCTGCTATCATACCTGCCGTATTCGCCCATTGTTTTACGGCATCTTTCAATGGAACATCTTTTGGCAAAATCTCTCTTGCATAGGAAGTTTTAATTTCTATCTGCGGATGTAAAATGGTGATAAATAAAGGGGGTGAAGGGATGGCTATAATATCAAAAATTTCTGCATCTCTTATCAAAGTTAATCCGCCGTATATGAGCGGTGCTAAATTATCTGCATGTCTGCTTCCACTGGCAATCATTTCACCATCCATCGCAAATAATAGTAATTGATGATATGAGAGTTGAAGCTTCAGCAATTCATTTGCAGCCACTACAATGCCGGCGGCACTTGCTGCACTCGAACCAATACCACTGCCGGGCTTTATATTTTTATGGATGATGATTTCAAAATGTCCATTCAGTTGTAATTGGTGAATCATGGATTGTAAAGCAACTCCTGCAATATTTTTGGAAGGATCTGTTGATAAACCATATTCATCGGTATGTATGATGGAAATCCCATTACCATCAGTTAAGTTTAATTCTATAATATCATTCGGAGCTTCTACCGCCATTCCAAAAATATCATAACCACAAACTAAGTTTGATAAACTGGCGGGACATTTAACTTTAATACTTTTCATCTTACATTTTTGCTGCTCTGATAATATCTGCAAATACACCACTGGCTGTTACTTCGGCGCCTGCACCGGCTCCTTTTACCACAAGCGGTTGTTCTGTATATCTGTCAGTATAAAATAAAACTACATTGTCTTTTCCGTATAAATGAAACAGATCATGTACTGGGGAAATATGCTGTAAACCAACAGATGCTTTTCCTTCATTAAATGATGCTACAAATTTCAATTTACAGTTTTCTTTTTTCGCCGCCTCTAATAAGGAAAGAAAATGTGACTCATGTTTTTCCATCTCTTTATAAAAATCTTCCACTGATCCATCGAAGCAGGATTCTGGTAAAAATCCATTACAGGAAATATCATTCATTTCCATTTCAGTTCCTGCTTCGCGTGCCAGTATCATGATCTTTCGCATTACATCCGTTCCGCTAAGATCAAGCCTTGGATCAGGTTCCGTATAACCTTCATCCTGCGCCTGTTTTACAACATGTGCGAATTTTTGAGTGCCGTCATAATTATTGAAAACGAAATTTAAAGTCCCACTCAGTACCGCTTCCATTTTGCGGATATTATCACCGCTTCGCAGAAGGTCATTTAAGGTTCCTATAATTGGTAATCCTGCACCAACATTTGTTTCAAATAAAAAAGGCGTATTGTATTCTGCAGTCAGATCTTTAAGATGTTTGTAATTTTTATAAGATGATGAGGCTGCAATTTTATTACAGGCTACCACTGCAATATTTTTTTCTATTAATTTATCGTAGGTAGCTGCTACCTTTTCGTTGGCTGTAATATCAACAAATATGGTATTTCTTAAATTTACAGCAATGGCTTTTTGTACAAACTCATCAACATTGGCCGGTTCACCTTCATCCAATGCAATTTCCCATTTATCAGCAGCAATACTTTCTTTGATCACCATTTTTTTGCTGTTGGATAATCCGGCAATATTAATTTGCAGCCGAAGATTATTTTGGAGAAATGCGGATTGTTTGTAAAGTTGCTGCATCAGCTTTTTACCTACATTACCAACACCTGTAATAAACAGATTGATTTGTTTATAGGTAGTTTCGAAAAATTCTTCATGCAAAACGTTTACTGCTTTACGTACATCTTTAGTTCCAATAACCGCAGAGATATTTCTTTCAGACGATCCCTGTGCTATAGCCCTGATGTTGATACCATTTCTACCAAGTGCGGCAAACATTTTTCCGCTGATCCCTGTATGATTTTTCATATTGTCACCCACCAGTGCGATAATAGATAACGTTGGCTCTACCTGTAAAGCCTGCACTTTTCCTGTTTGGATTTCGTATTCAAATGTTTTGTCTACCGCCTCTTTAGCTTTAGAAGATTGTGCTGTTGCAATACCTACGCAAATGGAATGTTCCGAAGAACCCTGCGTAATCAGGATCACATTGATCTGTTCATTGGCCAGCGCTTCAAATAATCTTT
This sequence comes from Bacteroidota bacterium, assembly GCA_031411115.1. Taxonomy (GTDB): domain Bacteria; phylum Bacteroidota; class Bacteroidia; order Chitinophagales; family Chitinophagaceae; genus Ferruginibacter. Next base: position 36,304 of record JANOAO010000015.1, read on the forward strand.
TTGAAAATCCAGGAATTCCTACCATGCCACTTCCTTCCAATGTAACTAACGCCAGTTCATTGATACTGGAAATTCCACGAACCATGGTGTGGTCTGATACATCGCCTGTATTTTCTATCACCGTTCCATGATCAGCGGAACGAAAAGTATTTTTGATCCAGACAGGAATATTTTTATTCATCACCGGTTGTATGGTGGGAGGATAAATTACTTTAGCACCAAAATGAGATAATTCCATCGCTTCCTGATAAGAGATGTTAGGAATGATTCTCGCATTAGGAACCCAGCGTGGATCAGCCGTCATCATCCCGCTAACATCGGTCCATATTTCCAGACTATCAGCATTCAGTGCAGCAGCAATTATAGATGCAGTGAAGTCAGATCCGCCTCTGCCTAAAGTAGTAGTTGCACCATTATGATCGCGGGCAACAAAGCCGGGCATAATCGTTAATGCATCATCATTTTTAAAATAATTTACGATCCTCTGATTCGTTGCATCAAAATCAACCAGCGCATTGCCGAAATTACTGTTCGTAATGATCAACTCTCTGGAATCTTTCCATACACTGGAAAAACCGTTTGATTTAAAGATCATCTGTAGCAGTTGTGAGGAAAGTAATTCACCATAACCGGCCAGTTTATCTTTTATTTTTTCCGTTAATTCTTCGAGCAAAGCGATTCCGTTGCATAGATCTTTTATGTCAGAAAAAATATTTTTTACAATGGCTGATATTCCCTGCTGATCACCGGAAGGTATCATTCCTGTGATTGTATCCAGATGTCTTTGTTCTGCTTTTTTTAATATTTCTCTCCACTGATCATCTTGTGTGGCGGCAAATTTTCCGGCATTCAATAACTCATCAGTAATACCACTCATTGCTGATACCACAACAATCATTTTTTCCGGCAAACGTTGCTTGATAATATCCATTACCTGCTGAAGCGATTCTTTGCTTCCCATGGATGTTCCTCCAAATTTCAATACGATCATATCTGTACAAGTAAATAATTAATAAAAAAGGTGAAAAGATGATATATAGATAATACCCTAACGGGTATTCGCAGACGTAGAAGTAGTTATTAAAAGAATATTTATCATCCTGCTGACAAGATAATAATCTTTTTTCAAATATGAAAGCTTTCATTTTGATTAATTAATTATACGAATTACTGATTTTCATCAAGGTATTATCCTGAATTACATTTCAAATGCAGCATGTTGTATTTTTGAAAGATGAAAAAAATATGGATCTCCTTACTCTGCGTGATTATGTCTCTTGCTGTACTGTCTCAGGACAAATGGACAGGCATCTGGGAAGGAAAACTGAATGTTGGGATTGTTTTACGTGTTGTTTTTCATGTTAATCATACGGACAATAAATACACGGTTTCAATGGACAGTCCCGATCAGCAGGCATATGGTTTTAAAGCAGATGTTGTACTCATCCAGGGTGATTCAATGTACGTTGGCCTAAAACAACTTCGTGTAAGTTTCAATGGAGCCCTTATGAATGACTCGATACTTCAGGGGACATTTACACAGGGGAGAGATTTTCCTTTAATAATGAAAAAAGTAAAAGAAGTAAGTAAAATCAAAAGGCCGCAAACTCCCGTATCACCTTTGCCTTATGAAAAAGAAGATGTTGTTTTTTTCAGCACAAATACAAATCTTCAATTTGGGGCTACTATTACTTATCCATCTATTCCAGCGGGAACAAATTATATAAAGGCACCCACTTATCCTGTGGCTATTTTGATCAGCGGTAGCGGCCCGCAGGATCGGAATGAAGAAATTATGCAGCATCAACCTTTTGCTGTGATCGCAGATGCCTTAACAAAAAAAGGATTTTTAGTTATTCGTACCGATGATCGTGGGGTCGGTAAATCAACAGGAGATTTTTCGAAAGCGAATTCTAAAGATTTTACAAATGATATTATGGCTGTTACCGATTACATCAAAAAATATGTTCACGCAGATTCATTTCATATTTTTCTGGTTGGGCACAGTGAAGGTGGTATGATTGCGCCGATGGTGGCTAACAGAAGAAATGATATATATGGAATCGTATCACTTGCAGGAATCAGTATTCCGGCAGTTGAACTAATGTCAGGGCAGAGTTTAGCTATTCTGAAAAGTACCGGCGTAAAAGATTCAGCATTACACGCATATGAAAAATTGTATAAAAATTTATTGTTTTCTATGCGTAAAACCAACGACTCCGTTACAGCGTATACATCGGGAATAAAAATATTGAATAAATGGAAAAAGACGCAGCCTTTAAATATTTTAAATGATCTCGATATTTCAACTGAAAAGAACCAGCAATTATTCATACAAACACTGGCGAATACCTTTACAACACCATGGTTTCATTATTTCTTAAATTATGATCCACGTTCTCAAATTAAAAAACTAAAGAATCTTCACCTATTGGTTTTAAATGGCGATGAAGACATTCAAGTGCTCAAAAAGGAAAATTTAGAAGCTTTTGAAAGATATCTTAAGAAAAGTAAGGTAAGAAGTTATACTATAAATTCTTATCCGCATCTGAATCATTTATTCCAGCATTGTACAACGTGTACTATTGACGAATATGGTCTGTTGGAAGAGACATTTTCGCCGGAAGTGCTGAAAGATATGTCTGATTGGATGCTAAAAGTTCTATAAAAAAATCCCCTGATGATCTTCAGGGGATTTTTAAATTTATTTCTTTACCCTCCGTAATATTTCTATATCACCATTGGAATAGCATTTCATACTCAGGTAAATTTTTTCATCCTGACCAGCCACCAGGTAAAAGGAATCGCCCTCCATCTGAACTTCTGTTGCCTGCAGATCGAAACTAAAGCCTGTCATTTTATTTAATGTTTGAATCACATTGAGTGGCAGGTTTTTTACAGCAACCTTACGGGTTAAGGCCAGTAAATTGCCTTCTTCCGAAAATGCTACGGCATAATCCGTTTCATCTTTAATGAAGTTTGCAAAATATACATCCTGTTTCTTTTCCCACGTTACAGAACCTGTTACGCGAAATTGCTTTTCAAATGCATTTTTTACAACGGTGTTAATTGAAGCTTCCGGGATGTTAAATGCACTGGCGCTGATATATAATACCAGGGCAGTAAAGATTGTTGCGATTTTTTTCATGATAATTATACTTTATTGTTTTCGATGTAGAATACCTGCATCGTCTGCAACAAACCTATTGTCTTAAAGAAGGCTATCCAATCTATTTGTGATGATGATCTTATCTATGTATAAATTTTAGTATGAGTGGTGGATATTATACGAAATTATACGTAGACTTCGGGTTTAAACAGTCATTTTACCATATTTGGTGATCAAATCTTAATGAAAATATAAAATACAAAACAGAACTGTTAAAAAGTTGCAGCGGATTTAAAAGGTAACTTTATACATGAATTACCTGGCGCATGCCTATCTCTCTTTTGAAAATCCTTACCTACTCATTGGCAATATGATCAGTGATCATGTAAAAGGAAAAAAAATGTATGATTTCGATGAGAGAATTGTTGATGGAATCAAACTTCATAGAAAAATAGATGAATTCACGGACAGTCACAGGGCCACAAAAATCATCAGATCTTATTTTACAGAAGCCTATGGATTATATCATGCCGTATTTTCTGATGTGGTATGCGATTATTTTCTGGCAAACGATCCGGTAATTTTTGTTGATGAAATTTCACTACGCAAGTTCACAAAATCGTGTTATGAAATATTAGATAATCATCTTGCTATATTACCTGAATCATTCCGGCAGATTTATCCTCATATGAAACAACATGACTGGTTGTATAATTATCGGTTTCATTATGGTATTGAAAAAAGTTTTGCGGGGTTGGTGTACAGGGCTAAATATATGCATGAGTCAGAAACTGCATTGAATATATTCAAAAATAATGAAGAGGCGATGCGTGATGCCTTCAATATATTTTTTCCGGAGTTAGTAGCTTTTACCAACGGTACATTAGCGCAACTGTTAACAGGGGATTAATATATCTTTGAAAATAAATCGTATTGAAGATCACATGGAATGTGATGTCGGTATAATTGCCAATCTTGTTTAAATATGAAGATGAATTATCTGCTTTTGGCCATATCATTATTTTTGGTTTCCTGCAAAAATCAGCAACAAAACAACAACGATATCGTGTTAACTGATTCATTGGTTACTAAACCAAATCCGTATCTAAATGCGGATCAGTCTCCTATGGATATGAGCTATTTTCCTGCTGATTATCCTTTGAAAATGATGGAAGGGAAATCAGTCGGGGTATTATCTGCAAGGGTGATCTATAGCCGGCCACATAAAAAGCGCAGACAAATATTTGGCGATACGGATTCAAGTTTATGTCGTTATGGAAGAGAGTGGAGACTGGGCGCTAATGAAGCTACGGAGATCGATTTCTTCCGTGATGTGTACATCAATAAAACTAAAATAGCAGCAGGCCAGTATATCATTTATTGTGTTCCCTTTGAAGATAAATGGACGATCATTTTAAATACCAAATTACATACGTGGGGTTTACACATGGATCCGACCAAAGATATTTTCAGGACAGATGTAAAAGTTCAGTTTCAAAATCCTTCACTGGAAGATTTTACTATGGTATTTGTGCCTGCATCTTACGGAGCAGATCTTTTAATGAGCTGGGATAATGTAAAAGTAATGTTGCCGATTTCCTTCACACCTCAATAAATTATCATGTGTGGAATAGCCGGTATAATTTCAATGAAGGGATCCGTGATTTATCAGCAGGATCTTCAGAAAATGGCAGATGTACTGAAACATCGAGGTCCCGATGGAGAGGGTTTTTGGATAAATACCAATAAACGATGCGGTTTTGGGCATAGAAGATTAGCTATTCTTGATCTCACAGATGCTGGCAGGCAACCTATGCATTATCTCAGTCGGTATACAATCGTTTTCAACGGCGAAATTTATAATTACAGGGAACTGAAGAACGATCTGATGAAACAAGGTTACACGTTTCGCTCTGCCGGTGATACAGAAATAATTTTAGCAGCATACGATTGTTACAAAGAAAAATGTCTTGATTATTTTGATGGAATGTTCGCTTTCGCCCTGTGGGATGAAAAAGAACAGTTGTTATTTTGCGCCCGCGACAGGTTTGGTGAAAAACCGTTTTACTATACACAACATAATGGTGATTTTTATTTTGGCAGTGAAATGAAAGCTTTATGGGCTGCAGGAATTCCTAAAAATATTGATCAGAAAATTTTATTGAATTATTTGTCGTTAGGATATGTACAGAATGCTGCAGAAAAATCACAAACATTTTTTACAGATATTTTTTCCTTGTCACCGGCACATTATCTAACGATCGATTTAAAAGAAAAATCATTTCGTCTGCATCAGTATTGGGATATAGATAAGCAGGCTTCTATTAAAATTAGTGAGAAAGATGCCATTGAACAATTGGATCATTACCTCACCGCAAGTGTATTCAAAAGATTGCGCAGTGATGTTCCTGTAGGTGTTTCACTAAGCGGTGGGCTCGACAGCTCAACGATCTGCAGTTATATTCATAAAATATCGCCGTCAAAAAAATTAAATTCTTTTTCAGCCGTTTTCCCCGGTTTTGAAAAAGATGAAAGCGCATACATACTTGATGTTGCCGGTAAATTTGATATACAAATGCACAAGGTTAGTCCCTCACCTTACGGTTTGGTAGAGGAATTTGAAAAAATGGCTTATCATCAGGAAGAACCTTTTTCTTCTTCCAGTATTTATGCACAGTATAAAGTGTTTGAACTGGCTAGAAAAAATAATGTGCCTGTCTTACTAGATGGACAGGGAGCTGATGAAACGCTGGCGGGATATCATAAATATTTGCATTGGTATTTGCAGGAAGTTTTCAGTAGGAATCGCTTCACGAAATTGAAAAAAGAACGGGTTGCTTTATTGAAAAATAAAATAAAAGTGCAGTGGAATGTAAAGAATATGGCTGCAGCTTATCTTCCTTCACATGCTGCCATCGCATTGGAAAAACAGGAATATCTGCGTGTTTTAAAAAACGATGATATCAGTAAAAATCTACTCGGTGCCATAAAAGGCAGGGAGTGGGATGGTATTCATAAACCCATTATCACAAAACTGAATGATATTCTTTATTTCAATACTATGTGCAATGGTATGGAAGAATTGTTGCGTTTCAGTGACCGCAATGCTATGGCTCATGGAGTAGAAGTGCGTCTGCCATTTTTAAATGCTGACCTGGTGAAATTTATTTTTTCACTTCCTTCAGATCTCAAAATATCGAATGGCTTTACAAAGTATATACTCAGAAAATTAATGCAACAGGATCTGCCCAAAAACATCGTTTGGCGTACAGACAAAATCGGCTTTGAGCCACCTCAGAAAACATGGATGCAGGAGAAGATTATGCAGGATTATATTTTTGAATCCAAGAAAAAATTAGTTGATCAGCATATTTTAAAACAATCAGTTCTCAAAAAGAAAATACGTCCTTTACCGGCTCACAGCCGTGATAATTTTGAATGGAGATATCTATGTGCAGCTAATATGCTTGGTTAATTTATTCTGTTAACTTTGCTGTTCAAATTTTAAAGATGAACAGCCATAAATTAGCCACACGTATTGTACATGCTGGTGCCGAGCCTGATCCTTCTACAGGTGCCATCATGACGCCAATTTTTCAGACATCCACGTATGTACAGTCAGCACCCGGAAAACATAAAGGATATGAATACGCACGTTCCCAAAATCCAACGCGTAAAGCATTGGAAGATGCGTTTGCCATACTTGAAAATGCAAAATATGGTCTGGCGTTCGGAAGTGGTGTTGCTGCTACAGACGCCGTCATAAAATTATTATCACCGGGCGATGAAGTGATCTGCGGAAATGATATGTATGGCGGAACCTATCGTTTGTTCTCTAAGATATTTGTAAAATTCGGTATCAAATTTATCTATGTCGATACATCACAATCATCAGAAATAGAAAAAGCTGTTACAGCGCAAACTAAATTGCTGTGGATCGAGACGCCCACCAATCCACTGATGAATATTACAGATATCAAAGCAGCAGCGGCTATTGCAAAAAAAGCAAATGCTTTATTATGTGTTGACAATACTTTCGCCACACCTTATTTACAAAATCCGCTGGACCTCGGCGCAGATATAGTGATGCATTCGGCCACTAAATATTTAGGCGGGCATAGTGATGTTATACAAGGTGCATTGATGATGAATGATGATTCACTTAGAGAACAATTATATTTTATTCAGAAAAGCTGTGGCGCAGTTCCGGGTCCCATGGATTGTTTTTTAGTATTACGTGGAATCAAAACATTGCATGTAAGAATGAAACAGCATTGTGAAAATGGAAGAAAGGTGGCTCATTTTTTAAAGAACCATCCTAAAGTAGATAAAGTATTTTGGTGTGGATTTGAAGATCATCCTCAGTATGCAGTGGCAAAATCTCAAATGCGTGATTTTGGTGGTATGATGAGCTTTACTTTAAAGGAAGATAGTGTTGAAGCAGCAACAAAAGTTTTATCCTCTACAAAATTATTTTCACTGGCCGAAAGTTTAGGTGGTGTTGAATCTCTGATCAATCACCCTGCTGTAATGACGCATGCCAGCATTCCCAGAGAAGAGCGTATTAAAAATGGTTTGGCAGATACACTGATCCGCCTGAGTGTAGGAATAGAAGACGCTGATGATCTTATCGAAGATCTGAATGCGGCAATAGGATAACGTTCCATGGATATATATGCCTTTTTAATTAAGAAAGCAGAGGAATATGACCGGACATTTTTTATTAAAGATGATCCCGTTTGTATTCCTCATCTTTTTTCAAAAAATCAAGATATTGAGATAGCCGGATTTTTCGCTGCCATTTTTGCGTGGGGACAAAGAACCACCATCATTTCAAAATCGAGAGAACTGTTGCAACTGATGGATGATGCACCGCATGATTTCTGTTTGCATCATTCTGATAGTGACCTGAAAAAATTATTACATTTTAAACATCGTACTTTTAATACAACGGACTTGTTGTATTTCATTTCTTTTTTTAAATATCATTTTAGTCATCATAAATCACTCGAATCTGCTTTTACGGATCATCTTCCAAAAAATGAATTAAATGTGGAAAAGGGACTTAATTGGTTTTACAATTATTTCTTCTCTCTGGAAGATGTTCCAACCAGAACACTGAAACACATTGCCTGTCCTGCAAAAAAATCGGCCTGTAAAAGAATTAATATGTTTTTAAGATGGATGGTTCGCAGGAATTCAGAAGTTGATTTTGGTATCTGGAAAAAAATTTCACCAGCACAACTCGTCATTCCCTTAGATCTTCATGTGGCCCGTGTTGCCCGGCATTTTAATTTGCTCAGCAGAACAGCTTCAGATTGGGAGGCCGCTGTAGAATTAACCAATGCTATGCGTACAATTGATCCAAAAGATCCGGTTAAATTTGATTATGCTTTATTTGCTTTGGGCGTACTTGAAAAATATTAATGTATGAATCAGGCTGAAAATGTTTTAGAAATTTATGATCGGGAAATTTTGATCCGGCACGATTTTGAAACAGAGCTGGCTACTTATCTCAATCATCTTATTAAAAATGATTTTGAAAAACTGGTACAGATATTATATCGCATTGATGTTGATGAAAAAATACTGCGGACCTTACTGGACAAACAAGCTCAAACAGATGCCGGAAAAATTATGGCCACTCTGATTATAGAAAGACAATTAAAAAAAATTGAAACCAGAGAACAGTTCCGACAGATGGGAGGGGACTGGTAGGTTTTATGTTGAATTATGAATGTTGAATTATAAGTGAAAAATACAGGGATACATTTTTAAAATATCTTCTTTCAAAATTCAGTATCTATTCGGATTTAGGAACTCACTAATTCAACACTCAACATATGAAATTTAAAATAATCAATACATCAACTCTTTCACCTTCTCTTTATCTTCTTTCTCTTTCTTCAGATCGAATGTAGTTCCAAAAATATGATCCCATAAAGTTGAACTAACGCCAAAACCTTTTTGCTGTTGTTTGTAATGGTGAAGGTGATGATTTCTCCACAAACCTTTCATCCATTTAAAAGGGGGATTCCATGCATGAATTGCATAATGCATACTGCCATAAATCAGATAACCGAACATAAAACCCGGGAAAAAAGAAAATGAATCCCTGCCCATAATAAAATACATCATCATAAAAATGAAGGATGAAATAATCAGGCTGGGAACGGCAGGCATGAACAATCTTTCTTTATCTCGGGGATATTCATGATGATTGCCATGCAACACATAAATCAATCGGATAGTTTTCGGACTTTCGGCTATAAAATGAAAAATAAAACGGTGCATCAGGTATTCAAAAAAACTCCAAAAGAAAATTCCACCAATATATAGCCAGAAAATATGCATTGGATCTATTGAAAAAGTAGAAGCGTAATAAGGCAGTAAAAATAAAACGGGAGAATATAAACCCCAGATAACCAATGGATGTGTTTTGGTAAGATATTCAACATAATGATTATTGAAAAGCTTTGCCTGTCCCTTATTATGTATCTTTTCAAATTCCATTGTATAAAACCTTTTTGCAAATATACAAAAGGAACTTTTTTATCAATAAAGCAATACTAAATTTGCCAAACTTAACATTTCATATATGAAACTTGTAACCTATTTAAAAGAAGATCACGACCAACTGGCACTATTGGTGGATGGCTTATTATACGACACAGATATATTGCATCCTGATCTTCCGATTAGTATGGCCATGTTTCTGAATTATTGGGATGATGTAATGCCATTGGCACTTGCCTGCGAACGCCGGATAAAGGAAGGACTGGTAAGAAATGTTTTGGCAACGCCTTTCCCTGATGCCACGGTATTGGCGCCTGTTCCGCATCCCACAAGTTGCCGTGACGGATATGCTTTTCGGCAGCATGTTTCCGCTGCACGCCGCAACAGAAAAGTAGATATGATTCCGGAATTTGATCAGTATCCGATATTTTATTTTACAAATCATAATAGTATTCAAGGTCCCGGCGAAATAGTTTGTATGCCTGATCATTTTGAAAAATTGGATTTCGAACTGGAAGCGTCAGTAGTAATTTGCAGAAGCGGAAGAAATATAAAAGCTGCGAGCGCCGATGACTATATTGGCGGACTCATGATTATGAATGACATGAGTGCCCGCAGATTACAAATGGAAGAAATGCTGTTAAATCTCGGTCCTGCGAAAGGAAAAGATTTCGCAACATGCATTGGCCCCATGCTTGTAACATTGGATGAACTTGAACCATTTGAAATTCCCGCAAAAGAAGGTCACGTAGGTAAATCCTGGAATTTAAACATGACTTGCAAAGTAAATGGTGTAGAAGTTAGCCGAGGTAACCTCGGTGATATGGACTGGACGTTCGCAGAAATTATTGAACGTTGCAGTTATGGTGTACATCTTTTTGCAGGAGATGTGATCGGAAGTGGAACCGTTGGAACCGGATGTTTTCTGGAATTAAACGGAACTGGAAAATTGAACGACCCTGATTATAAAGAACAATGGCTTCAGCCCGGCGATGTAGTGGAAATGGAAATAGATGCACTCGGGTTGCTTACCAACAATATTGTAAAAGAGGATACTGATTTTTCAATTCTTGCTTTAAAAAAATAACATGTATCTGGATCTTAAAGAAATGAAACCCGCTGATGTACAAAATTTTTTGCAGCACGCTGTTGCACCAAGGCCGGTTTGCTTTGCATCTACTATCGATAAAGAAGGAAATGTTAATCTAAGTCCGTTCAGTTTTTTTAATTTGTTTTCATCGAATCCTCCAGTGGTTATTTTTTCACCGGCAAGACGAGTACGTGACAACACCACCAAACATACTTTACAAAACGTTGAAGAGGTGAAGGAAGTGGTGATCAACATAGTTGATTTTGATATGGTACAACAATCCTCACTGTCCAGTTGTGAATATCCGAAAGGTACCAATGAGTTTGAAAAATCCGGATTTACGGCAATACCATCTACGTTGATAACGCCTCCGCGGGTGAAAGAAAGTAAAATTCAACTGGAATGTAAAGTGACAGAAATAAAACCTTTGGGAACAGAAGGCGGAGCCGGGAACTTAGTGATCTGTGAAGTGTTGTGTATGCACATCGATGATAATATCCTTGATGAAAATAAAAAAATAGACCAGCGCAAAATCCATCACATTGCTCGCCTCGGCGGCGACTGGTATTGCAAAGTAGACGAACATAATTTATTCATAGTTCCTAAACCCAATACACAACTCGGTATAGGCGTTGATGCATTGCCTGTAAATATCAAAACCAGTAAATTGCTTACAGGCAATGATCTGGGAATGCTTGCCAATGTGCATGATATGCCGGTTATCAATCCCGCTTTTGCGGATGATAAACTTAAAAATATCATCCAGTATTATTCGATAGATCCGCAGGAAATGGAAAAGGAATTGCATGCTTACGCACATCAGTTATTAACGGAAAATAAGGTGCTGGAAGCCTGGCAGGTTTTACTGGCAGGATAGATAAAAGCCATTTATATTTTTTGCCCTTCCAGTTTCTGGAATAAATTATTTATTGCTGTTTATATAAAGATTTATTGTACTTTTTACATGGATTAAAGGAATGGACTTTTTTCCTTCAAAGCATTAGTATGAAAAACTACGTTTAGAGAATTTCTACATCCCTAAAACTTTTCATATGAATAGCAAACTCTCCCAATTGCTTATTGTAATTTGTTTTGGTTTCCTCTTTTTTGCCTCTTGTAAATATTCATATTATAAAGCCGTTGCCCGTCCTGCGGAACAGACGGAGAATAAAACAACTTCAATAAATGAGATGCTTGGAAACAGCCGTTATTTTATTTTAAGAAATGGCAACAACGCCTACCATATGAAAGATATACGCGTTAGTGATGATAAAAAATCAATAACAAGTATACTGGAGAAAATACCGGTCGAACATGATGTATATATCCGGAATACTGATCAAAAAAAATTAAAATATAGTACCGACGTAGAAGATAAAGAACGAGATGTATTAAATGAAGCCCATCTTTTTATAACTCAGGATACCAGTATTAATTACGGAACCTATACACTATCGTTGGATAAAGTCAACAAAATTGAGATGATCCAATTCGACCGCGAGAAAACAGCTAACAGGCATACTGTTACAGGAATAGTTGTCGTGGTAGGCGCAATAGTTCTAGTTGCACTTATTGCAATTGCATTAAAAAGTTCCTGTCCATTTGTTAGTTCTTATTATGGCAATGAATTTAGTTTACAGGGAGAAATTTATGGTGGAGCAATCTATCCGCAATTAGAACGGCATGATTATCTGCCGCTGCAAATGCAGCCTTTACCGGATGGAACCCTTCAGTTAAAAATCAGTAATGAATTAAAAGAAAGACAATTTACAGATATAGCCGACCTGTGGGTAATTACGCATGAAAAAGGAAGTCATATTGTTGCAGATGAACAAGGAAATTTATTTAGCATAACTTCTCCACTACCACCGGTGAGAGCTGTTTTAAATGATCATAAAGATGTGACAAAATCATTGCTATTTTCCGGAGATAATGATCAGTTGCTCATGGATGATACGACTTCAACAAACGGTTCTAATGAGGTGTACATAAAATTTAATAATCCGGGTCATGATAAAAATGCGAGGCTGGTTCTAACTCTTAAAAATTCTTACTTCCTAGATCTTTTATACGGGGAGGTAGCGAAAGGTTTTGGTATATACTATAATACCTATGTTGTAGAGCAAAGAAAAAAACCTTTATCAGAACTAACTAAATGGACACGCGAACAACAGATTCCACTTGTAGCATCTGTAAAAACCAGTAAGGGATGGCAGCAAGTATCTGAAATTACCACAATTGGCCCGGTTGCTACCCGTGAAATGGCTATACAACTTCAACTGCCTGATAATTCAGAACCTTTCACTGAAGTACGTTTATCAAGTGGATTTATGTTTTGGGAAATTGATAAAGCAGGTATAGAATATTCTGTAGATAATAATTTTGTTGTACAGAAATGTAAACCTGTTGCAGCTACAGATCATAAAGGAAATAATGTTTTATCAACTCTCACATCTGAAGATGGTTATTATCTTTCCCAGCCGAATATAGGAGATAATGCATTGCTTGTTTACCAGCCTTCTTTATATGACAGTACAAAGGCTACATCTTACATCCTTCATGCAAAAGGCTATTATGAACATGTAAGAGCATTTACCAATAAGCCTGATGTGGCGTTTCTTCAACAATTTAAAAAACCCAACGCTTTCCCAATGTTCGGACTAAGTCTGTATAAGAAAGCTATGAATACAGAATTGAAAACAGTTGCCAGGTCTAATTAATTAACCCAAAAACGGCAAAATGGAAGCTACAATAAAAGAGTCTTTAATACATTTTCCATCAGAGAAAGGATCTTTATCTATTGAACAAATTCAATATAAAAATGATCTGCAACTAGGCAAATTGCATCGCCGCTTTATCTGGGCAATGATCAAATTGAAAATATTTTATCTTGTATGTATTACGTTGCGGTCTCCTGCATTAATCATAAAAACATATCGCAGGCTGATTAGTTTAAGAACGTATGTTTGGGGAGGACAATTAAATAAATTATATAAGATTAGCGGTAAATATTATTATAGTCAGTATGCACCAGGATGGCCATCAAAACTGTATGACAAACTTATTATTTCAGAGTTGAAACGACAGGCGAATTTTTCAGAAACTGTTCGTGAAAAATTGTCATTTGTATTTTTTGCCATCACAAGAAAGTGTCCGATGCGTTGCGAACATTGTTTTGAATGGGATAATCTGAATCAAAAAGAATCGTTCACCTCAGAAGATCTTTTAAAGGTTGTAGATGTATATCAAAAGGAAGGTGTAATGCAAATACATTTTAGCGGAGGTGAACCCATGGTTCGCTTTCAAGATCTTTTAAAGGTAGTTCAGTTTGCCAGTCCTAAATGCGAAACATGGGTATTGACATCCGGGTTTAATTTGACAAAGGAGAATGCTCTTCTTCTCAAAAGCGAAGGTTTAGCAGGCGTGGTTGTTAGCATTGACCATTACATACCTGAACTGCATAATATATTTCGGGGACATAAAAATGCATTTGAGGGCGCAGTTGCAGCAGTAAAAAATGCACAAGCTGCCGGATTGGTTATTGCTATCAGTGTTTGTGCTACTAAAGCATTTTTAGACGGCGGCCATCTGGAATATTATATGCAATTTGCAAAGGAATTAGGTGTTCAATTTGTACAGGTATTGGAACCAAGGATGGTTGGCCATTATGAAAACCAACCTGTTTTACTGGAAGAAAAACATATCGTTGCACTTGAAAAACAATTCAGAAAATTTAATTATGATCCTTCATACGTTCATTTTCCAATCATGGTTTATCACGGATTTCATCAGCGAAGAGTAGGTTGTTACGCTGGAAGCAGAAGTATATATATAGATTCTACAGGAGATGTTCATGCCTGTCCATTTTGTCATACCAAATCATATAACATTATAGATCTCATACGTTCAAAGGCAAAACAAATTCCTATAAAAGAAAATGCATGTCCACAGTTTAATACAATAGCCTGATTACTCAAACTATTGTATTATTTATAGTTATTCATTTTTCTTTCTAACTTCTTCCGAAAACTTTTTTAAGTATTTCTGTTGTTCTTGCTACCGGATTTTCCCGGATATTTTTTTCTTCAGTCGCAATCAGATCAAATAAAGAATTGGTGGCTCTCAACGTTACATACGAAGGAAGATCGGGATTGAGTTTATTAACCGTAGTAGGAAAACTGTTATAAGTGTTAATCATATCACTGTAATATCGGGTGGCACTCACTTTATCTAATGATGATTTTATTACAGGAGAAAATGCGGCTAACAATTTTTCATTGGTCTTTATCCTGAAATAATGTGTGGCACTGGTATCGCTGCCGCGGATAATATTAATCGCATCATTGATCGTCATACCTTTTATTGCATCAATAAATATTGGTTTTGCAAATCCTACTGCATCTTCTGCTCCGCGGTTGATTTGTAAGATCGCTTTGTCCACCATCGAATTCATACCTAGGCTACGTAAAGTGTTTTCAATTTTTTTAGCTTCCGGCGGCAATAAAATTTTATAGATAGCACTACTAAAAAATCCATCAACTGTATTTAATTTGGAAACAGCTTTTCCGGTTCCCTGATCCAACGCCTGGCGAATTCCCAATGCAGCTTCTTCTGCCGTATAAACGCCACCTGCCGTGTTTATATTAGGTAATTCTTTTAAAACATCGCAGGAAGAGAGTGTAATGGCCAATGCAAGGAAGGTAATCATCAATTTCATAATACAATTTAGGTAAGCTATCGCAACTATACTGCCACTTGCTGTTTTGCAGGTGTTAAATGAAATAAATGTTGCTTGTCTTCCTCAGACACAACATTTACCTTTGCGGCTCAACATCATAAAATTATATAATGAGTCATCATTTGTCGGAGCAGGAAATTATCAGAAGGGAAAAACTGGATGAATTAAATAAAATGGGCATCGATGCGTTCCCTGCAGCCTTATATCCTGTAAATACCCATGCGGCTCATATAAAAGATAACTATACAGAAGATAAAAAAGAGCAATTCAATGATGTTTGTCTGGCTGGAAGAATCATGAGTGTACGCGATATGGGGAAAGCCAATTTTGCCGTGTTACAGGATGCATCCGGTAAGATCCAGTTTTATATAAAGCAGGATGATATCTGTAGTGGAGAAGATAAATCTTTATACCAGATTGTCTGGAAAAAATTACTGGATATTGGTGATATCATTGGTATCAAAGGTTATGTATTCACCACTAAAACCGGTGAAACTTCTGTGCATGTGAAAGAATTCACTTTACTCACAAAATCTTTACGTCCGCTGCCTGTTGTAAAAGAAAAAGACGGCGAATCTTTTGATGAAGTCACTGATCCGGAATTTCGTTATCGCCAGCGTTATGCAGACCTGATCGTAAATCCGAATGTGAAAGAAGTTTTTGTTAAGCGAACAAAAATGGTAAATGCGATCCGTAACTTTTTAAATGAAAGAAATGCATTGGAAGTAGATACACCGGTATTACAAAGTATTCCGGGCGGCGCTGCGGCTCGTCCGTTCACCACACACCACAATGCACTGGATGTTCCGATGTACATGCGTGTAGCTAATGAATTGTATTTAAAAAGACTCATAGTTGGCGGGTTCGAATGGGTGTATGAATTCAGCCGCAATTTCAGAAATGAAGGAATGGACCGAACACACAATCCGGAGTTTACCATTCTTGAATTTTACACCGCCTATAAAGATTATGAATGGATGATGGATACAACAGAGCAGCTTTTAGAGTATGCGGCTGTTGCTACCAATGGGTCAGCGATAACAACGGTAGATGAAAAAGAGATCAGTTTCAAAGCACCGTTTAAAAGAATAACGATGTATGATGCGATCAAAGAATTTACAGGATTCGACATCAGCGAAATGAATGAAGAAGGTATCCGCGAAGTATGTCAGAAATTAAATATTCATGCGGATGCTAAATGGGGAAAAGGAAAATTAATAGATGAAATATTCGGAGGTAAATGCGAAGCCTATTTTATACAGCCGACTTTTATAACAGATTATCCGGTAGAAATGAGTCCGCTCACCAAAAAACACCGCAGCAAACCCGGCCTGGTAGAACGTTTTGAATTAATCATTAACGGAAAAGAAATTGCCAATGCTTACAGTGAGCTGAATGATCCGATCGAACAAAGAGAACGTTTTGAAGAACAGGTTAAACTCATGGAACGTGGCGATGATGAAGCCATGTTTATTGATCATGATTTTTTACGTGCACTGGAATATGGAATGCCGCCAACGAGTGGAATCGGATTTGGTATAGACAGGTTGTGTATGTTGCTCACCGGACAACATTCTATTCAGGATGTTTTGTTCTTCCCGATGATGCGACCGGAAAAGTTTTCATAAACACCGCTCATCAACTTAGTTAGATAGAAGGTTTTAAAACCTGTATTTTAGATGCTAAATAATTTTTAAATATGCTTTTTATAAAAAAGATAATCACGGTTGTATTATTGAGTACAACCGTTTTTCATTTGCAGGCACAGGTAAAGCCACTTACAGATGAACAATATTTTAAAAATAATTTTAAAGGGATCGTACAAAATCTTCCTGTAATAAACAGGTGGACAGATGCGACCCATTTCCTGATGACTAAAGAAGGAAAATCATATTTGGTGGATGCTAAGACAGGTTCAGAGGTGGAAACAAGCTCAGATAAAATGCCGCCTCTTGCGATTGTTCCTTATGCATTAATTTCTAAGAATGAAATCGTTTTTAAAAATGGTGCACAGGAAACTATTCTAACGGATGACAGTAGTTCCGGAAAGAAATACAATGCCTTATTAAGTCCCGATAAAAATTTCATTGCGTACACCATGAACAATGATCTGTACTGCATTAATGTAAGCAACAAAAATAAAGTACGGCTTACCAATGATGGCAGCGAAACCATTTTGAATGGTTATGCAAGTTGGGTGTATATGGAAGAAATATTGGGAAGGTCTTCACAATACAAATCTTTCTGGTGGAGCCCCGATAGTAAAAAAATTGCTTTCTTCAGAACCGATGATTCGCCTGTTCCGTTTTATACGATCACAGATGCAAATGGCCTTCACGGTTATGTAGAAAAAATGCGATATCCAAAAGTGGGAGATCCAAATCCTGAAGTAAAAGTTGGTATCGTTTCCCCGTCAGGTGGTAATGTGGTGTGGGCAGATTTTAATGAAAAAGATGATCAGTATTTTGGTATGCCTTACTGGAAACCAGACGGAAGCGCTTTGCTGGTTCAGTGGATGAACCGTAAACAAAATGAATTGAAGATATGGGCTGTTGAACCGGCTAATGGAAATAAAAAACCATTTTATAATGAAGAACAAAAGACATGGATTGATTTGGATGATAACGACCGTATTCAATTTTTAAATAATGGTAAAGGATGGTTGCTGTTGAGCGATAAAAGCGGATGGAAGCAAATTTATTATCATGATATGAGTGGCAAACAATTGAATGTAGTCACCAATGGAAAATATTCCGTTCAGGAAATTACTTATGTAGATGAGAAAAAAAGTATCATCTATTTTACCGCCCGGGGAATAGAGAATTCTGCTACAAAAGATTTGTACAGCATCAGCATGAATGGCAAAAATTTGAAACGCCTCACTTTTGGAAAATTCAATCATAATTATATCAGCGTTTCTCCTGACGCATCCTATTTTGTAACTTCTTACAGTAATGTAAGTACACCAGCGGGAATGACTTTGCTAAATAATAAAGGGAAAATTTTAAAGGAGATGGCAACTGCGAAGGCAGCAGAATTCGGAGATTATAATTTAGCAAAAACAGAGATCGTACGTGTATTGAGTGATGACAGCCTGTTTGCATTGCCCATGAAAATTACATGGCCATTAAACATGGATAAATCAAAAAAATATCCTGTACTTATATCAATTTATGGCGGGCCAAATGCAGGAACACTGATGGACAACTGGAGTTTAGGCGGCAATCAGCAATGGTATGCAAAAGAAGGTTTAATACAAGTAGTAATGGATCACAGGGCGAGTGGACATTTTGGTAAAGAAGGTGTGAATTACATGTATCATAATCTGGGTTACTGGGAAATGAAGGATTATAGCACCATGGTAAAATGGCTGATTGAAAATGCCAGTGCAGATTCTGCTAAAATTTGTATTACAGGTTTTAGTTATGGCGGATATATGAGTACTTATGCCTTGACGTATGGTGCAGATGTTTTCACACATGGTATGGCAGGTGGAAGTGTAGTAGACTGGAGATTGTATGATAGTCATTATACAGAGCGTTTCATGGGAACAGAAGCTGATAATAAAGAAGGTTACAAAACCAGTTCTGCATTAACTTATGTGGATCGTTATAAAGGAATGCTGCAGATCGTACATGGTGTGATTGATGAGAATGTGCATTTACAAAACAGTATTCAACTGATCAGTGCCTTGCAGGATAAGAAAAAAGATTTTGAATTTATGATGTACAGCGGCGGAAGGCATGGCTGGGGCGGAAACAAAGGCGTGCATTTTCAAAATTTGAAAACGAAATTTATTTATAAATATTTATTAGAGAAACCTGTTCCGAAAGGAATGCTGCGATAAAAAGAAAGGCCGGAATTAACCGGCCTTTTTCTATAAAAAGAGATCTGGATATAATTGTGCACCGGGCACCACCGAATATTTTTCAAAATCTGTTATGCCGGATTCTTTCAATACGTCTTCATCAATATAATTATTGCCGCTTGCCGTTGCAGCAG
Source organism: Bacteroidota bacterium (assembly GCA_031411115.1). Lineage (GTDB taxonomy): Bacteria > Bacteroidota > Bacteroidia > Chitinophagales > Chitinophagaceae > Ferruginibacter. The sequence continues at coordinate 55,759 of JANOAO010000015.1, forward strand.
GTTTACTGAGTATTTCATAAGCTGCATCTGCCACAATATCTGTGGTACGGCTCATGTTAATAAGCGCATCACCGCCTAATAAATTTTGCACTGCCGCCGTTGCAATGGTGGTTTTAGGCCACAACGTATTGGCAGCGATATTGTAATTTTTTAATTCTGCAGCAATCCCTAACGTTACCATCGTCATGCTGTATTTGCTGACTGTATACGCAACATGACTGGCAAACCATTTCATGTCCAGGTTCAAAGGCGGAGACAAGGTGAGGATATGCGCATTGCCGGATTTTTTCAGCCATGGTATACAGGCCTGTGAAGTGAAAAATGTTCCTCTCACATTTACATCCTGCATGAGATCATACCGTTTGGGTTCTGTTTTTTCTGTAGGTGTTAAAGAAATAGCAGAAGCATTGTTGATAAGGATATCGATGCCGCCAAAATGGGCTGCAGCTTTTTCTACCATGCCATAGATCTGTACCTCATCTCTAACGTCACACATCACCGGTAAAGCTTGTCCACCTGCCGCTTCAATTTCTTTAGCTGCAGAAAAGATGGTACCACCCAGTTTTGGATTTTCCTCAGTGGATTTAGCAGCGATCACTATGTTGGCGCCGTCAGCAGCTAATTTCAATGCGATGGCTTTGCCGATACCTCGTGAAGCGCCGGTGATGATGATCGTTTTTCCTTTGAACATTATTAAGAATTAAGTTTAGCTTCTGCCGTTATTTCTGTATTCAGCAATTTTGAAATCGGGCAATTTGATTTTGCATCCGCCACTGCTTCCTGAAACGTTTCTTCATTCATACCCGGAACGGTTGCATTCACAGTTAAATGGGAAGATGTGATGGCGCCATTGTCTAAATTTATGTCACATTTTGTTTCAATTTTCTCCGCCGTAAAACCTGCAGCACTTATTACAAAACTCAGTTTCATTGAAAAGCAACCTGCATGTGCGGCCGCTACTAATTCTTCCGGATTTGTTCCCACGCCTGATTCAAATCTGCTGTGATATGAATATTGAGCATCGCTTAAAGTGGTGCTTTGTGTGCTTAAAGATCCGTTACCTTCTTTTCCTGTGCCATTCCAAACGGCAGTTGCATTTCTTTTCATAATTTAAGTTATTGATTTATTTTGTAAATGATGTTGTATATGTTGCTTCATCGAATCCTATGTAAATGTTATTGCCTGATTCTACTACCGGTCTTTTAATCAGCGTTGGATATTCTATGAGCGTTTCTGCTATATCCAAACCCGCTAATAAGTTTTCACGAATATTTTCAGGTAAGTTTTTCCAGGTTGTACTTTTTTTATTGACTACTGTTTCAATCCCTTTTTCTTTGATCCATTTATTTACTGTCTTCTTGGTGAGTGATTCTTTCTTAACATCAAAAAAATCAAATTCCACTTTATTTTTTGTCAGCCAGGCTGTTGCTTTTTTTACGGTGTCGCAATTAGGGATGCCATATACTATCATAGTATCTCTGGTTTGTTCTGCATGATCTTTTCGATCTTTTCCATCACGTCTTCTGTCAACTTCGGCAATACATCCAGTGATTTAAGATTTTCAATGAGTTGCTGTTTCTTAGTGGCACCTAATATGGCAGTACTTACATTAGGATTTTTCAGACACCAGGCAATACTCATTGCTGGTAAAGAAAGGTCTGTTTTAGCAGCCAGATCAGCCAGTTTTTTTACTTTCTTCAGATTAACATCGGTGATCCATTTATCTCTCAACCACTCAAATCCTGCCAGTCCTAAACGGCTTCCTTTTGGAATACCGTCATTGTATTTTCCACTCAGTAATCCGGATGCCATAGGGCTCCAGATGGTCGTTCCCAAACCTACATTTTTATAGATCTCCGAAAATTCCGATTCCACTTTATTTCTTTCGAACATATTGTATTGCGGTTGTTCCATAGTAGGCGGAATCAAATGATTTGCTGTAGCCACGCGATGTGCTTCCATAATCTCAACACCCGTCCATTCACTCGTGCCCCAATACAAAATCTTACCTTGTTGTATCAGGTTATTCATCGCCCATACTGTTTCTTCTATCGGAGTGTTTTTGTCTGCACGGTGACAAAAGAAAAGATCCAGATAATCTACCTGTAATCTTTGCAATGCTTCGTTACAAGCTTCGGTTATATGTTTTCTGCTGTTCCCTGTCTGATTAGGTTTATTTTCTTTGCCTCTCCATCCAAAAAATGCTTTGGAGGAAACGATATAGGAAGTGCGGTCCCATTTTTTCTTTTTCAGAATGCGGCCCATCATTTTTTCACTTTCCCCCAATGCATACACTTCTGCATTGTCAAAAAAGTTGATGCCATTATCATAGGCGATACCCATTAATTCATCAGCAACTTTATCATTAATCTGTTTACTAAAACTCACCCAACTACCAAAGGAAAGTGCACTTACCTGCAAGCCCGATTTGCCTAATCTCCTGTATTCCATATGAATTGATTTTTGAGTGCCGAAGTTACACCCGAAATGTTATGCGTTATACAACTGTTTAACCGGGAAATTTAGAAGCAGGCACGGCTATGGTGCCTGTTATTTTTTTGATGTGATGGTTCCGAAAATCCTGACTGGCTTCCATTCCCACACCATCGATCACCTGCGTTTTTGTACGGATTCTTACTTTTTTTTCCGTGTAGAATTCGGTTCCGGTGCGCATACGGTCCCAGTATAATTCATCCGTATACAGTGTATCACCTTTTAAAAAGTTGATCACTTTAACGCTGTCTCTTAATACAACCGTCGCCTTCATTTCTGCATATTTGCCATAGCGGGCAGTTAATCTGCTTTCTACGATACCCTGATCGTTATAAAAATCTGCCGTTAATGTTTGCGGAAATTCAACAAAATTGGTAGTGTCCTGTATACGCAACATAAGCGGTGCTTTCAGGATCGTTTTAATTTTTCCGCCAACTGTATAATTCAAAATAATATTCTTTCCTTCTTCAACACCCAGGCTTTTAGTATTAAGTTTTCTTACCTCGGTAACGTTATTCTCACATCCATAAAAAAAGCAGCCCGTTATACAGGCTGCTATGTGAATATATTTTTTTATCAGGTTCATATTAATCGTACTTGCGCTTTTGAAACCATCTTGCATTCATGGAAACGCCGAAACTGAAACGTAAAATATTTTCACGGATGCTGCCACTGTTTTTATTTCCGATAGCGCCAAATTCCACTCCGGTGTTCAGCACTGCATATTCGCCATAGCGTATACGTTGTAAGGATGTTAACGGAAAACCTGCACCTGCAGTTACACCAAAATCTTTTCTGTCTCCCGCAATGGAGATCTGCTCATTTCCATAATAAAAGCCCGCACGGTATTTTACAAATCGAAAATAATTTTTAGTGAGGGTGGATGCACTGGCACCGTAATATTGCCCGCCTACACGTAATGTATAATTATTTTGTAAGTTTTCTGATTGTCCGTAAAATGTATAATCTGCCCACATCGTGTTTTCAAAATCTGCACCAAACGTCCAGTGATTATCTCTGTCGGTATACATAAAACCTGCACCATAATTTAATGGGAAATTAATTTTTCCTTTAATCCCTTTTTTTGCTTCTACTGTATCAATCGTAAAAGTTCCGCCTGTTCCGTCAAATGAAAAAGTTTCATTGATCGTTTCCTGTGTGGCATTTAATTTTTGACCAAGATTAGCATAAGCACCTAAACGTAGTAAAGCCCTTCTTTTTTCTACTGTTTTTCCAACGGGAATTTCATATTGTATACCGCCACTGAATGATACACTGTTGAAAGTAGTAATGGCTTCTGAATTGCCTTTGAAATAAGGAACAGAATCGTTTAAGAGAATAACTCTTGTGCTGTAATCTTTGTTTCCGAAATTATATCCAAAGGAGATGCCTGCTGAAAATCTGTTGATCTTAATGGCAGTGCTCAATGATGCCTGATTCAAACCACCACTGCCTTCATATAAATATTGAACACTGTCAATGCCTGCCAGTCTTTTATTATCTTCAATTTTATAACTGATTCTCGTTAAAGGACGAAGACCAAAACTTACACCCCAGAATCTATTCTTCATCATCATTTTCTTACTGGCTACCGGAACACCAAATTGCAAATAAGAAATGGTTGTATTGGTGGAAGAATATTTGGCAGGGCTCAGGTTGCTTTTTAGTGTACGAATATCGATCTCACCTCCTAAGTCAAAAATAGTACTGTTGATTCCTGCGAATGCCGCTGGGTTTACAAAGTTTAAACTCTGGTAATCAAAATAAGCAGCACTTACGCCACCCATACCACGGTTCACAATATTTGATCTCGGCACATTTGTACCCAAACCATACCGTGAATAAGGTGCGTTATCCTGCGCTTGTGTAGTTAAACATGAAAATAAAATGATCGAGAAAGATAAAAAGTTAATTCCGGCAATTGATTTCACTAAGCGCATACAAACCTTTAAATAAAAAATTTAAGTCGGCAAATATCCTGTTTTTAACCCGACCCGCAAAATACGCACTATTGCCCCCGGTTAAAACAGCGTTAAAGTTGTCGTACTTTTCAAGATAATTTGTTATGATTCCATCTATCTCTGCAGCAATTCCGTGAATAACCCCTGATTGCAGATTGGTGATGGTATCGTATCCGATCAATGGAATGTTGAAGTCAGATTCTGCTAAGGGTAATTTTGCTGTGTATTCGTGCATAGCCTTGAAACGCATTTGCATGCCGGGTGAAATGGAACCGCCTAAAAAAACATTATATTGGTTGATAAAATTATATGTGATACAAGAACCCATGCCGATCACCAAAACATTTTGTTCTTTGTGAAAATGTGAAGCTGCTGCCAACAACGCAAGCCTGTCTGCACCGATCGTATCCTTTTTGCCTACACCAATTTTGAAAGGCAGTAAACTGGCGGATGTTAAACGGTGAAAAGAAGTGGCGGATAATAAAAGTTCATCTATAGATACATCATGGTCTATAACGGAAGATAAAATACTTCTTTCCGGTTGATGTGTACGTATAATGTTAGCAATGTTTTCTTTTATAGAATCTGAGAAATAGAATTCTTCTTTGATGGCCCCATCTTTAAATAATACAGCTTTTTGGCGCGTATTGCCGAAGTCTAAACAAAGTGTTGTCATTTATGATAAATTGAATCCCTCCAGATCTTTAAAATGCCCGTTTAATTTTATTTTTTTTCTGAGTGCTTCCATTTCCGCCAGTACCGGTAATAATTTATTTATATGTCTTTTAAGATATTCCTGCCGGTGCAATTCGTGCGTATATTCTAAAAGTAAATATTCTTCTTCAATTGACATGGCTGCATGATGCGCTACATCATAACTTTTCAATTCATCATCCGGTAATGGAAATTCTTTCGTAACATTTAATTGTTTATGAATGGTTCTGATGCCTGCCAAAATCTTTTTCATCAGCATTTTCTTTCCGTCGTTCATGTTGTTATGCGGATATGTAACAATAGCTCCGCTGTATGATTTATCAGGAAGTTCTTTTACCAGCTCCAGAATTTTAAAAACTTTTATTCCCTGAGTTTTAATATCCATTTTTCCATCATCATACAACTTACTTATTTCTGTGATATCCATCAGCGTTCCCAATTCTGAAACATTACCATTTAAAACGGATGGAATTCCGAAACTTTTTTTGGAATCGATACAATCTTTGATAAGCTGTCGGTATTGTGGTTCGAATATATGAAGATTGAGATGTTCACCCGGATAAACCACAATGCTTAAAGGAAATATGGGGATGAAATTTGTCATGTCTTGTAAGTTCAAATAATGGACCGATGGAAATCAATTTACGTTAAAATAAATATTTTCCAGAGTATTCAGGGTGTTGTTCCAGTTAAATTCTTTTTGCATGAGTTGCATGGCATTGCTGCTCAGTTTTTTTCGTAAATCATCATCATTCATCAGCAACATTATTTTATGCGCCATATTTTGTGGATCTTCAGGAGGAACGAGCATAGCGGTTTCATTCTCCAAAGCATAATCTTTATGTCCATTAATATCTGTAAGCACCAAAGCGCAACCGCATGCCATGGCTTCTGCCGGCGGAAGTGCCCATCCTTCACTAATAGAAGGCGAAATAAAAATGGCATGTTGATTATATAATTCATTCAGATTTTGTGGGCGCTGATGATAGTTGATCCAATCGGGAAGATCTTCCGGTGCCGTTTCCACGCCGAAAAAAGTTACAGATAATTCCGGTATTTTTTCTTTTACAATTTTTAATGCTGCTAATCCAGATTTACTTGCCTTCACCGGTTCTTCAGAAGATAACATAATTACCGAATGGCGGTCTCTTTTCATGGGTTCATTGGTGCAAAAGAATTTTTTGTGATCGATGGACAGCGGAAGATAAGCTGGCTTTTGATTTGTTTTTTCATAAACCAGATTCTGTAAATATTTTGCTATCACAATATGATGTACCGAAAGTTGATAACTATCATCTACTTTATCTGCATGCCCTGCCCATATTTCATAGCCTTGAATCAAATTAAATTTCTTTCCTTTTGTAGCAGACAATTCATTAACTGCATAGGTCATTTGCCACCACGTGCTCATCACAATGTCTGCATCTCTGATATGTTTGTTTGTGATGGAAGGAACAATTGTAGAACTGATGCTTTCATCAAGGGGAAACCATTTAGGCCGGGCAACATTTCTTAAAGCGAAAATGATTTGTTTTAAAATTACAGGCGACTTTGATTTCTTAAATGGCCGTTTTATCGCATGATAGATGGCTACATCATGGCCACGTTTCTGTAAACGATTAGCGATCTCATACATAATTTTTGAACCGCCGCCGGGTTTGGTAGCAGGAAAAGGAAGGATCAAATTAATGCGTAAATTTTTCAATCTGCTTTTTCGATCTTAGGTGAAAAAAATATAGATCCTCTGGCGCCTTTCCAGACTTGTTTAATGTAAAGCATTTTATGTGATTTTCTTTTCTTCATAATTTTAAAAGGAATCACCACAAAATGTTTCAATAATTTAAAAAAATAACTAAATGCTCCTTTATCTCTTTTGATGGTAAATAATTTATTGCGAATGCCATGTTCGTATTTCCAGATATTCCTTTCGTTATCTTCGAAGATGGAAGCGGAATAATTTTCTGCAGTTTTATGTAATACGATACTTGCAGGAACATACAAACCTAAAAATCCTTTTTTTGTTATACGCTTCGAATATTCTTCATCATCTCCCCAGATAATAAATTCTTTATAAGGAATACCTACTGCGGCAATAGCTTCCCGTTTGTATAATACAGAAACAAAGGAGCAGGTTGCTATTAACGAAGCACCCTGCCTGTCGAAATAATTGAAAGGAAGTCCATTCTGAAAAATACCAATGTGGGGAATATTCATAATGTGCGGTGTTTTGTCTGTCCATTCCACTCTGCTTGACAAAAAACCAATTTTGTGTATGGGTGGAATACTATCAGCACATTCCAGCAATTTTTCCAGCGCTTCAGGATAAGGAATAGAATCATCGTCCATTGCCCAAACCCAGTTTGCATCTCTGCGATAAGCAGTTTTAATTCCTAAATTAAATCCGGCTGAACAACCTAAATTAGCCTGATGTATACAAACCAGATCAGATTGAACATCCAGCCAGTTTTTTGTTTCATCGGTTGAACCATTATTGATAATCAGTATTTCATCAACTTTCCGGGTTTGCATTCTGATGGCCTCCACACTTTCTTTCAATAAGGCAAACCTATTATGTGTTACGATCAATGCGATCAACTTCATACAAATACTTTAAAACTTAATAATTCTTTTTTCATCCACAGCGTTGCGTATCATTTGCACAACATGCTGCACAGATAATAAGTTTCTGTTCTCTTTTTTAGAAAGCGTTGTCAATTTATTATTTGATATCAACATTTTATTTCTGTTCGTAAAAAATGAAGTTAATGATTTGAAATAATAGAAACGAAATGTAAAAAGTCTGATCAGCATTTCAGGGATCAATTGAATATACCACCAAAAAAGAATACTGCCAGAAAGATGCATCGCGTGCAGATACATTTTATTTCTATAATAGATATAATTGATGAAATATTTTTTACTTTTTGCTTTGATGGAAACAGAAACCTGATGCCGACAGATAGCGTTGTGTTCATAATAACATTTCCATCCCATTCGCCAGGCACGTAAACTCAAGTCGAAATCTTCTACATAAAATGGAGCATACAATTCATCGAAACCTCCGAGTGCTATTATTTTTTCACGGCTTACCAGCGCATTGGCGCCAGACAAATACATAGAGAAAATCCGGTCTGTACCTTTCGCATCTGCATAATAATAATTTCCGGAAGTTTTAATCTTTGCACCTTCAAATTTGGGATACTTCGCTGCATCCTGAATTATTTCATCTTTCCAACCAACGATCCTTCCCATCACACCAAATGTTTCGGTATCATCAAAATAATGCAGGAGCGATTCAAAATAAGGAGACGTCAATTTTACATCACTGTTCAGCAATAAAATAACATCATACACCGCAGCAAAAATTCCCTGGTTGATCGTTGGCGAAAAACCTTTGTTCTGTTTATTTAATATCAGTTTGATGTTGGGGAAATTCCTTTGCAAATAATCCACAGAATCATCTGTTGAACAATCATCCGAAATTATGATCTCATAAGGTAAATGCGTACAATCCAGTGCATTGAAAACAGTCGGCAATGTTTCTTTCAATAAAGAGGTTCCATTGTAATTTGGGATGACAACAGAAATTCCGTTTGCGTTCAAAATGAATATTTAGCGTTTGCAAAATAGCGACAATTATTTTTAAAAAGCTGCTTTGCTTAAATGTGCATCAGTTAAGTTATTTTGCAACATGTCTTTGTATCTGGAACAGATCCGAAATAATGATTTTAAGTCGATCGCAAGGTGTATCAGTCTTGTTGAAAATGAAGCACCCGGCTTTTCAGAAATTCTGGAATCTTTTTCAGCACAACCCGTTCCTGTTATTGGCATCACCGGTCCTCCCGGCGCGGGAAAAAGTACGTTGACAGATTGTTTGATAGGAGCTCTTATCGATGAAGGAAAAAAAGTGGCGGTGCTTTGTATAGATCCGTCATCACCTTTTCATTTAGGTGCGTTATTAGGCGATCGTATCCGGTTAAACCGCTGGTACAATTCTCCGAACGTATTTATCAGATCTCTTGCAACAAGAGGATCGCTCGGGGGTTTGCATCCAAAGATTATTGAGATCACGAGTGTGTTACAGGAAGCGAATTTTGATTACATCATCGTGGAAACAGTAGGTGTTGGTCAGAGTGAAATTGAGGTTGCAGGACTTGCAGATGTAACGATCGTGGCCATCGTTCCGGAAGCCGGCGATGAGATACAAACGATGAAAGCAGGGCTGATGGAGATCGCCGATATATTCGTGGTAAACAAAGCTGATCGTCCGGGTGCAGATACTTTTGTGCAAAATCTGCGGCTGATGCTGGCACCTGCATTTACCAATCATTCGATGGAAGTTCCCGTTATAAAAACAGTTGCTTCAAAAAATGAAGGAATCATTGAGGTAAAAAATGCAATCGATGTGCAATTGGCTTTACATCAGCATAAAGAAAGAAAATCGTGGCTATTAGCAGAACGTGCTTTTCAACTAATTCAGCAAAGCCGTATGGCAGATATCAGTAAAGCTGATTTGAAAAAAGATATTGAGGAAGCCGGGCATGTGAACCTGCACCGGTTTATTAAAAAATACCTCTGATTATTCTACTTCTTCGTTGCGGTTTTTCCACCAGCGAAAACCAATATAACCAATCACCATAAAAGGAGCAAGCATGAGGTAAATGATGCCCTGATTTAATCCCAACGCAGGAAGTTCCCCTAATTGAGATGCCGTTTTAGTACACATGGAGCATTGTGCCGCCAGGAATTGCGGAAGCGTGAACAGTAAACCCAGTAAAATGAAAATGCATTTTCTGAACATGACGTAAAGGTAGTACAGGGTAAGATGTTTTAAAAATAAAAGGTTGTCAACCTAGAAGGTTGGGTGGAGGTGAAATTAAAAAAACCCGCTGAAAATCAACGGGTTTGTATTTTAAAATGTTTTTATCTTAAGCCACTTCCTGCGACATCGACTTTGATACACGCTTCCTGTCATCTTCATTTAAAATCACCTTACGCAAACGCACACTTTTCGGAGTTACCTCAATGCACTCATCCTGCTGAATATACTCCATACACTCTTCCAGTGTCATCTGAATTCTTGGAGCCGCTTTAGAAGCATCATCCGATCCGCTCGCACGGTGGTTCGTTAATTTTTTGGCTTCCGTTGCATTCACTACCAGATCTCCTGGCTTAATGTGTTCTGCAATCACCTGACCTGCATACACTTCATCTCCCGGATCTACAAAGAAACGTCCGCGATCCTGTAATTTATCAATTGAATAGGCTGTTGTTTTTTCTGTTGTCTTACTCAGCAATACACCATTGTTACGGCCCGGAATTGGTCCTTTCCATGGTTTATATTCACTGAAACGATGTGCCATTACAGCTTCACCGGCAGTGTTGGTAAGCATATTACTTCTCAATCCGATCAAACCGCGTGAAGGAATTTCGAATTCCAGATGCTGCATTTCCCCTTTGGTTTCCATCACGTGCATTTCACCTTTACGCTGTGTAACAAGGTCAATCACTTTTCCGGAATATTCTGCAGGTACATCTACCACTAAAATCTCATAAGGCTCACTCTTTGTGCCGTTGATCTGCTTTACAATAACCTGTGGCTGACCGATCGTTAATTCAAATCCTTCTCTTCTCATGGTCTCGATCAGAATTCCTAAGTGAAGAATTCCACGGCCATATACAATAAAGCTATCAGCACTGTCACTGTCTTCCACTTTAAGTGCCAGGTTCTTTTCAGTTTCTTTTATCAAACGATCACGGAGGTGACGGCTGGTTACAAATTTTCCTTCTTTACCAAAGAAAGGAGAGTTATTGATACCGAATAACATACTCATCGTTGGCTCATCCACACTAATTACCGGCAATGCCTCAGGGTTGTCAATATCAGAGATGGTATCACCAATATTAAATTCTTCCAATCCCACGATCGCACAAATATCTCCTGCAATAACTTCCGTTACTTTTTTCTTTCCCATCCCTTCAAAAACATACACCTCTTTTATTTTCATTCTTTTGTTGGTGCCATCTGCCTGCATCAGCATGATTTGCTGACTTTCTTTTACCACACCGCGGGCAACTTTACCTACTGCAATTCTTCCAAGGAAAGAAGAATAATCAAGAGAAGTGATCTGCATTTGCGAAGGACCTTCGTTTACTTTCGGAGCCGGAACAAATTCCAGGATCGCATCTAGTAAAGGAAAAATATTTTCTGTTTCTGTAAGTGTTGTATTCATCCATCCATTCTTGCTACTGCCATAAATGGTGGGAAAATTTAATTGTTCTTCTGTTGCATCCAGGTTGAAAAATAATTCAAATACAGCATCATGCACTTCATCCGGACGGCAATTGGGTTTATCTACTTTATTAATTACCACAATTGGTTTCAATCCTAAAGCCAGTGCTTTCTGCAAAACGAAACGCGTTTGCGGCATTGGTCCTTCGAAGGCATCCACTAATAATAAAACGCCATCCGCCATTTTCAAAACCCTTTCTACTTCACCACCAAAGTCACTGTGACCAGGGGTATCGATCACATTAATTTTAGTGTCTTTATAAGTTACCGAAACGTTTTTACTAAAAATGGTGATACCGCGTTCTCTTTCCAGATCATTGCTGTCCATGATCAGTTCGCCTGTATCCTGATTATCTCTGAAAACTTTGGTTGCGTGTAAAATTTTATCAACCAGTGTTGTTTTGCCATGATCAACGTGAGCAATAATGGCGATGTTGCGTAAATTCATTGTGATGTGTCGGGTAGACCCGGCTTTAAAATTTGAGGCGCAAAGGTAAGCTAAAACAGCCGTATAGCAAGGCTATTTTCAATTTATTGTGATGCTGGTAATTTTAAACCGGCCTAAACATTATTTTATGAAGGATGCCCACTCTTCTTTATTCTCAAAAATAAGTTTTAACCGATAAGAACCTGATGGTAAAGAAGACACATCGAGCCGTATCAAATCATTGTTATAGACGGTATTTTTTTTCATTAACTCTGCGCCTGCGGAATTATACATCGTAAAGGATGAAGGCCGTGCATTGGCATTTGATTTTATGTATAAGGTGGAGGCAACAGGATTTGGATACAACTTAAAGGATTGTATCTCATTCTTCAATGAAATCGTATTACTGTAAGCATGGCTGTTGGTATACAGAATTTTTATCCTGTAATAATTTCGTTGATTATTATTCGGACGATCCTCGTTTTGATAATCAAGTCCTGACAGCATTCGATCAACAACTTTCATGGGTTGAAATACAACATTATCCGTACTTCTTTCTATGATGAATTTTTGGATATCGGATACATCATTCACTCTCCAATTCAAAATGTTTTTCTCTGATTCGGTTCTCCCCTGTAATAAAATACGCCGGTCAGGTAAAAGGGAAAGGCTGTTAATCATCCACAGATCTGTTAATTCTCCCTGATTGGCATTAACGTCATTCCCATATCCTCCGAACAACCAGAATTTTCCATTTAAATCTGTCCACATTGCCGTATACGCTCTGCTTCCCGGTGTATTGGTAACCGCCGGAACTCCCATTGTTCCATAATTTCCTTGTGTATTTCCGTACCCTTTTACGAATGTCCATCTTCTGTTGACAGGATTAAATTTCCAAAGTTCATTACTGATCAGGTGTACCGCATCAAAACCACCAAATAACCAAAAATTACCGGAAAGATCTTTAACAGCGGCTGATGCAAATTTAGAAGAAGGCGTATTGTTGGGTGCTTCCACACCCTGTGTTCCGTAGATGCCAATAGATCCAATATCCACACTGCCCTTTTCCCAAGTCCACAAATTTGTTGCAGGCTCATATCTCCATACATCGTTTTTCCATTCCGGGAAATTCAAACTGGAATGGCCGCCAAACATCCATAATGAACCATCTGAGCCGGTCCAGCCTGATGGATAATACCTTGCAGGAGGCATATTAGCGGTTGCAGGAACACCTATAGTGCCATAAGTACCTGAAGAATTAGACGTTCCTTTCATCCAGGTCCAGTTATTGGTGACCGGATCATACTTCCAGATATCGTTGTATAAATTACCTACATAATAATCAATTCCGCTACTCAGCCAAAGCGTTCCATCCGTAAAACGCCAGGCAACTGCGCCATATCGTGGTGGAGGATTATTTCCCGGAGCTGCCACACCTGCCGTTCCATAATTTCCAGGCGTGTTGGCTAAAGAACTGCCTTTCATCCATGTCCATGCGTTGGAACTGATATTGTATTTCCATAGATCATTCAGCACTCCAAAAGATCCTGATGCTCCATAGCCCCAGCCACCAAACATCCAGAGGTTTCCTTCATTGTCAGACCAAGTTGCAGCGGACTCTCTGAACCCTGGTTTATTGGCTATATCCGGAACTCCCATAGTTCCATAAACAGGCGCAATGCTAATAGGCGGTACGAATCCTCCATCTCCTTTCATCCATGTCCAGTTTTGTGTAACCGGATCAAATTTCCAGAGATCGTTATAAATTATATAGCTGGGTGAAGCAATATCACTGGTTCCTCCAAATAACCATAATTTTCCATCGTTATCCGTAAAAGTAGAAGCTCTTTGTCTTGGATCAGGGCGTGCGGTAGGGGAAGGAACACCTTGTACCGGCATAGGTTGAAAAACATAATAAGTATTCTCGCCTTTGACCCATGTCCAGGGCGTATTAATACCAACCTGTGCAGTTGTGTTGAAATAAAAAAATAAAAATAGGCAGGTTAAAAAAGAAAATGTTTTCATGTGCGCATTTTTATGATTTATGAAATCTCAATGGAACGGAGGTAAGCACATGTAACGCAATAATTCTCTAAATAAATATAACAAACATTAGGGATAATCACGCTTAATTTTGCAGCATGCCATTTCAGATTCAGTCTCCTTATTCACCTGCCGGTGATCAACCACAAGCGATTGCGCAGCTTACAGAAGGGTTATTAAACGGAGACATGCACCAGACACTTTTAGGTGTTACGGGTAGCGGAAAAACATTCACCATTGCTAACGTAATTCAGAATGTACAAAGGCCAACGCTGGTATTGACGCACAACAAAACGCTGGTGGCGCAATTGTATGGCGAGTTCAAACAATTTTTTCCGGATAATGCGGTCGGGTATTTTGTTTCTTATTATGATTATTATAAGCCGGAAGATATATGCCATCGAGTAATACATATATAGAAAAAGATTTGAGCATTAATGAAGAACTGGATAAACTTCGGTTGCAGGCTACGGCACAATTGTTAAGCGGACGAAGGGATATTATTGTGGTAGCGAGTGTGAGTTGTATTTATGGAATGGGCAACCCGACAGAATATGAAAATGGAATTATCAGAATCAAACAGGGACAGGTTTTATCACGTCAGGGATTTCTGCATTCGCTCGTAAACTCTTTGTATCACAGAAGTCAGGGTGATTTTACAAGAGGAACTTTTAGGGTGAAAGGAGATACGATAGATATCAATTTACCGTATGTAGATTTCGGTTACCGGATTTCTTTTTTTGGTGATGAAGTGGAATCGATCGACACACTCGAATTGTCAACGGGAAAAAGAATTGGATCGGTGGATAACGCGGCGATCTTTCCTGCCAATTTATATTTAGCTCCGAAGGATATGATTGGGCAGGTGATGAGTGAAATTCAGGATGAGTGTGCGGCTCAGGTAGAATATTTTAAAAGTTCAGGAAAGTATATTGAAGCACAGCGCATCAGTGAAAGAGTGAATTATGATCTGGAAATGATACGTGAACTAGGATTTTGTAATGGCATAGAAAATTATTCCAGATTTTTTGACAGAAGGCAACCAGGTGCCAGACCTTTCTGTTTGCTCGATTATTTTTCCAAAGATTTTTTAACGATAATAGATGAAAGTCATCAGACCGTTCCGCAAATCAGTGGCATGTATGGTGGCGACAGAAGCCGAAAATTAACGTTAGTGGATTATGGATTTCGGCTGCCTTCGGCAATGGATAACCGTCCCCAGAATTTTCATGAATTTGAAAACTTGATTGACCAGGTAATCTATGTTTCGGCAACACCCGGTGAATACGAATTGGAAAAATGTGGCGGCGTGGTAGTGGAGCAGGTGGTTAGGCCAACAGGCTTATTGGATCCGCCGATAGAGGTTCGTCCCTCTGTTAACCAGATAGATGACCTGCTGGATGCTATTGATAAACGGATCAATGCCGGTGATCGTGTGTTGATAACAACGCTTACCAAACGCATGGCGGAAGAAATGGATAAATACCTGCACCGCATTAACATCAAATCAAAATACATTCACAGCGAAGTAACGGCACTGGAACGCGTGGAAATATTGCGTGAATTAAGACTCGGAATTATAGATGTATTGGTGGGCGTGAATTTATTAAGAGAAGGATTGGATTTACCTGAAGTATCTCTTGTTGCAATTATGGATGCAGATAAAGAAGGATTTTTAAGAAATGAAAGAAGTCTAACGCAGACAGCAGGACGTGCGGCTAGAAATGTAAATGGCCTCGTTATTTTTTATGGAGATAAAATAACGGATAGTATGCAAAAGACGATCGATGAAACCACGAGACGGAGAGAAAAACAGGTAGCTTATAATATTGAACATAACATAACACCAACCACCATCATCAAAACAAAAGAGCAGGTATATGCACAGGGAAGTGTGTTAGATGTACGAGGTTATGATCCTTCTAATCCTTATGCGGCAACTGATGACGTTGTTACGACGGCTGCCGAAGAACAGGAGCAGTATAAAACAATTCCTCAAATGGAAAAAGCCATTGGCCGTGTGAAAAAAACAATGGAAAAAGCTGCGAAAGATCTGGACTTTATGGAAGCGGCAAGGTTAAGAGATGAGATGTTCAGGATGCAGAAGGAGCTTGTTGAAATGAAATCATAATTAAAAATGAGTAATCAAGAATTGAGGAGTTTGTGTTGAGTGTTGAGTTTTTTTTGTGTTGGATTTTAACACAGAGGGCACTAAGGTTTCAAAAGGAATAATTTGTTGTTGTTAATTTAAAAGGTACTGTGTCCTCAGTGAAAATCTCCGCGATCTCTGAATTAAACCTTTGTGACTTTGTGGTTAAAATATTAAAAAAATTAGCTGCAACAATCCGTTCCGCAACATGAACCCGATTTTTCCGCATACACTGTAATACTAAAAATCCCTGTCGCACTATTTTTAAACTGAATCATCTCTTCCTCCGATAAATAATTTTTCAAAATATCATCCGGTATATCAATTGCCTTTTCCTTTTGAATACTGATGTTAGAAAAACCATTCTCACCAATCAATTCCATATAAACTTCTTTTTGAATAGCACCCGCTACACAACCCGCATACATCTCCGCATCTTTACGTAATGCTTCCGGTAATTCACCCATCAGCACTATATCAGAAATACTAAAATGACCGCCCGGTTTTAAAACGCGAAAAATCTCTTTGAATACATTGTTTTTATCCGGTACTAAATTCAACACACAATTACTTACCACCACATCGGCAATACCAGAGGTTAGGGGCATGTTCTCGATATCACCCTGACGGAATTCAACATTATAAAACTCCAGTTTATTTGCATTCTCTCTCGCCTTATCAATCATTGCCGGTGTGAAATCGATACCGATCACTTTACCATCGATACCTGTTTCCGCTCTGGCAACAAAGCAATCATTACCAGCGCCGCTGCCCAGATCGATGACCGTATCACCTTTTTTTATTTTAGCGAATTGCGTAGGTAAACCACAGCCTAAGCCCAGATCAGCATCGGAGTTGTAACCTTTGAGCGTCGCATAATCTTCACTCATGATATTATATACTTCCGTGGAGCAGGAACCGGCACCGCAGCAGGAAGACTGATTGGTTTCCTTATCCTGCAAGGCGATCTCACTGTATTTCTGTTTTACGAGTTCTTTAAGTTGATTAGCATTTTCCATGATATATATTTTAGGAGCAACAATTCTTTTTATCCAGTTTCAGGGATATGTTTGAAAAATATTTTTGAAGTTTAGCAATAGCGGCATCATCAATGCAATAACAAATGCTATTCCCTTCCACGCTTCCCTTTATGATACCGGCATTTTTTAATTCTTTTAAATGCTGAGAGATGGTAGGTTGAGCTAGCGGGAGTTCATTTACAATATCTCCGCATATGCAGGTATCTACTTTCATTAAGTATTCCAGAATGGCAACCCGCGCCGGATGACCGATGGCTTTGGCCATATTTGCGATGTTGTTTTGTTTGTCTGTAAAATGATCTGTTTTAGTAGCGCCCATGTTTTAAATTAATATTGCAATATTACGATATTAATTTAAAAGATAAAAAAATATTCTTTCCGGCATCCTGATAGTGCAGTCTTGGATTATATTTAGAAAAATGAATTTGAAGATTTGTTACCTGATTATTTCGAATAATTATTTATACGATATTTTCAGATCGAAGAAATAAAACAGTTTATGAAATACGCTTTTGTAAAAAAGCAATTTCATTTTTGAGGTTATATACTTTTAGTTCGAGATATAATTGGCAATGTCTGGCAGTTTTCTTTTGCAATGTTCGTGCGTTAGTTTCAATGATGAACAGCAGGTTATTATGCGCTCCCTTAGTCTCTGCTTTTATGGATGGAAGGTTCTGCAATATTTGTATACACCTTGTCTGGTCGTTTTGCATTTTAGAAAGCTGTCTTTCATATAAGAATAGTTGGTATTCATTTTCTTTAATTTTATTCTGACAGATTTTTGCCATCTCCTCTTTTTGAGCGGCTATTTCTTTTCCCAGCGTTTCATCCGCCTTTTTTGCTTCCTTAAGTTCGATGGCTTTGAATAAGGGTAGTAATTCTTCCATAACAACACCATTAATTTGTCTTCTATTACTTTCCGCCATTGAAAGTTTGCTGCGGGTAACTCCGAGGTAATCGGCAAAAAAGCTTTGAGGAATTCCAAAATGTTTCCTAATTTCTTTGAGCATGGCCAAATTTAATGAAACTGTGTCAATTTATATGTGTCAAATTTAATGACACAAGATTAGTGACACAAAATTTGTGTCATTATAAAATTTATTAAAATGATGACACAGTTATGGATGTAATTAATTATTTACCGGAGTAAAAGGTCACCCAACCTTCTAGGTTGCCCAACCCTACCCGAAATTTCCCGATCATAGGTATTTCCCATAGTTTATATCATCTGTAAGTTTATACATGAATTATTATATAGAATTAAATGAGGAATTAATCTATCATGTATTTTCCAGGGCGATAGGTGATGAAAAAATGTTTAAAACAGAAGTTGATTTTATTTCATTCAAGCAGAAATTGACCAGATTCCTAGATCCGGTCGTAGATATAATTGCCTACTCTTTTATTCCTAATCATTTTCATTTACTGATTAAAATAAAAACATTAGAAAGCTTAAAACTACATGCTGAACTTGAAGGGCGATGTTTTGATAATTTAGTTGTGTCGGACTATGTGGTTAATCAATTCTCCAGGTGTCTGAACAGTTATACAAAAACATTTAATATTAAAAACTTAAGAAAGGGTGCACTGTTTATAAATCGTTTCAGGCGGGTTGAGATCACGGATGAATCTCATTTCTGTGCGGCGGTATTTTATATACACAAAAATGCTGTACATCATGGATTGACATCTAACATCATGGATTGGCCGTATTGTTCTTACCCTGCATTGATTAACAAAATATACTTTTCTGCTGCATCAGCTGAAATAATGGAATATTTTGGAAGTTTTGATAAATTTAAGATTTACCATGAACAAGAAATAAAGTTGAAGAGCAGTATGATAAAACTGGAGGAGTTTTGACCTTCTAAGTTGCCTAACCTAGAAGGTTGCCTACAACTTAGAAGGTTTAATTGACAGCTCCTTCATTTTTGTAAATCGTATTAAAGTACCACTTGCATCTTCTAATTTCAAAGATGTATCATCATAGTATAGAACTTTATATTCAAATGATTCTTTTTTGGTTCTTAAGATTAATTTTTCCTGATCGATAAACCATTTTCCTTCAGACGATTTGAATATTCCTTTGTCATTTTTCTTTTCAAAATATCCTCCATCTAAAAAACACAATTTGTAAGTAAAGGAATTCCAGCAACCTAAAATAGCTCTCTTGCTGAGATTCTTTTCTTTTTTAATACTTACCGTTATTCCTGATTTTTGAAAGCATTGTTTCAAATAATCATTTTTTTGCTTTTTTAGTTCTTCGATTAAAAAATTATTGACTTGCTCTTTTGTAAAACTGTTTGTGAAATCATCCACGAAGCAGGATGCAATTTTTTCTTTTTGTGTTTCTGTTAATTCATTATCAGACAGACTGCTTACAATTTCCTGATAAAGATCATTCTTCGCCTCTTTTGACCAGAGTTCAATAACTGGTTTGGTTTCTTTCACTGCAGTGTTGAGGTTAATATCCATGTTTTTAGAACATTGCTGAATAGCTGCACCTTGTATTCTGGTTATTTCGATATCAATTTTTGATTCGTATTCTGTTGGAGAATATTTTTTGGTGATTTCATCTAATGCACAAAGCGCAATTGTTTCCGATTGCTCCTTCGATGTGCCTGTATATTGAGATACATGTTTTAATAATGAACTATACACCAAACTCCGGTTTTCTTTAGTCCATTGACTGGTTTGGCAGAAAACTGTATGATTTACACATATAAAGAGAATAAATAACTGGATATGTTTCATGAATATATTTTGATAGCGTAAAGAATAAAATTACTTCATAAATGCTACATTTTTGTCTAGTGTAATAAATTACTGCTATAATGTTGCTTTTTGCAATTCAATTTGAATTTTAATGTAGAAACATTTTACACAAAATCAAAGTTTTGTATTGTGCAATTAAAATATGATTTTATGCCTTATTTGTCAACACACGGAATATTTTTTAAATGTAAATGTTCAAAAAATCCTGTCCCTTTCATTTTTAGAAAGTCATATCCGGTTTCATCATTGCATTCACCGGTATAAATAGCAAATTTCCAACGCACAATTGGTGATTGATTACAATAAAGCGCTTTTGGTATTTTGATAAAATATATAATGGTAAATATTGCGATTAATATTCCTGAGAAAAGAAGAAAATCATTTTTTGTATTCAACAGCAACTTGGCACTTTGTTCATTCTGATGCACCAACTTTATCAATTATATCTATAGTCAAACGACGATACCATCAACTCTCCTTCATCCTATAAACCGCAAAAGAAATCACAACCCTCATTGGAAATTCATAACTTGAATGCTACATTATATAAACTGTATGAAAAAATATCTGTTCGTCCTCGCCAGTATGTTTGCTTTGCATCTGCAAGCACAAAAAATCAGCTCTTCACAGATCGATTCTATTGCCGCATTAACCTTAAAAACATTTGATGTTCCGGGTATTGCCGTTGCTGTCGTAAAAGACGGAAAGATCATACATGCAAAAGGTTATGGCGTGCGTTCTCTAAAAACGAATTTAAAAGTAGATGAGAATACTTTGTTCGGCATCGCTTCTAATAGTAAGGCTTTTACGGCTGCCGCTCTTGGCATGCTCGTAGACGAAAAGAAAATTAAATGGGATGATAAAGTGATAGATTATATCCCCGAATTCAGAATGTACAACCCTTATGTCACCGAAGAATTTACCATTCGCGATCTCCTGACACACAGAAGTGGTTTAGGCCTGGGTGCAGGTGACCTTATGTTCTGGCCCGATTCCAGCAACTTCACCAAAAAAGATCTGATTCATAATCTCCGTTTCTTGAAACCGGTTTCTTCTTTCAGAACCAAATACGATTATGATAATAATCTCTACATGGTAGCCGGTGAAGTTTTAGCCCGTGTATCTGGAATGAGCTGGGAAGATTTTGTAGTCTCCCGAATTTTTACGCCACTGCAAATGAACAGTACAGCCGCTTCTTTTAATAGAATAAAAAATAAAACAAATGTGATCGACCCGCATGCTCCCGTTGATGGTAAAGTGGTAGCTATCCGTCGCGACTGGAACGAAACGGTAAACGCTGCAGGTGGTATCAACAGCAACCTTACCGATATGGCGCAATGGATCATCACACTAATGAATAATGGAAAATATGGTGAGAATCTTTCCAAAAAATTATGGAGCAATGAAATACACGAAGAACTATGGACACCTCAAACGATCATTCCTGTTCGTGGCTCTTCACCTTACAATACCCATTTTTCGAGTTATGGTTTGGGCTGGTTTCTCTCCGACGTTAAAGGATATAAACAAGTAACACACACCGGGGGACTGGCAGGCATCGTTACGCAAGTAACACTGATCCCGGAATTAAAACTCGGCATCATTGTTTTCACCAATCAGCAATCGGGCGCAGCTTTCAGCGCTATCACCAATTCCATCAAAGACAGTTATCTGGATATGCCTGTTCGCAACTGGGTAAAATTATATGGTGATCGCGTGGCTACCAATGAAAAAGAAGAGAAAATGATTTTGGATAAGGTGACCAAAGAAATTGATTCGGTACAGCATATCAGCACCAAAAAAGATGTTTCCGCTTTTCTGGGAACCTACCGTGATAAATGGTTCGGAGATGTAACGATCGCTATGAAAAATGGTAAAATGTGGTTTACTTCCGCCCGTTCATTTTTACTCAATGGCGAAATGTTTACTTATAAAAATAATTCTTTCATCGTTAAATGGGGAGACAGAAGTCTGAATGCTGATGCGTATGTAAACTTCAATACTGACATGAATGGAAAACCCACACAAATGAAAATGGAAGCTATCTCTCCGCTGACAGATTTTAGTT
>JANOAO010000016.1:0-12570 GCA_031411115.1 Bacteroidota bacterium
ACGGTACTGTCGTCTGCAGGAGGATGAAAAACAGATTGCGTTCCTTCACTTTGCGGAAAAGGCAAAGGCACCGGATGACTCAGTGCCTGCCTTATTTTCTTCAGTATATTTTCCTTTGCCTTTGAAGTGGCCATTGTATCAGATTTGCGGAGGATTTTTTAATTCATCCGGAAGAGACGGTGAAGGAACCGTATCAACTATTGATTCTGGTTCTATATCCAATATTTTTTTCTCTTCATAAGGGCGTTTACCAATCAGTGCTTCTACATCGCTTTTAAACAGAACTTCTTTAACCAGTAATTCTTTGGCGAGCAATTCCACATCATTTCTTTTTTCTGTAAGTAATTGTTTTGTTTTTATATAAGCTTCATCAATCAGTCTCTTAACTTCCTGGTCAATCGCTTTGCCTGTTTCTTCGCTATAAGGTTTGGTGAAATAATTTTCCTGTGCCGGATCGTAATAACTGATATTTCCTACCTTTTCACTCATTCCATAAACAGTAACCATACTGTAGGCGATTTTAGTGATTTGCTGAAGGTCGTTGCTGGCACCGGTACTTATTTTTCCGAAGAAAATTTGTTCACTGGCTCTTCCACCTAAAGTCATACAGATCTGGTCAATCAACTGATCCGTATTATACAGGTATTGTTCTTTTGGTGTGTATTGTGCATATCCCAAAGCAGCAGTTCCTCGTGGTACAATAGTAACTTTTAACAGAGGATAAGCGTGCTCCAGATACCAGCCGCAAATAGCATGACCTGCTTCATGGTAAGCAATGATTTCTTTTTCATCCGGAGAAATGATCTTATTCTTTTTTTCCAGACCACCGATTACACGATCGATTGCATCCTGAAAATCACTCATGTCAACCGCTTCTTTATTCTTTCGGGCTGCTATAAGTGCTGCTTCATTACAAACGTTTGCAATATCTGCTCCGGCAAAGCCCGGCGTTTGTTCTGCCAGTTTATGAATGTCTAATTTCTGAGAAATTTTAATAGGTCCTAAATGCACTTTAAAAATTGCTTCACGGCCTGAAAGGTCTGGTCTGTCAATGGTGATCTGTCTGTCAAATCTTCCAGGGCGCAACAAGGCTGTATCTAATACGTCAGGTCTGTTGGTAGCTGCCAGAATAATGATACCGAGATCCGTTCCAAATCCATCCATTTCCACTAGTAACTGATTCAATGTATTTTCTCTCTCATCATTACTCATCATTACATTCTTTCCGCGTGCACGTCCTATCGCATCTATCTCATCAATAAAAATAATACAAGGCGCTTTTTCACGTGCCTGTTTGAAAAGATCTCTTACACGACTGGCACCAACACCCACAAACATTTCCACAAAATCACTTCCGCTTAAACTGAAGAAAGGCACTTGTGCTTCACCAGCCACTGCTTTTGCCAACAATGTTTTACCGGTTCCCGGAGGGCCAACCAGCAATGCACCTTTTGGAATTTTTCCACCGAGTGCTGTATATTTTTTGGGATTTTTCAAAAAGTCGACAATCTCCATTACTTCCACCTTAGCTTCATCGAGGCCTGCCACATCATGAAAATTAATGTTCACTCTTGTGCCTTTATCAAACAGCGTTGCTTTTGATTTTCCGATACTAAAGATGCCGCCTGGTCCACCGCTTCCGCCCGGTCCACCTACTTTACGCATCATCATAATAAACAAAAATGCTATCAACAGAATAGGTAATAATGTGCTGATCAATTGGCTGAACCATTCTCCTTCTTCATCAGGCATATCCGGGGCTCTTGTAACTGTAGGATTTTGTTCTATAAATTTATCATATTGAGCAGCGAAGGTTTTATCATCAATAATACTGAAATACAACTGAGGCTGATTTACCTTGGATGCTGTTTCATATTTTTTTTGATCCTGTGGGTCCTGTAATAAACTTTTATATAAAGCCGATTTTGCTTTTAAGCTGTCTGGATTGATCCAGACACGAACCAGTTTTTTATTTCGGATAGTTTTAATTTTCTCTACATCACCCTGTTTATTCATGGTGTAAAATTTCTGCTGATCTGTTTCTACACCTGCAGTATTTACATTGCGAAATAAATTATAAGCGATCATTAAAATAAAGAGAATACCATATATCCAATAGATATTAAATTTATTTTTCTTTTTCGGGTCGTCCAATGGAGGAATATTAGTCGAAGGAAGCTTTTTTTTGCTGTTTTGATTCATAGTTTCAAACTGTTATTGTAGGATATGAGGATATTAACCGTTGTGTTCAGATTGCGGTGCATCGCTCCACATTTCTTCCAACTGATAAAATTTACGGGGTTCCGGTAGCATTACGTGAACAACAATGTTTACGTAATCTATAAGAATCCATTGCTGTGCCTGTCTTCCTTCATGTTTGTAAGGCGCTTCACCACATCTTTCTTTTACCTCATGTTCAATATTGTCGGCAATTGCCCGCAATAATTGTGGGTTATTGGCTTCGCAGATAATAAAGAAATCGGCCACTGCTTCAGGAATTTTTCTGAGATCAAGGCTTACTATATTCTCACCTTTTTTATCCTGAATTCCGCTAATGATGGTTTTGAAAATTTTGCTGCTTTTAGTCAGCCTGGTGCTGCTTTTTTTACGCTCGTTTAATAAGTTCAGATTGCTCAATCGAAATGTTATTTTGTTATATAATCATGGAGTTTGCCATGAGATGCTTTGCTTTGTACCTTTATTACACAATATCATCAAAAGTACAACTCTTTTTTCACCGTTTTGGACAATATACAATCATCATCCATTTTTAGCATATTAGATAGCACCGACAGTACCAACAACTATGCCACCGGAATGGTTCACGCAGGTATGGCAAAGCATGGCATGGCGTGGTTTGCAAGATTCCAAACGGCTGGTAAAGGGCAACGCTCCAAACAATGGGAAAGCGAACCGGATAGCAACATAATGATGAGCGTAGTATTACATATAAACGGCTATCGTTTAGAGAAAACCTATCCCTTTAATGCAACAATTGCAGTGGCATGCTGTAATTTTTTACAAAATATATCCGGAGAAATTTTTAAAATAAAGTGGCCCAATGATTTGATGTGGCGTGACAGAAAGGCAGGAGGGATTTTGATTGAAAATATTATCAGGGGAAATGACTGGATGTGGTCGGTAGTGGGAACCGGTATTAACATCAATCAGCACCAATTCAAAAATATTGATACAGCAGTGAGTTTGCACCAGATCACCGGCAAAACTTATGACGTGGTGGAA
Source organism: Bacteroidota bacterium (assembly GCA_031411115.1). Classification (GTDB taxonomy): domain Bacteria; phylum Bacteroidota; class Bacteroidia; order Chitinophagales; family Chitinophagaceae; genus Ferruginibacter. The sequence goes on from JANOAO010000016.1 coordinate 3,244, forward strand.
CTCGCAAAAAAGTTACAAAATAACCTCATTGAAGCTGTAGAAAAGCCAGATTCAGGCAGCATGGAAATGTATAACGAAATGCTCTATAAAAAAGGCGAAAAGGTAATTTTCAAAAAAGATTCAATCGTTTTTACAGGAATAGTGGATCATGTTGATGAATATGGGCAATTGCATTTATCGGATCATCCGGAAAGTATTTCATTTGGGGAAGTGCAATGGATGTTGCGTTAGCTGTTTTCTGCGAGGCGTGCTTCCTTTTCAAAGCGGTTGTTGTGATAGCCGTTACGCAAACTTTCGAGCAGATATTTTAAAATGAAATTCAGGAAACCCAGCCTGCGATATTGCTGCACATGACACAATTCATGTTTCAGCCATTTTTCATTACTGATAAAATTTTCTTTGGTGGTATTGTACAGATGGATGGTGGAACCTATCACGATAGCCATAGAACCAGCTTTCAGTTTTCTGGCTGCTAGTTTTGCAATCCATGAATTTTCCCGGATGTAAACATCAAAATTTTTCATCTGCTTGTTTCCATGCCGCTATAATTTCTGCAGCATGATCTCTACTTTTTGGTTTGGTGATAATCTTTTGAATGATCCCTTTTTCATCAATCAAAAAAGTGGTTCTGAAAAGTCCCATATATTTTTTACCGTACAACATTTTTTCGCCCCATACACCAAATTTATTTATGATGTTGTGTGTGGTATCTGAGATCAGGGGAAAAGGCAATTCATTTTTATCTATAAATTTCTTGTGCAATTTTGTATCATCTGCATTTATGCCCACAATATTGATACCTTTTTTGGAGAGGGCGTTATAATTATCCCGCAGGTTACACGCCTGAACTGTACAAGTGGGTGTAAGGTCTTTCGGATAAAAATAGAGGGCCAGTTTTTTCCCTGCAAAATCTTTTAAAGAAATAGTTTTTCCATTTTGATCTATGCCTTTAAAGGCAGGCGCTTTTTGTCCTTCTGCAATTATTTTCATCAATGTGTAAAATTTACCGTGCGCTCGGCTATGTTGCCGGCCATATCTTCAACAACGATCTGTAATAAATTGTTGCCAGTTTGAACATTTTCATCTATTTCGTAAATGAAGGTTCGGCCTTTATCGTTGCTGAAACGGATCCATTTTCCGTTTAGCAAAGGCTTGAAGTTTTTTAAGTTTTTGGTATTATCCACAATACTAAAGACGATCCTTTTCCGCGATATGGAAACCGCAGAAATAACTGGCGGAGTTTCATCAACGATCAGTTCAAAATTTCCGAGTTCCCGGAAGTAGGCGGTGAACCATCCGTTATTGAAATTTGCATCGGTGAAATCTTCTTTGGTGCCATACGATCTTTTCATGATAATTTTTCCTGTATCAGATACCATAAAATCGGGTTTGATACTAACCGGAAAATACTGGTGAACAGGAACAAGCGCAGTATGTAGCTGGTGTACCGTTCCGTTTTTTCCTGAAAAATTTGCATAACGAAATCGAAAGGAATCATACAAACATTTTTCACCCAGTACAAGCCTTACCTTTTCATTCTCCAAAACATTTACAAAACCAGGCGCAAATAAGGTGGTTCCCGACGATGCGATAGAGGGTGTTCTGCTGTTGCCAGCCTGTACTTTCAGGCGAATCACCGACTTGTTTCCGGCAGCATCTGAAACATTTATCTCAATAGCATGTTCCATTTCATCTTCAAGTGATATAACACCATCTTCAAGCCCTTTATAAATGATACCATAATTGCCCGGCAATTTAGATAAATGTTGAATATAGGAGCCACCGGCAGTTTTAGTTTTATAATCAATATGTGCGTTCAAATATCTGGTTTCATCATAATTGATACTATCCATTACAAATTTGGAGCGGGTAATTCCATTGTCTGTAACAAAAGCAGCATAAATCCCATTCTGATTGGTGGATCCTGTGTAGCGATCGTATGCCGTAATACCAAAACTGATACGGTCTGTGTTTAAAATTATTTTTTCGTTGCTTGCCACATACACGCCATTTTGTTTTTTTAAAAAGATAGGCTTAGGCGATTGTTCATACGTGCTGATGCATCTGTCGTACACATATAGCCGAATGATATCTGGCGGAATATTATCGCGTACCGGGAATCCAAATAATAGTGGATTCAGCACTTTGTCGGATTCTGTATCCCTTATCTCAAAATGTAAATGCGGCCCCTGCGAACCTCCCGTATTGCCGCTATTGGCAATGAAAGAACCTTTTTTCACCGGTAGAAGGCCTGCAGGAACATCAATAAACACATTCCATTTTTCCTGGCTGTATTGCTGTTTTTTTATGTATGCTTCCAGCGACGGATAAAATGCATTCAGGTGTGCATATAAAGTTGTAAGACCGTTTGGATGATTAATATAAATCGCCCTTCCAAAACCACCCGATTCAATTTTTACTTTGGCAATATATCCGTCTGCTGCAGCGTAAACCGGAATATTTTCACGCTGTGCCGTACGGCAATCCAGCCCCATATGAAAATGATTAGGACGCAATTCTCCAAAATTTGCCGCTAGTCCCTGTTCTGCTGCAACTGGCCATGTAAAATAATTTTGAGGATATTTCAGATCCTGTGCAATCATATTCAAACAGGTAAACAACAGACTACATAACAAAATAATTTTTTTCATCTACGCTCTTTATCAAAACAATCACCAAAAAAAGTAAATAAACACCATATAATTGAAATGCGTCCACATCATTAACTTTCCTTTTTTTTTGAAACGCAGTGTCGGTAAGGCTTTTAAACAATTAGAATAAATAGTAACAATTATTTGATGATGATTTTTTGCAGGCCATTTTATTCCTTTTACTTTTGTTCGCCATCTCAAGGCAAATCTGCATGCCAAAAAATAAGGATATCAAATCAGTTTTAATTATTGGCAGTGGTCCGATCATTATCGGTCAGGCCTGCGAATTCGATTATTCAGGAACGCAGGCAGCAAGAAGTATACGGGAAGAAGGAATAGAAGTTATTCTTATCAACAGCAATCCGGCAACTATCATGACGGATCCGATGATGGCTGACAAAGTTTATCTTTTGCCATTGACCATTGAAAGTATTGAACAGATACTGGAAGAAAATAATATTGATGCCGTATTGCCAACTATGGGAGGGCAAACAGCACTCAATCTTTGTAAAGAAGCGGATGAATTAGGTATATGGGAAAAATATAATGTTCGTTTAATCGGAGTGGATATTAAAGCGATAGATAAAGCGGAAGACCGGGAGAAATTCCGGAATTGGATGATTGAAATGAATATTCCTGTATGTAATGCAAAAATTGCCAATTCATTTTTAGAAGGGAAAGAATTTGCACAGCAGATTGGATTCCCTCTCGTGATACGACCTTCATTCACTTTAGGCGGAACAGGCGGCGGTATCGTATTTAAAAAAGAAGAACTGGATGAAGCATTGAATCGGGGTTTAACGGCTTCTCCTATACATGAGGTTTTAGTGGAAGAGGCGGTGCTTGGCTGGAAAGAATTCGAACTGGAATTATTGCGTGATGATGCAGACAATGTAGTGATCATCTGTACCGTTGAAAATTTTGATCCGATGGGTGTGCATACCGGTGATAGCATTACAGTTGCTCCGGCCATGACGTTAAGTGATACTTCCATGCAGTTGATGCGTAATACTGCCATCAGGATGATGCGCAACCTCGGAAATTTTGCAGGAGGTTGCAATGTGCAGTTTGCCCTGAACCCGCAGACCGAAGAAATAATTGTCGTTGAAATCAATCCACGTGTAAGCCGTTCTTCCGCATTAGCCAGTAAAGCCACCGGATATCCGATCGCTAAAATTGCGGCCAAGCTTGCCTTGGGATATACGCTCGATGAATTAAAGAATCAGATCACACAAAGTACATCGGCTTTTTTTGAACCAGCGCTCGATTATGTGATCGTTAAAATACCACGGTGGAATTTTGATAAATTCAAAGGTGCAAACGATACACTTGGATTTCAAATGAAAAGTGTAGGAGAGGTGATGGCCATTGGAAGAAGTTTTACTGAGGCGATACAGAAAGCCTGTCAGAGCCTGGAGAATGAAGCAGTGGGTTTAGGATATTATGGCAAGAGCCTGATGCGTTCAGAAGAATTACTGGAATATATCAAGATACCGAAATGGGACAGGTTGTTCAGGATCAAGGATGCATTGATGGCGGGAGTGAGTGTGAACAGAATTTGTGAGAACACCGGAATAGACCGCTGGTTTATTTTTCAGATCCAGAAGATCTGCGATGTGGAAAAGAAAATTGCAGCCTACAACCTCTCCACCTTGCCGAAAGATCTGTTGCAGGAAGCGAAGATCATGGGTTTCAGTGATGAGCAGATCGTTCGGATAATGAATGACGGAACGGAAGACGAGTTGTATGAGATCCGAAAGACCAATAATTTATTACGTTGTTATAAAATGGTGGATACCTGCAGTGCAGAATTTGAAGCAAAGACGCCGTATTTCTATTCAACCTTTGAACATTTGTCTGCAGATAATTCCTTATTGAATAATGAGTCGGTTGTATCAGAAAAAAGAAAAATAATTGTACTTGGAAGCGGACCAAATCGAATAGGCCAGGGAATTGAATTTGATTATTGCTGTGTACATGGTTTGCTGGCTATAAAGGAATGCGGTTATGAAGCGATTATGGTGAATTGTAATCCTGAAACAGTTTCCACAGATTTTGATATCGCCGATAAATTATATTTTGAACCCGTGTTTTGGGAACATCTGTGGGAAATAGTTGAATTAGAAAAACCGGAAGGTGTGATCGTTCAGCTCGGCGGACAAACGGCGTTGAAACTTGCCAGACGTTTGCACGAAAAAGGAATTCAGATTATCGGTACTTCATTCGACAATATGGATATTGCAGAAGATCGCGGACGATTCAGTGATATGCTGAAATTTCTGGAAATTCCTTATCCTAATTACGGCACAGCCTTTACAACAGATGATGCGATTGAAGTTGCCAAAAAAGTGGGTTATCCTGTATTGGTTCGCCCGAGCTATGTTTTAGGCGGACAAAGAATGCGTATCGTTTTGAATGATGAAGAATTGGAAAAAGGCGTATTGAGTTTATTGAAACATCTGCCTGGAAATAAAATACTGATCGATCATTTTTTAGATCGGTGTCAGGAGGCAGAAATAGATGCCATTTTTGATGGTGATGATTTTCATGTGATGGGATTGATGGAACATATTGAGCCAGCAGGTATTCACAGCGGAGACAGTAATGCCGTATTGCCGCAATTCAATTTATCGCCGCTGATAGTGGCTACGATGGAAGAATATGCTGAAAAGATTGCGCGGGCTTTGAATATAAAAGGACTGATTAATATTCAATTTGCCATAAAAGACGGGAATGTGTTTGTGATAGAAGCCAATCCGCGTGCATCGCGTACCACACCTTTTATTGCGAAAGCTTATGGAATTCCTTATCTGAATATTGCCACCAAAATAATGCTGGGTGAAGCAAAGCTGAAAGATTTCAACTTCCATAAAACACTTACGGGTTTTGCTATCAAGGAACCCGTATTTTCATTTAATAAATTTCCGGGGGTGAACAAAGAACTGGGGCCGGAAATGAAAAGTACAGGTGAGGCAATCCGTTTCATCAAAGATCTTCGGGATCCCTATTTCCGGCAGTTGTACAAAGAGCGAAGTATGCATTTGAGTAAATAATCATTTACATCAGCTTACAAATATTTCAAATTGAAAGTCGTAATGATGTGCCTTTACATTAGCACATGTATGCGAATCTGCCGGTTTGGAAACAATCTCCGTTCATAAGAATCATTCCTGCTTTTATTATCGGTATTACCTTTCAATGGTATTTACATTTTACACAATCAATAATTATCACCGGTTTTATTTGCTTTCTTTTCCCGGTCTTAATCTTCACTTTATTTCCCATTCATAAGCAATTTCGTTTTAGGTTCATCAATGGTTTTTCTATGCTGATGTTGATGGTCTTTTTTGGGATGATGATCAGTTTTAAAGCGGATATTCGAAACGATCCATGTTGGTATGGGCATCATTATAAAAAAGGCGATCTATTGTTACTTCGATTAATAGAACCACCAGTTGAAAAAAATAAAACTTTTAAATGCGTAACTGAAACAGAGGCGATCATTAACGGAACTGTGAAAGCGGTAAAAGGGAATATTGTAATTTATTTTAAAAAGTCAGATTCGTTTTCGCTGGTGTATGGTGACCGAATTCTGGCTGATGCGGATGTAATGCCTGTCAACAATTCCGGAAATCCGGGTGCATTTGATTATAAACGGTACATGAAGTTGCATGGTTTGTTTCATCAGGTTTTTGTACCGGAAAATAAATATGTGTTGTGGAAACATTCGCCTTCCTCATTCTTTAATTTCATTTTTGATGTACGGGATCGTGCTGTTGAAATTTTGAAAAAAAATATTTCCGGTCAAAACAACATTGCGCTGGCAGAGGCATTGATAATTGGTTACCGGGATGAACTGGATAAGGATCTGGTACAGGCATACAGCAATGCAGGTGTGGTGCATATTATTTCTGTTTCAGGTTTACATCTGGGCCTCGTGTATGTATTACTTACATGGATATTATTGCGGCTGCCATATATAAAAACAAAAAAAATAATTCAATGGGTGTTGATTATTCTTGCACTTTGGCTATTTGCATTGGTTACAGGAGGTTCTCCATCCGCTTTAAGAAGTGCAGTAATGTTTTCCTTTATTATCACTGGCAAAACATTTTTTAAACAACACAACACGTACAATGCTTTATGCAGTTCTGCATTTATTTTGTTGTGCACCGATCCAAATTATTTATGGGATGTAGGTTTTCAGTTAAGTTATATCGCAGTTTTCGGAATTGTATGGTTGCAAAGTCCTATAAACAAACTGGTGTATTTCAAAAATAAATACTTGCACAAATTATGGGGACTATTGTCTGTTACCATTGCAGCGCAACTCATTACTTCTCCATTATGTATCTATTATTTTCACCAGTTTCCAAATCTCTTTCTCATCACCAATATTATAGCCGTTCCTGCATCCACTGGTATTCTGTTCGGTGGGATTTTGCTATTCTGCGTTTCTCCAATTCCTTTTTTGGCTTCTGTTACCGGTAAAGGCATTGGTCATTTGATCAGCGGTATGAATTGGTTCATAGTCGAATTAAATAAAATTCCATTTTCTGTAACTGATCATCTACAATTATCTGCGATGTCTATGTGGCTGTTATATGGTTTGATCCTGTGTATAGCTGCAGCGATATTTTTTGAACGCCACAAAATGTTTATGGGAGCAATAATCTGTTTCATGTTATTTATGGTTGATCAGACTTTAAAAAGTATTTCGGAAAGTAATCAGCATAAAATGATCGTATATAATATCCCAAAAATTTCGGCTGTTCATTTAATATATGGACGACGATCTATCCTATGTGCAGATCCATCAATGGTTACGGACGGTACGCATTTTAACTTTCATGTTAAACCCGCACAAATTTTATATGGATTGGAATCTTTGTTGAAAGAAAGCATTAGGGGAAGCGAAATTTATTTATTTAATAATAAAATAATATTGAACATCTTTAAACATGAAAAATTTGCCATTAAAACCAGGGTTGATATTATTATTCTATCAAAAAACGTTCGGTTATCTATTGAAGAATTAAGTTGGTACCAACCTGCTCTTATTATTTTTGACTCATCTAACAGTTTGTGGAAAATTGAACAATGGAAGAGAGACTGTGAAAAGTTACATTTGCAATATTATTCAGTTCCATCTTCAGGAGCTTATATTCTGGATCAGTAAAATTGCGATATGTCATCGAGTAAAAAAATTCAGTCTGCACTTATCTCCGTATTTTATAAAGATGGTCTGGAAGAAATTGTTCGGGAGTTACATCTAAATAATGTAATAATTTATAGCACCGGCGGTACTCAACAATTTTTGGAAGAGCAAAAAATTCCCTGCATTGCGGTTGAATCATTAACAGGCTTTCCTTCCATTTTAGGCGGAAGGGTTAAAACGTTACATCCAGTAATTTTTGGAGGATTATTAGGAAAGCGGAATGATAAGACGCACAGAGAACAAATGAAGCAGTTCAAAATTCCTGAAATTGATTTGGTGATCGTTGACCTTTATCCGTTTGAAGAAACTGTTCAGTCTACAGACAACGAAGATTTGATCATCGAAAAAATTGACATTGGCGGTCCGTCTATGATCAGGGCTGCGGCAAAAAATTTTGCAGATGTTTTGGTAGTAGGTTCAAAAGATCAATATACATCTTTATTGCATATTTTAAAAGAACAGCAATGCAACTCTACTCTCCATCAGCGAAAAGAATTTGCTATAAAAGCTTTTCATGTATGCAGCAGTTATGATAATTCAATCTCCAATTATTTTAGTGGTTTGCATTTTCAAAGTATATATTCGGGTCAGGAGAAACCTTTGCGGTATGGTGAAAATCCTCACCAGAAGGCTTTGTTTTTTGGTGATTTGCATTCGTGTTTTGATCAGTTGCATGGTAAGGAATTATCTTATAACAATCTGGTGGATGCAGATGCGGCACTTCAATTAATGGAAGATTTTAAGGAGGAAAATGATGCGGTATTTGCAATAATCAAGCATACCAACGTTTGCGGCATAGCGCAGCGTAATAACTTAAAACAGTCCTGGACAGATGCTTTGGCCGGCGATCCGGAAAGCGCTTTTGGTGGTGTTCTGATCTGCAATAAATTTATTGATGCAGCAACGGCTTCAATGATCAATGAATTATTTATTGAGGTATTAATTGCACCTGGTTTTGAAAAAGATGCACTTGCCATCTTACAATCAAAAAAGAATAGAATCTTATTGATTCATAATAAGTCATTTGCTAACCCCCAGTCACAAAAGCGGATATTGAATGGAATACTAATTCAGGATCACGATAACATTAGTTTTGAAAAATGGGAGGAAGCCGGTGGGAGAATTTGTTCTGATACAGAAAAACAAGATCTGGTGTTTGCCAACATCATTGGCAAACATTTAAAAAGCAATGCGATCGCTCTTGTGAAAAATAAACAACTGATCGGTAAAGGTTGTGGTCAAACCAGTCGCATAGATGCATTACGGCAAGCTATTGCAAAGGCAAATCAGTCTGGTCATTCAACAAAAAATGCTGTACTGGCCAGTGATGCTTTTTTTCCTTTTGATGATTGTGTAAAAATTGCTTTTGAAAATGGCATCCATGCTTTTATTCAACCCGGTGGATCTGTAAGAGATAAAGACAGTATTGATTTTTGTATTGAAAAAAAACTGGCAATG
>JANOAO010000017.1:0-40529 GCA_031411115.1 Bacteroidota bacterium
TTTACATTCACTTGTGTTGCTGTTGCTACTAAAGCCGGAGCCTGTGTGATAACAACAGTTCTTGTTGCTGTACATCCGTTAGCATCAGTTACAGTCACAGAATATGTTCCTGCTACTAATCCTGTAAGGTTAGCCATTCCACCCATACCTGCAGGGATTGAACCACCTAAGGTTGCTGTCCAAACATAAGTATAAGGAGATGCGCCTCCGGTTGTAGTTAATGTGATAGATCCTGTAGAACCACCAAAGCAGTTTACATTCACTGACGTGTTAGTTAACACGATAGCCGCAGCCTGGGTGATAACAATTGAAGCTGAAGTTGTGCAACCGTTTGCATCTGTTACTGTACCAGTATAAGTTCCTGCTACAAGACCTGTAAGATCCTGCATGTTATTCATACCTGCACCTATAACACCACCATTAGAAGCTACCCATACATAAGTATATGGAGCTGTTCCGCCGGTAACAGTTAAATTAATAGATCCTGTAGCACCACCAAAGCAGTTTACATTCACTTGTGTTGCTGTTGCTACTAAAGCCGGAGCCTGTGTGATAACAACAGTTCTTGTTGCTGTACATCCGTTAGCATCAGTTACAGTCACAGAATATGTTCCTGCTACTAATCCTGTAAGGTTAGCCATTCCGCCCATACCTGCAGGGATTGAACCACCTAAGGTTGCTGTCCAAACATACGTATAAGGAGATGCACCTCCGGTTGTAGTTAATGTAATAGATCCTGTAGAACCACCGAAGCAGTTTACATTCACTGACGTGTTAGTTAACACAATAGCCGGAGCCTGTGTGATAACAACAGTTCTTGTTGCTGTACATCCGTTAGCATCAGTTACAGTCACAGAATATGTTCCTGCTACTAACCCTGTAAGGTTAGCCATTCCACCCATACCTGCAGGGATTGAACCACCTAAGGTTGCTGTCCAAACATAAGTATAAGGAGATGCGCCTCCCGTTGTAGTTAAGGTGATAGATCCTGTAGAACCACCAAAGCAGTTTACATTCACTGACGTGTTGGTTAAAACAATTGCCGGAGACTGAGTGATAACAACAGTTCTTGTTGCTGTACATCTGTTAGCATCAGTTACAGTCACAGAATATGTTCCTGCTACCAATCCTGTAAGGTTAGCCATTCCGCTCATACCTGCAGGGATTGAACCACCTAAGGTTGCTGTCCAAGCATAAGTATAAGGAGAGACGCCTCCGGTTGTAGTTAAGGTTATAGATCCTGTAGAACCACCAAAGCAATTAACATTCACTGACGTGTTGGTTAACACAATAGCCGGAGCCTGTGTGATAACAACGGTACGTGTTGCTGTACATCCGTTAGCATCTGTTACAGTCACAGAATATGTTCCTGCTACAAGACCTGTAAGATCCTGCATGTTATTCATACCTGCACCAATAACACCACCATTGGTAGCAACCCATACATAAGTATATGGAGCTCTTCCACCGGATACCGTTAAATTGATAGAGCCAGTAGCACCACCAAAACAATTCACGTTCACAGATGTGTTGCTTAATTCCAAAGCAGCAACCTGAGTTATAATAACAGTACGTGTTGACGTACATCCGTTAGCATCAGTTACAGTCACAGCATATGTTCCTGCAACAAGACCTGTAAGATCCTGCATACCGTTCATACCTGCACCAATAACACCACCATTGGAAGCTACCCACGCATAGTTGTATGGAGCCGTTCCGCCGGTTACAGTTAAGTTGATAGATCCTGTAGAACCACCAAAGCAGTTTACATTCACTGACGTGTTAGTTAACACGATAGCCGCAGCCTGGGTGATAACAATTGAAGCTGAAGTTGTGCAACCGTTTGCATCTGTTACTGTACCAGTATAAGTTCCCGCTACAAGACCTGTAAGATCCTGCATGTTATTCATACCTGCACCTATAACACCACCATTAGAAGCTACCCATACATAAGTATATGGAACTGTTCCGCCGGTAACAGTTAAATTAATAGATCCTGTAGCACCACCGAAGCAGTTTACATTCACTTGTGTTGCTGTTGCAGCCAAAGCAGATTGTGGTCCGCTGATAACAATTGTACGAGTAATCGTACACTGATTAGCATCTCCAATTGTAACAGTATAAGTACCTGCGGTTAAACCTGTAAGATCAGCATTTGCTGATTGTCCTGCAGGAATCATTCCACCGTTACTTGCTGACCATGTATAATTATAAGGAGATGTTCCTCCGGTTACAGTAAGATCAATAGAACCTGTAGCATTGCCGAAGCAAAGCACATTTACGGTTGTATTGGTTGAACTTAAACCAGAAGCAGGTTGTGTGATCACCACTGTACGTACTACAGAACAACTGTTTTGATCTGTAATAGTCACTGTATAAGTACCTGCTGTTAAACCAGTAAGATCTGCACCAGAAGACTGACCTGCCGGCACCATTCCTCCGTTGCTTCCTACCCAGTTATAACTGTAATTACCGGCACCGCCAGAAACAGTAAGATCAATAGAACCTGTAGCATTGCCGAAGCAAAGCACATTCACCGAAGTTGTTGTAGCAACAATTGACGGAGACTGTGTGATAACAACAGTTCTTGTTGCTGTACATCCGTTAGCATCAGTTACAGTCACAGAATATGTTCCCGCTACTAATCCTGTAAGGTTAGCCATTCCACCCATACCTGCAGGGATTGAACCACCTAAGGTTGCTGTCCAAACATAAGTATAAGGAGCTGTACCACCAGAAGTAGTTAATGTGATAGATCCTGTAGCACCACCGAAGCAGTTTACATTTACTGACGTGTTAGTTAAAACAATAGATGCGGCCTGTGTGATAACAACGGTACGTGTTGTTGTACATCCGTTAGCATCAGTTACAGTTACAGAATAGGTTCCAGCTACTAAACCTGTAAGGTTAGCCATGCCACCCATACCTGCAGGAATTACACCTCCCGCGCTTGATGTCCAGCTATATGTATAAGGTGCAGTTCCACCTGTAACATTTAGATTAATTGAACCTGAAGAACCACTGAAGCAGTTCACATTTGTTTGAGTTGTTGTTGCCGCTAATGCAGCTGAAGGTTGAGTAATAGTTACAGAAACTGTGGTTGCACAGCCTGTAGTTTGTCCAATGGCTGTTGATGAAACTACGTTTACACTGTAAGTTCCAGCAGTTAAGCCAGTGAATACACCTGTTGCATTGGTAACATTACCCGGTTGCAATGTGTACGAATAAGGAAGTACGCCACCTGTTGCCGAAACAGTTAAAGTTGATGTTCCTCCAAAGCATAAAACAGGTGTTGTGGTTGCAGTTGCTGAAATATTCAGAACTGTTACTGAAGCACTACAAAATGTAGTACCATTGGGTGTTGTTACGCGTAAGCGTACGTTGTACTGACCGGCTGTTGTACCGGTATTAACAACAAGAGCAGGTGTACCCTGCCCTGAAACGATAAATGCGCCCGATGTATTGAATCCGAATTCCCAGGAATAGACTGTGCCTGGTCCATCGAACACAATTCTGGACGTGTAACTTAGTTCCTGGTTAACGCAGGCAAAGAGCTGGCCACTGATGACATCGCATGCAGGTGGAGGGCCCGTTTGTGCATTTACCGTGGGAACAAATGAGCCTGCAAAAAAGAATAGCACCATCATAAGACGGAGCCCTCCTTGTCGCATTCTCATTAGCGTATCAAATACGCCAGTACAAAGGTTTTTTGTACAATTGTTTGTTTCCATAAATGTTTGTGTTTTTAATGATAGAAAAATTTGGTTTTTTTTCAGACATGGATTAAAGTGTGTGCTAACCTTTTATCAGCACACAGGTAAATCAGGAGCGAGCTCCTAAATAATGGATTAAATAAACTGTAGGTTTTTTTGCTGGAGGATTTCGATCAAGCCTTCGAACAATTTGTTCAAATGGCATTCCATTTTAAGATATGTTTTGCATTTTGTTTTCTTTCACAAAAAATGGGAGAAATGCATCAATTCGCTTAAAATTGATACAGAAAAATAAGAATCAATCGTTTATAGATTTTGGAAACAACCTCATCAGACATTAAAATATTCCTTCTAAAAATCATTTTAAAGTCACTTAAAAACTGATGATGAGCGGAGTCGATTACACAACTCATCAATTTTATTGCCCCATCCATTACCCGATTATTTATTTGGGGAAAACTTAATTATAACATCCTTCAAAAAAAAATACAATTTTTTCAAGAGTATGGTAATCATAATCTTAATAAGTAATGACTCATCTATTTGTTATAATTGATGGGTGTGAATAACCGCTATTCCAGTAACGGTATAATCCTTGAAGCTACCGTATGAAAAGTATAACATTCAAACATCATTAAACTTAATTCCATGGCACAACAACAAAATGAAAACAAAAAAGGCACTTCTAATAGAGGCTTTGCTTCAATGGATCCGCAAAGACAAAGAGAAATTGCCAGCGCTGGCGGAAGAGCAGCCCATCAAATGGGTGTAGCTCACGAATTTACATCTGAAGAAGCCAGAGCCGCAGGAAGAAAAGGCGGAGAGGCAGTTAGCAGAGACCGAGAACATATGCGTCAAATCGGAAAAAAGGGTGGAGAAAATTCACAAGGTGGTGGCAGATCATCTAAAGGACCCGCACAGAATAATAACCAAAGCACAGAATAATTATATGCTTATCCGAACTCTTTAAAAAAACACACCTGATTCTATGGTGTGTTTTTTATATTAGCTGAAAATTGTACATGTCTTCTCTTTCTTTTACGCTAATTCAATCAACAATTCACTGGGAAAATGCCGAAGCCAATATTAAGATGCTTTCGGATAAAATACGATCCGTTAAAAACCCGGAAATAGTTATTCTCCCGGAAATGTTTACCACGGGTTTTAGTATGCGACCAGAAATATTTGCAGAAAAAATGGATGGTAAAACAGTTGAATGGATGAGAAAAACTGCAGCTGAAAAAAAGATTATTCTTACCGGTAGTTTAATGATTGGAGAAGAAGAACATTATTATAACAGATTAATATGGATGTTACCTAATGGAGAATTAGGCACTTATGATAAAAGGCATCTTTTTGCTTACTCAGGTGAGGATAAACAATATTGTTCCGGTCAAAAACGATTGATTACCTCTGTTAAAGGATGGAAAATATTATTACAGATTTGCTATGATCTTCGTTTTCCCGTGTGGTCAAGGCAAACTCCTTTGAAAACAGAAAGATTGGCAGATCCGTTCGGCAAAGGATCAGGAAGAGGATATGTTCCAGAATATGATGTAATCATTTATGTGGCTAACTGGCCCGAGCGAAGAAATCATGCCTGGAAATCTTTATTGATGGCACGTGCTATAGAAAATCAATGCTATGTGATTGGCGTTAACCGGGTAGGTATTGACGCAAATCAAATTTCTTACAGCGGAAACAGTATGGTAATAGATCCTTTAGGCGAGGTTTTGTATCACAAAGCCGAAGAAGAAGATATTCATACCATAATACTGGATAAATTAAAACTGGATGAGATCAGAAAAAAATTTCCTTTTTTACAGGATGGAGACAGATTTACGATTCAGCCTTAAACATGATTTACTTATTAAAAGGGATCATTTTCTTCTCTTCATATATCTTCTGACTAATGATTTCTTTTACAACTTTCATTTTTTTATCGTACCCATTCATTATCGCATGATAATCCGGGCCAACGTACACATCCGGAGGAACACCTGATCCTTTTTGTGATACATGATTGAATTGGACCAGCCTGAATAATGGAAAGGATACCCTCACCTTCGTATTCGGCAATACGAAATCGGGTATCATAATGCCATTATTACCATACCATCCGCCTCCTGTTTCTTCTCCTACTAAAGTCACTTTATCCTGACCTTTTACCGAATTACAAAACAAGGATGCCGCAGAAAATGTTGGACCGCTGATGATCACATAAGTATTGCCGTTAAAATGATTTTTCGATTTTGGTGTATACAATTTATTTTCCAGATGATTTGCATGATACAGCCCATCTTTATTTTTTTTTGAGATAAAAAACAACTGAATATCATTCAGAAATTTCCCCTCAAAATGCCTGGTAAAAGGAGCAACAGACCGTGATTTAGCAAACAAGGTATCTGCTACTTTAAAAGGGGATTGCGAAATATATTTTGAGAGCAGTGTTGATAGTCCAACTCTACCGCCGCTGTTGATTCTGATATCCAATATTAAATGCTGTATGTTCTTTTTTCTCAATTCTCTGAAACTTTGTCGGTAAAATCTTCTTAGATTACCTTTCGTAAAACTGTTTAATGTCATCAACGCATAACCTGTTGAATCAATGCTGAACGAACGGTAAAAGCTTTTAGGATTTTCTTTCTTTTTTATTTTTACTTTTTTTGCGATTTTTTTTTCGCTGCTGTCTTTTTTTGCTGAATCTGTTACAGGACGAAACAGCTGCAGATCTGTAGATTTTTTTAGCCCGTACAAATCGGAATATTCAACTTTGTATACTGTAGATAATCCAAAAATATTCCTATGAAAATAGGGAAAGTTGCCGCTTATCCGAATGTAATTGAGCGAATTAGCATATCCATCCTGCGGCAGATAACTGAACATCTTTTCGGTAATCTGAGAAGCATTCAATCCATTTATAGTATGTACGATTGTTCCTTTGGTAAACACACTGTCAACCTTGATCAATGAACCTGTTACAGCCATAGTATCATCCCATATTTTCAGGTATAACGGAAAAGAGGGTAATCTTTTTCCTGATGCCCATGCGCTGTAAGATTTACTCATCCTGACTGATGTATGACCGCAATGTATTTTATCGATCAAAGGAGTCAATACCTGCCAGGTGAACTGTTGTTCTGTCATACTATCCTTTATGGCTGCATAGTATTTCTGAAAAAATGAATCCATACTGTCTTTTGCGGTGTACCAGTAAAGGGAGGGATGTTTTGACTCCAGTGCTTTTTTCAACAGCACAAAATCTTTTTGCAATAAAGTAGCAGGATATTTTTTTGATGGAGAATAGTTTTTACCTGAAGCGCAACTGATCAAAACCCATAAAAAGACAATAGAAAAATATTTGGGCATACGTAAAATAAAAACTGAAATTAGTATATGATAGCCACGAAATATAACCATCTGTAAAATTTTACAGATTTCTTACCAACCTGTGAGGTTCATTTTACATTATATACAACTTATGATTGCAAAATGTAAAGCGAGTTTTCATTATGCTAACGTGCAACAAATGAAACTTTGTAAAATGAAAATGACAATATTTTTGCTGATTCTGGCAATAAGATCCGCAGCACAGGAAAATCATACATTCACCTCGATTTATGAAATACAAGCTGATTCCATCTCTATATATACTCTTGAAAAAATTGAATGTAATTATGAGGGAAATGAACTTCACTGGTCATCGGATTATACCTCAGATAAAATCATCAAAAAAGCTATTTTTCAATATCCATTTTTGATAATCTACTTTCCAACTGATTTAAATCTCTCCACCGTTGTAGTACACAACACGATACTTTTACAGAACAAATCAGATCAGTTTTCAATATTGCCGGGAGAGTACAGGATACACAAAAATGATTTCTGTCACTATATAAAATGTAAGGCTGATTTTAATGCTGCATATGATTCCAGCCCTGAGCTATCAGCGCATGTTTGTTTCCGCCCCTGGTAATTAGATGGCTACCTTCTTCCGCATCAGTCATATAACCTATGATGCTGATCGAAGGATTCAGTTTTATTTTTTCAAATTCTTCCTGCGAAACAGTGAAAAGTAATTCATAATCTTCCCCTCCGCTTAATGCGCAGGCAGTAGGATCCATTTGTAATTTGTAGGCAAACTCTTTGGCTTCTTCATTAAACGGAAGTTTATCTTCATACAATACGCAACCTAAATTACTTTGTTTACAAATATGTAAAAGATCACTGCTTAAACCATCACTTACATCTATCATACTGGTGGGCAAAATATTTTCTTCTGTAAAATATTCAATAATATCTTTTCGTGCTTCAGGTTTTAGTAAACGGCCCACTATATATGCCTGATTTTCAAGATCAGGTTGTGCGCCAGTTTCTTTAAAAATACGATGCTCTCTTTCCATTAAAGTCAGTCCTAAAAATGCACCACCCAGTTCACCGCTTACACAAATAAGATCTTTATTGTTTGCAGTAGACCGTTTTACAAATCTACCGGGCGCAACCTCACCTATTGCCGTAATGCTTATAATAAATCCTTTAATACTGGTGCTGGTATCTCCTCCAATAAGGTCCACATCATATTGTTTGCAGGCGGCATACACCCCTTCGTAAAATTCATCCAGCGCTTCCACGCTGAACCGATTAGAAAATCCTATGTTGAGGGTGATCTGTGTAGGAATGGCATTCATCGCATAAATATCGCTGAGGTTCACCACCACACTTTTATAACCGAGGTGTTTTAAAGGTGTATAGCCGAGATCAAAATGAATTCCTTCCAAAAGTAAATCGGTGGATACAACAGTTTGTCTTCCGAAATGATCTATCACTGCAGCATCGTCACCAACACTCAGTAAAGTTGAAGCATTTCGTGTTTCATTATTTTTTACGAGATGGTCTATTAATCCGAATTCACCTAATGCTGCAATTTCTGTTCTTTCTGACATCATCAATTTTTTAAATTTTTCCATTTACGTACGCTCTCAATTCTTCATGTATTTTTCCATTGGTGGCAAGGATGTGTGGTTGATATGGAGAGAATTCATTCCCTTCAAAATCTGTTACTTTACCTCCTGCTTCTTCTACTAATAAAAAACCAGCCGCACTATCCCATGCCTGCAATTTATGTTCATAAAAACCGTCAAATCTTCCTGCTGCTACCCAACAAAGATCGATAGCGGCACTTCCTAATCTTCTTACGGGAATCCCTTTCCGTAATAATCTGTCAAATACAACCACCGGACCGTTCGGCATATCCAGGTATGAATACGGAAATCCTGTAACGAGACAACTTGTTTCTACTTTATCTTTTTTACTAACGCTGATCGGCTTGTCATTTAACGTAGCACCTTTTCCTTTTTCCGCAAAATAATATTCGTTCATTAAAGGATTATACACCGCGCCGGCAATCATTTTTCCATTTTTTTCAACACCAATGCTAACACAACAAAGCGGTATGCCGTTTGAAAAATTTACTGTACCGTCTATCGGATCGATGATCCATTTATATTCACTGCTGGTTTTTATTTCACCTGCTTCCTCTGTAAGAATAAAATGATCCGGAAATTCGGACTGTATAACTGCAATGATCGCATTTTCTGCCGCATGATCTGCTTCTGTAACCAGGTTATTGATACCTTCTTTATTACTGATCGTAAATTCTCCATTGAAATAATGTACCAGTCGTTCTGCTCCGGCCTCAACAGCTTTACGTAATGTATTCGTTAACATGGCGCAAAGATAAAAGTTAATACGGGATATGAGATGCGGGTTGCGGGATGCGGGTATCGAGATGCAGGTTGCGAGATGCAGGTTGCGGGATGCGAGATGCGGGATGCGAGATTCGGGATGCAAGATGTGGGTTGCGGGATGCGGGATGATAGATACGTGAACATGCATTTTGAGTTCTGCGATAAAAATTCGTATTTCGTGAATATGATTGCCCCGAAAGTTTCTATCATCATAGTAAATTATAATGTAAAATATTTTCTGGAGAATTGCCTTCTATCGGTTCTAAAATCAGTGAAGCATGTAAGGGCAGAGATTATTGTAGCAGATAACCATTCCACAGACGGGAGCAGCGATTATTTTAAAGATCGATTTCCTCAGGTTCATTTCATATATCTGCCGCAAAATGTGGGTTTTGCGAAAGCCAATAATAAAGCGTTGCAGTCTGCTACAGGAGAATACATTTTATTTTTAAATCCCGATACCATTATTGCAGAAGACACCATCGATTGTTGCATTCAATATATGGAGCAGGATAGAAAGGCAGGAGCAATAGGTGTTCAAATGATCGATGGGTCCGGACATTTTTTACCGGAAAGTAAACGAGGTTTACCGGACACCAAAAATTCATTTGGAAAAATAACCGGATTAGGAAATATTATACCGAATCTATTTGGCGGATATTATGCATCACATCTTAAAAAAGATGAAACCGGACCTGTTGATGTGCTGGCCGGAGCATTTTTTTTTACAAGAAAAATTATTCTGAATGAAATAGGCTCGTTCGATGAGCAGTTCTTTATGTTTGGTGAGGATGTAGACCTTAGTTATCGCATTCAAAAAGCAGGATATAAAAATATGTATCTCGGGTCAACTTCTATTATACATTTTAAAGGAGAAAGTTCGCAGAAAAAAAGTGCAGCTTATAGAAAATATTTTTTTGGAGCCATGCATTTGTTTGTAAATAAACATCCGCATAAAAACAAAAAACTATTGCATGCAGCCATCAATTTACATGCATGTATATCTACATGCAGTTCTTTTTTTTCATTATCAGAAAAGCCAATTTCAAAGGAAAGAAAAACAGCATTGATCTGTAAACAGGATCAGTTTACAGCGGTAATAAAAATACTGAAACATGCAGAATTTCCTGTAACTACCATGGGAAGAATGGCCACAGATGTTTATGACAAAGACCATTGCTTTGGTAATACGGAACAACTTCCGGTATTCTTAAAGAACCATATGATAGATCAACTCGTTATTTGCGGTGCAACGGTAAGTAATAAAGATGCCATGTTACTGATTGCCAAATTTGCATCAAAAGTTTCCTTTCTTTTTTTACAGGAAAACAGCAGCGTTATCGTGGGAAGTAATGATAAAAATTCGAACGGCATTTTTATTGCTGCAAACTGATCTTCTCCAGCCATCTTCTGATAAATTCATCAATATTATTATTCACAGACTGTATATCAAAAGTAGAAAGTTCAAAAATATTATCTTTCATATCCTCCTGTAAAATAACTTTGAATAAACTTTTACTACTTAAATATTCGGCAAGATATTCCTGTTCCTTTTGCCCCGGCGTAGGAATTAATATGGCTTTTTTTCCCATAGTCAGAAGGTCCATCACAGAGGAATAGCCTGATCGGCAGATAACTGTGTTAGATGCGGCGATCAGATTGTTTAATTCCAAAGCTGACAAATGATCAAACAAGTCCGTGTTTGGGATTTTCAATTCTTTTTCCCTTAATGGCTTTCCTCTTACCAAAGCAATTTTATAACCCTGCTTGTTTTGGGTGATGAGGTGAATAATTGTATTTTCAAAAATAGTTCTTTGTGGTTCAGGCCCGGAGATTAAAAACAAAAAATCATATTTGTTAACAACCGAAATAACTTTCAATCTTGATAACAAACCCATGTATTGTATTTCAGTTTCAGGAAATTTTTCCGGGTGCGACAATACGCCACCGTAACCTGCTTCTTTGGTATCCGGAATCCAGCATTCATCAAAACGTTTAATAAAACTATAATTTACTCTTCTTGCTAAAAAATCTGTGAATACCTGTCCGGTTTTGATGTTAAGTTGGTGTGTTATAAATACGCCTGGAATGGAGGAATGAGAAAGGCCAAACCGGTTATCAGAAATCACAGCATTAATCTGAAACTCCTTAACCATTTTTTTCAACCATTCGTGTTCATTGTGTATAGCTGATTTTATCGTAAAATATTGAGTCAGCAATTTCCATTTTAGCCATAGACCATTTTTAGAATAACGGACTTTGTAGCCTTTTAACGGTAAAAAAATATTTTGTGGAAATTCACTTTTCAATAAAGCTTCCGTTTCACCCTCAGCGGCTATAAACACCTGAGCGCCTGCTTTTTGTAATGAATGAATTATAGGAATGCATCGGGTTGCATGCCCTAAACCCCAATCAAGAGGCGCAACAATTATGCGTAAAGATTTGTTATTATTGAGAATATTATCTGTAAACATGTATTAGGGGCAATAATGTTTGGTGAAAATAGTTTAGTTTAGGAATTTGATAATTATGCAAAAGTTAGTAAAAACAACCTCTATCCTTTTTATTGTACTTGGTTTGTTAATTGCCGGTTGCAATTCATCAAAAAAAAGCCAGTGCGGATGCCCCAATAGAAAAGGTTTTGTAGGATATTAGTAAATACAATTGTATGTACAATATGAACCGTGATCTTCTGGTGCTGTTTAATCAGCAAGTTATGACACCTCAGGCGATGGAGCAGGAGGTGAACAAGTTGCATGAATTATTATTTCAGGTAGAAAGAACGGATAATGTAGCCAGCGCTTTTGAGATTATAGATCTTAATAAATATAAGATCGTACAAACACACCACCTTGTAAAAAGACAGATCCGTTCCAGGAAGGAGGAAGCATTTGTTTTCCTGAATAACCGTAATTAATTTAATTCCGCAATCGCATTTTTAAGATTTTCAATTACCACCGGTATATCTTCCGTTTTACAGCATCCCACGCTCAATCTGTACCATTCACTTTCTTTAGAAGCCCCAAATGAGGAAAAAGGTACAAGCGCAAGTTCCGCTTCATTCAAAATGTAATCTGTTACAGCCTCCTGATTCAGGATCTCTTTTCCGGAATTTGATTTTTTTCCTTTCAGGTCGATTTTAACGGTAAGATAAATGCCGCCCTGTGGTTCAATTGAATCTACCGGCATGCCTTCTTCCTTCATTTTTTGAAAAGCTGCATGAATGGTATAAAGACGTTCTGAAATTTCTTTTTTAAAATGACTGAAATATTTATCCAGTGCCGGTTGATTTACCAAAAATTTTGCAACCGCTTTTTGTTCTGCCATCGGTGCCCAGGAACCCACATGACTGTTAAGGGAACGCATTTTAATAATTATCTCTTCCGGCGCCATCGCCCATCCCACTCTAACTCCTGTTGCAGCAAATGCTTTGCTAATGCCATCAATATAAATGGTATACGCCTTCATTGCCGGCCTCAGGCTAACCGGATTAAAATGTTCTGTACTACCGTAGGTTAATGTCCAGTAAATCTGATCGTATAAAAGATATAATTTTTTACGGCCTTCGGTCCTGCTATTATTTTCTTCAATAATTAAGTCGCAAATATTTTCAAGTTCTTGTTTGTTGAAAGTAGTTCCCGTTGGGTTTAACGGTGAACATACTGCAATCATAACGGCGTCTTTTATATGAGGCCGGATCTGATCTGCCGTAGGCATAAAATTATTTTCCCTCGTAGCTTCCAATACTACATGTTCACCATGATTGAAATGTACATAATGATTGTTATTCCAGCTTGGAACAGGATAAATCACTTTATCGCCCGGATCAACAATTGTTTTATAAGCGGCATAAATAAGCGGCCTTCCGCCATTAGATACAAGAATTTCCTTTTCATTATAATCCAGTCCCAGATAATGGTGAAGAAATTTTCCGATAGACTGACGAAGATCGAGTTCGCCTTCTGCAGCCGGGTAAGCCGTATGATGTTCTTTATAAGCCTGAATAATTTCTGCTTCCAACTCTTCAGGAATAGGAAATTGGGAAGGGTCAAAATCACCAATGGTATAATTGAAAACTTTATGTCCTGATTTAATTCTTTCTTTGATCGCAGCTCCCAGCCTCACAATCTCTGATGCGATCAGACTATCTGCAAAAGCGCTTAATATAAGTTTTCCCATTATTGATAGATTCGTTGAATGCCGCAAAAGTAATTGTTAAGCTATACATCTCAAAAACCCTGTTTCGTCTCAGGATCATTTCCGGCATCAAAATCCAAGCTAACACTGTTGATACAATAGCGTAATCCGGTGGGTGGTGGTCCGTCCTCAAAAACATGTCCCAAATGTGCTTTACACCTTCCGCACATAACTTCAGTGCGGCGCATACCAAATTTGTTATCAGGTTCGTAAACAAGGCTGTCTTTTTTAACGGGCTCAAAAAAACTCGGCCAGCCACAACTGCTTTCAAATTTTCCGTCGCTTGTAAACAAGGGGTTGCCGCAGGCGCTGCAATAATATTTTCCAATGTCCATGGAATTCCAGAATTTTCCTGTGAATGGACGTTCAGTACCTTTTTCCCGTGCGATATGATACACGTCTGACGGCAGTATCTTCTTCCATTCATCCTCTGTCAGATCCAAAGGCTGAGCGCCGGAAGATGAATAATGGATATGTTTTTTTTCCATATTTGATTTTTATATGTCTAAACAGCAAAATACCTTTTCAGTTTACTGTGCTGATATATTATATTTACTTACAAAAATATTCTGAGCAATTGATATGCCTTAAAACATGAGTGAAAAAGCCCCTACATTTGTAATTCCAAAACATACAGCGCCCAGATACGTTAACAGGGGCGATAACCGCAATATGTTCAATCTAATACTTTTTGGCCCTCCCGGTAGCGGAAAAGGTACGCAAAGCGAAAATATTATCTCGAAATACGAGCTGAAACACCTAAGTACAGGAGATCTTTTACGTTCTGAAATTTCCCGTCAGACTGCTTTAGGAATGGAGGCAAAAAATTTTATGGATAAAGGTCAGTTGGTGCCAGATGAGGTGGTAATTGGCATGATCAGTTCTGCTTTGGAAGATAACCCTGATGCAAAAGGTTTTTTATTTGATGGATTTCCGCGTACTTCTGCACAGGCAGAAGCGCTGGATAAATTGATGGACCTTAAAAAAGAATCCATTTCGGTGATGCTCGCACTGGATGTAAGTGAGGAAGAGCTGGTAAAACGTTTATTGAAAAGAGGTGAAACAAGCGGCAGAAGTGATGATAACAATGAACATGTTATTCGTGCACGTATTGTTGAATATCGCAATAAAACCGCGGTTGTGGCAGATTATTACAGGCAATTTAATAAAGTGGTGATGGTGAAAGGTGAAGGAAGTATAGAGCAGATTTTTAATGCACTTTGTTGTGAAATAGATTCTAGGATAAAAACAAAATGACGGAAAAGGAAAAATTTATCAGAACCGATTTTTTGAACAGGATCAATTTACTCGGTGAAGATACCAAAGGTGTCTGGGGCAAAATGAATGCCTGGCAGATGATGGAACATGTAACTGCATTTTTTAAAGTTTCATCCGCACAAATTCATTTTAACCTTGCCGTACCGGAAGAACTTCTTCCTAAATACAAAGCTTTTTTGCAAAGCGATATTCCTTTTAAAGAAAATACCAAAGCACCTGCTTCGGTGTTGGGTGAAGAAACCATTCCTGTAAGTTCAGCAAGTTTTGCCGAAGCAAAAGAATTGCTCAAAAGATCGGTGAATGATTTTTTTGAATACTTTGAAAAAAATCCTACCGCAACTACCCTGCACCCCGCATTTGGTGAATTAAATAAAGATGAATGGATTCTATTGCATTACAAACATGTGATCCATCATTTGAATCAATTTGGTGGCCAACTTCGTTGAGAGTTTTAACACAGAGGCTACAGAGTTATCACAAAGGACACAAGAAGAATAATTGAAAGTTATCAAATATCTTAATACGCTTCCCGCTTCCCGCATCTCGTAACCCGCATCCCGCATCTCGTAACCCGCATCTCGTAACCCGACACCCGCATCCCGCATCCCGGATCTCAATTCCATTCTGTAGATTTGTTCTCTCAATAACTATACATGAATAATCTGGAAAATTATATAACAGGGAAATGGATAGCCGGAGACGGTGAAGGGCAGGAATTATACAATGCAATTACAGGTGAGTTAATCAGCCGCACATCAACGGAGGGGCTTGATATGGAACAGATGTTTTTGTATGCCAGGAAAAAAGGAAATACGGCTTTGCGAAAAATGACATTTCAGGAAAGAGGAAGAATGCTTCGGGCACTTGCCATGCACCTCATGGAAAAGAAAGAAAAATTTTATGAGATCAGTGCACTTACAGGTGCTACCAGAGTAGATAGCTGGATAGATATTGAAGGCGGTATTGGAAATCTGTTTTCGAATGCCTCTCTCCGAAGAAAATTACCCGATGAAACATTTTGTCTCGACGGAGAAGCAATTCCTCTGGGAAAAATGAACACGTTTATGGGTCATCATATTCTTGTTCCAAAAGAAGGTGTGGCTGTACATATCAATGCCTACAATTTTCCGGTGTGGGGAATGCTGGAAAAAATTGCCGTCAATTTACTGGCAGGAATGCCTGCTATTGTGAAACCAGCTACAGTTACCAGCTTTTTAACTGAAGCAGTAGTGAGAGAGATCATTCATTCTAAAATTTTACCTGATGGTGCTTTACAATTATTATGTGGCAGTGCCGGTAATATGCTCAACTTCGTAAATGCGCAGGACGTTGTAACTTTCACAGGATCTGCCAGCACCGGTTTAAAACTAAAAGCTCATCCTGCTATTCTTGCCGAAAGTGTTCCTTTTAATATGGAAGCTGATTCACTTAATTGCATTGTGCTGGGAACTGATGTTGCACCCGGCCAACCCGAATGGGATATTTTTATAAAGGAAGTAAAACGGGAGATGACAGTAAAGGCCGGACAAAAATGTACGGCAATAAGAAGAATATTTGTTCCTGAAAATAAAATGGAAGACGTGTGGAAAGCACTGATCCCTGAATTACAAAAAACGCCGATTGGAAATCCCGCCAATGAAAAAGTAAGAATGGGTTCGCTGGCAGGATTAGGGCAAAGGCAGGAAGTAAGAAATCAGGTACAAAAATTACTGGCATCTTCTTCTCTGTTATATGGATCTATGGACAGTGTTGCTGTTATTGATGCAGATGCTGAGAAAGGCGCATTCTTAAGTCCGATTTTATTAATGAATGAAAATCCTCATGATGCATACGAGCCACATAATGTAGAAGCATTCGGTCCGGTAAGTACGATTATGCCATATAAAAATATTGAAGAAGCAGTTTCCCTTTCTAAAAAAGGAAAAGGAAGCCTGGTTTCCAGCATTGTAACTTCAGATCCTTCCATTGCAAAATCTTATGTAATAGGTGCTGCCACACATCATGGAAGAATTTTAGTGTTGAATAATGAATGTGCTAAAGAAAGCACAGGCCACGGTTCCCCATTGCCGTCGTTGGTACATGGCGGCCCCGGAAGAGCGGGCGGTGGTGAAGAAATGGGCGGTCTTAGAGGTGTAAAGCATTACTTACAACGTACCGCAATACAAGGTTCGCCCAACATGATTACTGCCATCAGCAACGTATATCAGCCACATGCAAAAGGTATTGATCCCGGCTCACATCCTTTTAAAAAATATTTTGAAGAGCTCAGAATCGGGGATCAAATAGTTACTGAAAAAAGACTCATTACGCAAGAGGATATTAATAAGTTTGCGGATTTAAGCGGCGATCATTTTTATGCACATAAAACCGATACTGATTTTAATGGAACTATGTTTGATCAGCAGGTGGCACATGGTTATTATATTATAAGCGTAGCTGCCGGATTGTTCGTAGACAGCTTCGGCAAAAATCCCGTATTATTAAATTATGGTATCGACGAATTACGTTTTACCAAACCTGTTTATCCGGGAACATCTGTGTATATTCGTTTTACCTGTAAAGAAAAAACGGCGCAGGAATTAAAAGATAAACCAGCAGATATTGAAATGCCAAAAGGTTCCGATATTCCAAAAGGTATTGTAAAATGGTATGTGGAAATTTTTGATGATTCGGATGAGGCAACGGGTGTAGGCACCATTCTCACTATGGTTCAAATGAAAAATAAAATTTAATACAATGAGCGATCAGCACACACAAGGTTACGTAAAAACAGAAACACATGCCGGCATAACCACCATTGAATTTTATCATCCGCAGTCTAATTCTTTACCCGGTAAGATACTGGCATCTATGGCGCAGGAAATTCATTATGCGGCTCATCACGATGAAACAAAAGTGATCGTATTGCAAAGCGCAGGTGAAAAAAGTTTTTGTGCCGGTGCAAGTTTCGATGAACTGATAGAAATCCGAGATGAGAAAACCGGATTACTTTTTTTTAGTGGCTTTGCGAATGTGATTAATGAAATGCGTAAATGCCCCAAGTTTATTATTGCCCGTGTGCAGGGAAAATGTGTCGGTGGCGGTGTAGGTTTAGCTGCTGCTGCAGATTATGCAATCGCTGTTGAAAAAGCAGATATCAAATTAAGTGAACTGGCAGTGGGTATTGGTCCTTTTGTTGTTGGACCGGCGGTGGAAAGAAAAATAGGTACCGCAGCTTTCAGTGCTTTAAGTATTGATGCTACGATGTGGAGAAATAGTGAATGGGCAAAAAAGAAAGGACTCTTTGCAGAAGTTCATCCTGACACACACGGAATGGATGAATCAGTCGCAAAACTGGCTCATACGCTGGCACATTCCAGCCCGCAAGCCATGGCAGAATTAAAAAAAGTATTCTGGCACGGAACAGAAAACTGGGATACGCTTCTCAAAGAAAGAGCAGCTATCAGCGGTAGATTAATCCTGAGTTCTTTTTCTAAAAATGCGATTACTGCTTTTAAAAATAAATAGAGTTAGAGGGATGCAGGATGCAGGATGCAGGATGCAGGATGCAGGATGCAGGATGCAGGATGCGGGATGCAGGATGCGGGATGCGGGATGCGGGATGTCTAAAATAAATATAAATTCTACTAGCACGCTCATTTCAATTGTAGGCTTTTTTCATTTTAGTTCCGTACTTTCTCAAAAAAACTTCTCATAATCCCGAAGGGATTTCATGTTTATAACATACATAGAATCGCAATGTTTCGACCCTGAAGGGGTCGTATAATACAACATTGTTTTCTATAAATGTGGGAGGCTGTTAGCATCAAAAAAAAATAATAACAAATCGAAATATAAACCTCTTTTAACGCAAACTTCAAATATGTAATCATTTTTAAAAAATTCTAATTCCACAAAATACCCGCCAGTGGGTATCAAAGGCACTTCTTATACGATTAACTTGAAGTTGTTATCGAATCAATCGGCCCGTTTTTAATCTGCATAAACAAACGCCAAAAGCGTTAGATCATAATTTAATGATATCAATCAGGATATTGTTCATCCTGCTTAGGTTTCTATCCAATTAAAATGCAATCTACTCTTGTTATTTTTTGAACAATAGCATAGCATTTATTAATTACAATTTGTCCCGCTTTACGCTGCAATCGGGTGTAAGTAAATATATCCGTTTTTAAAGAAACACATAATGTCCTTACCTTTTTATTGTTAAGTTGTGTGATACTTTATACATATGAAAAACTGATCTTCACTTTTGCATTATATTTCTGTACTCTCCTTTCAGTTTTGCAACACATTCAAAAAAACACAGGCAACAGTAGATAATAATATTGTTACAAATATTAATTATAAAATAACATAGCTCCTGTTATACAATACTTTTGCAGTCCCTGCCAAAATTCAGGAAAAGAAAAAAGAACCGCTGAATAATTATACCGCTGCATCAGAATAAATTGATGATATAATCAGGCGGATGAAAAAAGATCCGTCAGAGCCAGGATTTATGCCGATGCGCCACGCTAAACTTTCCGACAGTACTATACAGTTATTTGTTCAATGGAAAGAACGTGGACTTACTTTAAAATAAACGTCAGGTAATTAAGCAAACTCATTACTTTCTTATTGTTAACCCAAATACATTAGGAATTGCTATTGCACTTCCTGAAGACGCAGCGTTCGGGATTGACACACATTCCGAAGTTGTTACTGCACAACTCATACTATCTAAGGGAAGAATAAAGAAAGTAAAGGGAAATCTGGATGGTATTAATTTTTGCTTATCAGGAACTGAATGCATATTCAATATTTCTGATCTTACTGGAAATCTTTTTGCAAAAGACCGATCAATTGTTTTCGGATTAATGAAAGACTGTGCGAATACATGGTTTGCAGACATAAGAAAAAATCCTATAATAAAAAACCTGTTTTTTTTCATAACAATAGTTATAATTACATATACAATTTATTCAAAATCATTTGTCAAGTTCCAGCTTAAAAAGTACACTGGTACCATCATCATTATCCGCTACCAGCCCAAGTGTTATTTGTTTTCTGCTTTCTTCCAGAATACATACGGACTCAATTTTCTGGCCAGTAAATCTTTTATCAATCTGTTCCAGGTCAATGATTTGATCTGGATTTATAGATGCACGTTTCGTTTTAGAAGAAATGTCATGAATGATCCATAAATAGCTTTTACCAATAATTCCATCAGTTTGTGAATCATACGTTTCTTCAGTTGAAACTGTCATTATAAGCCTGTCTGATAATGGCGAATATTCTAATCCCGATACGCCATTAAAAAACAAGGTGTCGGTATTTGTGCCTATTGTCATAATATGAATGGGTGCATCACGCTGTTCGTTCCAAAATCCGGGAGAAGTAAAAATAAGATGATTTTTGCGATAGCTTTTATTTCCCCGGTTAGCAAATATCACGTAGTTGGAAAGTGAAGCAGCTCCCTCAATATTTAATTGCTCAATCCCTTCCGCTTTAAAACGCTCATAGATTGTTTCTACATTAAAAATATTTTTTGATCCATTTTTAACATCAATTAACGTTATCGTATTGCGGTAAGGCGACAAAGATCCGGAACCTGCAAAAAGAATGTATGGCTGCTTTTTAATTTGTATTAAAGTAGCGGCTTCAATATCATGTTTAACCGGCTTAGGAATTCTTTTACCTTGATGTTTTTCCAGTGTAATCGTATCTATTATATTAAAATATTTATCAGTCACACAAATAAAACTGGCATCATCACCGGCAAGGTATATTTTATCGCCGGCACTTACCATAGCTGAACCGGATGAAAAATCTTTTAATATAATAACTTTAGTGAGTTCCAACTTTTTTTTACAACTGATTAATAAAATCCAATAGCATATAAATAATATAATTCGCACTTTTTAAGTTTTTTGAAATGCTGCAAAAACGAAACCATTATATATTATTACTATTTTATTTTGCAATATATGGCCATTCGTTCAACCATTTTGCTTTAATATAATAAACGATAATGCCCAGGCTAATGACGATACATCCATACAACATCATTTTCATTCCTGTTGAATACAATATAAATAACCACACCGCAATAGCTACTAACACAGGCAATGGATACAACGGCATTTTATAACCATTTGAAACATGTGTTCTTTTTCTTTTTAAAAGAATGAGACCTACTCCCTGCCCGATAAATTGAATGAGTATACGCATGGCAAGAATTGCATTAATGATATCGCCCAGCCGAAATAGTAAGGAAAAAATAAATGCTACTCCACCTAAAAATAATAAGGAAACAAACGGAAAATGTTTGGTGGGATGTAAGCGGGCAAACACCTTAAAAAAATCTCCATCTGCAGCAGCGGCATACGGTATTCGGCTATATCCGAGTGTTGCGGAAAAAACGGAAGAGAATGCCACGATCAGTATCAAAGCCGTTGCAATATTCGCAGCCGCTTTTCCATTAATATGTTCAATAAAAACACTGATAACAAATTCACTATTTTTAGCCTGTTGCCATGGTATTACACTTACCACACTGATGTTCATCAGCAGATACAGTACCGCAATTCCTGCAATCGAAAGAAACATACTACGTGGAATATTTTTAGCAGGATTGATAATTTCTCCGCCAAGGTGACAAACATTATAATAGCCCAGATAACTATAAACAGTTTTTACGCTGGCAAAACCAATAGCCGCAATAAAGACGTAGTTTACTGTTAGTCCATCATTCATTTGCATAATAGGTTGCAGCATATTTCCGTGCGCAATTCCTCCTCCGATGATCCATAAAATTGTTCCAATAACCGTGAACCATAAAACAACACTTATTTTACCGATCGCCTCAATTTTCCTGTAGAGTAAAGTTATTACAAGAATTACCAGGCTACCGCTAACTAATTTAGATGTGATATCATTTAATGGAACGAGATATGAAAAATAGGTTGCAAAACCAATCGCGGCTGATGCAATCACGAGAGGTGCCTGTATCATAGTTTGCCACACAAATAAAAAACTCATTAATTTACCTGCTGAATTTTTACCATACGCCTCTTTCAAAAAATTATAACTTCCTCCTGCCTTGGGAAAGGTGGTACCCAGCTCACTCCAGATCATAGCATCCACAAAAGATAAAAAAGCACCAGCCAGCCAGGCATATAAAAAATAGGGGCCATTCACCATACTGATTACCATCGGCAGTGTAATGAACGGGCCTATGCCTACCATATCAATCATGTTGATTGCCGTGGCATGCGTAAGGGTGAGTTTACGATCAAGCGATTCTTTCATGAAAATTATTTGATGACATAATTTGTAAAATACAACAAAACTTAATAGTATAATTTACATGGTTACAGCTGCACAAATGCAACAATCTGTAATTATCATAAGAGGTATTTAATTTTTACAGTATGAATTAATTTTAATAAACTGCATGATGAACAATTCCACCGAAACTTTCAAACCCTCACTCGGCTTACTGGATGCAACGATGATTGTTGCCGGTTCCATGATAGGCTCAGGTATTTTTATTGTAAGTGCAGATATCACCCGCAATGTGGGCAGTGCCGGTTGGCTGATCGCAGTATGGCTGATAACGGGCTTTATGACACTCACGGCTGCACTCAGTTATGGTGAACTCAGTTCTATGTTTCCTAAAGCGGGGGGACAATATGTTTACCTTAAAGAAGCGTTTAATCCACTTGCAGGATTTTTATATGGATGGAGTTTTTTTGCAGTGATTCAAACGGCTACTATTGCCGCAGTTGGCGTTGCTTTTTCAAAATTTGCAGGTTATTTCATACCAATTCTGGAGATGAATGATGCTAACTTATTGTTTCAACTGGGTGTGTTTAAATTGTATCCTGCCCAGTTATTATCCATTGGTATGATTGTATTTCTTACTTATATAAACACAAAAGGAATACAAGGAGGAAAACTGATACAAACTGTTTTTACTGTTATAAAATTATTATCTCTTTTTGGGTTGATCATATTTGGATTTATACTGGCAAAAGATTCCAGTATCTGGACC
Organism: Bacteroidota bacterium; assembly: GCA_031411115.1. Lineage (GTDB taxonomy): Bacteria > Bacteroidota > Bacteroidia > Chitinophagales > Chitinophagaceae > Ferruginibacter. Next base: position 22,974 of record JANOAO010000017.1, read on the forward strand.
AGCAATTGGTCTAATGCATGGGAAATGAAATCTCGGGCTGCAGACGGAAGTATTATCGGAGGTGTTGCAGGAAGTGCCATTTTAGGAGCGATTGCTGCCTCAATGGTAGGTTCTATTTTCAGCAGTGATGCATGGAACAACGTAACATTTATTGCCGGTGAAGTAAGAAATCCTAAAAGGAATATCGGCCTTAGTCTTTTTCTGGGAACACTGATTGTTACGCTTATTTATGTGGCAGCTAACCTGATGTACCTGAATGTACTTTCATTAAGTGAAATTGCTTCTGCACCCCAGGATCGTGTTGCCGTTGCTGCAAGCACAAAGATCTTTGGCAGTATAGGTGCCTATGTGATTGCGGTGATGATTATGATATCCACTTTTGGTTGTAACAATGGATTGATTCTTTCAGGAGCTAGAGTATATTATACGATGGCTAAAGATGGACTATTTTTTAAAAAAACAGGAGAACTTAATAAAAATAATGTTCCTGAATTTGCTTTATGGATTCAATGTCTGGTAGCTTCCCTGCTTTGTCTGAGTGGAAAATATGGTGATCTGCTTGACATGATTTCTTTTGTAGTAGTGATGTTTTATGCACTTACTATTGCGGGTATTTTTATTCTTCGCAAAAAACGTCCGGAATTGGAAAGACCGTATAAAGCATTTGGTTATCCTGTTCTCCCGGCAATTTATATATTGATGGCTTTAACATTTTGTGTTTTACTCATTATTTATAAACCCGCATTCACCTGGCCTGGATTTATTATTGTACTGATGGGTATACCAATTTATTTGATTGCAGTGAGAAAAAAGAAAAGTTAGGATTTAAAACCGGAAGGTTTTCTGGCAGAAATCAAAAATTTTTATAAACCCCATTCAATGATGTTTGGGGTTTATTTTATTACGAGAATGACAGAATTGATTTAGAAATTTTAATCTACGAATCTTATTTTTTGAAAAATCACATTAATCCTGATAAATTCCTGATGGCAACTGATGCTGTTACAGCACCAAAAGTAGCAGGCATGTATGAAATGGTTCCGTATGCAGATTTCTTGTAGTTCTTTCCATCTGTCATCATCAAACTTTCTTTAATTGATTCCTCAGGACTAAAAACAACGGTAATGCCTTTACGAATGCCATAGGTTTTTAACGTTTTTCTAATCTGCTGTGCAAAGGGGCAATTATATGTTTTAGAAATATCTACCACTTCTAATGCAGTTGGATCCAGTTTTCCTCCGGCACCCATGCTGCTCACCATTGGGATTTTGCTTTCATATCCCATTCGCATAAAATTAAGTTTGGGCGTTATGCTATCAATAGCATCTATTAAAAAATCAGGATTGGTATCAAGTAGGTTTTGTACCATTTCGGGATGTATAAACTCCTGCAACACATTTATTTTTAATTCAGGATTGATAGCCTTTAAACGTTCGGCCATAATTTGCACTTTTGGCTGTCCATGATTGGTTGATAATGCAGGCAATTGCCTGTTCCTGTTGGTTGGATCAACTATATCTCCATCTATGATCGTCATTTCGCCAATACCTGCTCTGGCAATAAATTCAGCAGCAAATGAACCAACGCCGCCCATTCCAACCACCATCACATGTTTACTGGTAAGTGATAACAATTTTTCGTCTCCGATTAATAAACTGGTTCTGGAAAGCCAGGAAAGATCATTCATGGCTTAAAATTAAAACAATGCTGGAATAGTGAATTAAGAATATAAAAATTTAAAATAAATATGCTCAGTTGAAAGGAGATATTAAATTTGATGTAGCCAACAACTTCAAATAATTTCCGTTCATTTTTTCCATTAATGTTTCTAATGAAAGATGTTTGATAGCAGCTGCCTTTTGATATATTTCCTGAATTGAAAATGCTGAATTGTCTGTTTCCAAATATATTTTTTCAATAGGCACTTCTGCAAATACAATTTTGACTTCTTCCCTAAAAAGATCTTTACCGAAAGACAAAAAGTATCCTTCTTTCAGAATGCTGGTTGCAAGTTCTTTACTTTTATTATATCCATGAAAGATTACGGGGACATTCACCTTTTCATTTTTCAATTGCAGCAGTACTTCATCATATGCTTTTACGCAATGTATGATCATGGGTTTTTGAAATTCATTCGCCCATGCAATTTGAATAGAGAATATTTTTTTTTGTAACTCAAAATTGGTGGCACAGATTTTATCAAGTCCGCATTCACCAATGACAATTACATTCGTTAAGGTCAATGCTTTTTTGAGAGCTGAAATTTCATCATCCATATTTTCTTTTACATACCATGGATGAATACCAGCGCTGTACCATCCATCAGATTTAATCGACTTGAAATCTTGTAACACATTAACAATAGCGATACCGGATGATGCTGCGGTGGTATGTGTATGAATATTTATAAAAGGCAAGAAATAAAATTAGTGAATTGATGCTTGAAATTAGCTTAACCAACAAGATTAATTGAAATGCTTCTTTGTAGCCAGAATACTTAAATAAACTTCGCATGATTCAGAAAAAACATATTCATTGAACATATTATGGTGAAAAAGAGTTAAGGCATTGAACTAACAATCTAATTTAACGATCAACCTCACAGGTTGGAACAACTAAAAACAATAAACGGAATATAATTCAATTAGATTATTAGCATATCTTCATAACCCATTTTTATTCTTAAAAACCACATTCTCATTTTGAAACTGTTTATAGGAACTCTTCTGATTTTGATCAATTTTTCAAATGTATTTGCTCAAAATAATTTTGGAAAAAACTCAACCAGTAATTGTGGGTCTTCAGAGTTGATGAATGATTTATTCAGGAATAATTCATCCATAAAATCACTGCATTTCCAGATTGAGCAAAAGCTTGCAAATCTGAAAAACTCAGGACAGCTACGCAATTCCCTGATCAACACAACAGTGAGCTTACCTGTTGTGGTGCATATCATTCACAACAATGGCGCAGAAAATATTTCTGATGCAAGAGTACTGGCAGGTATCCAACATCTGAATGAAGCTTTTGCGAATACTTCTTATTATGATCAGGGGAATGGCGTTAATACAAATATCCAATTCTGCCTGGCACAACGCGATCCCAATAACAATCCTACAAATGGTATTACCAGAAATGTTTCTACTTATACTAATATGGGAGGAACTGATTATTCTACAGATGATATAATCGTAAAAAATCTCAATCGCTGGAATCCGAAGTGCTATATCAATATCTGGTTGGTAAATAATATACCCGGTCCTGTAGCAGGATATGCATACTTACCGTCCGCTGCAGGTTCTGCTGTAGATGGAATCGTTGCTGAAGCGCAGTATTTCGGAAATTCAAATCCGGATGATGTTTTGATTATTCATGAAGTGGGACATTACCTGGGTCTTTATCATACTTTTGAAGGTGGATGTTCTAATTCAAATTGTGTTACGGATGGAGATAAAGTATGTGATACTCCTCCGGATAATTCTACGGTATCAACAGGTTGCTCTACTCCGGTAAATTCATGCAGCACCGACATGTTATCCGGATTTTCAAGTGACCAGAATGATCTTACCACCGATTACCTTGATTATGGAAACTGGAGTTGCATGAGTGTGTTTACGCAAGGACAGGCCGACAGAATGAATTGGTTTATCAACAACGTGAGGAACAGTTTATTGTCATGTAAATCCTGTCTTCCTCCTTGTCCTGCACCCGTGATTGCCAATTTTAATCCTTCTGCAACTACGGTGAATGCAGGCACAAATATTAACTTCTCCAATTACTCTGTGAATGGAGTTACCTATCAATGGTATCTGAATAATGTTTTGCAATCTTCTTCTTTCAATTATTCAACTGTTTTTAATACGCCCGGTCAGTTTACCATCAAACTTATTGTTGCAGGAAATAATACAACACTTTGTGATACCTCTTTCAAAGAGCAACTGATTATTGTTAATTGCCCGGTAACGGCAAACTTCTCAAATTCCGCAACGGAGATTCCGGTTGGGCAAAGCATAACGTTCACCAACAACTCTACAGGTAGTCCGCTCACTTCTGCCTGGTATATAAATAATACCTTAATGGTTAACACGCCTGGCTTTACAAATCAGTTTGTGCAGGCAGGAACTTTTAATATTACACTTACGGTTGGCAATGGAATTTGTACTTCTTCTAAAACCATCACTATAGATGTTTCTGCTCCTTGTCAACCCAATAGTTATTTTGAAAAGCTGATCGCATCTCCTACGATGACTTTTGCACCACAACAGACTTTGATTCTTCCTGATTCATCTATCATGGTATTAGGTAGCAGTGTTACTGTTCCAACATACACCGATAACCTGGCGATTATTAAATTGACTAAAAATGGAAACCTGATTTGGTCAAGAAATTATTACAATGGCATACGAATGGCTCCACACCGCATTATACAATTACAGGATGGCAATTTTGTGGTTGCGGGTCTCAGAGCAATTTCAGGATTGAACTATGAAACATTTGTGATGAAAATAGATAATGCCGGCTCGGTTATCTGGAAGAAAAGCTTCGCATTTTCAGGAGTTACTGATTTCTATTTTGCCAATACCAGTGCTCTTACAGAAGTAAGTCCTAATGGAATAATTCTGGGGATTTCTCTTGAAAGAACTTCAGTATTTGAATCCAGAACTTTTTTAATGCGGCTGGATCAAACCGGAAATCTGTTATGGAATAAAGAAGTGACACCTGCAAGTTCTGTAACCGCTTTATATGTAAAAAACAATGCGGTGTATGGTGTTTTTGAAAATGGTACTGTTGCACCTCAGATGACCTTCTTTTCAAAAATAGATATCGCCAATGGAAATGTCATCAGTTCCAAAAAGTATTCAGTACCTACAAATATGCAGGATTACACACATCTGCAGATCAGAAATATGGATTTCTTCAATAACAACTTTAAGCTTTACGGTACTATAGGTGCAGGAGGTGCCGGCATAGGTGACACTGCCTCTCACGTTATGATCGTTGCCGATACCTTTGGAACAATACAAACGATAAGCAGGATAAGATTTACAGATCCACAATTATTTATCACTAATAATTTACCCGCTTACTACAGACATGGCACGATGTTGAAAAATGGTGAGTTTTCATTTGTAGAAATGGGCAAGAGTCCTTTGTTTCCCTTTACACAAAAAATCTTCTTAGCACATGCCTCCACTACAGGAAACTTAATAAGTTCAAATCAAGTGCTGGCTGATATTCCAACGAACTTTCATTATTCTCCTACACTAAACGGAAATAAAGACAATATAAAAGACAGAGGGAATGGTAATCTCATTATTACGGTTTACGGACAACCAACAATTCAGGGTAATGTTTTACCAGGACTGATTGTGTATAGCAGTGATTACACCGGCTCTGTAACATCAAACTGCCCTATAACTAACGGGCCAACAAGAAATCTTCCTACTAATACAATCACAACTCAGAACAGCCCGGAATTTTCTTTAATTCCTGCACCTTTTACAGTAAACCCGGTTTTTTCATTTCAGGATTCAGCAATACAATACAATTCTTATAATATCTGTAGTACACCATCAACCGCCAGTTGCTATTCCCTAAAAATAAATTTGCCGGATACGTTATGTGTTACAAATGATTCAATAACTATTGTATGTAATCGTAATCCTGGCTGTACCGAGCGTTTAGACTGGAGCATTTCTTCACCTGCAAATAATTCATTTACCCAGGTGAATGACTCTACCATAAAAGTAAAATTTACAAGCTATGGTAATTATACCGTTGTGGCTAAGCTCAGTTCCTGCAGCAGTATAAATGATACTGCACAAATTTTCGTTGCAAAGAATGCCTCTTTACTATCATTAGGCCCAGATAAAAACTTATGTACGTTTAGCACAAGTATTTTAAATGTGGGAAGTGGATTTAAATCATACAAATGGAATACAGGGTCAAATGATTCTACTATTACTGCCTATGATGCAGGACAATATATTGTCAGCGTTCAGGATTTTTGTAATAACATAAAGAGTGATACTGTGCTTTTAACCCAGGTATCTGCACCAGTATTTAATTTGCCTGCTGATATCACCATCTGCAGCATTGATACTGTCAATCTTCTTGCACCATCAGGATTTACCAATTACAATTGGGGATCAAATTATAATATCAATACAACGCAAGGTCAGTCTGTAAGGATATGGCCGCGAACAGATACGGTATATACCGCAACTGCCAACTTCGGCAATGCCTGCACAGTTGTTGACAGTATCAGAATTTTTGTAAAGAATGCCAATCCTGTAAATATTGGATCTGATTCCAGTTTTTGTATGGGTGATTCGATTCGCCTTGTTGCTGCAACGGGTTTTTCATCATATCAATGGAATACCGGTGCCATTTCACCCGCTATTTTTGTTTCACAACCTGGTTACTATTCTATAATTACTACAAACGCTAACGGATGTGTTTCGAAAGATACGATGCAAGTCATCAGCCTCTATGCTAAACCTGTAATAAATCTGGGACCTGATACCAATCTCTGTAAAAATGAAATCAAGGTACTCAATGCAGGCAGCGGATTTAGTTCTTATACGTGGCAAAATAATACGAATGACCAATATTTTACAGTCAGCAATATTGGAACATATTGGGTTCAGGTGACTGATATACGCGGATGCAGGGGTTTAGACAGTCTGCTAATACTTTCTATTTCTGATACTGCTGTAAACATTATTGATCCCACCTTTGAAGTTTGCGCAAACAACCCTTCTTATATTAAATCAACCAGACCCTTTAATAATTATTTGTGGTCAACAGGCAGTAGCGCTGATTCTGTTCTGATTACTCAACCCGGAATTTATACACTTACGATTACTAATAATGCCGGATGCAAATCATCTGAAAATTTCAGAGTTTATAATAAAGAATGTTTTACTGATATTTTATTTCCGAACACCTTTACGCCGAATGATGATAGAAACAATGAAACATTTAAGGCGTTAGGCTTTGTAAATTTTGAAAGTTATAAACTAGAAATATTCAACAGGTATGGAAGTAAAATTTTCACAAGCCGCGATCAGCTTATCGGGTGGAACGGTACATGGAAAGGCGTAAAACAGGAGCTGGGAACGTATGTTTGGATTTGCACGTATAAATTAAGAGGTGTTACTTCTATGATGAAGGGAACTGTGTTGTTGTTGAGGTAAATAAATTGCAGGCATACACAGTTATACATTTTATTTCATGCATTTCATTCGCCGCATCATTAAAGCACAACATACCAGGGATGAATGCCGGCGCTTACCCTCCCTCCGTTGTAATAGAATCAAAATCTTTCAACACGTTAAGTAATTCTATATCAGAATTTAAGTTTGACAAATGAAGTATATGGAGTTCATGAATTGCAAGGGTTAAAATTAAGAGAACCCGTTCGTTTCGACAAGCTCAACGAACACGACAAGCTAAACGAACACAGGTAGCACACTGAGTTTATAGAAGTGCGCTCAACGAACCCGATAGCACACTGAGTTTATCGAAGTAAGCCTGTCAAAATAAGGGCAACAAACCCATAATAGCACACTGAGTTTATCGAAGTGCGCTGAACGTACATACTTTTCTCAGAAAAACACAGATCCACACTGTTGAAAATACCATTCCCATTATCGCTTCCAAATCTAATTTAGACTAATGGTAAGAGGTTATATGTATATTCTAAAATGTGCCAATGGTTGTTATTATACCGGAAGTACTAAAAGTCTGGAAAGAAGGCTTGCACAACATCAAAACGGGGAAGGTGCAAACTTTACAAAAAAACATCTGCCTGTCGAATTGGTATACTATGAAGAATTTGACAGGATCGATCATGCATTTTACAGAGAAAAGCAGGTGCAGGGATGGAGCAGAAAAAAGAAAGAAGCTTTAATAAATGGAGAATATGAAAATTTACCGGAGCTTTCTAAGAAAAAAATAGACAGCAAATAGTATTGTTTAAATAGTATTTTTCTGACAAATGAATTTTTGTTTAGTGATGGCGTTCGTTTCGACAAGCTCAACGAACTAACGACAAGCTCATCGAACTAACGACAAGCTCAACGAACCACAATCATAGCTCACTGAGCTTGTCGAAGTGAGATTGCCGAACTGAGCTTGTCGAACTGAGCCTGTCGAAGTGAGAATTGATTCACAATCCGCTTTCCCTTAAAATTCATAATCTCTTTCATTCAACATACATTCATCCTTCTTAAAAACAAACAGCCCATCATTTCTGACGGGCTGCTCTTTTATTAAATTCTTACAAACTATAACTTAATAATCTGTTGTGTTGTTCTTTGTGATCCCTGCATAATTTCTATTATGTAGGTTCCTGTTTTTAATTCAACTCCGAAATTCAGTACTTCGCCAGGCATCATGGTAGCTTGCTTGAATGATCTTCCCATGGCATCCACAATTCTTACACGAATCTGCTCTTTCGCTGTAGTTTTTACCTGCAGTTTAAAATTGGTAGTGCTTGGGTTTGGATATACCTGCGCTTCTATTTTGCTAATTACCGGCTTCAGGTCTGTAACTACTTTTGTAATTAATGGTTCTGAAGTTTTAGCCGGTGGTCGCGCTACGCAACCTGTCTTAGCGAGAATAGTGAGTTTGAAAGCTTTCACTTTACTCATTCCGCAACCAGAGTTATATGCCAGACGGATGCTGTCACCGGCAACAGATGCGGAATTACTTGTATAAATAACTCTGATCACTCTTGAATTAACGGTTCCTGAATCCAGCATTCCTGTTGAACCTACAGGGCCTTCAGGTAACGTCCAAACGTATCCTGTTGCCGCACCCGTTGTTGCTGTTCCTACAGGTAATGCCGGTGCTGTATAACGGTATACTCTTGCTCCGCAATCATTCACCACAAGTGTTTGTGTAATAGCTGCAGGTGCAGTTGGAACGCCTAATGCTGCATTGGATAATTTAGTGGCTTTCAACTTTCCTAAGCCGCAATCTGAAGTATATGCCACCCTGATGCTGTCGCCTGCTGCTGCAGCTGCATTACTTGTATAAATAACCCTGATTACTCTTGAATTTACTGATCCTGAATCAAGGGTTCCTGTAGATCCTAACGGACCTGTTGGTAATGTCCATGAATAACCTGTAGCTGCGCCAACGGTAGCCGTTGCAGCTGGTAATGCAGGTGCTGTGTAACGGTATACTCTTGCTCCGCAATTATTAACAACCAGTATTTGTGTAATAGCAGTTGGTGCCAGTGGTACTCCTAAAATAGCGTTTGAAAGTTTCACCGCTTTTACTTTACCCAATCCGCAATCTGAGTTGAATGCAATTTTAATGCTATCCCCTGCAGATGCTGCAGCATTGCTGGTATACATAATTCTTATTACCCTTGAACTTACTGATCCTGAATCCAGGGTTCCTGTTGAACCTACCGGACCAACCGGTAATGTCCATGCATAACCCGTACCTGCGCCCACAGTAGCCGTTGCAACAGGTAATGCAGGAGCTGTATAACGATATACTCTTGCACCGCAATTATTAGAAATCAATGTTTGTGTAATAGCAGTTGGAGCAGCTGGTTCACTTAATAATGCATTAATTAATTTAGCCGCCTTTGCTTTTCCTAAACCACATTCAGAAGTATATGCAGCCCTGATGCTGTCACCTGCCAACGCTGCTGCATTGCTGGTGTAGATCACTCTTATCACTCTTGAATTTACAGTTCCTGAATCCAGACTGCCTGTTGAACCTACAGGACCGTCGCCTAATATCCATAAATATCCGTTGGCGCCACCTGTTAATGTATTTCCTGCTGGATACACCGGCATTGTATAACGATATACTCTTGCTCCGCAATTATTTGCAATAAGAGTTTGTGTAATTGCAGTTGGTGCCAGTGGTGTATTTAAAGCTGTGTTGGTAAGTTTATTCCCTCTGTAATCTCCTGTTCCGCAATCTGAAGTAAAGGCAACTTTTACACTGTCAGCTAAATTTGCTGCAGCATTGCTCGTAAACCTTACAACAATAACTTTTGAACTTAACGTACCTGAATCCAGTGTTGCATTTGCTCCCAGGGTTCCTGTGAATACCCAGTTATATCCTGTGGCAGGCATTGTGTTAGCTCCTGCATCTGTAAGTTCAGGCGCAGTGTAGCGATATATTTTTGCGCTGCATACGTTTGTCTGTATGGCCTGTATGGTAAGAGAGAGCGGTGCTTTCGGCGCACCTATAACAGCATTCGGAATTTTATAAGCTTTCTCAGGACTGTTTCCACAATCAGAAGTAAATAAAACTTTCACGCTATCACCTTCTATACCAGCTGCATTACTTGTATATCTTACAATGATAACTCTTGAGGAAAGTGTTCCTGAATCAAGCGTTGCATTTGCTCCTAAAACGCCTGTGAATGCCCAGCTATATCCTGTTGCTTCTATTGTATAGTCTGTTGTGATCGGAAGCAACGGTGCGGTGTAGCGGTAAATTCTTGCTCCACACACGTTTGTCTGAATAGCCTGAAACTGGATGCTTGTTGGTGCCGGTGGTTTTGCAGCAACTACTACAAAAAATCCGTCAGCACTGTTGCCGCAACCAGAAACAGCTGAAACAGCCAGTGTTCTTGATGCAAGATCTGCATTTGCAAAACCTGCATTGAATGTTACATGAATAGTTGTAGAGTCAGTATTGGCAGAAACCAGCGTCATTGCCGCAGGTATTGTCCATCTGTATGATTCTGCACCATCTACCGGCGCTATAGAATAAACTGCTTCTGTTCCGCCAAGGTAAGGACATGCATTAACCGGTCCGCTGATTACCGGAGATTCCGGAGCATTCCTAATGATAGTATCTGTTGTACGTGTAATATCCGCACCGCATGAACTTGAAACTTTTACACTGATGGTTCCTGCTGTGAACGGACTGATAAAGTGTACCGCTATTGATGAAGTATTCTGACCAGAAACAATGACCATTTTTGAAGTATCAGAAACTGTCCATACATACCCGTTTGCATCCGTAGTTGCAATGGAGTAGGTATTGTTTGCGGAAGATGGCCCGTAACCATAACATGCATTTAGTGAACCTGTGATGCTGCCTGCCACTGTAAAATTACATACAGGTACAACAGTTATAGAATGATGAACAGTTGTTGTTCCGCATGTATTCGTAACTGCATAATTGATCGTTGTTGATCCGATAGCAACTCCGGTTACAAGCCCTTCAGAGCTTATAGATGCAACCGAACTGTTATCGCTGCTCCATGTTCCGCCCGGGGTTGAATTAGATAATTGTGTGGTGCTGTTAATAGTTACTGTAGAAGATCCTGTTATTGCAGAAACAGCAGGATTGTTATTAATAGTTACTGTAACATCCAGTCTTGTACTGCTTTCGCAACTGCTTATTGTTTGAGATGCATAATAATGAGAACCGTTTACCAAAGCATCTGTAGCGGTTAATAAAGTTCCGCCTGTAGCAGCATCATACCATTTGATATTTGAACCTGTTGCTGTAAGATCTGCAACTGTTCCTGAATAACAGAAAGACTGAGAAGCCGTTCCTGTTGGAGCAGAAGGATTATTTATTATAACGGTAACGTCAAGCCTTGTCGTACTTGCACAACTACTTATTGTCTGACTTGCATAATAATGTGTTCCGTCAACCAAAACATCAGTACCTGATAAAAGAGTACCGCCTGTTGCAGCATCAAACCATTGTATACCAGTTCCTGTAGCAGAAAGATCAGCCACTGTTCCTGAATTACAGAATGATTGTGAAGAACTGCCAATTGGTGCAGAAGGATTATTTACTGATACTGTTACATCCAGTCTTGAACTGGTGCAACCATTTATTGTCTGACTTGCATAATAATGTGTTCCGTCAACCAAAACATCTGTACCTGATAAAAGAGTACCGCCTGTTGCAGCATCATACCATTGTATTGCAGTACCTGAAGCAGAAAGATCAGCTACTGTTCCTGAATGACAGAATGATTGAGTTGCTGATCCGGTTGGAGCAGAAGGGCTGGTAATGGTAACTGTTACATCAAAACGTGTTGCACTTTCGCAAGCGCTGATCGTTTGAGATGCATAATAATGAGAACCGTTTACCAAAGCATCTGTAGCAGTTAATAAAGTTCCGCCTGTAGCAGCATCATACCATTTGATATTTGAACCCGTTGCAGTAAGATCAGCAACTGTTCCTGTGAAACAGAAATTCTGCGATGCAGATCCTGTTGGTGCTGCGGGATTATTTATTGTAACAGTAACGTCAAGCCTTGTCGAACTAGGGCAACCATTTAATGTCTGTGAACCGAAATAATGATTTCCGTTAACCAGTGCATCTGAAGAAGAATACTGTGTTCCTGCAGATGAAGCATCATACCATACAACAGATGTTCCTGTTGCTGTAAGATCAGCAACTGTACTTGAATTGCAGAAAGACTGTGATGTACTTCCTGTTGGTGCAGCCGTAGTTGTTACTGAAACAACTGCGTTTCCGGTCATAATTGCTGTACAACCTTCACTTGATGCAGTAACTGTATAAGTACCCGCTGTTGTCTGATTGCCAAAGCTGATAGCAGAACCTGTTCCGGCAACAGGTGAACCAACGTTTGTAGCGCCAAGCTTAAGCTGATAATTTACTCCTGAAACAGAACCGCTCAAACCAACAACTGATCCGCTTCCTCCTGCACAATAAGCACCGCCGCCTGTAACAGTAAATAAAGTTGAACAAAAGGTACTGAGAACAGTTTGTACCTGTTGTAAACTTGAAGCCGCATTATAATTATTATCTCCTGCCTGTGAAGCAGTAATAGTGGTTGTACCCGCACCGGTAATTGTCACCGTATTGCCGCTGATTGTTGCAACAGCAGGGTTTGAACTTGTGTATGAAACTGTAAGGCCTGATGATGCGGTACCATTTAATATAAATGGAGCATCTGTATCATTTTTATCAGCCAATGCTGCAAAAGTGATCGTTTGATTTGCTTTATCAACAGTTAATGTTCTGTCTACAGAAGTTGCCGCTGTATAATTGGCGTCTCCTGCCTGAGATGCAGTAATGGTTGATGTTCCAGCAGCAAGGATAGTAACTGTGTTACCTGAAACTGTTGCAACTGATGTATTTGAACTGCTATATGTAACTGTCAGTCCTGATGAAGCTGTACCATTTAATGTAAACGGAGCATCACCATAAACTTTAGTTGCCGGTGTATTAAATGTAATTGTCTGACTGCCTTGTGCAATGGTTAATACCAGTGTTTGCACTGAGCTTGTACCACCACAATTAGTAGCAGAAATTGACACGTTAGAAGAACCTGCCTGCGTTGGCGTACCTGTGATAGCTCCTGTGTTGGTATTAACAGATAATCCTGTTGGCAAACCTGATGCAGCAAAGGTTGTTGGTGTGTTTGTACCAGTAATGGTATAACTAAATGCTGTTCCTACAGTACCGCCAGCCGTTAAGCTGCTGGTGATAGCGGGAGCAGCTTGTGTTGCTGCAGTTCCGGCTATTGAAAGAGAATTTACACCTCCAGTTCCTGCAGAAGAAAAAGTGCTGGAACAACCGGTTGCATTACCATATATTCTGAAAACAACAGTACATAAATTATTATATCCTGAAGAAGGTAAAGTAATTGTTGAAGTTCCTGTACATGCATACGTTCCTAAAGCAGTTGTATAATTATCTACACTGGAATATAAAGTATAGACGCTTGGACCTGTACCCGAACTTGACATGGTAGCTGTTATTCCCTGGCCATTCAGATTTAAACTGTTTCCGGCAGTAGGTGTAACAGTAATTGTTAGATAATTGGAAGAAGTCCAGTTACTTGAACTGAATCTCGTACTGGATGATGCGGCAGTTAAACCCACTCTTGCCAGTACAGCCGAAGAAACATTCGTTCCCAATGTTGTAGCAGAAGCGGTTGCTGGTGTACCTGACCATGTATTATTGAAAGCGGCCAAAACTGCTGCTGTAACTGTAAATGTATTTGTAACAGTAGGGGAAGCAGCATTCCAGTTGGCATCGCCGGCTTGAGAAGCTGTTATGCTTCCTGTTCCTGTTGCACCAGCCATTGTTGCTGTAGTTCCGCTCACGGTAACAATAGAAGTTGTATTGCTGGTGAATGTAACCGTCAGCCCTGAAGTAGCCGTTGCAACAAGTGTAAACGGTGCAGAACCTGTAGTCTTAGCAGGTATAGTTGTAAATGTAATTGTCTGAGATGCTTTTGTGATGGTTAATGTACCATCTGCATAAGTAATAGTATAGTTAGCTGAATTAAACGTACCACCTGTTGCTGCAGAAGCAGTAATAGGATAAGTTCCTACTGCTGTGGTAGTAGTTGAAGCTGCACCATTTGCGCTTAAGGTAACACTACCAATTGTTTGTCCACCAACTAAGCCTGTACTTGTAAAAGCCGTAGTTCCCAATGTTAATGAAGTATTGTAAACTTTGGTTCTATTATCAGCCGTTACTGTTAATGCAGCAGGTGTAATATCTGCCGTTAAAGATGGTTGAGTTAGAGAATAGTTTGCTGCATCCGTACCATTTAGAGTATATGTAGTATTTACTATAATACCTGTTCCTGCATTTGCAGAAGCGAATGTACCGCCGCCGGTAAAGCCAACAGCATCTGTACCTACAACACCCGCAAGCGATCCGCCTGTAATGGTAACAGCTGTAGAAGCATTGTAAGTTTTATTCTGAGCAGTAGCACCTGTAATGGTTAGACCTTTCGGATCAATAGTAAGAGAACGTGTAACATCCGGAGCAGGATTGTAAGATCCGTTTCCTGCCTGTGATGCTGTAATATTTACTGTTCCTGCTTTAAGGATCGTAACCTGATTGCCTGAAATGGAAGCAATGGCAGGGTTAGAACTTACATATGTAACCGTTAAACCTGAAGATGCTGAACCATTTAAAGTGAATGGTGCATCACCATACGTTTTATTGGAAAGAGTGGAGAAAGTAATCGTTTGATTAGCTGCTGCTCCGCTTAATATTGTTTGGGTGCGTACAACATCTGTTGCAGCATTCCAGTTGGCATCGCCTGCCTGTGAAGCAGTGATGTCAGTTGAACCAGGTGCAACGGGTGTAAGTGTATTACCTGAAACCGATGCTACAGAAGGAGCAGAACTGGTGTAGGTGACAGTTAAACCTGATGATGCTGTACCAGTTAAATTAAATGGTGCATCGTTATCAAATTTATTCGCCAATGTTGCAAAGGTGATTGTTTGATTTGCTTTGGTAATGTTAAGCGTACCATCTGTATCCGTTATGGTATAATTACCTGCAGCAAACGTTCCGCCAGTTGCAGCAGAAGGTGTGATCGGATAAGTACCAACAGTTGTTGTGGTTGTTGAAGCTGCACCACCATCACTTAATGTAACACTTCCTATTGTTTCTGAATTTTGTAAACCTGTACTGGTGAAAGCAGAAGTTCCGAGTGCTAAAGATGTATTGTAAACTTTAGATTGGTTACTTGCTGTAATAGTTAATGCTGCAGGAGAAACTGAATTACCACTTGAAGCAGTCGTAATATTCTGAGAAGTTGCACCTGTGCTTGATAAAACAATATTTACAGAATTATAAGTTCCGGAAACTGCAGCATTTGCTTTTAATCTGATTCTTAAAGAACCACTTGCATTACCACTTGTTTGTGCAAACGTTGCTGTTGCAGCATAGCTAGTACCATCGCTGGAAACTTCAAAACCTGTTGGAGCAGTGGCTGTTAAACTGGTTGATAAACCCGTTCCTGAAACACTAAAAGTTTGTGCGGCAGAAGCCGTGCCGTATGTTGTAGTAAAAGCAGTTGCCGTTGCAGCACCTGTAATTACAGGATTTGCCGGGCCGGTTAAACCAATTGTAAATGCACCTGCATTTGTATTAAAATCAGTAATTCTGACTGTATAAGTTGTTCCGGCTGTAAAACTTCCAGTATAAACTTCTGATGTAGCATTTGTAGTTGCAGCAGAAAAAGTTGCAGCACCTGAAGTTGGGCAGGTGGCACCTGTAAATATATATATATCCAGATCTGGACCAGTAGCAAAACTGACAGTTAGCGTATGAGAACCAGTTACAGTAGGAGTGAATTTGTACCAAACATCATTTTTATTAGCAGATACACTAAAAGTATTCGAATTAGTTGCTCCTGCAAGTGTGGCATTTATAGTACCGCTATTTACTGATAATACCACAGCATTCGCACAAAGATCATTAGCCGGAGCCGGAGCTGGTATATTAAATGTACCTGATGTAATTCCGGTTAAACCTGTACTGCTGAATGCAATAGTGGCATTGGATACTGCAGCTGCACTTGTAGCTGTTAAGCCCGCGAAAGTTGTTGTTCCGCCTATTGCAGCAACAGATGTTGTTCCACCTAACGTCCATGTTCCTGCACCAACAGCCGCAGAAACGGAAGCAGTGCTTGCAGTAGCATTACCATATTGGTCAACAATATTTACTTTCGGTTGTGTTGCCAGAGCTCCGCCGTTTGAAGCTGGTGCAGCAGGCTGGGTGTTCATTGCAAGTTTATTTGCAGCACCTGCACTTATTGTTTGAGAAAAACTTGAAGTTGAATAACCTGTTGCAGTTACAACAATGGTTTTTGTACCAATTGATTGTAAAAGTCCTGCTGGTATAGAAGCAGAAGGAGTAAATGTTATCTGGCCTGAAGAAACAGCATAACCTGCGGTTAAAGCGGTACCGCCTACAGTAACGCCGGTAATAGCAGCTCTCCATGTTGCATCATCAGTAAATGTTGCTGAAAATGCCGCATCTACTGATGCTCCTGATGCTGCGGTAATCGTTGGAGGAGTTAAAGCACTTTGTGCTGTAGATGAAACCGTAATATCATCTAATCGAATTGCCTGTCTGCTACCCGACTGGGCTGCACTTTCATAATATAACCAGCGAATCTGAACGACAGACTGATTATCACAAGCAGATGGAAGAGCAATATTTGAGAAAGTACCACCTGATGCTGCAGTTGCAGATCCAGTTGTAGTAAAAGTTGAACTGGAAACTGTAGTGAAAGTACCTGAAGTACCTAACCTATATTGTAAAGTCAGGTTAGTGATTCTGCCAGTACTTAAAGTTTGCTGAGCAGCAGTCCATGATACTAATAAACTCTGACGACCTGTTGCATTTAAAGAAACAGCAAGGGCTCCAACTTGAGCCGGCGGCGGAGTTCCAGTTGTTGTCCCAGAAGAAAGAAACTGAAATCCATTTGTACCAAGATTACCAATTCCAATAGTGCTTCCAGTTGCACTTGCGGTAAGAGAATAATCTGTTGTAGAAGCTGCGGTAGAAAGAGTAGCAAGGTTATTTGTTCCACCATTATTCCAACCCTGTATATTAGTTGGGTAAGTAGTACTGGAAGCTGTTTGCGACGTAAAGGAAAAATTTCCCCCTGACAAAGCAAAAGCTGCCGGATTCGTCTGCCCCCAGCTCACATTAGAGCCAAAAGACAAAACCATCAGCATTAGCAACGATACGATTACTCTTAAGGATTTCGAAATCGTTGTAGTGGAAGTTTGTGTAGAAACCTGCATAGATGTCTGTTTGTTT
>JANOAO010000018.1:0-38392 GCA_031411115.1 Bacteroidota bacterium
GAGGTAGAGTGTAATTAAAGTGGCGCACAACGTTCGGGCTTGAAGCAGTTGCGAAAATAGCATTCCAACTGCCTGGCTGCGCCATAAATTTTGCCTGCTTATGGCGCTAACCGCTGATCAATTTATAACAAAAAGTCCAAATCATCTGCACATCCGCCGCAATTGCTGTCAAGCCTCATGTTGGCAGAAGTAATTGTTAATGATAGTTATCTATAAATAAACAAATTATTTTGCTATTTGATTTTCTTCAATGAAGTAAAATATTTTGACTTTTTAGCAATAAATTCATTTATTAAAATCCCATCAGACTCAATATAAAAGATCTCTAAAGGTATACTAGGATTACAATGAACTTTATTAATTCTATTTAAGCTATCATTTTTGTATTTAAAGTCAACACAAAATAATAAAACAGAATCATTTGAAGAATTTAATCTCCAAAATCCAGTTGATATGTTACCACAATTTTCATAAATAAAATTTGAATCTGATTTTAAAGTCAGGTTATCCCCTATTGAATATTTCTTAAAAGAAAATTTAGGAGTATATGACTTATAAGTACCTATAAGAGATACAGAGCTTTGATGATATGTACAACTGCTAACAAATATTACAAGCATTATAATTAAAGAATATTTTCTATTAAGTAATTTCATGAGTGTATTACTTTAAGGAAATGCGAAATAAAAATCCTCTATAATTGAACTGTACCTAAATTATTTCTGCCAACGTTCGGGCTTGAAGCGGTTGCGAAAATAGAATTCCAACTGCCTGGCTGCGCCATAAATTTTGCCTGCTTATGGCGCTAACTGCTGCTGAATTTATAACAAAAAGTCCAGACCATCTGCACATCAGCCGCAATTGCTTTCAAGCCTCATGTTAGCGGTATTGTTTCAATTTATCTAAAAAAGTAGAGATATCTATGATTTGTGTCCTTCCAAATTTACCAAGATCCAAAAGATCTTTGTCGCCAGTTATTAGAAAGTTTGCCTTGCCATCTTTTGACAATGACAATAAAAAATTATCATTTGGATCTCTGCAAATATCAGTTTTTGATTTTACTGTTACCAAATCTATGTAGGAATCTAAATTCACTAACATTTCTTCCAACGCATTTACAGAAAAATATTTTTTGAGTTTCGGCTTTAAGATTGTTTTTCTAATCTCATCAAGTAGTTCCTCACTAAATACAATTTGAACACCCTGAACTTTTAAAATATAATCAAGCTTACGGAAGCGATCTGAAATTAAAAAACTAATCCAAATATTCGTATCAATTACTAGTCGTAATGATTTACTTTTTGGCATAACGTTCAGATCTCACTTGCTTTACAATTTTATTTATCTCTACTAAAGAAGGAGCCACTTTAGAATTTCTCCGCATTTTTTTTAAATAAATTTGAGCCTTAGTTTCAGGTTCTTCACTAACTTTTATCAAGTTAAGTTCCTGCAAACCTCTGATGAACTTGAGTGCTTTTTGGTTTAATATTTCAATTCTTAAAGCTTCCATCTTTCAAATTTAATGAAATACTACGGTAATTGAGCTTTGCATTTTGCAATAACGCTAACAATTAAATATACGCAACTTCAGTATTCTACCAAACCCTTAAATCAGTATTAATCAATTTATTAGAAATTCAAATTTGAAGATAATGATTGCGACAATGACAATATTAAAAATGTTTAATATGTTCTATATGTGAGGGTTTTGAGTTGAATCAGCGTTCTTTAATTTAAAATAATCTGGAAATAAAACTGACAATATTTTACTTCTTCTTACAAAATTCATCTTGGCAATAAACGCTTATATCAAAAATGTCCGCCAATATATAATTAAACCCTGAGTGGTTGATTTATAAATACCTGAGTGTTTGATTTATAAATAAAGGAAGTTTTTTAAACACATATCCTAAAAAACAAAGAAAAAAATAGATAAGAAAATACCTTCTGATTAATGGCTTTATTAAAAAAAACGAAATCCCTCCCAGTTAAAATATGTAAAGCATAAGTTTATCCGGATATTGAAAAATTATTTTAAAATAATTCTGTCTGTAAAATATACTTTCAGTTATTAAACTTTCAGAAATTTTTCTAAACCGCATACTTTCAAGAAATATTGTATGTACTATCTGCTCTTATGTAAAACCTGTGCGAATTCTATCAGAATAAACCTTTTTTCATTCCACAAAAAAACCTTTCAGAATTTATCCGAAAGGCTTTTGTGATCCCGCTGGGACTCGAACCCAGGGCCCATACATTAAAAGTGTATTGCTCTACCAACTGAGCTACAGAATCATTCCTTTTTTATTGGGATGCAAAAATAAGGAGAAATTATATTGAAGTGAAATTATTTTAAAAAAGTTTTTAAGAATCATGCATATATATGTGAAAATCTTTCCTTTCACCCGGCTAACTACCCTATTTTTGTTCGATATTTTAAACGGATGAGCGAATTTTTTAAAAATAAAGTGGTGGCTATCACCGGCGGTAGCGATGGTATTGGCCGTGCTATGATAGAATTACTACTGCCTCTCGGTGCAAAAGTAGCAACCTGCGCACGTAATCAGGATAAACTATACGACCTCCAGTTAAAGTACTCAAAGGCACCTTTCCATTATGTGGTGGCAGATGTAAGTATTCTTAACGATTGCAAATTATTTATCGCTTCTACTATCAAACAATTCGGAAACATCGATATACTTATCAATAATGCAGGCATTTCTATGCGCGCCTTATTTAAAGACGCAGAACTGGATGTTTTCAGGAAATTAATGGATATCAATTTTTTTGGCACTATATACTGTACAAAACTTGCCCTTCCGGGATTGATCGCAAACAAAGGAACCATCGTAGGCATTTCATCCATCGCAGGTTATCGTGGTTTGCCCGGAAGAAGTGGCTATTCCGCCAGTAAATTTGCACTGAACGGATGGCTCGAAGCGATCAGAACAGAATTAATGGACGACGATGTTCATGTCATGTGGATCTGCCCCGGCTTTACCAGAAGCAATATCCGAAATGCGGCACTAAATGGTCAATCGGTTTCGCAGGCAGAAAGCCCGTTAGACGAAAAATCTCTTATGAGCCCTGAAGAATGTGCTACACACATTTTACATGCTATTGAAAAGAAAAAAAGAACGCTCATCCTCACAGGCACAGGAAAAAGAGCGGTGTTTATGAATAAATTCTTTCCTGCTTTAGCAGATAAACTGACCAAAAAGTTCTTTTTTCAGGATGGAAAACTTATTAAATAATTACAAACGATTTTAAACGATTATATTCACATCAATGCCTTTAATTACCCTAACAAGCGATATTGGAGAACATGATTTTCTGCCCGGGGCCATCAAAGGACAATTGCTGCAAGTAAACAATGCTTTTTCAATCATCGACATCACACATAAACTTTCCCCTTTCAATTATCCGCAGGCAGCCTATGTGTGCAGAAACGGCATGAAGAATTTTCCCGAAGGAACTTTTCATCTTATTCTTGTAAATATATTCGACGAAAAACCGGAACACCTCATTCTCGCTGAACATAATGGCTCATATATCGGTTGCGCCGACAACGGTTTACTCACCATGATTTTAGAAGAACCGCCCAAAAAAGCAGTGGCTTTAATGCTTTCAAAAACCGCTCAGAAAAATACATTGTATTGCATTCAGGTATTTGCCAAAGCCTTCAACAGCATACTGGAAGGAAAAACATTGGAAGAAATCGGGGATCCAAATGTTCATATCAAAATAAAAAATCCTCTTAAACCTTTATTAGGAGGAAATTATATAGAAGGTCAAATCATCTTCATCGACAATTTTGAAAACGTAATCGTTAACATTACAAAAGATGATTTTGAAGAACAACGTAAAGGCCGGAGGTTCTCTATCGTTTTTAAAAGAGAAGAAGTAATTGATAAGATCAGTGAAACGTATGCAGATGTATCTGAAGGTGAAAAACTGGCCATGTTCAATTCTGCAGGATATCTGGAAATAGCTATTAACAAAGGAAATGCAGCAGGTTTATTCGGATTACAAGGCTATTCTGAAAAAGGAAATCAAAATCAGTTCATCAATCCTGGATTATTTTATCAAACCGTAAAAGTATATTTTCAATAAAAATCATCAACAATGAAAAAAGGAATCTTAATGCTCACGCTCCTACTTGCAGCGTTTGTAAATTACAGTCAGGTGAGAATGCCACAGCCTTCTCCTACTCAAATGATCCGTCAGGATTTTGGAATGGGAAATATCGAACTTACCTATTCCCGTCCTGCCGCTAAAGGCAGAAAAATATTTGGTGACCTCGTACCTTTCGACAAGATCTGGCGTACCGGCGCCAATGGTGCTACGTTGATTAAATTCAATCAGCCGGTTCAGATAATGAATAAAGCAGTAGATACCGGATCTTATGCATTATACACTATCCCGGGTGCAGAAAACTGGACGATCATTTTAAACAAAGGCGTTAAAAACTGGGGAACGGCCGGTTATTCAGAGTCTGATGATGTTATAAAAATTTCTATACCACGTTCCAGACTGAAAAATTATGTAGAAAATTTCACCATGGGATTTGCTAACTTAAAACCGGAAAGTTGCGAATTACAAATGATGTGGGAAAAAACAGCGGTATCCATTCCTATCACCACCAATATCAAAAGTAAATTGAAAGCTGATCTGGACAATGCTTTAAAAGGTGATAAAAAACCTTACTGGCAAGCCACACAATTCTATAATGAATATGAAAAAAATCTTCCGCTTGCATTAGAATACGCAAACAAAGCTACTGACGAAAATCCTAAGGCTTACTGGGTTTGGTTATACAAAGCAAAAATACAGCAGGAAATGGGCGACAAAGCCGGTGCAACTACCAG
Source organism: Bacteroidota bacterium (assembly GCA_031411115.1). Classification (GTDB taxonomy): domain Bacteria; phylum Bacteroidota; class Bacteroidia; order Chitinophagales; family Chitinophagaceae; genus Ferruginibacter. The sequence goes on from JANOAO010000018.1 coordinate 4,869, forward strand.
CGCTAACAAATCAATGGAACTGGCTACAGAAGATAAAAATGATGATTATGTAAAAATGAATAAAGAACTTCTGAAAAAATTAAAATAGTTCTTCCTATCAAAATCTAAACCGCCCTTGTTGGCGGTTTTTTTTATGCTGCAGGCATTTGTTTTTCCATCAGCATCGTTGTGTCACTCTCTTGTACGTTGGTGTATGCAGCAGCGTATTTAACCACAATGACGCAAAAGGATTTAACACAGGAAACTAAGATTTAATTTCTTAACACTCAAAACTCATAATTAAAAATTTAGAATTAAAAATTAAAAACGGTTTAACACAGAGGACACATAGGTTTAACAAAAAGCACTAAGTTTTAAATACTAAGCACTCAACACTCAACTCAATAACTCAAATTACGTTTTTTGATTTCGTTTCATCATCTGAATAATCAACGCCAGCAAAACAACTCCCAATGCTCCAATTACATTCAACCATAAAAAAGAGATCACATCTAATTTGTAAATCAAAATCACCCCTAACTCTGTAATCAGCGCAGCCAAAAAAACAGCATTGGCCTGCACCTTTTTTATCCAGAATGCTACTAAGAAAATTCCCAAAATAGATCCATAGAATAATGACCCCAAAATATTTACGGTTTCAATTAAACTATTACCAATATTATGTGCAAACATGGCAATGATGATGCAAATGATGCCCCAGGTGAACGTATACCATTGCGACGCTTTATATTCTTCCAGTCCTGAACTTTCTTTCTTCGAAAATTTCTGGTGAAAGTCAACCATGGTACACGCTGCCAGTGAGTTTAATGCTGCTGCAATACTGCCCCACGCCGCTAAAAATATCACTGCAAATAACAATCCCACTAAACCTATGGGCAAATTATCTTTTACAAAACGCAGAAATATATAATTATTATCATTCACATCTTTTGTTCCTAATGCTGCTTTTAAAACCGTTTGATATTCTGTTCTTTTTTCATTGGCCCTTAATTCATTTTTATCTATTAAAGCCAGTTTATACTCCTGCTCCACCTTAATTAACTGCGGACCAAAATCTGTACGCTCTGCAATGGCTTTTCTTGATTCATCAAAATATACCGGGGCTTTTGTATGCAGGTAAAAAGAAAATATCAAAACACCAATCAGTAAAATAAAAAACTGCATAGGTACTTTAATAAGGCCGTTCATTAATAAACTCTTACGGCTTGCCGAAATATCTTTAGCGGTAAGATACCTGCCTACCTGGCTATGATCTGTTCCAAAATAACTGAGCGCTAAAAAAAAACCGCCTATCACACCGCTCCATATGTTGTATTTATCCTTCCAGTCAAAACTTCCATTCTTCATTCCTGTGGTAATAAGATTCATTTTCCCGCGGGCATCTGCTTCCCTGATGGCATCCTGAAATCCAACACCTTCCGGTAATAAATGAATGGCTGTATATCCCACCACAAATAATGAAATGAAAATAATTCCCATTTGCAAACCTTGTGTATATGCCACCGCTTTCGCACCACCTGTCATTGTATAAATAATCAGCAAACCTCCCATCACAATATTGGTGAGATAAATATTCCATCCCATGATCGCACTTAATATCAGTGAAGGTGCGTAAATGCTCACACCGGTGCTTAATCCCCGGGAAACTAGAAATAAAAATGACGTGAGTGTGCGTGTCTTCAGATCGAAACGATGTTCTAAAAATTCATACGCGGTTAATACTTTCAGTTTATTATACACCGGCATAAAAAATAAACTGATCACGATCATGGCCAGTGGCAAACCGAAATAATATTGTACGAAACGTAATCCATCTGAATATGCCTGTCCCGGTCCTGATAAATAAGTAATGGCACTGGCCTGCGTTCCCATGATGCTCATCAACACCAAAAACCAGGGAAGACTCCGGTCACTTAAAAAATATCCTTCAAGGTTTTTTGTAGTACGACTTTTATAAACACCATAACTTATGATGAACAGTAATACGCCCACTAAAACAATCCAGTCGTATATACTCATGATTATTTTCTTTTATTCGCAATAAGGTTAGCGAACAAACGGTACGCACCTGCAACGCCTGCAGGCAATTCTCTGAAAAATACTAAACCAGTGTACATAAATCTTCCTTTTCCATAATCCGTAACGATCAGGCTTCCTTCATTTTTTTGTTCGTTAGGATCATTCATAGAAAGTAACTTCTTATAATGTTCGTCTATATTGTCCGCATGATAGATACTTCTTTCCTGTATCCATCCTTCAAAATCAGCAGCCGTAATTTTGTTCGGAAAATTCAATAAAGGATGGTCAGGTATTAAAAAATCTACGGCAGCATTTTCATCTGTGATCCTGTTCCTGGAAATGTTAAACGGATATGGTGAGATACTGGCTTTAACCGGGCCGATCGAATTATTGGTATTGTACTGCACCAGTAACACGCCACCTTCCTGCACATATTTCATTAAAACGGTATGCGCATTACTCAGCCAGCTATGAATATTATACGCTCTTATTCCTGTGATGATAACATCCAGTTTTTTTATTTTTTCATATGTCAAATCCTGTTCTGCTAACATGATAACCTGATAGCCCATTTGCATCAAAGCCTCAGGTACTTTATCACCGGCTCCGGCAATATATCCAGCCGTTTTTCCTTCTGTTTTAAGATCCATTTTTAAAACACGAACGGTAGGCTGATAATGATAACTGATCGCCGGAATATGATCGTAATTTATTTTTTTAAACCCCTTCTGCTGAAGCGGAAAACCATTGCTTCGAATTTGTAAGCGTATATCAGAGCTGGAATTATTTGCAAAATCACTCGATGATACAGGGAATTGTAAAATAGAACTATTTGCTTTTTTTAAAACACCAATTGAATCCGCTACTACTTTTACATTTCCGTTTTTAACCATTTCCAATTTTGATGGCACAGCCCAGTTTTCATTTGGGTTGATGTTTACAGAAATATTTTGAGATACATTTCCCTGGTCAGGCAAAATAATCAGCGTTGGCGTAACAGCAATATGCAAAGGATCTGTAATAACAGCCGACTGATACACCTCCCCCTTCACAGGATCTGTAGATTTAAACTGTAAGGGTTTTTTAAAGCCGTACGTTTTGCCGTTTATCGTTACGCTAAAGTTGACAAACAATATATTCTGCGGCAATCCGGTAAGTTGAGGATCTATAGAAAATGATCCGTCTTTTAAAGGTTGCTCCAGCCAGTAAGGTTGTGAATTTTCAAATTCAAAAGGAATAAATACGTTAATATTTTTTGTTGAATTAATATTTTTTTGAGAAACATCGAAAGCAAATTTCTCCTCAAATAAATTTACAGACGCAGCATCAATTTTCAATCCGTTCCTGTTGTTGAATACCAGATTAAATTTTGTAGAATCACCTTTTGCGATGATCACATTCTGAGAAATAGCTTCCATGAAAATTCCGGATGCATTGAGTATACAATTTTCAATGGCAGATAATTTCTTCATCAGCAATTCATCTCCTGACCGCTGCACAAGATCATGCAACTGCTGTAATCTCTGTATAGAAGCGGAAGGTTGAGATGGATCGAATTGTTGTATCAGAGCATTAACTGACTCTTTGTACTGTGTGATTATCGTTTTATCATTTACTACATAGCGTGCTGCAGTTACATCAATACCATCCATCAAATCATTAACAGGTGCTTCTCCTTTTATGGTGGCGAAATATTCGATGATTGTACCTCTTTGCGCAGGAACACCAAAGCCCTGACTTTTATGATTACTTCTGCTGGCTGCTGCCATTTCTCCATAACTTATTCCCAGTAACGGATTAAATCCGCCCGCATCAATTTTAAACTGATCTTCTTTTTGCGTATTGGCAGAACCGAAGTTGAAAGTGTTCCATAACAAACGTTTCACTTTCCATGGAGCCAGCCCTTGTTCGCGGAATTGCGCTGGATCTGCAGCAGCATCATAAGCTTCCCCGGCCAGTATTGCCGAAGCTGTATGATGTCCATGTCCGCCTTCGCCTGTTGTTGGAAATCTGGTGATAATAACATCCGGTCGGAATTTACGTATCACATACACTACTTCACCTAATATTTTCTGATGATTCCATTTGTGAAATGTTTCATCCGGACTTTTACTATATCCGAAATCATACGCTGATGAAAAAAATTGTTCAGCACCATCTACTTTTCGGGCAGCCAGTAATTCCTGCGTACGAATTAATCCTAAATCAATTCCTTGCTCATCACCGATCAGATTCTGCCCGCCATCTCCTCTTGTTAAACTTAAATATCCGGTTCTGAATTTTCGTTCATTGGCGAGGTAAGAAAGCAATCTTGTATTCTCATCATCCGGATGTGCGGCAATATATAATACAGCACCATGAACATCCAACTTTTTAAAATCCTGCAAAATTTCTGCAGCATTTTTTGTTTGTGCTGCAACCGTATTTATAAATAAAATACAAACGATCAATAATCTAAACATCTTTACTATTTATTGTCCAACAAAAAATACTGCATTGGTAAACATCAGTTTTCCATTCTCCCAAAAACTGCGGAACAATGGATCATCCGTAAAATACACCACGTTTCCTCTGCCCATTTGCTGCACGGCTATGGATGTTCCGTCCTGTATCTTGTTTCTTAATTTATTTCCTACAAAACCAGACACCTGTTTATCTTTTTTGAAAACACCCACATTCCATCCCGTTTTTAAAAAGTCATACGTGGAGCCATCTCTTTTCATGGTAAAATAAAAATCAGGATATCCAAAGGCCAACGGATGGGTATTGTCTAATTCCAGTTTATAAATGGCTCCCGGAATGGTGTTAACGAGATAATCTTTTTCCCGGTTGGCATATTTTTTCAAATCGTCGTACGTAGGCTTTTCATCCGTTTTTTCATCTTCCTTTTTTAATTTCAATCCCCATTCTGCAGCCGACAACTGCGCTACTGCACCTTCCATTGCGATCAGTTTTCCTCCCTGACGCACCCAATCTTTCAAAGATGCTGCTGATTCCTTATCCTCAAAAATTTTATAATTTCCATCAGGCATAATCAATACGTCGTATTTCTTTAAACTCACATCTCCCAGATCAAGCTGATTGATCATCGTAACATTATATTCCAGTTGTTGATCGAAGAAATGCCATACTTCGCCGGCAGCAGTTTCTGAAACACCTTTGCCAGTCAACACCGCTACGTTTGGTTTTTTAATGAGGTGTAATTTATCAGAGCCAAAATCAAATCCTGACTCCATAAAGCCGGAAGAAACCATGATTGCTTCATTCTTATTCGATCTGATCAATGTCTCCAATTGCTTCCATCTGTTTTCGTTTCCGGAACGCAATATTACCAGTGTTCCACTTCTGAAATTTCTTTTGCTATAACTGAAAGGTTTTTCTGCTATGCGTACTTTAAAGCCCTCTGTTAATAAAGCAGCCAATAATTTCCCATCGTTCAGAAATTCATATGGTATTAAATATCCATAGGCATTTTCCTTAAGCGCAAAGCCTTCCTCTTTTAAAGCCGATACAGTTCCTGTAATCTTTTCTTTAATAGCATAGGTTTCTATTCCATATACATAAGGCAACGACCACGCTGTTATATCATACGTAGCAGAATCACTGAGTTTGGATTGCGGCTCAAATAAAACACGTAATAAATTGGCTTTTGGCTGAGCAGCCGGTATTATTACGTCAACAGATGACGTTGTATAGCTTCCTTCTTTTCCGGAGAAATAATTATAACCTTTCACCGGACCAGCTTTTCCTGCAAAAGCATACTGAATCTGGTTGCGGTCGAGCAATGCCAGTAATGATTGTAATTTTCCTTTTTCACTTCCTCTTACAACATAAGTTGCATACAAACCACTTCCATTGGTTGTAGATTCTGAAAAATATTTTTTAAATTCATTTAAGATAGTTCCCGCATTGGCGGCTGCTGTTTCTATTGTACTCAAACTGGTGGTATAATGATGTGCGATACGATCGGTGAGTTTCAACGTATCATCTCCGTCCAATGCAATGGCAAGCCCGGCAAGACTATGACCTGCCTGCTCATAGGTCATGCCTATCGAACCATTGTAAATCGGGTACGTATCGCCATAGGCCGGATAGAATAAATCGAAATATTCTTTAGTGAAATATAACCAGCCATTCGCATCAAAATATTTTGCATGATTGCGGCCAAAATCATTTTGTATACTTCTCTGAAATGGTGTGATCACTTCATGAAACGGTTCTGCAGCCGGAGCAAAATAATAAGGGCTTCCCGGATATTGCTCATGGAAGTCAACATGCACTTCCGGCATCCACTGATTGTAAATTTTAATTCGCTGCTGCGTTTCTATCTGACTCTGCCATGCCCAGTCGCGATTAAGATCAAAATTGTAATGATTGGTTCTTCCGCCCGGCCATGGTTCATTGTGTTCCCGACCATCAGCATTCGCATTTACATTTTTACCCACGCTCATATTATACCAGTTCACATACCGGTCGCGGCCATCGGGATTCAGGCATGGATCAATAATGATAACCGTTTTTTCGAGCCATTGTTGAATGCGTGAATCAGATGATTGTAACAGCTCAAATAAAACTTTCATAGACACCTCTGAAGAACTTGCTTCATTGCCATGCACATTATAACTTAACCAAACAATCACCGGCATATTCGTATTGGCAGGCTGGTCATTTAATAAACCTGTTAAACGCAAATTATTTTTACGGATATCTTCCAGTCGGTTCATGTTTGATTCACTGGTGATAACAGCCATCAACAATGGTCGTCCTTCATACGTACTGCCGTATTGCTGCAGTTTCATTTTCTGAGGGCTTGCCTTAGCTGCCATTTGAAAAAAGGCTTCTATTTTATGATGCGGCGTAAAGCGGGAACCCAGTTCATATCCTAAAAAAATAGAAGGCGATGGCAACGTTTGTGCAGTTAATACCAGATTTGTGAAAATAAATAAGGCTGTAAATAGTCTTTTCAAGATTTGATGTGTTTTATTTGCATGAAATTATTGAAACAAAATCAAACGTAGTTTCTTAAACGCATATATCTTACCGCTCAATGCCTCACCGTAAAATTTTCATCTTCCTACTTTTTTGTTTGGCAGGCCTTACTTCCCGGGCGCAGCGCTTTGGACTGAAAGCCGGTGTGAATTATTCGAACGCCAGAATATATGACAGCGCTACCAAAATTTCCAGCGGATATAAAGCCGGAGCTACCTTTGGCGCAATGGCCGATTTTGAATTTGATGGTCCTTTGCATTTCACGCCTTCCATCATGTACAGCATGAAAGGCTATTCCTTTAAACCTATCAAAGGAACGAGGCAGGAAATTTCCACCACATTCCATTATATAGAGCTGGGTGCTATTCTTAGTTTCAAAATTCCGGCAATACATAAAGGATTTGCGCTGAATGCCGGTCCTACCGCATCTTTTGCATTTTCAGGAAAAGAAAAGATCACAGAAAATGGTGTGACCAACACATCTGATATTGGTTTCTCTCTGGTAAAAGATTATGGCTTTTATGATATGGGCATGTTCATGGGCGCTTCGTATTCTTTTCAAAAATGTATCTTACAGGCAGGCTATCAGGTAAACTTTATAAATATCAATAACAATGCGGAAACTGACCAGTTAAATATCAGAAACCGTACAATAAGCCTCACCTTTGGATATTTCCTTCGTTAAACTGTTTATAAATAGACAATAAAGCCGTTCCTTAATTTGTGCTTAGTAGCTGTTTAGCTATTTTTGCCCATAATTTTTAAAGCTGCGCCGATTTCTTAAAATATTACAACGAACCATTCTGATACTGCTGCTGCTCCTGCTGACGCTGTATGGATTGTTGCATCTTTCATCGGTGCAAACATGGATCGCTCAAAAAGTAGCTAAAAATTTATCTGAATCATTACATACACACGTGAGCATCAAAGGCGTGGATTTCGAATTTTTCAATAAACTTGAGATCAAAGGTGTATTAATTGAAGATCAGAAAAAAGATACGCTGTTGTACGCAGGTTCAGCCAAGGTTAATATTAACGACTGGTTTTTTCTGAAGGATAATATTGAACTGCAATATATATCACTCGAAGATGCATATATCAATGCCAACAGAACTGATTCGGTTTGGAATTATCAGTTCATAGCTGATTATTTTGACACACCTTCTAATCCCAATAAGAAAAAATCGAAAGGGCCGGAACTGCATCTTACGGAACTACATCTTTTGAATGTAAAAGTGAAACAAAATGATGGCTGGATCGGAACCGATATGAATACATTTATTGGTAAGCTCGATCTGTTCGTTAATAAAATCGATTATGAAAAAAAGATCCTGGACATTCGTTCTTTAGATATTGATACGCCCTTATTCATGCAGGCAGATTATGATGGAAAACGCCCTGCAGATTATTCACCGGGCGTTGTATTACAAAAAATCCCCGTAGTAAATGCCTTCAAGTGGAATAACTCCGGCTGGAAAGTGAGTATGGCCAGTATGGTAATTAAAAAAGGTATTTTCCAAAATGAAAAACAAACCGACCGGGCGCCTTATACAGATCAGTTTGACGGCCAGCATCTGCTTTTCCAAAGCATTGATGGCAGTTTCAAAAACTTCAACGCATGGAATGATACGATTTCTGCAGATGTATTGTTAACTGCCAAAGAGCGTAGCGGATTACATATACAAAAACTGCAGGCCCGTATAAAATTCACACCTGAAATGATGGAATTTTCAAATCTGGACCTGATCACCAACAAAAGCCATTTGCGTAATTATTATGCAATGCACTATCAGTCGTTCAACCATGATATGTCGGAGTACATACATAACGTTGCGATGGAAGCACGTTTTACGCAAAGCGAATTACACTCTGACGATCTGGCCATTTTTGCTCCTACTCTAAAAAACTGGAATCGTATTTTTAAATTGGAAGGAGATGCAAAAGGAACGGTAGATAATTTTTCCATTAAGCGGATGAAGATTGCAACGGGCAATAGTTATGTGGATGGCAACCTTACCATGCGTGGGCTTCCTGATGTGAACAGTACTTTCATTGATCTGAAATCGAACCAGTTGAGGACTAATTATAATGAGATGACCTTACTAGTTCCTTCTCTTAGAAATATTACACAGCCGAAATTGTCCCTCTTAGGAAATATCGCATTCACCGGAACCTTTACAGGATTTATGGATGACTTTGTAACCTATGGAACATTATCTACCAGCATGGGAACTATAGTAGCAGATGTAAATATGAAGCTGCCGGAAAATGGCATCCCAAAATATAAAGGGAAACTATTTACCAATGGATTTAATGTAGGGAAACTCATTGACAACAAAGAATTTGGTGTGGTCGCATTGAATGGAAAAGTTTCCGGTCAGGGATTTTCATTAAAAGAGCTTAACTCAAATTTCGACGGAAATGTAAAACGTTTTTATTTTAACGGATATAATTATCAGGACATCGGCCTGAGTGGAAATTTTAAAAACAGGCTTTTTACCGGGCATTTACAATCCGATGATCCTAACGTAAAAATCAGAACTATTGACGGTACTGTTAATTTCGGTGTAAGTGCTATGACGATTAATGCAGCAGCGGATATTCAAAAAATCAATTTACAGGCCTTGGGTTTTTCTACATCGGAACTCTCTTTATCAGGATTGTTTGCTTTGAATTTCAGCGGAAATAAAATTGATAATTTTTTAGGCACCGCGAAAGTGTATGATGCGGTACTGATACATGATACCACCAAATTATCTTTCGATTATCTGAACCTGATCTCTGATACGGCCAACGGCGAAAAGTCGCTGACGTTGCAATCCAATCAGGTGGACGCCAACATTACGGGAAAATTTTCTATTGCAGATCTTCCGGAGTCTTTCAAATATTTTCTCAATCGCTATTATCCGAATTATATTCCAAAACCTGCTTATGCAGTAAAGAACCAGGATTTTACAATAGACATACGAACACGACAGATAGAAGAATATGTTCAGTTATTTGATAAAAGAATTAAAGGGTTGAACGATTCGCATTTGTACGGAAGACTGGATATGAATAATTACAACTTATCTCTGAATGCAACTTCTCCTGAATTTTTCTATGATGGAAAAAAGTTCAGTAATATAAATCTGACGGGTTCCGGTAACAGCGACACCTTAACCGCTGATATTACGGTAGATAATATTGAAGTGTCGGATAGCCTTCATTTCCCTTCTACACAATTGCACCTTTCTGCCCATAATGATATTTCTGACATCAGTTTAAAAACCAGTGCGGGCGATTATGTAAGTGATGCAGAATTAAATGCGTCCATTCAAACTTTAAAAGATGGTGTCAAAATCCGTTTCTTTCCCTCGAGTTTTGTACTGAATGATAAAAAGTGGACGCTCGAAAAGGACGGAGAACTGGTGATCCAGAAAAATTATGTGCATGCAGATGAAATACGTTTTATTCAAGGAGATCAGGAGATAGAAATTTCAACAGCCATTTCACCGGACAATAATGAAACGAATATTGTGGCAAACCTTAAAAAAGTCAACATCGGTGATTTTCTTCCTTTTATAATAACAGAACCTGATGTAAAAGGAATATTGACAGGTACCGCAGTTTTAAGAGATCCGTTCGGCAAAATGATCATCGATTTTAAAGGAACTTCTGATAGTACTACTTTGGAAGGTAATTATGTAGGATCATTACAGCTAGATGCTTCTGCCAATACCAAAACCGGGCTCGTAACATTTAACGGAGATGTAAATGACTCCACCAATACCTTGCATATTTCAGGATTTGTAAACACAAAAGATTCTACCGGAAATCAGCTAAAAATAGACATGCTGAGTAAACGAATTAATCTTAAAATATTACAGCCTTACCTGAATACAATTTTCAGTGATATGAGTGGTTTTGCAGAAACCAATCTCGTATTAAGCGGAACTACTGCACATCCATTTTTAACCGGAGATGCTACAATAGATTCAGGATCTGTAATTGTCGCCTATACAAAATGTAAATATCTGTTGACGGATCAGAAAATAGTTTTCCGAAAAGATGAAATTGATCTGGGAAGAATGCGGCTTCGTGATACATTAAGAAATGAAGGGCTGGTTTCCGGAAAAATGTATCATGAGTTTTTCAAAAAATTACGTTTTGATAATATTCGTCTGGAAACTGCAAAGCTGGCATTATTACATACCACCCGAAAAGACAATGTACAGTTTTATGGAAATGTAATTGGTGATGCGGTTATGCGCATTAACGGACCCATAACGAATTTACAAATGGACATCACCGGAGCTCCCAGTGAATTAGACAGCAGTCATATTTTTTTAACGAGTGGATCCACCAAAGAAAGTAATGCGATCGATTATATAGATTTCATTCAGTTTGGAGAGCAGATGGATACCGCAATCAGCCAGGAAGCCACAAACATTTTTGTAAACCTGAACATCACCGCAAATCCGGCCTGTATTGTAGATGTAATATTAGATGAAACTACAAAAGACATCATCCGCGGGCAGGGAAATGGTTCTATCAACATCAGAGTAGGAACAACGGAACCATTGTCCATCCGCGGGCAATACGAAATCGTTGCCGGTTATTATGATTTTAATTTTCAGACTTTTTTTAAAAGACCTTTTACACTCAGCAGAGGCGGATATATCCGATGGACCGGCGATCCACTTGCTGCTAACATAAATTTACAGGCAGAATACCTGGCTAAAAATGTAGATATCAGCTCTATTGCTTCTTCAGGCGCTTTTAAACAAAAAGAAGATATTACCATTGTAGCCAAACTAAGCGGAATTCTTCAAAAACCGGATATCGATTTTGAATTCAGGCTGCCGGAAAAGAGTGTTATCAGGAATGATTATATCGCCGTTAGAAAACTGGCCGATTATCAAAATGATAAAACGGAAATGAATAAACAGATAGCAAGCCTTCTATTGTTTAATCAGTTTTTATCTACAGAGGGAAGTTTCCTTTCTTATGAAAATACATTTTCGATTGCTAATAATTTTATTGGCGGCATCATCAGCGGATGGCTTACGAACCTGCTGAATAAACAACTGGATAAAGCTACCAATGGAATTGTTACTTCTTATGTAGATATCAATCCAACATTGAATCTTCAATCTACAGCCAATCAGTTACAGGCAAATATCAGAGCAGGATTAAAAATATTTTTTAGTAACCGGCTTATATTTTTAGTGGGTGGAAATATCGAATATAATAATCCTGCACTTGTACAACTTATCGGAAGAGAAGCCATCACACCAGACATTTCTATTGAGTGGCTATTGAATAAAGAAGGTTCTTTAAGAGTGGTGGGGTTTAACCGCAGTTCGTTTGATTTTACGCAAACAAAACGAAACAGTTCCGGCGTACAGTTAACCTACCGAAAAGAATTTAATTTTATCAGTGATATTTTCAAGAGCAGGAAAACGATCGACAGCCTGATTATGCAAAGGCATGCACAAATAAGAACAGAACCGAATTAAAATTACAGTCCGTTCAAAATTTCATGACCTAATTTATCTCTTTTAGTAAAAAGATATTTTTTGTTGTGATCGTTTGGCGCAATTTCGATGGCAACTGTTTCTGTAACTTCCAGTCCATAACCAATAAGTCCTACTCTCTTTCTTGGATTATTGCTGATCAGTTTCATTTTAGTAACACCCAGTTCCCTCAGTATTTGCGCTCCCACTCCATAATCTCTTTCATCCATACCAAAACCTAAATGCAGATTGGCCTCAACGGTATCCATTCCCTGTTCCTGCAGTTTATATGCTTTCAGTTTATTTACAAGACCAATACCTCGTCCTTCCTGATTCATATATAATACAAGGCCTTTGCCTTCTTTTTCAATCATTTTTAAAGCCTTCTGCAACTGGTCGCCGCAATCACAACGAAGTGAACCTAAAATATCCCCGGTCATACAACTACTATGCACGCGAACTAAAATTGGTTCATCTTTTTTCCAATCGCCTTTTTTAAGTGCCATGTGAATTTCGCCTGTATTGATTTGTTTAAAAGCGATCAGTTCGAAATCTCCGTATTTAGTGGGCATGTTTACGCGTACTTCTTCTTCCACCAGGCTTTCGGTACGTAAGCGGTAAGCGATGAGGTCTTTTATGGAAATGATCTTCAAATCAAATTTTTTGGCGATCAGCATCAGTTCCGGTAACCGCGCCATAGATCCGTCTTCATTCATGATCTCCACTAACACACCTGCCGCTTCAAAACCTGCGAGCAAGGCAAGATCTGTAGATGCTTCTGTATGTCCTGCTCTGCGAAGCACACCGCCTTTTTTAGAACGTAAAGGAAAAATGTGTCCGGGACGGCCGAGGTCTTCCGGTTTGGTATCAGGATCAACGAGGGATAAAATTGTTTTAGACCGGTCGTGTGCAGAGATGCCTGTTGTACATCCATGACCTAAAAGATCGATACTAACGGTGAATGCTGTTTCATGCAGAGAAGTATTGTCAACTACCATCGGATTAAGATGCAGTTCTTCGCAACGTTGTTCGGCCAAAGGCGTACAGATCAGTCCACGTCCGTGTAAACTCATAAAATTTACAACTTCCGGAGTTGCATTGCGGGCAGCGGTAACAAAATCACCTTCATTTTCACGGTCCTCATCATCCACTACAATAATCATTTTGCCCATCCTGATATCATCAATAGCCTCTTCAATACGATCTAACATAATTCTGATTTGGTGACAAAGGTACAACGTAACATTTTTTGTTATTTACCAAATTCGGAATGAATAGATCAGCTATAAATATTTAAAGTCATTTATAAATAGTTGTAAACACCTTTAAACATTTGTTAATAACTGTTAACATTTACTTTAATTAATTGTGTTTGTTTTGCATAAGCAAAATCTAATTATATGCACATGAAAAAATTATTGCCCATTTTAATGTTTATTTTGGTAATGCCATGTGCCTTGTGGGCGCAGGTTACCACCAGTAATATTACGGGCGTTGTTAAAAACGCATCCGGCTCTATGATGCCAGGAGCTACTGTTAGCGCATTGCATATTCCAACGGGAACAGTTTATTCTGCTGCTTCACGTTCAGGAGGACAATTTGATATCAGCAATATGAATCCGGGCGGACCGTATACGATCACGGTTTCATATGTAGGATTTGAAAATGAAGTGCGCACAGAAATATTATTACAATTAGGTGAAACCAGAAGAGAAGATTTTACTTTGAGAGACAAATCCGGTAACCTCACTGAAGTTATTGTGACCGGCACTCGTTCTTCCACTGCTAAAAACGGAACGGAGACAACAATAGGCCGGGACAGGCTTGCCGTGTTGCCTACCATCGGCAGAAACCTGAATGATTATGTACGGTTTACACCCCAGGCTAAAGTGACCGGAACCGGTGGCATTTCCATTGGCGGACAAAACAACCGTTTCAATGGATTTTTAATTGATGGTGCAGTTAATAATGATGTTTTCGGGGTGAGCGATCAGGGAACAAACGGTGGCCGTGCGAATGTAACTCCTATCAGCATTGACGCCGTTGACCAGATAGTTGTACAGGTATCTCCTTATGATGCATCGCTTGGTAACTTTACCGGTGGTGCTATCAATGCCATCACTAAATCCGGAACGAATGATTTTCATGGTTCTGCGTATTATATCATGCGCAATGAAAATCTTGCCGGTAAAACACCGGGCAGTTTGCCCGACAGTGCCAGAACGAAATTTTCTAAATTCAATAATAAAACTTACGGTTTCACTATTGGCGGACCGATCATCAAGAATAAAGCTTTCTTTTTCCTGAATGCAGAAAAACAAAAAGACGAACGTTTACAACCTTATCTGGTTTCGGGTAATTCAACTTTTAATGTTGCCGATACCGTTGCCAAACTTGTTGATCACCTGAGAACAAAATATAATTATGAACCTGGTGACTGGCTGAACAATCCGGATCTGATCGATCGAACAAATATCAATACCCGTTTTGATTTTAATATGAATTCCAATAACAAACTCACCTTAAGTTACCGTTATACTAAAGCTGAAAGAAACAATCCCGGAAGAAGTTCCTACAATGGTTCAACGGGTTCGATCAATTTCACTAATGGTGCGGAGATTTTTCCAACTACACAGCACTCAGGAAATCTGGAGTTGAACACAAAATTCAGCAACAGGATGAATAACAAATTCCGTGTTTCTGCAACGGATGTAGTGGATGACCGAACCTACAATGGATCACCTTTCCCCAATGTTACCATCAGGGCATATAATAATGGCCCGAGTTTGAATTTTGGAAGTGAAAATGCTTCAACAGCGAATCTGCTTAAACAAAGGATCATCAATTTTTACGATGCCTATAAAATTTTTGCAGGAAAACATGCTTTAACGATCGGCGCTGATATCGATTTCAACAAATCGTACAATTTATTCATAAACAGAAATTTTGGCGCGTATGAATATGCTGCATTAGGCCCTAACGGAAGTCCATCTCAGATCAATCCATTAACAGCATTTATGATGGACCTCGGACCTTCCCGTTACAGAAGACAATATTCATTATTGGATGCTGGTAATAAAAGCGGTGATGTGAATGTTAAGGCGGGAGCGAATTTCAAATCGACCAGAATCGGATTTTTTATTAATGATGATTTGAAAGTAAACAATCAGCTTACATTAACCTTCGGTATAAGAGCAGATCAGACGAAATTCAATACTGACGTTCCGACAGATCAGTTCTTCAACGACTCCGCATTGCCCGTTATATCCAGATATTACAATCTTGAAGGAGCCAAAAGCGGACAAAAATTTACTCCTAAAATTCAGATCGCTCCACGTATTGGTTTCAAATACAATATGGATGATGAAAATATCACACTTCGTGGTGGTATCGGCATCTTTGGCGGCAGAACACCATTGGTGTGGCCGGGAGGTGTTTACCAGAACAACGGTATCACCATCGGTGCATTAGATACAGCACGTACTACCGCACAACTTACGGGTGTTACCACTCAGTATGGTTTACAATTAAGTGGTGCACCGGTTGCTTTCCGTCCGGATGTTGATAACCAGTATACGCAAACTGATTTCGGATTATCTCCGTCATTATTATCTCCTCAGGGCGAACAAAATATTGTTGCTAAAAATTTCCGCCTGCCAGCAGTTATGAAAATTTCATTAGCGGCCGATAAGCGTTTAGGTAAAGGATGGACATTTACTACAGAGGCTTTATTCACCAAAAATTTATCGGAAGTGGATTGGGTAAATGTTAACTTCCTGCCCAATACGGTAAACCCCACAGGACCAGATAAAAGACCGGTATACTCCTTCACCGGAAACCCTAACCGCTTGATTTATCGTACAGCAGGTGCAACTGCGGCAATCCGCAACCCGTATACAAATGTGATATTGGTTCGTAATACATCTGGCCAGAAAGGATACGCTTATAATTTTACTGTGGGAATTGATAAACAAAGTAAGAAAGGTGTAAACTTTAATGCTACCTATACTTATGGAAGTTCCATGGTGCATAACGAAGGAACTAATTCTATTAATACTTCTAACTGGCAGAATATGGAAGCGGTGAGTACCAGAAATTATGTTCCGCTTACGCAATCAGACTTCAGTTTAGGACATCGGATCTTTGCATTTGCCAGCAAGAAATTTTCTTATGCAAATGATCATGCTTCCACCACCATTGCTTTAGTATATAACGGCCAAAGTGGTAGCCCATTCAGTTATACCATGAGCAATCGCAGTTTTATTGGTGATGGTGTTACCAATAATGACCTTATGTATATTCCTGCTTCCCGTTCAGAAATGGATCAGATGACTTTCCTTACCCGTTTATCCGGAGCAACTGCAACTCAAAATGCGGCTGATGTTGTTGCGCAGAAAAATGAGTTTGAAGCTTTGATTAAATCAAACAGCTATTTAAGTAAACGCCGTGGAAAATATGCAGAGAGAAATGGAGCAAGATTGCCTTTCACTCATATTTTAGATTTGAGTCTTACACAGGAATTTGCCATGAAAGTAGGAAAAATCAGACATGCTGTATCAGTAAGACTGGATATGTTCAACTTAGCCAACTTTTTGGATAAGGATGCAGGCCGTCAGTATTTCTTAAGTTTCGATCAGGCACAGATCCTCAGTTTTGAAGGATTCAGCGGAACAAACCCTACGTATAAATACCAAAAGCCTTCTTCCAATAAAATTGGTTTGATCAGTGATGGTACCAGTCCTGCCACCAGCAGCAGATGGAACGGACAGTTAACTTTCAGGTATAATTTCTAGTTCAAAAACAGCTTATTACAATACAACGCTTCAGCAATGAGGCGTTTTTTTATGTATATAGTTAGCCATACAAGCGATATACATTTAAAAAAAAATAAAAAATAAATGTCTGAAAGTTTGCATTTGTAGATTTGCGTAGTAATTTTACAGTCCCTAACACGTACTAATTACACAGCTTGCACAGTAAATACCTTCCTTAAAATACGGTGGTTCTAACCGTAAAAAAATTAAAACAAAACGGTGATCAGCGTAAAAATCTGATTAAAAAATAAGTCCTTTTCTAAGTAAAACCAGAAGTAACCCTCAAATCACGAATCATGAAAAAATTGTACACTACGATTACGGCCATCCTATGCCTTGTAATTCTAGCCACCAACGGAAACGCTCAATTTAATCCGGGATTAATATCCAATTTTGGTATTGATGGGGATATTTATTCAGCAGAACGTTTAATTGGAACTTACGCTGCAGGGCCAACTCATGACTGGTTTGTAAGAAGCGGATCTCCGGCAGGAAAAGGAATGATTGATACTACAGGTTCGGCAGCTTTGAAATTGCAACTGGCAACAGGAAAAAACTTTTTAATCAGCAAAGGAATGGCATTTCCTAAATTTTCTTCACAAAATGGTAAGTTAATGATGGATGCCAGGTATATCAGGGATAATATAGGAAATGGAGGTAGCGTACAAGATTCAACGGTTTTTACCAGCGGATCAAAAAATGGGATGTCTCCACTTACATGGGCAACAGAACCTTCAGGAACTTCTGTAATAGACAAAACAGATATCGTTGATGGGTTTGCGCACATGAGAAGAGATGGAACAACAACAATAGGTGCATCTAGAGATCACCTCGTTTTAATTATTGGAGCCAGTACAATGGGAACAACCGGCAACAGATTTTTGGATCTTGAATTATATAAAGAAAAAGTAGATTATAATAAAACTACCGGAATCTTCTCAAATTCAGGCCCGTCAACAACCGGAGGACATTCTGAATGGACATTTAACGCAGATGGAAGCGTAAAAACAACTGGTGATATGGAATTCACTTTTGATTACAACAGTTCAAGTGTATCAGAAATTGCCATTTATATATGGGTTTCAAAATATTCACACCAGAACATTGTTCCTTCAACATTCAGATTTGCAAGTTCAAGTGAATTTTATGGAGATGGAAACTCAGCCACTTACGGTTATGCCAAAATCATAGCTAAAACTGGCACCTCTTTACCGGTTTGGGGAGCAGTAAATACATCATTAACCTCAGGTCCGGCATGGGGTACCACTTCAAAAGATAATGGATCAACCGGCTTAAATTATTATTCAACTCAATATGCTGTAGGTCAATTTGGTGAAATCGGGATTGATTTAACTGACCTGGGCGTGGATGTGGGTGACTTCAGTAATTCATGCTGGTCTCCCTTCAGCAGGATGATCATCAAAAGCAGGTCAAGTTCTTCATTTACATCTGCTTTATCAGATTTTGCAGGCCCTTATGAATTTATGGAAATAACTCCAGTTTCCCCAAGCATCACCACACCGGGCAACCTGGCATGTAATAAAAATTCTATCACCTTACAACCACAAACTATTGTTTCCGGAATATATACATGGACCACTACAAACGGCAATATCCTGGGTTCTGCTAATTCTGCAACTATAACAGTTAACAAGCCCGGTAAATATTATTTAACTACGGCTCCGGCTGCAGGATGTACCAGCCAAAAAGATAGTGTTGTTGTAACAGGCGATTTCAATAAGCCGGTTGCGGTGGCTAACAGAACAGGATATATTGCATCAAGTATTACATCAAATATTATTGCAACTGTAAGAGGTGGCGATGAAGCGCAAAGTAATTATGCAACCCCTTTCGGCAATTCACAAGGGTTGTTATGGGAATGGAGCGGTCCGTTAAGTTTTTCTTCTACCGCAAAAGATAATACCGTATTATTTGAAGGTAACTATACATTGGTTGTAACAGAAAAGAGAAATGGTTGTAAAGATACGGCGGTTGTATATGTACCTGCCGGTGCAGTATTACCTGTAAAATTGATAGATTTTTCAGGAGCGAACCAGAATGGAACTAATCATTTAAAATGGAATACAACAGAAGAAAAAGATATGGATCGTTATGAAATTGAGCGCAGTATTGACGGAAATCAGTTCAGAAAAGCGGGACAGGTGAAAGCGTTAGGAAATATGTCTTCAGCTTATGCTTTTCAAGATGTATCTGCCAGCAAAATGAATTTCTACAGACTTAAAATGATCAGTAAAGATGGTTCATTCAGCTACAGCAAAACCATCATGATGCAATCAGATTCAAAAGATACTGAAATGTATATGGTGTATCCGAATCCTTTCGGTAATAATTTACAGGCAAGAATTACCTCAGCAATAGCAGAAAATGTGATCTTCAGAATTCTGAATAATGATGGCAAGGTGGTAAAAATTCAGCATGCTCAGTTAATGAAAGGAGATAATACGCTGTTTATTAATAATACAGAAATGCTGGCAAAAGGAAATTATTTCCTGGAATATATCTCAGCATCAAAAACAAAAAGATTAAAAATTATAAAATTATAAACCTCATTTTAGCCGAAACAAAAGAAAATTTCCTGCAGCAATGCAGGATTTTTTTTTATAAAAAATGTGAAGCCAGCTGACTTCACATTTTAAAAATACTAGTGTACCTTTTTCCATGCAGGATCTTTTTCCTGCAACATTTTCAACAACCCCTTAAAATGTTTAGCGCCGAAAACAACAGCTATGTTTTTTCTTTCCTCCTTATCAATCGCATTAGATAGAAATTCATTTCGGGAATTCAGGAGGATATCCAGTTTTTCTTTACGCTTCACTGTTTTTTTACAACGGTATTTTTGTCCAAGCGGAGTTTGCAAGTCACATTCCGTCAATTGCAGTTTACCATATTTTAATTCATAGGCATTTATAATATCAGAAAAGAATACATCTGCCCTTACATCTTTAACCATATGAATTCCCAGTGCTGGAGCAGAAGGCTGGTTGCGCAGATTCTCTGACTTAATGTATTTCGATTTGCTGCCCATAAATGTACTGGTGACTGTATCCACATATCCGCCGTATTTGTTCGCCAATACAGGATCAATTCCCGTAATCATTCTTAATTTACGTTTTAAGGTATCTGCTGTTAAGGAATCTACATTCATATCAGGCTTTGTTCCTTCATAGTAAACAACATATCCATTGTTATGCAGGGAATCTATCTTCCTTTTTACATCCGCATAAAAAGACTGTTTGCCTACATGGTGCATGGGAATGAACACGATTGTTTTATCGCCATTGCTAATTTCACGGGTTATTGCATTTTCATCAAACGCACCAACTTTTTTCAGTAGCATTTTTTGAATACAGGAACTGAAGAAACAGGACTGCGAAAGCATCAGGAATAAGAATAGATTTTTTTTCATGTCATAAATTTATGCGTCCTGAGGATAGATTGATGTTTTAAGTCTACCATTTTTGGGGTATACATTAGATTAAAAAGGGGTATATAAAATATTGGGGAGTGACTAAAATGATGATCCAAGTGGCCAGTTCATTCAGCAGGCAACTAAATTGGAACCATTTGCATTTTCCCTCTCTGGCGTATATATCCGGATGATCAGCAGTTATTCCAAATAGCTCAGAGCCATCGGAACTTTCATTTTTTTGTTTGAGATCATGCAATACCTGCAAGCTTGCCCTGATTTCCTTTCCAGCATAAGTTCGTAACACCAATAGCTTATCTGATTTATTGATCAGTACCTGAAATGCTGCTGCTATCAGATCTTTACCGGTTTCTGTTGGAACTGATTTACCCAGCAAATTATGTTGAAATTCTTCCTGCGACAATCCCGGTTGAAAATAAGGAGATACCGCTTCAGAAAATTGAAACATCATCTCTGCATAAACAAACCTTAATTCTTCTTTGTCAAATGCCGGTGTCTGGCAGAAACATGCATTCAGATAAACAATACATGCACCTAACACAAAAATTTTTTTCATATAAATATTTTTAGACATTCATCTATACAGGTTGCTTTACCTTATTGCTGCAATCATCAAATGCGGCAACACCTTACGTTTTTCTGAATATCGAAATTTACAGGTGTAAATAAGGTAAAGCAAACCTGTAAGTATTATAAAGTAGTGATGATGAAAATGATAATCTGCTGAATGGTTCCCCAGTTTTCAATTACCCAGTTGGCGAAATCTTTAACATTGCACCACAATTCATACCAGCGGCATTTAGTAGAATCAGAAGACATTTCTCTTTGTTGCTCTTTGCTGATCCCGAAAAATTCTGCACCATCAGTGCTAATTCCTTTCTCATGTAATTGGTACATGTACTGTAAAGCCTGCGCCATTTCCACACCGGAATTCATTCTCAATATCACATCCCGTTCTGTTTTATTTACCAGCATTTCAAAAGAGTTCATTAGTAGTGCGGTTGCTTCTTTAGTAGGTTTTACATCTCCTGGTAAAGCTGTACGGAATTCATCATACGACATTCCATCTTTATAATAGGGCGCTACCGATTCTGTAAAATTGGCCATCATTTCTGCACATATGAACCGTGCTTCTTCTTTGGATATCGTTTTTGGCTGGGCAAATGAAATTGCAGCAGAACAAATACATGCAACTGCTAGTAATAATTTTTTCATGATTTTTTATTTTTTTTTAAAAATTCCTTCAGATGAGACGCTGTGGAGTAAATAATGAAAGGTGATCACTATTTCCGTCACCAAAAACAAAGGCTGCTGAACATCCCGGAAATGTTTTATCAGAAATCTATGGTTGTTTTTGATAATTCAAATTTGAGTCACAGAAATTGAGTACAAAAATTTTACGTTATGCATAATGTATGGTTCAGTTGAACGTTTTGTAAAGCGGAAAATGTTCAACCTAGAAGGTTAAGGGACCTAGAAGGTTGATAGGATAATAAACAATAGCGGTCATGAAGTGTTATATATATTAATTCATCTGCTATGCCATCAGGAAATTTTCTAGCTGCACGTTGGGAACACCTCGCTATGTTCAATTATACAGTTGACAAAGAAATGTTGCTCCCCTATTTACCACCTTTCACAGAATTAGACTTATTTGAGGGAAAAGCTATGGTGAGTGTGGTTGGTTTTATGTTTAATAACACTAGTGTTTTGGGTATTAAATGGCCGGGGTTTGTAAATTTTGAAGAGGTAAATCTGCGTTATTATATTAAATATTTTGACGGTAAAAATTGGAAACGTGGTGTTGGATTTGTTTCAGAAATTGTACCGAGCCATTTAATTGCCACCATTGCCAATACCTGCTATAATGAACATTATGATGTGGCAAAAATGAATCATTCTATAGAAACGATTAACGATGTGCTTACCGTAAAATACCAATGGAAATGTAAACATCAGGAATGGAATGAAATGATGGTGAAAGCAAACAATACAACTGCAGACATTATTAAAGGTTCTGAGGAAGAATTTATTTTTGAACATTATTATGGCTACAATAAACTAAATAATCATACAATTATTGAATATTCACTCGAGCATCCCCGGTGGCAGATATACAAAGTATCCGATTTTACATTGAGTTGTGATATAGAAAAATTATACGGTGCTGACTTTGCACCTTATATACAAAATGTGCCACCGTCTTCTGTATTTCTGGCAAGAGGATCGGAAGTAAAAGTGAGGATGCCTAAGAAATTGTACAGGTAATTTTATAATGGAACTTTTTCTCCAAGAGACAAAAGCTCGCCGGGAAAAGGTTTCCGTTTTAATAATATTTTCCCTGATGATTTAAGAACAATTATTTATTTATAATTATCAGACTGAGCAGAAAACTACTTTTTTTATATTATAAGCCTTATCAATGATTTGCGCCTTACATTATTGAAATGCTTTTGAATGTTTTGTATTAACTAATTAGGATTTTCTCATCTATTCTCATTTATATGATACAGAACTGTCCTGTTTAACTAATAGTATAAATTTATCACTTGTATCAAGCAGTATACTTCAGAAATAGTCAGAAAAATTTGAATTAAACCCTTAAAAATAGATTGTATGATTGCAACATAATTGCGACATTTCAGTTCAAAACAATCCAATTTCTTTTGGTTAGACGTTATTATTGTTTTATTTTTGCCATCCACAAAAAATGGCTGCGTAGCTCAACTGAATAGAGCATCTCACTACGGATGAGAAGGTTTTAGGTTTGAATCCTAACGCGGTCACTAAGAGAGCCTTACAGAAATGTGAGGCTTTTTTTATGAATAATCAAAGAATTTATTGTTTTTCAAACTTGATATATATGTTTTCTTTTATCGGGCCGTCGGGATGTTTTATCATATAATAAAACCGTTACATTTGAATCTCTGAAATTCTTTTAATGACCCTACCAAAAGTTTTGATTTGTATTTGCATGCTCTTGCACCATACTGCATTTTCTCAAAAAGAATGGAGTAACTGGTATTATAATGGAAGAACCATGCTCACTTTTAAAAATGGATATCCTGAAAATGTAACCAACTTCATCACCAATCCACCTCCGCTTCCTCCTTCCATTAATAGATATCATTTTTATTATAATGGTCAGGGTGGCATATCGTATTCTAATCCTGTTACAGGCGCAACCCGTTTTATTATTTCCAATCTTTTAGGATATAGCAATGATTTTAACTATTTTCCAAGTGGAACATTTCTGCGATCCTGTCCAGATCAGCAATCTTACCAGATAATACCTTTTGTAAATGATCCGGATAAATTTTATATAATACAATTTCAGAGTTGTATGGCGGATCTTATCGCAGCAGAAACCGGGTTACAGGTTCGTTGCCCAAATGCTATCGGACTTGGATATTCCATTCTTGATATGCGGTTGAATGGAGGTCGGGGTGAATGGGTTTCAGTTAATAATGTTCTGAATGCAAATGTGACCGAACAAATTACTATGGTAAAGCACCAAAACGGACGTGATACCTGGATCATTGTTCATCCCTATTTTTCTTCTACCTATAAAGCTTTTTTATTGACGGATGGAGGTGTTCAGAATGTTATTACCAGTAATATCGGTGTAATGATAAACGGAGGGTCATCAACTGCCAATGGTAATTTAACAGCTAGCCATGATGGTAAAATGCTTGCCGGATCAAGATCAATTTCCCCTTCCGGATCAAATCGGGGAGTTATTGAATTATTTGATTTCAATAATCAAACCGGAGAACTTTCTAATTATAGATTGTTGTCTACCCAGGGTTATGTACAAAAGTTAACCTTCTCTCCTGATAACTGTAAATTATATGGAATCGGTTTCAATGATGACATTTCAAAAAATATTCTCACACAATGGGATTTTAATGCAGCAAATGTGCAATCTTCCAAAACGCTATTATACACTTTTCCCTCATCAGTTTATGATATGCATTTAGCACCTGATGCTAAAATTTACGTGAATTATTATGAGGAAACTGACTCTAATTTTGTTTCACGATATTACCTGCCTGTAATTCAATGTCCTAATCTTCCTAAATATGCATGTAATTTCATCCTGAAAGGATTTCAAACTCCGGGTGGTGCTGCTTTTCCATTACTTATTAATGATTATATAAATCAACCGCCAGCAGTTCCCACACCAAATTTCAGTTTGGGAAATGATACAACAATTTGTTTTGGATCTTTAACCATCTCCGCACCGCCGGGCTGGCAAAGTTATCGATGGAATACAGGTGATACATCAAGAACCATAACAGTAAGACGTTCGGGCATTTACCATGTATTAACTGGTGTTTCCGGGTTTTCTTGTCCCGATGCATTTGGGTATATTAAAGTATCCGATGCAGCATTAAAATTAAATCTTGGAAGGGATACGCTATTGTGTCCGGATGCTTCTTATCAGTTACACATTCCTGATCAGTATAGTAATATTTTTTGGAGCAATGGCAGTTCCGTTAGAGACTCAATAATCAGAACCAGCAGTAACATCACCATACAAGCAAAAGATATAAATGGATGTAGTACTTCAGATACCATAAATATATTGTTTAAACAATATCCCAGTGCATCATTTGGCCCCGATACGATCGTGTGTTATGGGCAGAGTTTATTGCTACGAATGCTGCCAATGCGAAATTCTTTTGTGAATGCGATATATACCTGGCAGAATAATTCTACATTGGATACATTTCGTGTTACCCAATCCGGCACATACAGCGGTAGGGTATCTTATCAGGGATGTACAGCCAGCGATACTATTAATGTACAATACATCAATCCGCAAACTTTCAGATTACCGAATGATACAACGGTATGTTCTGGAGATAGTATACTTATAAACGCGCCCGTAAATAATGCAGTATATCTGTGGAACACCGGCGCTACCACGCAATCTATAAAAGTTTTTACAACAGGAAATTATTCTGTCCGGGTTAGTAATTATTTATGTTTTGCATGGGATACAATTCATGTAACATTTACTGCGAAACCTGTTTTTTCATTAGGAAATGATACTACAGTATGCGAAGGAACAAATCTGATTCTTCAATCAGGATTGTCTGTTGGAAATTATCTTTGGCAGGATGGATCTGTGCAGCCGAATTATACAGTAAATGCTGCTGGAGTTTACATATTGAACGTTAATCTTAATGGCTGTAGCGTTTCAGATAGTATTCGGGTAAATTATTTAAATAATCCTGTATTTTCTTTAGGTAATGATACCAGTTTTTGCGAAGGAGCAACATTACTATTACAAGTAACCAATACAAACATTCAGCAGTACATATGGCAAAATAGTTCTTCAATGTCGCAGTTTCCGGTTACATCTGGTGGTACTTATTTTGTAAATGTTACAGATAACAATGGATGTAAATACGGTGATACCATTAACATTCAGGTTTTCCCTGTTCCTGAATTCAGTTTAGGGAATGATACTTCCTTATGTGCCGGAAAAGAAATAAGATTGTCTTGTAGCATTACGCCAGCATCATTTTTATGGAATAATGGTAATGTAAATAATTTCATTGTAGTAAATCAGCCTGGCTTATATTGGTTAAAAGTTTCTAGACTGGCTTGTAGTTTCACTGACAGTATTATTGTTAATTATAATCCTGTGCCTGATGTAAATCTGGGTTCAGATACAACTTTATGCAATCATGCGGTGTTACAATTAAATGTAGCAAATCCTAACTCAAATTATGTATGGCAAAACGGAAGTACGAGTAGTTCCTATACGGTGAATTCACCGGGAACTTATTTTGTAACGACAGTCAATCAGTATGCTTGCAGCAATGCCGATACCGTTGTAATACGTTTCCTTCAAACTCCTGTGGTAACCCTTGGAAATGACACATTTATTTGCCCGGCTAATACATTTTTGCTTACTGCATTGGTTAATACAGAAGTAGATTTCAACTGGCAAGATGGAAGTCATTCAGCTTCTTTCAATGTTAGCGATACAGGCATATTTACAGTAACGGTAAATAATATATGCGGAATAGCGCAACAAACAATTGTTGTTAGAAAAGGGTTGTGCCAATTACAGATACCGAATAGTTTTTCTCCAAACGATGATCTGCTAAATGATGTTTTCAGAATGAGATATCCATATGCGATAGAAAATTTTCAGATGATAATTTACAATCGCTTCGGACAAAAAATATTTACCTCTTATAATATTACCAAAGGCTGGGATGGGAAGTTTACAGGAAGGCCGCAAACGCGAGGTGTTTATGTTTGGATGATTTCGTTTAGGGATATTGATGGTGAAACAAAAACTCTGAAAGGAACGGTTTACTTATACCGTTGATTAATACTTGCTATTCCTTAATTTAAACTCCAGAAAAGATTTTTTTAAATGGTTAGGATTTCATCTTATGCCTGTGATTTTTCAATTAATAATTCTGAAGCTGCCATTAAAAAAAGACTCTCTTTTTAGTGAATCGAATTTCCTTAACTTACTTATGTGAAAGAGTCTGTCTTAGACCTTTAAGACAGACTCTTTGTTTTAACTACAATTGGATAACATTTACAATCCGTATAAGAAATTAGTATGGATAAAATCGGTTACACTCTGCAAACTTTTTGTTTCTTCAAAAACTTTCAGTTGCCTGTCTGCGCCGGTTCCCTGTTCGAGAATTTTCTGCACATAATTGATGGCATTTCTGCTTCCCAGATGCGGCACTACATCATCTATAAAATCCAGTAATTCATAAATAAGTACGCGTGTATTTACCTCTGCTTCTTTACCAAAATCGATCATACTTCCATCTATTCCGTAACGGCTGGCCCTGAATTTATTTTCATTCAGTAACGCACGGCTGTACATCATAAACGTGAGATTCTGCGACCGTAATTTGTAGAGCTTAGCACATATCGCCTGGAACAATCCTGCAATAGCGATCGTTTCCGGAACCGTCATTGGAATATCACAGATCCTGAATTCAACGGTATTAAAAAACGGATGCACACGTAGATCCCACCAGATCTTTTTTGCATTGTCTATACAATTCGTTTTTACAAGCAATTTTATATAACTGTCGTAATCTTCAATACTGTCGTAACAATCCGGAATACCTGTTCTGGGAAATTTTTCAAATACTTTGGTACGGAATGATTTATATCCGGTTTGCCTTCCTTCCCAAAAAGGTGAATTGGTACTTAATGCAAATATGTGTGGTAAAAAATACCGTGCGGAATTGGCAATATGGATCGCCATCTCTCTTGTTTCCATGCCCACATGCACATGCAGTCCGAAAATAAGATTACTGCGTGCAGCTTCCTGTAATTCATTCACGATTTCACTGTATCGTACATGATCCGTTATCAACTGGCTTTCCCAGTGACTGAAAGGATGTGTTCCGCTGGCGCCGATCCATAAACCCATATCGTCGGCAATGCCGGAAATTGTTTTACGCAAAGTGCCTACATCCATAAAAGCCTCATCCACATCCGCACAAATATCAGTTCCCACTTCCACTACGGCCTGATGCATCTCCGCTTTTACTTTATCTTTAATCACCTTCTGTCCTTCGAGTACGATCTTCTGTTCATGGCTTTTCAATTCCCTTGTAACAGGATCAATCACCATGTACTCCTCTTCTACTCCCAGTGTAAATTGTTTATATGATAAGCCGGCCATCTTTTAAAAATTTGTTGTACAGATTAATATAATTTCTCTTTATGCGAACTGCGTTTTACATATTCGCCCCATGTTAAATTATCAACACCAGGTTTTTGTGTTTTCGCTTTTTCAATGGCGTAATTAGCCGAAGTTTCCACCACCCATTCAAAATTTTCTTCTCCAACACTCGCCTTATCTGCATCAGGTGCGGGATTACAAAAATCGATTGCATAAGGAACACCATCTCTCAACGCCAGTTCCACAGTATTAAAATCATAACCCAGATAATTGTTGATGCGGAGAACGATATCCGTCATCAGTTTCAGTCTTTTTTCATCTGGTTTAAAATCTGCTACATAGCGGAGGTGATGTGGATTGCGTGGTTCATAAGGCATGATGCGTACATGCTTCCCGCCTATGCAATAGCAACGGTAATATTCATCAAAAATAATTTCCTCCTGCAACATCATTACCAGTTGTTCTGTTTCTGTATGTTTTGCAAAAAAATCATCCATGTCTGTAAGCTTGTACACACTCTTCCAACCTCCGCCTGCATATGGTTTCATGTATGCCGGAAAACCTACATATTTAAAAATACTATCCCAATCTAGGGGATAAGCAAGGTTGCTGAAACTTTCTGCACTCGTATCAGGTGGCAATTCTCTGGATGGCAGTAAAACTGTTTTTGGAACAGGAACATCAATTTTTGTAGCGAGACAATTATTAAAAAATTTTTCGTCTGCGCTGAACCAGAATGGATTATTAATTACTGCTGTTCCGCATATTGCTGCATTTTTCAGATAAGCCCTGTAAAACGGAATGTCTTGTGAAATACGGTCAAAAATAACAGCGTATTCATCTGCATCACCCTGAACCACTTTATCTATTCTTACTGATTCTGCTATAATACCTTCGGGATTTTTACTGTTTATCCGCTGTACAAGTGCTTCCGGAAAACTTCTTTCTTTCCCGTGCAGGATGCCAATTTTCTTCATATCAGTGAGTTTTGATGATTGTATTCAAATATATTTTCATGAGGCCACATAAACAAATTATGTTTAGTAACGCTAAACCATTATGATGGGTTGTTGTACATTTGTTGTTTATGCCACAAGAATTTTCCACTGCCATAAAGATTGATCAGCACATTATTTCTTCTAAAATATTGCTGCGTGATGTATTATTAGATGGCTACTTACCTTCTGCTCTTGCGGGTGCGCACGAAGTAAGTTTATTATTGGTAAATGA
The DNA here is from genome assembly GCA_031411115.1 of Bacteroidota bacterium. GTDB lineage: Bacteria > Bacteroidota > Bacteroidia > Chitinophagales > Chitinophagaceae > Ferruginibacter. The sequence goes on from JANOAO010000018.1 coordinate 34,551, forward strand.
CGGGCAGGATCTTCGTACGATGAAATTTGAAGAAATTCTGGAAGATCTTTATACAGAAGATGCCATTCAGCCTTTGCTAACAGTGGCTGTGCATTGTGCTCCGGACCGGAAAAATGAATACGGCACTGCAGGTATACTGGATTATAAAGGCCGTGGTGCGAAAGCTTTTTTATATACACGATTTGTATTTGAAGAATTACTTCCTTTCATTCGCAAACAATATGGCATTCATTCATTTAAGGAAAAAACATTTGCGGGCTTTTCTTTAGGCGGATTGTGTGCGCTGGATATAGTGTGGAATCATCCTCACGAATTTACTAAAGCCGGAATTTTCAGTGGATCATTGTGGTGGCGTGATCTTTCGCAGGAAGATCAATTGTTTGATGAAGACGAACACCGCATCATGCAAAGGCAAATCCGCGAGGGGAAATATTATCCGTGGCTCAAATTTTTCTTCGAAGTAGGAACGCAGGATGAAACAGCCGACCGAAATAATAATGGTGTCATTGATTCCATTGATGATACGCATGCCGTTATCGGTGAATTGAATAAATTAGGTTACAAAAAGGGAGATGATATTTTATACCTGGAATTAGCAGACGGTAAGCATGATGTTCCCACCTGGGCCAGATCGTTTCCTTATTTTCTGCGTTGGGGGTTTGGAAAAAACTGACTGTAAAAACTTTATCGAAGAGGGTTCTGAATTTAGCATCTCAAATCCTGCAACCCGCGAATACATCACGCATCCCGCGATCCATATCACTGGACGAATTTGTGTTTACATTAGGTAGCGGTGGATTGAGGGAATGGGTAAAGGTGGTGTAAATGGTATATTTTTGCGGATTTTATAATAACCTCACAGGTTGGAACCTCACAGGTTGGAACCTCACAGGTTGGAACCTCACAGGTTGGAACCTCACAGGTTGTTACTGCACCATCAACTTCTCCCTATTTACTATCTTATTCTGTAAAATCTGTTGTACTACATATACTCCCGGGGGTAACCCTCTTACCGTAGTTTGCCATTGCTGATCCTTTGTAGTGATTTCATAAACCCTCCTTCCGCTACCATCAATGATGTTTATCGTTACAGGTAACCCTTCCCGATTCGGAAACTTTATTAGAATCCGGTCTTTCGCAGGATTAGGCGAAATAATTAAACCGTCACGCACTGCCGAAACCAACTTTACCACATGGGTAAACGATTGTCCGCCTGTTGAAAATATTTTGGCTTTATAATAACTCACCGCAAAAGCATTAACATCGGTTGAATTAAATTGATTAGCGTTGGATGATCTGTTCATTTCTCCTGCAGTTAGAAAATTAATGCCATCATTACTCTTCCATAATTCTACTCGCTCTGCCCGATCACCTTCCAATAAAAGATCAATATAATTTCCGCCAGCTTGTTTTGCGGCATTGAACCGTACAATACGCAAAGGAACTAATGTAATTTTATTGGTAGTGCCGGTTGATAAGGTCCTGGAACTGTCATCGAACAAAACAGTTACAGGAGTAAACGATAAGTCAAACGTTAGCGAATTGCCGCTAACGGGAGCAGAAATACCATTTCCTGCATACGACAAATTTCCACTTCCCCAGTCAACAATAGTTATCGTTGTATCTTCTGTTGCGATTGATCCTTTAATATGCAATTGTACCGGGCCTCTGAAATAACTTACGTTAGATCCGGATGTTCTGGTTTGAGAACCCACAGATACATTCAAACGATTAAGAGAAGGATTGCTCCAGTTGATTACATACACCGGATTACCTATCCCACCAATTGCTATTGCCCCATTACCTGAACCTCCCACATAGTCATTAAAGAAGGGTGTAAGATCACTGCCGGTAACTGCATTAAAATAATTTTTCACAGAGTCGGCTGTTGCCGTAGTTCCGCCAATGTTATTTTGATAATTCGTAAGAGCTTCATAAAATTTTGTATCACCGCACATAGCCCGTAACATAGAAACAATCATAGCGCCTCTTTCGTAAATAGCCTGCCCGTAACTGGTTCCCCAGATTGTATTGCTGCTAAGGATGTTTGAGTTGGGGATCCATACGCTCACACCTGACAATCCCAATGCTGCATTTTTAAAATTGTTTCTGGTCGTAAATGGATTAATACCTAAGGAAGGTATCAACTCACCTACTAAACATTCACTATAACGGGCAAAACCTTCGGCAAGCCATAGATCGTTCCAGGTAGAAAAAGTAACGTGATCACCAAACCACTGATGCATCAATTCGTGCGTTAATGTTCTGAGACTGGTTAATGCACCGGAATTCATTCCTGAAAAAGTCTGGTGCTCCATACCGGAAGCTCCCGACAAACCATCGTAAAAGCCATGCTTCTCCAATTTGAAAGGATATTCACCAAATTTTGCACTGAAAACTTGTAACACCGGCTTCATTTTATCCATTGCGGTCAAAACATTATTATAAGTTGTGGTGGTTTTCCCCTGTAATAAATAATAAGCAGTCGGTATCTGGGTTCCATTCACATCCACGGGTCCGGTGTAATACCTGTTGAATTTTGCTACTGAAACAAATACCAGGTACGTCGCTATCGGGTAGCGTGTACTGTATTTGAAAGTTCTGTTGGTGCCGTCAATAGTAGAATCAATAAGTTTTCCATTGCATGCCACCCAAAAAGTATCTGTAATTCCCCACGGAACATTCACTTCCACATCCATGGAATCCACTTTATCCTGCATATCTGCTTTACATGGCCACCAGTCTCTGTCTTCGTACGACTCTGATAATGTGGTGATATAATTTCCAGCGGAAGCACTGGCTATCCTAACATAACCGGTTGCAGAGGCAGAAGGTGATGGCGGCGTTCCCTGATAAAAAACGGTCACCGAATCTTTAGCGGATATTGGCAGATTTGTTCCCAGATCTATTGAAAATATATTTCCTGTACGGGTAATACTTCCGGCTGAGAGTTTGTTATTTCTAAAAATTACAGAATCGATCTGAAGAACAGCATTCAAATCAAAGGAAATAGCATTGACATTGTTAACTGTTGTTATAAAATTAGTTTGCACATATCCCTTAATGTACTTCACAGTGGAATCCGGATTGATGCGCCAATATATTTTATGATATATCACATCAATATTGGAACCTGTACCACTGAAACCTGAGGAGGTTGCTCCCCCAGTTCTATGATAATAGTAATTATCGTTGGTTTGTGATTTACCTGTTTGAAGAATACAAAATGATAATAACAGCAGAAATAGTGGCTTCATAAAATAGATGAAATTCAACTAAAAATAAATAGCAACTAAGATAAGGTTTACCTTTAATGTATAATAAATTTGATCTGCTAAACTGAAATTTTAACTATTCAAATAAACACCAAAGTTCAACAAACTGCTTATTCATCATGCCTCCAGATCCACTTCACGGAAAAACATTAGAATCCATTCTTAACGAACTGGTCCATCACTTCGGTTGGGAACATCTGGGAAGCATTATCCGTATTAATTGTTTTATAAGCGATCCATCTATCAATTCATCTCTAAAATTTTTGCGCAAAACACCGTGGGCCAGAAAAAAAGTAGAAGAATTTTACATTCAATCATTTTCATAATGATCAAATATTTTTTGGCTGCGCTGATCATTTTTTTTCAATTTTCCTGTCAGCAAAAACATGACAAAGTCTACCGTAGTTTTTATTTCTGGAAAACAAAGATGAATTTTTCTGAAGAAGAAAACAAAAAACTAGAGACACTTAACGTTGAAAAAATGTATACACGTCTCTTTGATGTGGATTATCATAATGAAGCCATTACTTCGGGCATTATTGATATTAAGGCATTGCCGAAAAATGT
>JANOAO010000019.1:0-72489 GCA_031411115.1 Bacteroidota bacterium
CCTTCAAAAGTTCCTCCCGAAATGGTGAGAACATTTCCCGAACTATCTGAAACTGTTCCCTGAAATGTACCGGCCACTTCCTTAGTTGTCAGCCTCGTCATGGTAACATTCCCTGAAACTGAAGTATAATCAGGACTTTGAATGGTATCCTGAGTATAGGCTAAAACCAGCTTCGCCGTATAAGGATTTGAAGGAGGATTAGTAAAATCTATGGTAATATTTCCGGAATTGGTAGTAGCTGCCTGTGGTAATACCATAAAAAGAAAAACAGTTTTTGCATTTGAACCATTTTGATCTATTGCCTTAACCTGTACCTGCCGGATACCATTGGATGTTTGTGAAAACGCAAACGTATTGCTGGAATTGGAAACATTGAAGGAATTTGATCCATAAAAAGATGGGGATACAGCAAACCCCAATTGCGATTTTCCTGAGTCAACCGATACAGTTATTGTATTGTCATTCGGATTAGTACTTACTGGTGCCGGATCATCTTTTCCACACGCCGTGAAAAGTAAACCGGTAAGTGTAAACATAATAATGTTGTTGATGATTTTCATAAGTTTTCAATTTGTGATTAATACCCTAAGAAAATCAAAAAGCAAACCACAATTTATGGAACGGATTATGCCATATACTGGCATGGCGAATACTGTTGTGCTTAAACGTTCCAAAAGAAAACGGTTGCTTAAGGCAATAGCCATTATCTGTGGTGTATTTATTTTCCTGTTCATTGCACTATCTGTTGTTATTCAGATAAAAAAAGATGAAATACTTTCCTCAATAAATAAAGAGATATCAGAAAAAATAAAAGGAAAGGTTCAAATTGGTAAAATGGATGTAAGTCTGTTACGGCATTTTCCATCGATATCTGTTTATATGGAAAATGTAAGTGTGGGAGATAGTATGGTACAGTATCATCATCAACCTATATTGCAGATGAAAGAAATTACGGTTGATATTAAATGGGCCGCTTTATTTAATGCAAAGGATAAGGTAAAACGGATTACTGCTACTGAAGGTAAGGTTGTGATTTTTACAGATACGTCCGGTTATTCCAACAAATACATATTCAAAAATGAGCCGGGAAAAAATAATAATTCGGGTTCTATTATGCCGGATATTGTTCTAGAAAAAGTAGAATTTTTAATGTATGATCTGATCAAAGAAAAAAAACAACATCACCGGATCACACATTTTGAGCTCAGTGAAAATTCCGCAGGAAGCTTTGAAGCGGATATGGACATTCAGGTACTAGCTATGATTTTCAATGTTAACAAAGGCAGCTTTTTGAAGAATAAAAATATCAAAGGGAAGTTTAGTTTTAATAAAAATGAAGAAGGAATATTTTCTTTTAAAAACATTCGCTTGAACATTCAGAAACATCCTTTTTATTTAACGGGAAAATTTCTTACCAAGAAAGATGGGCAACCTTTTGAACTCAAAGTTTCCGCAGACAAAATTTTGTATAACGAAATTCGAAATCTTTTACCTGAAAAAGTATCTGCTTCTCTTGCAATTGCAGATGCAGATCTGCCTATGAATGTGAAAACTGAAATATTTGGAACATTAAAAAGTGGAAGGCCGCTAGTAAATGTTAGCTGGGACGCGCAAAACACGAATTTAAAAACACCTTTGCAAAATTTTGATAGTGCAAGTTTTTCAGGAACATATACCAATGAGTTAACAAAAGGTTTACCCCGTAATGATCCAAATTCCAGAATCGTGATCAGCAACTTTAAGGCAATTTGGAAAGGTATGCCGGTAGAATCAAAAAAAATGGAGATCCTCGATCTTAAAAATCCGATTCTCACCTGTGATATTTTTTCCAACTTTCCTTTATCTAAATTAAATGGCTCTGCAGGTATACAATCTTTTAATTTTCTAAAAGGGAATTGTGCAATTCAGATCGGTTATTCCGGTCCGCTGGTTAATAACAACAATGAAAATTCTATTGTGAACGGATCGGTACATTTCGATGACGGGCAAATGTTATATGTTCCCCGGAATGTGCTCGTTCAAAATTTTAACGGAGATATTTTGATCAAAAACTCTGACGTTTCTTTACGTCAGCTCAAAATTAAATTACTGGATCAGCAAATAAATATCGACGGAAATGCGAAGAATCTGATTAGTATGATGAACACCGATCCCGGTAATGCAGTCATTGATTTTTTAATCACCACTACATCACTTGATCTTAAAAAATTCACTTATTTCTTTGAGTCAAGGAAAGCTGTGAAAGCAAAGAATAAATCAATCAATTCCCTGCTATCACAAATTGATGATGTTCTCGAAAAAGGGAAATTAAATATCCGGCTATTGGCAAATTCAATCCATTATAAAAATTTCGATGCATCAGATGTTCAGGCCGATTTTTCTTTGCTTACCGATAAATATATTGTCAGAGAAATAAAAATGAAACATGCGGGGGGTGATATGTTTGTAAATGGTGATCTTAGCAGCACAGGAAAAAATTTTAAAGCTGCATTAGAGTTTAATATGAAAAATATGCAGGTAACCAGACTGTTCAATTCATTTGATAATTTTGGGCAGGATGCTATAACTTCAAAGAACCTGGAAGGAAAACTTAGCGTTAAAGCAAATACCACTTTAATGCTGAATGATAAAGGTTCGATTGTTCCCTCATCCATCAACAGCAAAATCAACTTTCTTTTACAAAATGGGTTGTTACAAAATTTTGAGCCAGTAAAAAAAATGCAAAAATTTGTTTTCAAAAACAGAAATTTTGACACTATCCGATTTGCAGATATTCAAAATATATTAGAGATCAGGCAGAATAAAATATTTATCAACCGAATGGAGATTCGCTCTTCCGTACTTGCTATGTATGTGCAGGGAATTTATGCAAATGATGGTTCAACCGATTTAAGTATCCAATTACCATTAAGTAATCTTGTCAAAAATAAAAATCAGCTTAACCTTATAAATCTGGGTAACCAAAAGAGCGGAGGCTCCAGTGTATATCTCAGGGGCCGGCCTGGACAAGACGGTAATATCGAATTTAAACTGGATTTGTTCAATAGATATAAAAAGAAGGTTGATCCCTGATAGTTTCATTGTATTAAATATCCGAAAATTTCATCATGTGATTGTACTTCACATTTTCTTTGCATTCTAAATAAAATGTAAGTAAATTGCTAGGTATCCGTACTTAATGTAAATAGTTAATTCATTTCAACTATTAAATTGATGTTAAGCAGTAATAAACGGAAGCGGTACTTTGAAGAATATATTTATCAAATCGACTCATCTAATGTGGGAAGAATATCACCTGTAGTTAAAATAGCTATAGTTGTTATTATAAGTGCAACGCTCATATATTTTCTTTTCTTCTAATTTATTTTAAACAGATACAATAAATAACTGGTGGTGTACGTTTAAGGGAAACAGTATAAAAAATTTATAACCGTTTTCTTCCGTACCATTAGTTTGATGTTTGTTTACCAGAGCCCCGGCATTACCGGGGTTTTTTGCATTAAAAAAGCCCGGTTTATAAACCGGACTTTCATTTTATGTAGATTCAGATTAATTAGCTGTGGTATCTTTTGCTTTATTGTCTTTTTTCTTTCCTATAATATAACCACCTGCGGCACCAATAACGCCACCAATTATTGCACCTTTTGCATTTTTACCAATTATAGCTCCGGCTGCTGCGCCTGCTACACCGCCAATTACAGCACCTTTTGCAGTATTGCTTATACCAGGTTTTTTTGCTGGAGCAGGTGTAGTTGTAGTATTATCAGTTGTGGTAGTACCTGTAGTGGAAGTACCTGTTGCAGGAGTTGTAGTAGTTGTTGTAGATGCAGGTGCGGGTGTTGTTACAACGGGTGCAGGTTTTTGTTTCACTGTTTTTGTTCTAACTGTGCTGGTTTTAGGAGGCGCCGGAGTTATCACAACGGGAGCAGGAGCTACCGGAGTAACAATTGCTGTATCGCGAAATGCATTGTTTTGTAAATTTGCACTATCTGTAGTATATAACAGATCTCTTTTTTCTTCTTCGCTCTTATTGCTTTTACAGGCTGAAAATGTAAGGGCGAACGCTAAGGGTAATAGTAGTTTTTTCATTTTATTTTTCATTTTTGTAAACCATAGACAATTCTATGCCATAATAATTTAAAGCAAAAATACACAATAGTCTTTCCTTAACATTTTTAATTCTTTAACATACTTCTTATTATCGAATAACTGTTATGATTTGCGCTCCATGATAAGAATGCATTTCTCCGTTATACATAGCATCAGCACTCACCGGTCCTTGTTTAAATGTGCCCATTGAAACGGCTCTTACGGCATAATAATATTTTTGCTTTGCTGTTGTAGCATCCACAAAAAAATGAATTCTGTCATCTCTCACATCTAATGCAATAGGTTCCGATGCATTTTTGATCCAATCCATTCCAGGAATTTCTTTCGTACGCGGATTTTCAATTTCAAAACCAGCCGGCAGGAGATCTGTGACCACAATATTTTGAACAGGATTGGCAAAAGTTTTTTCCAACGTAATTTCTACAATGATAAGATCATTTTGTTTGAAGTTGTTTGCCGATAGTGGTGTTCCTGTCCTGCTGTAAAATCTTCTCCTTACTTTTAGATAATTATCTTCTTCTGTGTAATTTCCATTTGCACTGATGCCTTCGGCGATCCATGTATAATATAATCTGCCACTTCCTTTGGCCTGAATTTCAAAGTTATTTGATTTCAATGTACTGCTGTTCGCTTTCCAGTTTCCATTTACAGAAGCTATATTTTTTCCATTCACACGAATATCCGCAGTTACATTTGACAGTGCAGCCTGCCTTGCCAGTTTGCCCAGTGCTAATAACGAGAATGTTCTTTCCTGCGTATTCGGATATTTTTCTGATCGCAGTAACTGACTGACATGTCCGGCCATAAAAGGTATTTGTTTGTTTCCAGGATCAACATCCATCAATGCATTCAGTGCTATTGATTCATCACGAAGAAAACTATAAAAACTTCCCCCTGTTTCCTGTACAGATTCTTCTCCATTAAAACTTACTGGCAACAAATTGGTGAAACTTTTTTTATCTCCTGCCAACGCATATGCTGCAGATAATAAATATTTTCCATCCAGTGCTAAATATTGCGGATTAGCTTTGTAATAATTCATGGAAGAAATCTGGGATCTTCCGGCAAGTGACAAAACATACAAACTATACGGAACTTCTTTGGGTGCAATTTTCTTATTCTGATCCCGGTTATAATAATAAACGATGGTCTGTTTCGACTTTAATTTATTGGAGATATATGCCAGCATTGTTTCCAGTAAACTATCGTCCACATCAAATCCTGCTTTTCTGGCTTCAATTAAGAAATGTGCCGCATAAATGGTAGCCCACCAGTGTTCTGTACCTTCTCCGTCCCATAAAGTGAGAGCGCCATTGTAGAGTTGTCTCATTTTTATTTTACGAATAGCTTCTATCACATTTACATTGCTATTTTTATTTTGATTTTTTCCGAATAAAGTTGCAAGATCTCCATAATATAATTGCGGAAAGGCAGTCGAAATAATTTGTTCAGTACAACCATAAGGATATTCAGTAAGATATTTTAACTGATTCCCAAATTCTGCCATAGGAGATTTACTTACTATCACATCGTAACTAAAGGAAGAAGAAATAAAATCGTTTGAACCAACGTTAATCAATTTATTTGAACCTCCATTTACAGATCCACTGCCGGATATTTTTTGTAACGTGGATGCAGGCCGGATAGATATTTCTGTGGCTTCCGTAAATGTTTCATTTAAAGCTTTTACAGTTACCGTAATACTGGCTATGTCAATTTTTTGTTCTGCTACCATACTAAACGTTGCCCGGGCTTCGCTTTTAGCATTGATGATAATGTTTTGTTTTGAATTGCCGTTGACCTTAAGTGGCCCTTTAATATTTACGTAAACTTCACCGCTTGCCTGTGTTGAAGTGGTGTTAGAAATATTTATAGGCATTATAACAGTGTCACCGGGTGATATAAAACGAGGTAATGCATTGCTTAAAACCAGAGGGTCTGCAACTGTAGTATTTTTTTCTGCAGATCCGAAACATTCATCTTTAAATGCAACCGCCATTAAACGTATCTGACCATTAAACTGAGGAATATCAAATTCAAATTCAGCAATCCCGCTGCCGTTGGCTTTTTGTAAACCGCTCCAGTAACTCATTATTTTAAAGCGTTTGGCCTGCATTGGGTTCACACGTTTATCAAGGTTAAGTCCACCATCTCCACCCGTGCTGCTTAAACGTGTTCTTAATTCAGGGAAGAGAAGCGGATATATATCATACGCTTGAACCTGCAAAGCTCTTTTCTGATAGAAATAATTATATGGATCGGGCGTTTTAAAATCACTTACCTGCAGAACACCGTTGTCAACGGCGGCGAGTGATACATAACTTCCTGGCGCAGTTATGACTTTTATTTTTTGATGCGTATTGGAACGAACAGATTCTGAAGCATTGATCTCCACCTTAAGTTTTCGTTTCTTTTCTTCTACTGCAATACTTTTAAAACCGTGTGCTACTGTGAGTGGAATGTCTGATATCTGGTGCGGTTTAAATAAAGTGGCGGTAACATAAATATTAGGAAGATGTTCACCGTTCATTGGCAATTCCATGGTGGCTGTTCGCTGGCTGACATCTATATATTTATACATGACAACACCATCATTTTCTATGGTCACCAGCATTCTTCCGCTAAAAGGAGTTTTAAAAAGAATGGATGCTTTTTCACCATTCTGATATATTTCTTTATCAGATTCAATATCAATATTTCCTTCTGTATTTACTTCAAAATTGCTGTTGTCAGATCCCCAGGATCCGTAGGAATAAAACTTTTTCGAAACAAATGCGTTGGCACCGGGAACATACAAACGTATTTCATAATCTCCGGGCGTTCGTGGAACAAAATTGAATGGAGCTGTTCCATTGATGCTGATATTTTTGTCAGAAATTATTTTAGTTTCCTGTTGTGATTCATACCTGAAATTATTACCGCCAGATTTGGTGAGGACTGTTCGGTATTCATTTTTGATCACTTGTATTCTTGCTGTAGTATTCACGGGTGCAGCATCTTTATTAACACCTAACAGTTGAAAATTTGCCGGTTGATTTAAAGCATAATAGTAATAGCCGTCATTCTTCAATCCCAGAAAAACATTTTGTGTATAAATATCGCGTGTAAGGTGTTTGCTAACAGGTCTGCCGGTTTCATCAAACACCGTTGCATAAAATGAGGCCTGTAATAAACCTGAATTACCATAAATGGCCGGAATTGTAAATGGTTCAGAAGCTTTTCCAATTTCATCTGTAATGCCTTCTTTTACTGTTTTATCAAAAAAAGAATTTTGATTAGCTAAAGAAAAATCATAACCCGGATATTTTTTTGCATTAAATTGTTTTTGTTTTATCTGAATTTCCAATTCATATTTTCTATTGGATGCAGGAGGCCCGAAAAAATTAGTAGCGGTAAGCTGTAGGTTAGCTATATCTCCGACTCTTAAAAAAGACTGAACGATATTTGATTCTACTTTAATTCTGTCGGGAACAAATTCTTCAATCATAAAATTTTTGCTCGACAATAAAACATCATTGGCGCTATATATTTCTAAGGAATAACTTCCTGTTATGGCCGATGCTGAAATGTCAACAGAACCTTCCACAGCTCCCTGTTCGTTTAGAATTTTCCTAAAAGATTTTAGTTCTTTTCCGTTGGGCATCAGGAATATCATTTTTACCGGAATTTCGCCAGGAGATTTCCAAATTTTATCGCGTAATACCACAGCAAAATTTACTTTTTCTCCCGGCCTGTAAATATCCCTTTCAGCGTATATATAAGCATCGGTTGCAGATGCATTTATGGATTTGCCACCTACTTCAAATCTGGAAGTATTGATTTTTGTTGAGCTAAAGGGAAGATAAGTGAAATCATTTTCTGTTTTTGCGATCACCATTGCAGGACGAAAACCTGCAAATGATTTGTTTTTCATGCTTATAGCAACTGCACCATCTGCATCTGTAGCGCCAGTACCCAGGAGTTGATTATTGGCACCGTAAATATGTATGGTAACACCTTGTATTGGTTTTGCGGTTCTTAAAGAGTTTGCAAATACGAACATTTTTTCTCTGCCCTGTTTGGCGATAAGGCCAATATCAGAATAAGAAATAAAGCGACTGTCTCTAACCCAATAATCTTCGGATGATCGAATCATTACGTGATAAATTCCTTTGGTGTCTTGCAAACGGTCTTCAAATTGTGATATATCCAGTAATCGGCCGGCACCTGATTTTGGTAGGGAACGGGTATCAATTTCTTTACTGTAAATGATATCTCCGGCGATAGCATTTTCACCGGAATAATATTCTTCATCATCGGAATTTTTGTTCTCACCATTCCTGTCATTTGGCTCATAGCCGTATCGTTCTGCCATGAGTAAATTATTCTCATAGATCTTAGATATGATGAGTTTTATTTTAGGTGTATTGGTGATCCGTACTTCTATCTTTCCAACGCCATATTTTGATAAATAAACGGCCTTGCTGTTGGTAAACTTCACATCTGATTCTAATTGTCCGAATGCAGCAACTCCATTATAATCTTCTTTTAAGACGCCACCAATTTTTCCGCGTAAACCTGATTTGATCGTAAAAGTATAACTCTCATTAACGTCAAATTTTTCACTTCTTAAAACGATCGCATTATCTTCAAGAGCTGTGGTAAAAGGAACTATTGGGTCAAGGGAAATATATTGTGCGGCGTTTCCTGTGATTTGCTGACTGGTATAGATCTTAACAATACCCTGCACGCCATCATGTTCGGATTCCACATTGTTGATAACAAGATTATATGGCGAAGGAATGTTAAGTATGGTTTCTAAATCTTCTTTGGTGCCATTTTTTCCTTTGGCAGGAATAAGTCCTTTATCAATACGAATGATAGCTTCGTGATCTTTATCCTGCGTGCCAACATTTTGAATCCGGAATATCATTTCCTGATTATTGCCCACACTTACAAAGCTGACAGGCATTTCCTTACCATCTAATTGCAATTTGATTTTATTTTTAATGTCTTCTGCTTTCACCGGATAATTAAATTGTAAATGAACCTGAGGTAAAGCATTCTTACTATTGTCATTTTCCAGCACCCACGTTACCTGTGCATCTTCAAGTTTAAGAGGTGTGGTACTGAACTTTATGTCATCAGTATTAATGTCATTGTATTTACTGAATTTCAAAACATCTTTATTGATGTTGGCTGTATAGTCAGTGGCTGGTAATAAGCCATCAGCTGGAGAGAATACCAGTTCATCAGTATTTTTCCATCTGAATTTACCTGGGATCTTTGGTGAAAATGTGATAAACTCTGTAGAATCCCAATTATTGAGCAATGAATCAGGATAGAGTGATTTATTAAAAACGAATGTAAGGTTTCCCAAAGGCTGCACTTCACCTTTTGCGTTGGTAGATTGCAATGCTACCGTGTTCCGGTTACAGGAAACTTCAAAAAAAGCAGAAGTCAATATAATAATCAGAATTGAAAATTGCGGGAGACGCATAAAGCTGTTGTTTTGATAATGTGTTGGGTTCGTTAAATTTCCGGAACTATTCTTATGTAGGGATAAGAAAACTAAATTAGCACAGAAAAGAAAACTATGGAGGCAGACTCTCAGAGTCCATATAAAGATTTGAAACAGAAAGGTACAAAACACGCATTCATTACAATAGTTAAAAAAGTTGTAATACTTACAGTGTCGTGTTTGCTGATTTTTTTTATTTTGAATTTTCTGTTTCCGCTGAAAATTAAAATTGAATATTCTACAACCATTGCTGATTCAAAAGGAGATATTATCAATAGTTATCTAACTAAAGATGATAAATGGCGGATGTTTACGGAACTGAATGAAATCTCTCCATTGCTACGTAAAGCGATTGTAGCCAAAGAAGACAAATATTTTTATCAGCACCCCGGCATCAATATACTCGCCATAACAAGAGCGGCATTAAATAATCTGGCCGGCTTTAAAAGAACTTCTGGTGCATCAACTATCACAATGCAGGTTGCCCGTGCGCTGGAACATCGTAATAGAACTTTCGGTTCTAAACTTATCGAAATGTTTCGTTCGTTACAACTGGAGATGAACTACAGCAAAAATGAAATACTTCAAATGTATTTTAATCTGATTCCTTATGGTGGAAATATAGAGGGCGTAAAAGCAGCCTCTCTTTTATATTTTTCAAAGAATCCGGATCATTTATCACTGGCACAAATTGTTGCCTTATCCATCATACCTAACCGGCCGTCTACACTCGTGATCGGAAAATCAAACGATTTGATATTAACGGAGAGAAATAAATGGTTGAATCGTTTGCGGAATGAGGGTGTATTTACCAAATCTGAAATTGAGGATGCGTTAGCAGAACCATTGGATGCAAAAAGAACACCGCTGATACATTTAATACCACACCTGGCTTATAAACTGAAGTCGTCTCAAAACTCCATAAATATTAAATCGACCATCGAAATAGCTGTTCAGAAAAAAATTGAAAAACTTACAGAAGATTATGTGCGAAGCCTTCGGTTAAATAATATTCATAATGCTTCTGTAATTATAATTGACAATGAAAAAAATGAGTTGATCACGTATATCGGCTCTTCAGATTTCAATGATACAACCGATGCCGGACAGGTAAATGGAGCGGCCGCTGTGCGACAGCCGGGCAGTACTTTAAAGCCATTAATGTTTGCATTGTGTTTTGATGAAGGTTTATTAACTCCCAAAACAATCCTGCATGATGTACCTGTTCATTATGCCGGATACAACCCCGAGAACTATGACAAAAAATTTAATGGCTACGTAAGTGTAGAATATGCTCTGGAACATTCATTAAATATTCCTGCTGTAAAATCACTGGAAAGTTTGGGAAAGGATAAACTGATCAACACTTTAATTCATGCGGATTTTAAACAAATACAAAAAGACCGGCAAAAATTAGGGCTGTCTGTTATATTAGGCGGATGCGGTGCAACGCTCGAAGAACTTACCGGATTATTTTCAGCATTTGCAAATAATGGTGTGTATGTAAAACCATCATCTATACAGAGTAGTAAAAATACAAGAGCAGAACTTATTTCTCCCTCTGCTGCTTACATGATTACTGATATACTTTCTAAAGTGAATCGCCCTGACTTTCCATTAACGTGGTCCGCCACAGAAAATATGCCTAAAATTGCCTGGAAAACAGGAACATCATATGGAAGAAAAGATGCGTGGAGCATTGGTTATAATAAAAAATATACGGTAGGCGTGTGGGTGGGAAATTTCTCTGGAACCGGAGTTCCGGAACTGAGTGGTGCCAATACTGCCACGCCATTGTTGTTTAAAATTTTTAATACCATTGATTATGATGTTAATGAAGAATGGTACTCAGCACCTACAGATTTAGGCGTACGGATGGTTTGCGTTGAAAGTGGCATGCCGCCATCAGCCTTATGTAAAAATTTAATACTTGATCATTTTATTCCGGCTGTAAGTACCACGCAGGTTTGTGATCATTTGCAGGAATACAAAATATCTGCTGATGGAAAATATACCTATTGTGAAACCTGTGCACCTTCAAACGGATATATTAAAAAAGTATTTCGTAAAACCGTTCCGGAAATGCAGGATTATTTTATGAACCAACAAACGGTCTTTGAAAAAATTCCGCCTCATTTTTACGGGTGTGAAAAATTATTTAAAGGCGATGGACCAAGAATTGTTTCGCCCAGAAATAATGATGAATATTTTATTAATAAAAAAGATCCACAACCTCTGGAACTTAATGCATTTGCCGGTTCCGACGCAAATTACTTGTACTGGTACATCAATGATCAGTTTTATAAAAAAACAAAAGCAGGTGAGAAGCAGTTTTTTTTACCGGATGAAGGACAGATAAAAATATCCTGTACAGATGATAAAGGACGAAATAAAAATATAAAGATTGTTGTGAAGTATGTGGAGTTTTAGAAATTAAGAAATTAGAAATGAAGAATTGAGAATTAAAAATTATGAGTTTTGAGTTTTGAGTTTTGAGTTTTGAGTTTTGAGTTTTGAGTTTTGAAATGCAATTTAGATAGATAATTGGGAGTTAAATTTCATAAAAAAACTCTGAATTTCAGAGTTTTTTTATAATGAATATTTTTTAATAAGTGTTTACTTTTTGTTTTTAGGATGTACAATTTTCATTTCATTAATAAGCCATGTTGCACCTGCGAATTTATCAACAATGAAAAGAACATATCGTATATCTACCATGATATTTCTGCATATAGAAGGATCATAATTAATGTCGCTCATTGTTCCTTCCCACACTCTGTCAAAATTCAAACCGATCAGGTTACCATAGGCATCTAATGCAGGGCTTCCTGAATTTCCTCCGGTAGTATGATTGGTAGCGATAAAACAAACCGGCATTTTCCCATTAGAGCCATATCGTCCGTAATCTTTAGCATTGTATAAACTGCGTAATTTTTCAGGAACATCAAATTCATAATCACCTGGTTTGTATTTTTCCATCAACCCATCCAGATTTGTATAATAATTGTATTTAACTGCATCTCTGGCAGTATAACCTTTTACATTTCCAAAAGTTACACGTAAAGTGCTGTTCGCATCGGGATAAAATTTTCTTTCCTTCATCACATCCATTTGTGCCTGCATATAAGTGCGTTGCAGCTTATTTATTCCTGCCTGCATTTCATTGTATTTTGCCTGCGTATTAACCTGATATGTTTTTTGAATGTCTGCAAATAATTGTACAGCAGGAATGGATCGGATATCACCCACTGCTTCTGCAGGTGATTTCGCCAACATAGTACTCAACTGAACAGAATCAGTGATCGCATTATTAGCATATATATACTGCGCCAGTGCAGCCGTGTTTTCATTAGATGAAAGTAAATTATTGAATGCAGGTGATATAAAAGTATTTTCCTGATGTGCGTACATTTCCATCAGTACTTCAAATAATTTTTGATCTACAGTAGAATTGTATTCATTCATCTGATCATGTAAAAAAGATGTTGTTTGAGCGATTCGCTTATTATAATCGGCAACGCCATCTTTTTCGTATGCACCCGCCAATGCATTCAGTTGTGCGGCAAAGCCCAGCAGTTCTACTTTACCAATAATTTCTGAATAATAATCACGGGCAAGACTATACGGTTTTATACTGGCATATGCAGATTCAAGGTCTTTTAAGATGTTGCCATATTTTGCTTTCCAGTTCGCATTTGCATCCACACGCTTTTGAAATTCTGCTTCATATATTTTCTTTTTTCCTACACCATCCGTTCTTGTCAAACCCAACACCTCGCCCTGCCATTTTTTGTATGCGTTCTGTATGCTGGCATATTTTGCAGCGTATTGAATTTTGATACCTTCATCTTTGCGCATGTAAGAATCGATTACTTGTAAAGCTCTGTTACGTATCGCAATCTTTGCCGGATCACTAACTGTCATGATTTGTTCTACAGCAGCACTATGTAAATATTCTGTAGTTCTTCCGGGAAAACCAAAAACCATAGTAAAGTCACCTTCGGCAATGCCATCAAGGGAAATACTGAGAGATTTTTTTGGCGTAAAAGGCACATTCTCCCGTGAATATTCTGCAGGCTTATTGTCTTTGGATGCGTAGATGCGGAACATAGAGAAATCGCCGGTATGTCTTGGCCAAACCCAGTTGTCTGTGTCTTTACCAAAATTACCAATAGCGGATGGAGGAGCACCTGCCAGCCGTACATCACGGTAAGTCTCGGTAATAAACAAATAATATTGATTCCCTTCAAAGAATCCTCTTACAAAACCATCCTGCGTACTTTCTTTTTTAGCATTCTTTATTATTTCTGCAATATTTTTATCAATCTGCGATTGTCTTTCTGTTTCTGTCATGTTGGATGTTATACCTTTCATAGCCAAAAGACTAACATCATCTATCCGCACAATAAAGGTGGCAAACAATCCTTTATTTTGTAATTCGTCTGTATAATTTTTTGCCCAGAATCCGTCTCGTATATAATTATTCTGCAACGAAGAATGATTTTGAATGGCATCAAATCCGCAATGATGGTTCGTGAGTATCAGGCCTTTTGATGAAATAAGTTCCCCGGTACAAAATCCGCCAAAACTCACAATGGCATCTTTCAGGCTTCCTTTATTAATACTGTAAATGTCCTGAGCACTTATTTTCATGCCCAGACTTTTCATACGGCTTTCATTGAGCTTACCCAGCAGTTGCGGAAGCCACATCCCTTCATCCGCTCTGGAAGTTAGACCCGCTGAAATAAATATTACCAGAACGATGTACCTGATTGCTTTCATATTTATTGATTATTTTCTTTTGATGATTCTAATGTAGCGGAAATAACATTTCCGTTTTGAATATCTACCACAATATTTTCTCCGGTTGTGGTGGATACAGAAATTCCCGTATAGTCAATAGTTACGGGAAATAATTTATGCGTTCTTTCTACCAGTGCCAGTGTTTGTACAGATGCCGGCATCATTTGTAATAATGGTTGAATGGCATATTGCATGGTTCTTCCCGTGTTGGCCACATCATCGGTAATAATGATGGTGCAGCCTTGCATATTTTCAGGATTCGTGAAGTTGATATCTGAAGGGTGTTTTTTATTAATGTTCAGTTCTATAATTTGTAAGTTCCCTGCATAAAATTCTTTCAAATGTAAAGCAATGATTCTGGCAATATGCCATCCATTTTCTTTAATTCCCGCCAGCACAATTGAGGGCGTTCCGGCATTTCGTTCTGCGATCTGTATGGCCATCCTGCGGAGTTTTTTTGCTGCCTGTTCTTTATCCAGTATCGTTTGGGATGCCTCCATGATGTTACAAAATGTTATTAACGAATTGTGTGGCAATTTAAGCCAGTTGCCGCAACAAAAGTAAATCGCTGAACAACCTTTCTTTAATTGGCAGGGTTGGATTAACTTGCCCATATTAATTTTTTGGCATGCAATACATCCAACAGATCGTGTTCATTTTGCTGGCAGGCTTTGCAGCCTGGCTTTTTACTTCCAATCTGCTAAAGATCAGGCGTAATATTTTGATGGGAAGGGAGGAAGATTTTACAAATAATTCTGCAGCACGCTGGAAGAATTTATTATTACTTGCTTTCGGTCAAAAAAAAATGTTTCGATATCCGCTGGTGGCAATTATGCATTTTATTATTTATGCGGGGTTTATTATCATCAACATTGAATTGCTGGAAATTGCATTGGACGGCATTTTAGGAACACACCGGTTATTTCTGGTTTCATTAGGCGGGTTTTACACTTTCCTCATTAATTTCTTTGAAATTTTGGCGGTGGGAGTGATCGCTGTATGTGTTGCTTTTTTATGCCGGCGTAACATCATTAAGCTGAAGCGTTTTATTTCTCGTGACCTGGATGGCTGGCCCCGCAGCGATGCTAATTATATTCTCATTGCAGAGATCGTTTTGATGACTTTATTTTTGACCATGAATGCTGCAGATCGTGCAATTCAATTACAATTGCCGGGAATTGAACATTACCGTGAGACAGGAAATTTCATATTTTCCGGTTTAATGACACCTCTATTTTCAGGTATTCCTGTACATAATCTGGAGATCATTGAAAGAACATGCTGGTGGTTGCATATTGCCGGAATCTTTGCTTTTATGAATTATCTGCCGTACAGTAAGCATCTGCATGTAATTCTTGCCTTCCCAAATGCGTATTATGCCCGGTTACAACCCAAGGGGAAGATGGATAATATGCAAAACGTACAAAATGAAGTGTTGTATATGATGCAGCCGGAACTTGCTCCAGGCGGTGAAGCTCAGCCCATGAAATTCGGAGCAAAAGATGTTCAGGATCTAAGCTGGAGAAATTTACTGGATGCATATAGTTGTACCGAATGCGGCAGATGTTCCGCAGCCTGCCCAGCCACTATAACCGGAAAAAAATTAAGTCCGAGATACATTGTTATGGCTACACGAGACCGTGCAGCAGAGGTGGGTAAAAACATTGATAAGAATGGTGCTTTTACAGACGATGGAAAATCCTTATTGCATGATTATATCACTGTAGAAGAATTACGTGCCTGTACCACCTGCAATGCCTGTGTAGAAGAATGTCCGGTTAGTATCAGTCCGCTCGATATTATCATTCAGTTGCGCAGAAGCCTTGTGATGGAAGAAAGTAATGCGCCCCAGGAATGGAATGGTATGTTCAGTAATATCGAAAACAATTTTGCACCCTGGAAGTTAAGTCCCGACGACCGCGATAAATGGATGCAGGATTAACATTTTCTATGCAGAAGTTTGGTATCATTTTTACATTTCATTTATTAAAAAAATGAGTCAGGCATTTGTACGTGAAGCTGATGAACAATGGCTGCATGATGTGGACCCTACCATCCCTGCCCTTATTAATTATCTCACCCGGGAAAATAACGGAATAAGAGTCTATGAGATCAAACAGGTTGTTCAACCCATAACCGGCAAGATTATTTATTCCATGAGTAATGGACTGGATTATGCTAAGGATGAAAACGGAAAATGGGCGACTGTTTGATTAATGATGGGATTGGAATGATAATTGGGAAATGAGAGGATATGGGTTTTATTCTTTCAATAATCATTAATGCCGCAGTTATCCTGATTATGGCCAAATTGATGGCCAGTATTACAATTAAAAGTTTCGTAACTGCCATATGGGTGGCGCTCATCATCGGTCTGTTAAATGCAACGGTTGGGTTTTTATTCAGGCTGCCGCTTAATCTGGTTACTTTATTTTTGTTAACTTTTGTGGTTAGGCTAATCGTTACAGCGGTCATGATAAAAATTGCTGATCGTTTGTTCAGCGGATTTTCTGTAAAAGGCTTTATGCCTGCACTGATACTGGCAATAGCTATGGCGGTAGCAGGTACTTTAATTAATATGTTTTAAATATAAATTATGGAAGACAATAAAAATGAATTAACACCGAAAGAGAACATAGATGATAAAGATTGTGACGATTCTATGGTATTCAAGGATGAAGACACAAAAAAGAGAGTGGATAAACATATGAGTGATCCTCATGATCAAATAACCGAAGATGACATTGCAAATGTTAAAACAGATGTTACGCCAAATACTATTGTGAAACCATGTGCTGATGCTGAAGATGATGATGATTCAAAAGGAGACGATGGTGATTCAAAAACAGACAATGTGGAAGGTACCGGATCTCCTTGGACATTATTAAATGGTTAGAAATATAATGGACGAAATTTAAATTTCCCTTTGCTGTATTCCAATGCAGGTGCAGGAAATTTAATAACATTCAACATATTGAGCGCCATTCTGATCCCCTTTTTTCTTGTTTTAATTTTGGTAAGGTCAACGTCTGGTGCCAAATACCATTGACGTACACGCTGCACATCTGGACGGCTAAAAATTACATTTCCGTTTTTATCTGTTGCCACGTTTTCTCTTGCTCCCCAAACGCCTTCTACTCCTGTACCAATAGAAAGTTGGAGCCAATCAGGTATATTTGAAGAAGGCAGCCATGTTTTTAATCCTGTGCTTAGCCAGTAAGTCTGGCCGTTATAGTCTTTAAGAAAACGTTCCATTGCGGAATTGCCGAAAATCACATTTCCTCTTTGTTGCAATTCGGGATCACTATATTTCTTTTTATGAAACGACCATTTCAGTTGAATGCATTGTTCATTCCATAGTAACTCCTGCGCCGCCAGAAAACCACTGCCTAAAAAATTGGCGCCTATGTCTGCCCAACTCCATCCCCACTGTGCACTATAGCCATCCAGTATTTCAATAACAGTTTGATAAGCTGCGCCGCTCATTCCGCCAAGCCATATCATTTTTTTTCTATTGATTCCTGTGCGTCGCCATAATTCCATGCTTGCTTTGCTTTCGGCATACGCACTGAATGTATGTCCGATTTTATCCATTTGCATCCATTCATCTACATCATTAAACGTATGAAATTTAGATTGCGGATAATCTTTATACCAGGCCGCATATAAGCCGGCCATGGCTGCACTGTAGCCGGCCACGTTTGCGATGGCCATTTGCTTTACCCGCTTGCTGTTATAGGGATATGTATGGGAATAGTTGATAAAGGGTTTGATATTTACAGAATCCTGTGCACGAGCATCGTTCATAAAAAGCGTAAACAAAAGGCTGAGCAGCGAAATAGGTGCAAATGTGAGTGACACAACAAAAGCTGAAGTACGATTAAATGTACGTTGCATAAACAAAAATAATAGTAATGTATTTAATGAGATACGAATAATATATTTTTGAAGATGTTAAATCAGAAACAAGGTTAATATGATACAGCAAAAAATTGATAAGTGGCTTACGGGTAATTTTGATGAAGATGTAAAAGTTGCCATAAGAAAAATGCAGGCAGAAAATCCTGCTGAACTGGAAGATGCATTTTATAAAAATTTAGAATTTGGCACTGGCGGACTGAGAGGTATTATGGGTATAGGAACCAATCGTATGAATAAATATACTATTGGAATGGCAACGCAGGGTTATGCGAATTATCTGTTGCAATCATTCGGTAATGAGGTGAGCGTTGCCATTGCACACGACAGCCGGAATAATAGCCGCACATTTGCGGAGATAACAGCCAATGTATTTGCAGCAAATGGTATTAAAGTGTTTTTATTTGAAGCATTAAGACCAACACCGGAGTTGAGTTTTGCGATCCGGAATTTAGGATGTAAGGGTGGAGTGGTGTGTACGGCAAGCCATAATCCTAAAGAATACAATGGATACAAAGCGTATTGGGACGATGGCGCACAACTGGTTCCGCCACACGATAAGAATGTGATCGCAGAAGTAGAAAAAATTGCATCAGTGGATGAGGTAAAGTGGAGTGGAGGTGAATCAAACATTACGATCATTGGTGCAGAGATGGATGAAAAATATCTGGATATGGTAAAAAGCCTGAGTGTGTATCCGGAAGTTTGTGCCAGACAATCAGATCTAAAAATAGTATATACGCCTGTTCATGGAACTGGAATCATGCTTGTTCCAAAAGCATTACAACGTTATGGATTTACGAACGTGCATGTAGTAGAGGAACAAAGTACGCCTGATGGTAATTTTCCCACGGTTGCCTATCCGAATCCGGAGGAAAAAGAAACCATGCAGATAGGGTTAAACAAAGCTGCTGAACTGGATGCAGACATTTTACTGGGTACAGACCCTGATGCAGACCGTGTGGGTATTGGCGTAAAAAATAACAAAGGCGAATGGATTTTAATGAATGGTAATCAAACAGCCTTACTTGCATTTAATTATATGATTGAAGCTCGCAGGGAAAAAGGTATCGCACAGCCTAATGATATGGTGATTAAAACTATTGTAACTACTGATATGATTGATGTAATAGCAAAAGCGAATAACATTTCCTGTTACAATGTGCTTACCGGCTTTAAATGGATTTCTTCGCTGATTAAACAAAAAGAAGCAAAGGAGAATTATGTGATCGGTGGTGAAGAAAGTTTTGGTTTAATGATTGGAAATGGAATTCGTGATAAGGATGGCGTAAGTGCTGTTACAATTCTTTGTGAAATGGCTGCCTATGAAAAAAATAAAGGAAGAAGTTTATTTGATAAACTGGTTGACCTGTATGTTCAATATGGATTTTATAAAGAGAGTTTGATCAGTATCACTAAAAAAGGAATGAATGGTGCTGCCGAAATTGCGGAGATGATGGAGCGTTACAGAAACAATCCGCCGCTAACTATTGATGGTATTAAAGTAGTACAATTGATCGACTATGAACAGCAAGTAGGCAAGAATATAGAAGATGGAACAACATGGACAATTGATCTGCCAAAAAGTAATGTGTTACAATTTTTACTGGCAGATGGATCGAAAATTTCTGCAAGGCCAAGCGGAACAGAACCCAAAATTAAATTTTATTTCAGTGTGAATATGAAACTGGAAAATTCTGAAGAATTTGATGCAACAGAAAAATTATTGGATGAAAAGATAGAACGTATTGAAAAAGAAATGGGATTAAGATAAATATGAAAATATTATTAACTGTAATTATTTTTTGTGTCGGATTAATTTCTTTTGCACAGAAACCAGCTCCCGTACCGGCCAAAAAAGCATTCACCTTAATGCGCTTTTTTGAAAAGAATCATTACTCTCCGGTTAAGTGGAACGATTCGGCTTCCGCTATTTTATTTGATAAGTGGATGGAAACGGTGGATGATGATTACTTATTTTTTACTGAACCGGAGTTTATTGCTTTCAAAAATTTCCGTTATCAACTCGATGATGAAATATTAGGCAAATCGTGGAATTTTCTCCCGATGTTTGAAAAAACAGTATCTCTCCGGTTTAAAAAAATTGATTCGCTTGTAAAATTGTACTTATCGAAACCCATTGATTTTTCGAAACCGGATATTATTTCCTGGCCTTTTACAACTTATGCAAAAACAGAACAGGAATTTGCCAATCGCTATCAGCATTATTTAAAATGGAAACTGCTAAGCAAAATTTACGACAATCTGGGGGAGAAAGATTCCTGCAAAATCAATGGAAAATTTCCGGCAGATTTTTCTAAAATGGAAATAGCTGCAAGAGCTAAATTACAGAATAGAGAAAGTTCATTTTTGAAAAATTTCACTGAAAATATTTCCCAAAAAATTCAGGATGATTATTTAAACTGCATTGCGTGGTGTTATGATCCGCATAGCAATTATATGAACATACAAGCCAGAGAAGAATTTGAAACTGAGATGAGTGCGTTCACATTCAGTACTGGAATGGACATCAGTAAAAATGAAGAGGAAATATATGTAGTGGAATATCTGGAACCTGGCGGAAGTGCATGGCGCAGTGGTAAAATTCATACGGGAGATCAGGTGATGAAAATAAATACTGAAACAAAATCATACAATGTTTCGGAATTATCAGAAGAAGAGATTGAAAATTTGCTGGGTGGAAATATTGAGGAAGGAGTGGAAGTAAACATCAAGACGCCAACAGGTGAGATGCTGGTGGTGAAACTTATGAAAGAAAAAATTTCGAACGATGATAATAAAGTGAAGAGTTATGTTTTGAAAGGGAATAAAAATATTGGTTATATAAATTTACCCGGATTTTATAGTCGTGCTTTCGAAAATAAAGAAATTGCCTTCGATGGATGTGCCGGAGATGTGAGTAAAGAAATTTTAAAACTTAAGAAAGATACCATTGCAGGTTTAGTGTTGGATCTGCGGTTCAATGGTGGTGGAAGTATGTGGGAAGCCATTCAGCTCGCAGGAATATTTATTGATGCCGGTCCTGTTTTATCAGTGAAAGAGAAGTCAGGAAAAGTTACTTTTTACAAAGATCCCAATCGGGGGACTATCTACGATGGACCATTATTGATACTGGTAAATGGAGCCAGTGCCAGTGCCAGCGAATTATTAAGTGCAGTGTTGCAGGATTATAATCGTGCTTTGATAGTTGGTAGTACAACTTATGGAAAGGGAACTGCACAGGTAATTTTACCACTGGATACAAATATGAATGTGCAGACAGGAATGAATGAAGATTTTGTAAAGATCACACAACAAAAATTTTACAGAATTAATGGAAGTACAACTCAATGGAAAGGAGTAATACCGGATATTGTATTTCCTGATTTTTTTGATGGTGAAGAAAAATACAAAGAACGAAGTAATAAAAGTGCTTTGTTGCCGGATATAAGTAAAACAGGTTTGTACACACCATTGGCTGCTTTACCGGTGAGTAATTTAAAATCGAAAAGCGAATCCAGAGTTTCAGCCGATAATTATTTTAAAGCCATACAGCAAATTGTACGATGGAAAAACAGCAACATTAATGGTAGAACCATTTCTTTACAATGGAAAGAATATCTCTTACAGAATAAACAAATACTTGAAAATTTCGGAAAAATTCCGGAAGGAGAAGCGGTAAAAACGGAATTGAAAATTAGAAATAACAACTTTGAAATTCAGCGCTTAAAAACAGCTACTGATAAAACAAAAGAGATCAATCATCTTTACCTTGATCATATGGAAAGTGATCAGGTTTTAGCCGAGGCCTGGAGAATCATGATGGACTGGACGAAATAGTGATATCATTTTTAATTTAATAATCTTTTACATTTGATCACCTAAATCTGCTTTATGAATAAAATTATTTTATTTTTTGTGTGCTTGACCTTGTTTTTATATAATAAAACGATTGCACAGAATTTTGACATTGCCGGCGAGTATATGTCGTTTATAAGTAAACAACAGCAAAATATTTCCAAAAAATTTATGAGTTATGCCAGTGCTTCCGGCAGAGGTAAAAAGGCTCGTAAAGTTGAGAATCTGCGTCAGAAATTATTGAATGAAGTGCAGGAAGCCAGAATGAACATTAATGGAATGCCGTCATATAAAGGTGATAAAGCCTATCGCGACAGCGCCGTAAGTTTTATGAAATTATATTACAATGTTCTGAATGAGGATTATGCTAAAATAATCAATATGGAAGATGTGGCAGAACAGAGTTATGATGAAATGGAAGCGTATATGCTGGCCAAAGAACTGGTTGATAAAAAATTGGAAAACGGAAATACCACTATGCAAATGCAACAAAAAACTTTTGCAGCAAGTTATAATATCAACCTGGTTGATGGAACTTCTTCCTTAAGTGAAATGGTGAAATTAGTTCATAACATCAACCTTCATTACAAAGAAGTATTCCTGCTTTTCTTTAAACCATACATTCAGGAATCTAATTTGACAAAAGCAATTTCGCAAAATAATGTAACTGCTATTGAACAAAGCAAAGTTGCCATGATTCAATATGCAAAAGAAGGTTTGGAAAAAGTAAAAAAAATAAAAGGATATGAAGGCGATATGTCACTTATAAATGCCTTGAAAGCTGTTTTACAGTTTTATGTAAAAGAAGGAAATAAAGTAAACGCTGTACATGATTATATGCTGGCAAAAGAAAAATTTGAACTCTTAAAAAAAGAAAATGATAAAAAAGGAAACCGCACTCAAAAGGATGTAGATGATTATAACGCAGGTGTGGCGGAGATAAACAAAGCCGCCGCAACTTTTAATAAAACGATGAATGAATTGAATGCCGAAAGAACTGAATCACTCAATATCTGGAATAAAGCAGTTGATAATTTTTATGCGGAATACACACCTAAATACAAATAAATTGCACGAAGTCTCAAAATGTCAGATAACTTTCTGACATTTCTTATCTAGCCGCATTATTGAAACGAGGAAATGAAAAAAAATACCAGAACATACGAAGATACTTACCGGCATAAAGGTCTTCGGAAAAAACTGACGGATCTTCTGAAGGAAAAAGGAATTACAGATGATGCAGTTTTAAATGCCATTAATTTTATTCCGCGTCATTATTTTTTAGATACAGCTTTAGATAACATTGCTTATGAAGACCGGGCATTTCCTATAGGGGAAGGCCAAACGATTTCACAACCTTATACTGTTGCTTATCAAACCCAATTGTTACAGGTAAAGCCGCAGATGAAAATTTTAGAAATAGGAACCGGCAGTATTTATCAGGCTACTGTGCTGGCAGAATTGGGCAACTATGTGTATACAATAGAGCGGCAAAAAGTATTGTATGACCGCACTAAAGAATATTATTTTAAAAAACAATATCCGAATCTCCGTTTTTTTTATGGCGATGGTTTTGAAGGATTGCCCACGTTCGGGCCTTTCGACAGAGTGTTGATTACAGCCGCCGCTCCCTTTATTCCTCCAAAACTGGTAGACCAATTAAAGAGTGGTGGTAAAATGGTAATACCGGTTGATGAGGGAGATAAACAAAGAATGTTGCGCATTACCAAAAACGAAGATGGAACAACTGAAGAAGAATTATTTGATTATTTTTCCTTCGTGCCTATGTTAAAAGGAAAAACAAACGGCAAATAATTATGCGTATACTTTCAAAAATTGTTTTCCTGTGTAATATTTGTTTTCTCATTTCCATAGTACTGCGCTTTGTGGAGTTACGAAAAATATCGGCTGGCGATCATTCGCATGTAATTCCGCTTCCTTATGTTGAAAGTATTATAGTTTTAATGGGATATGGTGCTGTCTATATCAATTTCATATTTATTATTTTACTAGCCATACGAACTGTTTTACGAAAGCCCGTTTATCCAAGATGGTTAACTATCACCAATGTATTTTTCTTTATTTTTCAATTGTATTATTACCTCATTTATACATGATCTATGCTGAGCAATATTTTAAAAGACCGGCCTGTTAAGCTGTTTGTAATCATCACTGCATTTTTTGTAGCTAATGCACTGATTGCAGAATGTATTGGAACCAAAATATTTTCACTTGAAAAATTATTCGGATCAGCTCCACTTAGTTTTTCTTTACTGGGTGAAAAGGGTCTTGCTTTAAGTCTTACCTGTGGCGTATTATTATGGCCTTTGGAATTTGTGATGACGGATATTGTAAATGAATTTTACGGCCCTAAGGCTGTTCGCAGGATATCTTTCATTGCTGTTGCACTCATCTCTTATGCATTTTTGATGTTTTATATGGCCATGAGCGTACCACCTGCAGATTTCTGGTATGGAACAGGTACTTCAAAAGGAGTTCCGGATATGTCGAAAGCATTTAACGCGGTTTTTGGCCAGGGCATGTGGATCATCTTTGGAAGCCTGATTGCATTTTTAGTGAGCCAGATAGTTGATGTTACAGTTTTCCACTGGATCAAAAAATCTACCGGCGATAAAAAGATATGGCTGCGGGCAACTGGTTCAACACTTGTTTCTCAACTGGTGGATAGTTTTATAGTTTTGTACATTGCATTTCACATAGGAAATGATTGGAGTATGCAAAGGGTGCTGGCAATAGGTATGGTAAATTATGCATATAAGTTCCTGGTGTCGGTTTTACTTACACCAGTTATATATCTCATTCACAACGCCATTGAACGATATATTGGTAAGGATGTTGCTCATACAATGAAGCTGGCCGCAATGGGAAAAACAAATGAATAACAGATATTAAAAATTTGCAGCACTGAAACTCAATAAGATTTTCTTCTTAATCATCCTGTATTTTCCTGTCGTTACATTCGGGCAGGGAGAGGACACCTTTTTTCTGGCAAAAAAGAAAGGTATGCTGGGCAGGTTAGGAAGAAGTGTTTCTGGTAGCGAATCTCTTGAACTTCCTGTTAAAACAGTAAATCCTTTTTTGCGTTATTCAGGTAAAAAGATCAATTCCATCCAGATAGTTCGAGTTGGTTTCGATAGTAATATAAATGATACCGTAACAGGAAAGAACCGGTTTTTCATCAATCTGGCCAACGACTTACACACCAACAGCCGCGAAACGCTGATCAAACGAAACTTATTCTTCAAAGAAGGTGATAATCTAATTCCATTATTATTATCCGACAATGAAAGGTTTTTGCGTGAGCAGGAATTTTTGCAGGATGCCATGATAATTGTTCAAAATAATGATGATCCGGAAATGGTGGATATCATTGTTATAACGAGAGACGTATTTTCTTTAGGAGGGAAATTGAATGTCCGTTCTGCGGAAAAAGTGGAAACCCAGATTAAGGAAGAAAATTTTCAAGGAATGGGAGGCCGGGTATCATTCGGAACTTTATACGATAAAGTACGTTCTCCGCATATTGGTTTTAATGCAGAATATTTACAAAGAAATATATTCAGAAGGTTTATGAATGCCAGTGTTGGTTTTACCAATTTTGATCCGGCTCTGGTAAATGGTCTGGCCAGTGAAACATCTTTTTATTTTAACCTCGAAAAACCTTTGGTACATCGATACAAACAATGGACAGGTGCATTCAACGTAGCATTTAATAAAACAGCCAATAATTATTTGTCCGATTCAGTTTATAAAACTTATTTTAATTATAGAAATATTCAGGCAGATATTTGGGCTGGATATAATGTAGGAAAAATAAAAAGATCATTCCTGAATATTTTGAAATCATATACCAGTTTCCTCGCGATGAGATCCTTTTATGTAGATTTTAAAAAAGTGCCGGATACTTTCGCAAATACCTTTAATTACAATTACGCCAATATCAATGGTGTTTTGATCTCTTATAATTTGTTCCGGCAAAATTTTTATAAAACCAGTTTCATTTACGGATTCGGACGTAATGAAGATCTGCCTGTTGGTATAAATACATCTGTAACGGCTGGCTGGACTAATAAAGATGGAAAGCGCAGAGGGTATTATGGTTTAAGTGTAGAAGGAAATTATATTACCCGTACCGGAAAATATTTTAATTACGGATTAAGAGCAGGTGGTTTCTCTTACAAAAAGAATTTTGAAGATATTGATTTAATGGTGACAGCAGATCATTTCACCAATCTTAAAAAGTTGCGTAAATACTGGCGCAACCGACAATTTTTTGGGTTTTCATTTGCAAGGCAATTTCGGCATTTGCTTAACAATCCTCTATTCCTGCGATCAGAATTCGGCCTTCCGTATTTTACAAATCCTGTCACCGAAGGCAGAGTAAGAACAACAATAAAAGGAGAAACTGTTTTTTATCACCTGAAAAAATTTCTGGGCTTTCGTTTTGCTCCTTTCCTGTTTACAGATATTAGTTTACTTACACCCAGAAATGAACCTTTTAAAAAAACTTCTGCTTATTATGCTTTAGGAAGTGGTTTTCGTACCCGCAATGAGAATTTGATTTTTGGAACTATGGAACTGCGTGGCTACTATTTCCCGAGAACTGTAGATTTGATGAAAGGCTGGAGAATTGATTTTACAACCAATATTCGTTTCAAATACAACAGTACTTTTATTAAAAAACCTGATTTTGTTGTATTAAACTAAACGGTATGTTCAGTAAACAGGAGGCGGCACAATTAAGAAAAGAATTCTGGACGGTTTTTGGAAAATATATGCAACCCGTTCCTTCTGCAAGTGGTGAAAGTTGTAACTGGATCAATTATAAAACCGGCGTTAAAAATATCCGTTTTCATATGCAGGCAGATGAACTATCCACAATCGTTGCTATTGAACTGGATCATACGGATTATACATTACGGGAATCTGTTAAACAGAAATTCCTGTTATTGACAGATGAAATTAAACAACTTCCACATGTATGGAAATGGAGAAAAGATGAAATCCGTAACATGGATGTTTTTATAACCGAATTATCTGCCGTACACATCCTGCGAAAAACCGACTGGCCGCAAATGATCTCTTTTTTAAAAACGGCTATCGTTGCACTGGATCTGTTTTGGTGGAACAATAAGTTCATATTTGAAAGTTGATTCAGCGTTATATTTGCCAACATTCACAAAATTATTATTATGAAACTAATACGAAATTATATGCTGTTGTGTACAGCTCTTACCATTTTTTCATGCGCTGGAAATAAAGATGAAAAAAAAGAAGTTAAGGTAGAATTGAAAGAAGAGGCAGTTGTGTATAAAGAAGACAGTACATCTATGAATGGATACGTGGTGTACAATGCTGCATTAGAAGGGAAACGCCCTGTTGTGATGGTGGTACACGAATGGTGGGGAAATAATGTATATCCAAAATCCCGTGCGAAGCAATTGGCAGAAATGGGTTATCTGGCAATGGCAGTTGATTTATATGGCAATGGTGCCACAGCAGAAGATCCTATAACCGCTGGCAATATGGCCATGCCTTTTTATAAAGATCCTGAAATGGGATTAAAACGTTTTGAAGCAGCACTTACAAAAATAAAAACCTATCCTCAGGCAGATACGTCCAGAATTGCCGCAATTGGATATTGTTTCGGTGGTGCTCAGGTGCTTAACTATGCAAGGATGGGTGAAAATTTGAAAGGTGTGGTAAGTTTTCATGGAAATTTAACTACAACGCCATTGATCAGGGAAAAATTAAAAGCGGCCGTTCTCGTTTGCCATGGTGCGGCAGACCAATTTGTTCCTGAGCTGGAAGTTGTACAATTTAAAAAGGAAATGGATTCTGTAAAAGCTGATTATACATTTAAATCATATGCTGGTGCAACGCATGCTTTTACTAATAAAAATGCCACAGCTACAGGACAAAAATTCAACATTCCCATTTCTTATAATGCTGCTGCAGATTCAACTTCCTGGGAAGAT
Source organism: Bacteroidota bacterium (assembly GCA_031411115.1). Taxonomy (GTDB): domain Bacteria; phylum Bacteroidota; class Bacteroidia; order Chitinophagales; family Chitinophagaceae; genus Ferruginibacter. The sequence goes on from JANOAO010000019.1 coordinate 28,189, forward strand.
ATGAAAGTCTTCTTCAATAAAATCTTTCAATAAAAAAATTGCGGAAATAGAAATCCCATACATGTATTTGTATGGGATTTTTTTTATGATTTTATACCGGTCTTATCTGAAAGGAGAACTAAAGCGAACATCAGTGGTAATTGTATTATCTGTTAGCGTTTGCATAAATGCCAGAATGTTGGCTCTGTCCTGAGGCGCTACTCCATGAGCAGGCGTGTTGCTGGCCAGCATTGTGCTAACATCCCTCACACTGCCATTGTGAAATAAACTTTGTGTATTGGTAATATTACGTAAGCTTCCAGACTTAAATCTTCTTTCGTTATTGATGCCAAGATCGGTATTGTCCGGAATGGAAAATGGAGGAGCCGCCGAATTCATAAACATAGGAGGAGTGTGGCAGTTTGCGCAGGTTGGTCCGCCATTGGGTCCGCGGGCATTCAGAAATAATTGTTCTCCTGCTGCTTCTGCTGCTGTGAAAGTTTGTTCGCCTTGTTTAACTTTATCATATTTAGCATTATACGTAACGATTGCTCTGAGGTATTGCGCCAATGCCCTGGATGTTTTTACAGAATCAATCGTAGTTGATCCGAAGGCAGCATTGTATAAAGCAGGGTAATAAGATAAACCCTGTAACCTTGTAACAAGTTCAGGAATGGTCATACCCATTTCCACATGATTTTGAACCGGCTGTAAAACCTGATGTTCAAGGGTTGCTGAGCGTTCATCCCAAAACATTTTTCCGGAACGGTAGAAACGAAGATTTAAAGTATTCATAGACGTTCTGGTAGTGAGGCCGCCTAAAAAACCTAAACTGAATTGTGCATTATCTGTAAAACCATCAGCCTGTTTATGGCAACTGGCACAACTGATCGTATTGTTTGATGATAAATTTTTATCATAAAACAATACCCTTCCCAATGTGGCACCTGCATCTGTGATCTGGTTGTTGGCCGGTGTATTATCATTAAGGTTTAAAGCAGTTTGAATGTGGGCTGGAAATGCAACATTACTATAATTATAAGGCGTTGCCGGAAGATTTAGAGGAGACGTTACCGGTGGAGTTATAATAACGGTATCCTTTTTTTTGCAACCCTGCAGTAGACTGATTGATACGACAGAGGCTAATAAGATTTTGTACTGCATAGTAGTTTTATTCTGGTAATGATGTATTTGACGGAATTTAAATATACTTCCTTCGGTTGATATATAATTATTCTTCATCTATTTCAGGAGGACCATCAAGAGGCCTGTCATGTGGCGGAGGGCCATCATGCTTTGGTCTTCCAGCAGGTCTTCCGTTACCGGGAGGTGGCGGACCAGCCATCATTTTGAGCACTTCTTCAATAGCGGCATCGAATTTAATCTGTTGTTCTTTATTGCATAACTCACGAACTGATGTAAAATGATTAAAAGTGATTACTGACAATTCGCTGTTGATCGAGTTTATTTTTTGAAGCGCTGATTGTTTAGTACTATCGGAAACATTTTTTCCTAAAAAACTAAAATATGTTTCACGGGCTAATGTAAGATCATCCTTTAGGCGCCTTGTTGCCTTTCGGTGCTGTTTTATCAGTTCATAATATTTTAATTTCTGTACGCTATCCATATTTGTTTTTCGAATAAGATATTCCGCAGGGCTAATGATTGCTGCTCTTTTTGAAATATTATTCGATCGCCACATATAAATCAGCGCTGCGGTATTTATAAGCAATAACAGAATAATAAATCCCGTAAGTAATTTATTCTTATTCATTCTAATAATTAAACGCTGCATTTAATTCATATCCATTCGTAAATGCCTGAACAGGATTTAAATTGTTTTGTGCGGTTTCATTCGTTCTTAAAAAATATATATTCAATAACAGAATTAATGTAAGTGCAAATGCGAGAGACGGTTTCCATACAATGAAGTATTCCTCATTTTTTTGCATGCTGGCTTGTAACCTTGTATAAAAAAATGGTTTTGGTTCAGCATCCTGCATGCCGTCAATTACTTTTAAATATTCATCTGTTAAAGGAGTTTTCATCTTTCTGATTTTTCCAGTGTTTTTTGAAGGTTGCTTTTTGCTCTGCTCAGCAATGATTCAATTGCTTTTACAGAAATATTCATAATTCCGGATACTTCTTCATAATTCATTCCTTGCACTTTTATCAACGTAAATGCAATCTGCTGATTGTCGGGTAACTGACGTATAGCCTGAAATAATAATGCACCTTTTTCTTTTTTATCCAGCATCAGGCCCGGATGATAGAATGGCTCTTCAGGTTCTGACTGCATCCACGGAACAAATATTGCAAATCGTTTTTTAGTTTTCGTACTTTTTATCTTATCCAACGCTTTATGTACGCTTATCCGGTAGATCCAGGTAGAAAGTTTTGAATCGCCTCTGAAAGAACTAATGGATTCAAAAACTTTTATGAATACTTCCTGCATCACGTCTTCAGCATCCGATTCATTCTGAACCAGTGTAAGCACTGTATTATAAACCTGCTGTTGATAAGTATCCACCAACCACTTAAAAGCAGGCTCATTCTTTTTCCTTAAAAGTTGTATTAATTCCTGTTCGTTCAATCAATAAAAAATTAGACGACTGTTTTTGGTAATTCCTTCGTCCCGAAAAATTATCTAGGAGAAATTTCTGGCCACTTGTTAATCCCTGTTCGGCAATGTGCAAATTCATCTGACATAACTTTTCTTGTCATGGTTATATGGCCACTGGAGGTGTTATTCAACATGTTCTTTTTCTCTTCAGACAGCACAAGTGCTTTTAATCTTCTGTAAAAAGCAGTCTTATCCGCTGCCTTCATTCCTTTTGTATTCATTAAAATTGCAAATTCTCCTTCACGACCACAGCCACCTGCTTTATAAGCCTGTAATCTTTTAAAAGATTTCTTTTGTTTCTTATAAAATTTAAGCAGGAACTCTTCAGAAGGGGTTCCGGTTCCAATACTGCTGAAGTTGATTGCTACATCATATTGAACGGTTTGTGCATCACTGATATAGGTTGAGAAGATCATCAGAATGGCCAGCAGGGATTTCATGTTTTTAAAATTTAACGTCAACATACATCATTTATTTGAATTAAGGAGCTAATGACAAAGGTTTTAACGCCTTATAAAACTTCCGGCATAACTGCTTACTTTTGCCGCATGACAATAGAATTACTGAAAGATATGAGAGACCGCCTTGTGGTTTTGAGGAGGTTTCTTTGACGTCGCTAACCGCGAATCTAAAATTGAAAACGATAAACAACTTTCCCTTTCACCGGGTTTTTGGGATGATAATGTTCGGGCAACTTCCATTCTTAAAGAGACTAAGGTTAATGAATACTGGGTGAACATGTTTAACCAGGTGGTTAATAATGTAGAAGATTTTGCAGTATTATTCGAGTTTTGGAAAGAAGGAGAAGCTGCAGAACCCGAAGTGAAAGAGGCGTATGACAAAGCCTTTGCCTCGATTGAAGAAGCTGAATTTAAAAGTACACTGAACGAGCCAACGGATGCACTACCTGCCGTGATGCAAATTAACAGTGGCGCCGGTGGAACGGAAAGCCAGGACTGGGCAGAAATGCTGGCCAGAATGTACCGTATGTATGGAGAAAAACAAGGATGGTCAGTTACGGAACTTGACTGGCAATGGGGCGATGGCGCCGGAATAAAAACCTGTACGTTCCAGTTCGACGGGCCATTTGCATTTGGTTTTCTAAAAGCCGAAAGTGGCGTTCACCGTTTGGTGAGAATTTCTCCTTTTGACAGTAATGCACGACGTCATACTTCCTTCGCCAGTATTTATGTATATCCTTTAATAGATGATACGATAGAAATTGATGTAAATCCGGCAGATGTTGAATGGGCTTTTTTCAGAAGCGGAGGCAGTGGCGGACAAAATGTAAATAAAGTGGAAACGGCCGTTCGCCTTACCCATAAACCAAGTGGTATTATTGTAGAATGTCAGCAGGCAAGAACACAGGGAGAAAACCGTGAAAAAGCAATGGCCATGCTGAAAAGCCGGCTATATGAAGAAGAGATGCGTAAAAGGCAGGAAGCGATGGATGTAACCAACAGTAAAAAGAAAAAGATCGAATGGGGATCACAGATACGATCATACGTTTTTCATCCGTATAAAATGATTAAAGACCATCGTACAGATCATGAAGTTGGAAATGTGGGTCCGGTGATGGATGGTGAAATAGATGGCTTTATCAAAGCCTATTTAATGGCAGAAAAAGAAACTGAATAAAATTAGTTGAGTTGAAATCAACTCCACTAATTTGCAAATAATATTATCAAAATACTAAAATAAAGCAGATGCAACACGGAGATTTTTACTATCCAATTCCTGCCAATGAGCCCGTACTTTCGTATGCACCCGGCAGTGCAGAAAAAATGGCTCTCAAAAAAGTACTTAAAGAATTAAAGGATACAAAAACGGATGTACCGATGTACATCGGTGAAGAAGAAGTACGTACCGGTAAACTCATTGACATTCGTCCGCCACATGAACATAAACATGTATTAGGTCAGTTTCATGCAGGCGATGCCTCTCATGTAAAAAAAGCAATTGAATCAGCGTTGCAGGCGAAAGAAAAATGGGCTTCCATGAATTGGGAGAATCGTGCAAATATATTTTTGAAAGCCGCTGATTTACTGGCGACAAAGTACCGGCCCTACATCAATGCAACAACAATGCTGGGACAAAGTAAAAATGCATTTCAGGCGGAGATAGACAGTGCCTGTGAGCTAATTGATTTTTTACGTTTCAATGTGCATTTTGTAAGTGAGATCTATCGCCAGCAACCTATCAGTGGCCCGGGCGTTTATAACCGAATGGAATATCGCCCGCTGGAAGGTTTTGTTTTTGCATTAACACCTTTCAACTTCACTGCAATAGGTGGTAATCTTCCTACGAGTGCTGCCATGTGTGGTAATGTTGTAGTATGGAAGTGCGCCAATACGCAGGTATACAGTGCACAGATGTTTATGAAAGTGTTACTGGAAGCTGGTCTTCCGGCCGGTGTGATCAATCTGGTGTATGTAGACGGACCAACAATGGGTGATGTTTGTTTCAATCATAAAGATTTTGCAGGAATTCATTTCACAGGAAGTACAGGCGTGTTTAATAAAATGTGGGAAACCATAGGAAAAAATACGCCCCTCTACAAATCTTATCCGCGTATCGTAGGGGAAACCGGTGGGAAAGATTTTGTGATCGCTCATAAATCAGCAAATCCGGATGTTGTAGTAACCGCTTTGGCAAGAGGAGCTTTTGAATACCAGGGACAAAAATGTTCTGCGGCAAGCCGGGCATACATTCCTTCTAATATTGCAGAAGAAGTAAAACAAAAATTAATTGCAGCAATCAAAACCATGAAAATGGGAACGGTAGAAGATTTTACCAATTTTGTGAATGCAGTTATTGATGAAAAAAGTTTCGATAAGCTGGAAGGATATATCAAAAATGCACAGGCTCCAGGCAGCGGTGCAAAAATTATTGCAGGTGGAAAATGTGATAAGTCACAAGGATATTTTATTGAGCCAACGGTGATAGAAGTTTCAGAGCCGGGTTATGTTACCATGTGTGAAGAATTATTCGGGCCGGTGCTTTCTATTTATGTTTATGATGAAAATAAATTTGAAGAGACATTGCAAATCGTTGATACCACTTCTCCTTATGCTTTAACCGGTGCAGTGATATCAAAAGACAGATATGCAGTAGAACTGGCGACCAATAAATTAAAGAACAGCGCCGGTAATTTTTACATCAATGATAAGCCCACTGGAGCCGTTGTTGGCCAACAGCCTTTCGGCGGTGCACGTGCAAGCGGAACGAATGATAAAGCGGGCAGCATGCTGAATCTTTACAGATGGCTAAGTGCAAGAACCATCAAAGAAACATTTGTATCCCCAACTGATTATCGTTACTCTTTTTTGAATGAAGCATAAATGATACAGGTATTATCTCCACAACAACTGTCTATGAGTTTGTTGCGTTTAGCGCACCAACTGATAGAGGATATGGCTGATCCGGAGAATACGGTATTTATTGGTTTGCAACCCCGTGGTATTTACATCAGTGACAGAATTGTTGAACAAATAAAGTTACTGTCGGGCAAACACATTCAATATGGTAAACTGGATATCACTTTTTACCGTGATGATTTTAAAAAACAATTACATCTTGCTAATGCAACCGACATTAATTTTAGTATAGAGAACAAAAGGGTGATACTCATCGATGATGTTCTTTATACTGGCAGAACCATACGTGCAGCATTAGATGCATTGTCGGATTTTGGGAGGCCTCGTTCCGTGAAACTTTGTGTTTTGATGAACAGAAGATTTGAAAGAGAATTACCCATACAACCAGATTATTGTGGCATGACGATAGACAGTGTTCACGCACAAAAAATTAAAGTGCTTAAAGAAACGGGAGAGGTGGTGATGGAGTAAAATTTGTGTTGTATGTTGAGTGAAGAATGAAAAATCAATTTCTGATGTTGAATTATAAACAATTCATTTATTTTATAAGCAGTATTAGAAAATAACTTAAAACTAAGAACTCAAAACAAACTACGTGCAACTCTCCACCCCCCATTTACTTGGCATAAAAGAGCTCACCAAACAAGATATAATTGCGATCCTTGAAACAGCAGTTCAGTTCAAGGAAGTATTGCAAAGGCCTATCAAAAAAGTTCCATCATTACGGGATGTTACCATTGTAAATCTCTTTTACGAAAACTCCACACGAACAAGAATTTCATTTGAACTGGCTGAAAAAAGATTAAGTGCCGACACGATCAACTTCAGTGCCTCTTCCTCATCTGTTTCCAAAGGTGAAACATTGCTGGATACGGTTAACAATATCCTGAACATGAAAGTGGATATGGTGGTGATGCGGCACAGTGCATCAGGAGCTCCGCATTTTCTCGCAAAACATTTAAAGAATACAGCTATCATCAATGCAGGGGATGGTATTAATGAACATCCTACACAAGCTCTACTGGATGCTTATTCCATGCAGGAAAAAATCGGAACACTGGAAGGAAAAAAAATATTGCTGGCCGGAGATATTATGCACTCGCGGGTGGCTTTAAGTAATATCTATTTACTGAAAAAAATGGGCGCGGAGGTGATGGTTTCCGGTCCGCCTACTCTTATACCTGTTCACATCAAAGAAGCATTTGATGTACAGGTAGAATATAACATTGATAAGGCTTTACAATGGTGCGATGTTGCCAATATTTTACGCATTCAACTTGAACGTCAAAATCAGGTTTTATTTTCTTCTTTGCGTGAATATCATCAGGCTTATGGAATTACAAAAAAACGTTTAGGAAACTTAGGAAAAGAGATTGTTATCATGCATCCGGGACCTGTAAACAGAGGTGTGGAAATAGACAGTGACGTAGCAGATGGAAACAGTTCTATAATTTTGCAACAGGTGGAAAATGGAGTGGCTGTAAGGATGGCAGTGTTGTATTTATTATCGCGTTCTCCAGTTGTACCTTCCAAAACTTTACAATAACCTTGGATCATCAGAAATTTCTGTGATCACCCGAATACCTTTATATTCATCGGGAATATCATAATTCTGCTGATAATTTTCCGGAATATAGATTACAATTACTTCTATGCCATCCGCTTCTTTGATACCTGCACCTGTAATAAATGGTTCCTTACTTTTTAATTCGTTATACAATTCTCTTTTTACATCCGATATATGCATAGTTAAATTTATAAAATGTTAACCGAAAATGCATTTAATATTTCATTGATAGGCGATGCATAAGTTGTTCCGTTTTTTGTACCGGCAAATAATAATCCCACCGCTTTATGGGTTTGTTGCTGAAGAATAAGTGATCCTGAATCACCATCATTGCAAAATTTAGTCCTTACACCTTTTATTATTTTTCCTTTGATCTCAAACTGATCATGAAATTCTAACTGCACCCCTTCAAATTCTACATTTACATCTAAATGTGTAGTGGTAATTTCACCTATGGTATGCCCTGTGGTACGTCCGTATTTTTCTACTCTCATTTTTAAAAAATGATCAGCAGTGCCTTTTATCTTATGTTTTTCCTGAACCGCTGTATTGATCTTTTGATCAGGATCAATTTTAGCGATAGCGGCATCCATATAATTATGTTTCTTCCTGTTTAGCGGTACAACATAACTCAAGGAGGCGATATTATCTGACGCAATGCCACCATCCTCCACGCCCGGCTGAATGATAATATCTTTCCATTTTCCTTTATCGGAATCGGCCAGTACATGATTGTTACTAAGGATATAAACATTATCTTTTTTATCCGTTACATAACAACCCAGCGTTCCAGCAGTAACATTCAAATGTCCGATAGATACACCGGGAAAAGGTGGACGGATTTTATGTTTAAGTTCAATCGCACCCGTATTTTCAAACATCAGATCCTCATTTTTCAAACCAAAATAATATTGAAGTGTTCGCAAGGATATCGGAGAGTTCTCTTTTAAAAGGAGTTTAATGAAATAATTCCCGCAATGTTCGGCAATACCACAACCGTTAATAATTCCAGGGATAGTTTCCACTCTTAATGCAGTTGCATTGGTACCAGCAAAGCTGACTGAGCGGATAACTTTTCTGCTCTGCAGGAGCTGGGCGGTAATTTGTTTTTTCTTTTCTAATGCGCTCTCCAGATACATAATATTCTAATACCATAGCGTATCAATTTTATATCCATTCCCGGTAACAAATTAATTTAATTAGAAAAAATTGTAGAATCATTAAAAATATCTGGCGCAAACCTTGCGTTTTTTATTACATGAAAATTGATTATGATATTGCATCAATTATGGGTGAGTTGTATGGAAGAGGCATTGTCGGATGTAAAGCTGCGTTTTCTAAATCTTGTATACAGCAACTTCATCAAGATATAATGGAATTATACAATGACGCCTTGATGATAGAAGGCGGTGCAGTTGGGCGAGGACCTCATCGACATTATGTAGAAATTCATCCAGAAAATATTTGTTGTTTTAAAGAACTTGTGATGCATCCATGGTTTCGTACCGTGTCAGAATCTGTTCTTGGTCCGTATTATAAAATTGTTGAGATCGGATTTGATGTTCCAAATCCTGGAGCAATGGATCAGCCCTGGCACCGGGATTTTCCTGCACCCCCGGAAACCATACTTGGAAGAAAATTAAATTCTCTTGCATTTAATGTAACTACGGTGGATGTGTATGAAGATATGGGTCCTTTTGAAATTGCGCCGGGTACACAATGGGATTTGCCCGACGATTTTGAATATGGTATGTTTCCACCCAAACATATGTATGAAAGATACCAGACAAAAGCTGAAAAAAAATTTCCGCAAATGGGAGATATTTCAGCCCGTTCTGCTTTAACGATACATAGAGGCACTGCAAACTATTCAGATAAATCGAGGCCGATGCTGGTGATTGGTGTAGATGCACCAGGTGCTGTAAATGCAGAGCGGCATGACATGCAGATGACGTATACGTATTACAGATCTCTTCCTGATTCAATTCAACAACATCTTACCTGCAGACTGGTAGATGCATTGGAACCTGTTATTCAAAAGCATTCCATAGAAGGTTTGATAATGGGAGAGGACTGATGTACAGCGTACTTAAGTATATTTGGTTACAAAACCAATTTTATACATATGCGGATTTGTCTTTTTCCAGGAACATTCGATCCTGTTACGCTAGGTCATACAGATATCATTGATCGTGCATTACCATTATTTGATAAGCTCATTATTGGCATAGGAAAAAACGTGAACAAAGTTCCTATGTTCTCTGACCAGCAAAGATTGCAATGGCTGAAAGATATTTATAAAGATGAACCCAAAGTGGATGCAGTTATATATGAAGGGTTAACGATCGGATGCTGTAAAGAAGTCAGCGCCAATTTTATTCTGCGGGGAATTCGTTATGTGAATGATTTTGAATATGAAAAAGCGATAGCAGATATGAATCGCAGTCTGGATGATAAAATTGAAACGGTTTTCCTTACCTGCCTTCCGCAATTCACATCTGTTGCATCTACACTTGTACGGGACGTATTAAAAAATGGCGGTGATGTTTCTAAATTTTTACCGGCTGTAGTACAGGCTGCCATACTAAAAAAATAAAATGAGATCTATCTGGTTCAAACACGATCTTACGCTGCAGGATTTGCATGATTTTGAATCTAAAACAATGGCTCATTATCTGCAAATGAAATGGGAAGAAATAGGTCAAGATTTTTTGCGAATGAGTATGCCGGTTACCGATCATGTACGTCAGCCTTATGGAATTTTGCATGGAGGTGCCAGTTGTGCATTGGCTGAAACAATCGGTAGTGTAGGGTCTCATTTGATTATTGATTCTGCAACACAAATGTGTGTTGGAATGGAGATCAATGCAAATCATATTAAAAGCGTAAAAGAAGGAAGGGTGTACGCTATTGCAAAACCCGTTCATGTAGGCAATAACAGTCATGTGTGGGACATCAGAATCGCTAATGAAAAAAATCAATTGATTTGTATTTCCAGACTTACAGTGGCTATCATGAATAAAAGAACCTAAGGTGTATCAAAAAAAATGCGCAGGATATCTTTGATTGTTGCGTAAGTGTTCTGCATGGGTTGCCTGATATCTTTGGTTGGGATCCATTTAACTTCTGTGATATTTTCTTCAGTTTGCGGTTGTAATTTCTGATCCGTATCACAACTGAAATAATACCAATCGCTTTGTTTTAAAAAATGTTTTCCAAAGGCATCATATACATGAAATGTTTCCCCTACTTTATGATGAAGCTTTAATTGATCAACGCCGGTTTCTTCTTTGATCTCTCTTTCAGCTGCAATCGCCGGTTGTTCTTTATTATCTAATTTTCCCTTTGGCAGATCCCATTTACCAAGGCGAAATATGAATAATAATTCCTTTTTATGATTCTGTACAATTCCACCAGCAGCATGAACAAACGTAAAATGTTTGAAGAATGATTTTTTTAAATTTTCAAAATTGTCATGCTGGATGATGGCTGCATGAAAATTTTCTTTTTTAATTTCATGAAGTAAAGAATTGATAGCAGGAGCAGACAGATCCTCTATCATGATCGTATCCGGATGATGGTTAAGTTCCTGCAATTCTTCATCCTGCTGATCACAAAGAAAAACAGGCTTTTCATCAAAATAAATTTTCAGCTTCATATTATTCAAAACGTAAAAATAATTGATTGATGGATGGACTATGCAATTATATTTGTTCTGTTCAAATTAGATATGATGGATAACCAGAAAGCTGTCGCTGAAAAACTGATACAGGCAGATGCAGTTCGTTTAAATATACAAGAACCTTATACCTGGGCCAGTGGCTGGAAAAGTCCTGTGTATTGCGATAATCGTGTTTTATTATCTTATCCATACATACGTGATTTTATAAAAAGTGAATTATGCAGTATGGTGTTTCAGGATTATCCTGAGGCAGAAGCGCTTGCAGGAGTAGCTACAGCAGGAATTGCATGGGGAGCATTGGTTGCCGATCAGTTGAAGCTTCCGTTTGCTTATGTTCGTCCTGCACCAAAATCACATGGGTTGGGTAATCAGTTAGAAGGAAGATTAATGAGTGGAGCAAAAGTATTGGTGATAGAAGATCTGGTTTCTACTGGCAAAAGTAGCCTTGCAATCTGCAATGCATTGAAAGATATGGGTTATGAGGTGGTAGGTTTGGTTTCTATTTTCAACTATGGATTTTCTCAGGCAAAAGAAGCATTCCAATCTGTGGCAATACGTCATCAGTCTCTTACCAATTTTGAAGAACTTATCAAACTTGCTATTGATAAAAGATTAGTGGAACCCTCGCAGTTAGAGGATCTGTTAAACTGGCGCGCAAATCCTGAAAAATGGAAATCGTGACTTAATTTTAAATAAATAATATTATGAAACAGATTTTAATAATACTTTTTGCCTTTATAGGGATTAATCAGTCTCTTTCCGCTCAAAAAACGACGGATAAGGCATTGATATCGACTCCTACCATACAATGTGAAATGTGCAAAGAACGCATTGAGCGAATTTTATTACGTGAATATGGAGTTTCGGCGGCAAAAGTGGATGTAAAGAAAAAAACCACCTCTGTTACCTGGATTAAAGACAGGACTAATATTGAAAATATTAAAACGGCTATTGCCAATGCCGGATATGATGCAGACGATATAACCGCAGAAGAAACCTCCTATAAAAGATTACCTAAATGCTGTAAAAAGCCAGTTACTGTTACAACTCCGTTGGAAAAGCCTGTAAGCGTTGAGAATTAGGACGGGAATCGGGATTCGAGATGCGGGATGCGAGAAGGGGAGACGTAACGCTGCAATCAAATTTGTTTAATAGTATAATTGATCTTTTTATTTAAAATTTTCCCCTTTTGATTAGGTAAGATATTATTGTTTTTAGTTCCGGCATTTAATATGGACGTCTTTAAGTCTCATAAATTAGATCTCATAATTGTCTTGTAAAAGGCTTATTTATTCAATTTCACCCAACTTATTTCCTGAGCCTGAATATTAAAAACATGAAGCCGCATCCTGATCACGCATTCTGCATCCTGCAACTTGCATCCCGAATCTCGTATCCCGATACCCGCAACTTGCATCCTGAATCACGCAACCCGCATCCCGATACCCGCATCATTTAAACAAAGGAATCTCCTGCAACGTGGTATAATCCACATTAAAATTTTTCATCACACCGGCTTTTCCCACTTTCACTTTGCCCAGAAAGCGGATCGAAACTTCCTTATTGAATAAAGTGTTGAGGCCGTTTTTTAGTAGATTTTTCATATCCACATCTACTTTTAAGGGTACCGTGAACTCTTGTCTTTTTGGAATTTTTACCTGAATATCCTGCAGTGATTTTCCAAGAAAGTTGTTGTTTACAAATATATCCAGATCAGTTTTGTTTAGTTCCAAACTGAAATTATTAGGATTATAATACACCAGATCCATCGTAAGTTTTGCTGTGGAAAAATTTACATCCGTCAAACTTATGTTTTTGAAATCCCTAAAAACGAGGTCTTTGGGCTCGCGACAAGATGTCATTATAAGTAAAAAAAAGCTGAAGTATATAATGACTGTTTTCATAAATGGAAGATAGCTAAATACCAACGACAGCCAAATTTGTAACCCATTTTTTTAAAAATCTATGCTAAATTATTTATCAATGTGGTTAAAAAATGGAAATTTTGAATTAAAAATGTCTACTACTTTATTTAGATATAATTTATGTTTATTAAATACTGACTATTAATAAATTAAAACTTTAAGTGGAAATTTAATTATCAAATAAAATATAAATATAAGGTCGTATAGTTGCATTTTTATAAGTTATAGTTGAATATCAAAAAAATAAATTTATATTCTAATTAAGAATCTGATATTTAACAGATTAATAATAACTAACTAATATAAAATTTTATTTTATTGATAATTAGTAAACTTTTGAGTTAAAGGAAGCAGTAAAACTCATTTCCAAATCAGATAACTCTTCTTTTCTAATTAATATGTTATTATGAGAGACAGTCAAAATGGCTTCTTAATTTCCATTTAGTACTCCCCTAAAAAAATATATATAATACTATATACATCTTTAGGGCCAATTTTATTTGAGCTGATTTGAAAAAACTTTGTAGTGAAATTTAAAACGGCAAGTTGTAGTTTCCCGTGATCTCCGAAAAAAAACCGTAAAAATACTAAGTAAAAAACTTGCTTTCTAAAAAACTGGATATTATGTTTGTGTCACATTCAGTCAATGACCTCTGAAAAAAGTTGAACGCTAAACCACAGAAAATGAAGAAAATTTACAATTACCTTAATTCTACTTTTCCAAACCTTTTCGGTGGTACCCGCCAACTTCCAATGATCCCGGTTCCGGTGGAATCGAAAATCAGAATCTTCAGATAATTAATCCAACATTTTTAGACAACCAATTTTTATCAGCCCAAAAAGCTGCAGGCATCGCTTAATCTAAAAATTCGGTTATGAAATTATTGTCTTGTTTTATAGTTCTTATGTTCCTGTTTTTTAAGGCAGAAGCACAACAAAGGCCAAATATTGAAGAATTTAAAGCTAACATAATAGGCAATAATTTATGGATAACGTGGAAGTGTGCTAATGTATCTGAAGCAAATTACTGGGAGATGCAGGGAAGTGCAGACGGAAAATCATTTCAGGCGATCGGTCTGGTATTGGGGGGAAAACCGGGTAATGAAACAGAATTCATTTTTAAGTGCAATAACAGCAAGTTAAAAAAAGACTATAAAATTTTTAGAGTGCTGCAAATTCAGAAAGATCAGACAGCGGTGGTATACAATGCTGTTTTAGTAAAATAATCACCCATTTGGGTAATGAAGTTTTCTTTGGGGGTTACAGAACCAACAGGTTCTTAACAAAGGCTGCATTTCTATGTGGCCTTTATTTTTTTTATATTATGTAATTCAAGGAATTATATAGCATTTATATGGATAACTCTTCTTAAATTTAGGCTTTCCATCCCCTTTTTAAAACCTGATCTCATTTCCCATAAAGCCACTTAAAGAACCAATAACTTTTTTCAATGAGAAAAATTGTATTTTTTTCTGTATTCTGCATGTCCGCATTATGTACATTTTCGCAGGATTTCTCTAACAAGGGTAAGGATTTCTGGGTTGCATACGGATACCATCAGGTGATGAGTACCAATAACGGGCAAAACATGGTTTTATATTTTGCAACCGATCAGGCAACAACAATCACTATTACTGTTCCAGGAACCGGATATACACAAACGCTCACGAGTGGCGCTGTACCTACCGTTTTAACTTCTGCGCCTATTCCTAAAACCGGTGCGCAGGATAGCAGGTTAACATCAGAATCAGTAACTCCAGAAAATAAAGGAATTCATGTGGTAGCCGATAAACCTATAGTAGCCTATGCGCATATTTACAATCAGAGTGTGTCGGGCGCATCTATTTTATTTCCCACCAATACTTTAGGTAAAGAATATTTCTCCATTAATTACACAAACATATCCAACACCACCAATGCAAATTGCTGGATGTATGTAATAGCAACTGATCCAGGAACTACAACAGTGGAAATCACACCTAGTGTTGCAACGATTAATCGTCCTGCAGGAATTCCATTCACTATCACCTTAACGCAAGGGCAGGTTTATAATTTAATGGCCACCTTCAGTAATAACTCTTCACCCAATCAGGGAGGCGATCTTACAGGATCAAAAATCAGAAGTATCAGTACTGGAAATGTGGGCTGTAAAAGAATTGCGGTTTTTTCGGGCAGCGGCCGTATTAGTATTAGCTGTACAGGAAACAGCAGTTCTTCGGATAACTACATGGTTCAGGCTTTTCCAAAATCAGCCTGGGGAATGAAATACCTTACTGTACCAACAGGAGGTCCTCAACTTAATAATATATACAGAATTTGTGTAAGTGATCCGGCAACGGTGGTTACTGTAAATGGAGCACCCATCGCTGTACCGCTGCAGAATGGATTTTATTATGAATTACCCTCTTCAAACATCAAATATAAAATAGAGGCAGACAAACAAATTGTTGTAGCGCAATACACCACTTCACAGGGAGAATGCGGTAATGGAACGCCCGGTGATCCTGAGGTTATTTATCTGAGCCCCGTAGAACAAAATATTTCAAAAGTTATCTGGAATGCCACTCCCAATTTTGCTATCACCCAGCATTATTTTAATGTAGTGATTCCGAATACAGGAACCGCTATTTCTTCTTTTAAATTGGATGGCGTAGCTGTTCCCGCAGGTTCTTTCACCACCCATCCAAACGATGTAAATTTTGCTTATCTGGTAAGAAGTGTAACATCCGGTCAACATACTATTGAATCAGATAGTGGCTTTAATGCCATCGCGTATGGATTCGGAAGTGCAGAATCATATGGCTACAATGCAGGTACCAATGTAAAAGATTTATATCAGCAGGTTGGCGTTGAATCTCAGTATGGAATAGAAGCTTCTCCATCAGTATGTACAGGTTCGCCTTTCCAGTTCAAAATTTCTTTGCCATATAAACCAGATTCCATGTACTGGGATTTTCATGGTTTCCAGTCGCCGAATGTTATGGTGAACTCCCCTAATCCGCTCACTTATGATTCAATAACTGTCATTAACGGTAAAACAGTATACTGGTATTCTCTTCCTACATTTTATATGTACCCGAACGTTGGAATATTTCCTGTTTCCATAACCACATATCTGGCTAATGCAGAAGGTTGCGGAAATGTTCAGCTTATAGATTTTGATCTGGAAGTTTCTGATCCGCCAGTTGCCAATTTTAGCTGGACCAGTACTGTTTGTACAGGAGGTACCGTTCAGTTCAATGATCTGACGCCAATTGTGCCTAAACCTACTTATACCTGGTGGTGGGATTTTGGTGATCCGGGAAGTGGCACTGCCAATAACTCACTAGCCAGAAATCCTACACATACTTATACCAATCCGGGAACTTATTGGGTTAGATACAGCACTATTACCACACCGGGTTGCCTGAGTGATACTTTAAGAAAACAGATTATTATCAATCCTTTTCCTACTGCAACTATATCAGGTAATAACAATGTATGTAAGAATTCTGCATCGCCTAACGTTACCTTTACAGGTGTGATAGGTACTGCACCTTTTACATTTACTTACACGATAAACAACGGGCCTAATCAAACAATCACAACTACATCAGGTAATTCCGTTAGTATTCCGATATCTACGGCAACAGTGGGATCCTATGTATATACATTGATAAGTGTTCAGGATGGTGTTTCACCTCCATGTTCTCAATTGCAGTCCGGATCTGTGACAGTGAATGTACTAGAACTCCCAACTGCAACGATCTCGGGAACAACATCGGTTTGTTTGAACGGACCGGCACAAAGCATTACGTTTACAGCTTCTGCGCCTGTTGCACCTCCGTTTAGATTCACCTATAATATTAATAGTGGACCAAACTTAACCGTTACCACCGTTACCGGAAATTCAGTTAACATCCTGGCACCAGCTAATGTAGTGGGGACTTTTGTATATAATCTTGTGAGTGTGCAGGATGCTGCATCCAGTTTATGTTCACAGGCACAATCAGGAGTTGCAACTATTACGGTTAATCCTTTACCTACTGCGAGCATTTCAGGGTCTGCTTCCTTATGTACTAATGCTGCTTCTCCCACAATAACTTTTACCGGCAGTGGAGCAACAGCACCATATACATTTTCATATACCATAAATAATGGCCCCGTACAAACTTTAACAACGGTTACCGGCAATACGGCAACGTTAGCGGTTCCTACAAATATTGCAGGAACTTTTACCTATACTTTATTAAGTGTGAAAGACGGCAGTACTACTCAGTGTAGTAATTTGCAAAATGGAACGGCAGTAATTACTGTATGGCCATTACCCACACCTGATTTTATCACTAATCTTCCTTTGTGTGAAATCAAACAGGTGAATTTTTCCGACAGGTCAACACCAAATGTAGGCAGTATTATACAATGGAACTGGAGTTTTGGCGACCCGGCATCCGGAGCTTTAAATGTATCGGAAGATCAGAATCCGGTTCATACTTTTAATTTTCCGGGAACTTATAATATTCTATTATCTGTAAAAAATACAAATGGATGTATCAGTGATCCTGTACTTGCCCGTACCATCACAATTAATCCAAGACCAAATGCCGCGTATATTGATCCTCAAATTTGTTTAAACGATAGCTATGCTCAATTTGCAGACACCAGTTCAGTTACAGGTGGAAGTATCACTGCATGGCAATGGAATTTCGATCATCCTTCATCAGGTGCATTAAATACTTCCACCATTCAAAATCCACAGCATTCTTATAATACGGTTGGAATAAAAAATGTAGAACTTATTGTTACCTCCAATGCCGGTTGTAAAGACACTGTTACACAAACGTTCGTCGTAAATGGCGATATTCCTGTTGCGAATTATTCCATCAATAATATCAATAATCTATGTGTAAATGATACCGTGAGAGTGGTGAATGCGGCATCAGTTAATGTTGGATCAATTATAAGGGTAGATATTTTTTGGGACAACATTGGAGATCCAACCAATTTTGAAACACATCTGAATCCTCGTCCGGGTGACATATACAAACATCTGTATACAAACTTCCAGACACCTGCTACAAAAAACTATACGATCAGATATCGTTCTTTTTCAGGATTAACCTGTATAGATGATAAATACCAGACCATTACATTATTTGCTGCGCCCAATGTGAACTTCAGCGTAATGCCGAACACGTGTTTGAATATTGTTCCGTTCCAGATCACGCAAGCCACAGAAACAGGAGGCCTTCCGGGAACTTTTGTTTATACCGGTGCCGGTGTAACACCAACGGGTATGTTTAATCCTTTGGCTGTGGGTCCGGGTGTTTATACCATTAAATATACATTTACCAGCACTGCAGGTTGTGTGGATGCCGACAGCAATGTGATAAGAGTATTACAACCGCCGGTGGCTTTATTTACTGTTGGTACACCTACCTGTCAGAATGAACAGCTTACATTCAATGGGTCTAATTCTACGTCTTCTGCTGGAACAATTAATACCTGGACGTGGACATATGGTGATCTTTCACCTGTAGTTATTCAACCCAATGCCAACCCTGTTTCGCATACGTATACTACCGCAGTTCCTGTAAATGTTGAACTGATGGTTACTACCAGTGACGGATGTAAAAGCAGCCCTGAAATTAAATTAGTTGATATACATCCTCAGCCAAAACCAAACTTCAGCTTTTCTTCCAGTGTTTGTTTGCCGGTGGCTACTGTTCAATTTACCAATGCCAGTACAATAGCGGATGGAACGGAAAATGCATTTGTATATACATGGAATTTTGATCATCCTGCAAGCGGAACATTAAACGGAAGTCAGGCAACTAATCCATCACATACTTATTATGCAGTTGGCCCATACAATGTACATCTGCAGGTGGTTAGTAATAACCGTTGTACAAATGATACTACCATTGTTGTAAATACAATTCATCCAAAACCTAAAGCTATATTCGATACCAATAAACCGGGTGTTTGTTTGGGGGAATCTGTTTTCTTTTATGACCTCAGCGATCCAAAAGATGGAACTACTGTAACAAGATGGTGGGACTTCGGAGATGGCGGTACATCGAATGATCAAACCAAAGAATGGTTGTACGCCAATGCGAATACGTTCCCGGTAACATTATATATTGTAAACAGTTTTGGATGTTACAGTGATACATTAACGAAACCTTTTACCGTGTATCCTTATCCGGAAGTATATGCAGGAGACGATTTGTTTGTATTGGAAGGAAGTTCGGTTAATTTGAATCCAACTGTTTCTGGTAATAACCTGCAATTTTTATGGTCGCCGGCAACGTATCTGAACAACACACAAATTAAAAATCCTTTATGTACGCCTACAGATGATATGACGTATTCGCTGCTGGTAACCGGTGCAGGAGGTTGTGCAAAATCGGATCAGATTTTTGTTCAAGTATTAAAAACACCACTTATTCCTAATACGATAACACCTAATAATGATGGCCAGCATGATACCTGGAGAATTAAGTATCTGGATGATTACCCGGATTGCAAAGTGCAGATATTCACGCGTACAGGACAAAAAGTTTTTGAATCCAGAGGATATTTTACTCCCTGGGATGGAACTTTAAAAGGAAAACCTTTGCCTGTGGATACATACTATTATATTATTGAACCGGGAAGTGGCAGAGCACCCGTTAAAGGTTATGTTGCTATTGTAAAATAAGTTTTGCTATCACTGCCCTGAGGCAGAAACCACATATATGAAGAAGAATGTTTTTTGCACAGGCATTTTGCTACTTGTGATACACTGTTCATTCGCACAGGCTAAACCGTCTTATACGCAGTATATATTGAATAATTACATTTTAAATCCTGCTATAACCGGAATTGAAAACTATACGGATATTAAACTCAGTAACCGCAATCAATGGACGGGCATTAAGGGTGCGCCCGTAACTACTTATTTTTCAATTCATGGGCCTATTGGAAAAGGCGATCTCAGAACAAGTGCAACATCTTTTAAAGTTCCGGGCGTTAATCCTCGCGGAAAACAATACTGGGAAGAATATACAGCACCTGTGGAACATCATGGAATCGGTTTTACCGCAACCAACGACAAGGCAGGATATTTTAACCGTTGGTCGCTTGCCGCATCCTATGCCTACCATAAACCGCTTGGGCCTAAAACAACTGTATCTGCAGGAATTTCCGCCGGTATATCAAGTGTGAGCCTCGATCGTTCACAGGTTTATTTTGCTGATTATAACGACGATGATCTGGCAATTGGCTATTCTTCAGGAGAACTTAAAAGATTGAAACCTGAGCTGGCAGTAGGACTGTGGTTATATTCTGCAGATTATTTTGCCGGTATCTCTGTATTGAATATAGTTCCAGGGAAAGCTAATTTTATAAAGAATAATAAATATGGAACCTATTACACGCCTAATTATTTTCTAACGGCAGGGTATCGGTTTCAATTGACTGACGATTTAAGTTTATTGCCATCATTTATGATTCAATACTGGCAACCGCAATTAACGGGTGCCCATGTTAATGCGAAATTACAATACCAGGATCTTTTTTGGTTAGGTGCCGGTTACCGTTATTCAGATTTGGTAGGAGGTTATTCTGCTATGGCAGGCTTTCATGTTTCCAATACATTCAACCTGAGTTATGCTTATGAAGTAGCTACTACAAGCCGCTTAAGAAATTATACCGGAAATAGTCATGAACTTATGATCGGATTTATTATCAATAATAAATACGGAGATCTTTGCCCTAGAAATATCTGGTAGTTATTGTTCCGCATTAAATTCTTTTATCTCTCTCCCTGTTGATTTATCGCAGGTATCTGTTTTGTTTTCTATTACAGTAATAATTGGTTCAGCAGTCCATTCTCCATTTATAAAAGTACTTTTAAAAACATACGTGCTGATTTTTCCAGAAGCAGGATCCTGTTCCATGATCACTATTTGTTTGGAAACAGGCTCTGATGCACTCACCTGCATAGCATTTATAGGTTCAGATAATTCTACCGGAGTTTCAATTATTGCATTTTTCAGTACAGCAACAGGTTTTACCTTCTTTTCAGGTAGAATTGCGGCAACGGCAGACGTTGAAATAACGGGATTTGTTTCTTCAATTACAGGAAAATGGTAAGAATAAGATGGCATTAGAAAGGTAACTCTATTGGGATACTTGTGTGTAATAGTATTTTTATCATCCGTTATCACCAGTATACTCATAAACGCAACAAAAAGCAATAAAGCATAATTGATGGGATTGAAAGTTTTTTTCATTTTTGAAAGATCATTTTCATGGGTGAAAAATCTGATCCTGTTTAGAAGCTGATGTTTCCCGGATATAGCTGCAATTTGCCAGGCAAAATTATCTCTGTGGTGAAGGGCAGTTTTAAATAGCGTTTCAGCATATAATAAAGGGGAATATTCATATTGCAAAACCTGCAGGTCACAACTTTTTTCTCTTTCCAGTTTTATTTTTCGGGTTATGAAGAATATAAAAGGGTTAAAGCAGAATAAGGTTTCCATAAACAGTAAACCATAGTTAAATAAATAATCCTTGTTCTTTATATGTGTAAGTTCATGTACAATCAGTGCTTCGGTTTCAGTCATGCTTAACTGGTTAACAAGCGCTACCGGTAATAAAATAAAAGGTTTCAAAAAACCATAAGTAAAGGGTGTATGAATATATTCACTGAACCAGATCTGAACTTTTTTCACACCCAGTTCTTCAGCTTTTAACTGCGTAAATACCCTGATTTCTGCATGAGGTTTTAGGAATCTCTGTCGTTGAAAATGGGCGAATCTTTTATACTCAAAAAAATAAAAAGTTATCTTATAAGAAACCATTAATAAATAAGCAGCCACCAGATAAAGAGAAATCTGATTTAAAAGAATAGTATCAATGTTATTGGGAACACTGAATAAGTTCAGCCAAATGATTGGAATTTTTGCAAATAATAAAATAAAAGTAACAATAGAAAGAGAAAGTTGGGTTAATAAAATTCCCAGTAGCATATTTCTTTTTGAAAGAGGATTTAATACACTAACTGTATTAATCAGCCAATACGCCAGACACAAAAAACCTGTTTGCCATAAGCTGTGTAGCGTTGTAAGCAGAAAAGAAGTTGCCAATGCTTCCATGTCTATTTCTTTTTCAATTCTTCAATTAAGTTTTGAATTTTGTTCAGTTCTTCAGGAGAAGTTTTATTTCCAAGTGCCTGCAAAACTAATTCTGCGGATGAACCTGAAAAAAGACTATCGATCATTTTATTTAAAAATTGTTTTTGCGTTTTTTCCCGGGATACGGCAGGCTGATAAATGTGTGTTTTATTGCTGTCATCCCTTGACACCAATCCTTTTTCAAACATGATCTGCATCAGTTTCAATGTAGTGGTATAACCGGCATCTTTGGTTTTAAGAAGTTCTTCGTGAACCTGCCTTACCGTTGCGGATTGCTTATCCCATAATATTGACAATATCTCAATTTCACTTTCAGTAGGCTTCTGAACTTTGGATTTCAGCATATTACGATTATTTTCGTAGCGAATATAGGAATTAATTCGTAATTGATATCTTCCGTTTGTAAAAAAAATATTAAAGTCGGATTTGTACATGAACCTGATACGGGAATCGGGATTCAAAATAAGGGATGCGGAAAGATGGATACCCTTTCTAGAGATATAATTTGGGTATAGGATTGCTATTAATCTAATTAAGGGTACTTACAAATAACTTCTATTTAATAAAACGGCTGAGTGTGGTTTAAAATTATTAAAATAGATTTTTTTAAAAGATTTATATTCAGTAAAAAAATAATGAAAATTTTAATATATTTTTTTTCAATTATATCATTTTGTAGTTGTCAAAAAAATCCTGCAGAAAGAGTTAGCAATCTGGTTGCTGTGGATTATTCCGGAAATTATATTTCTGTAGGATATTTTTATCATCCGGCAACATCAAGAGATATTAATAAACCAAAAAGAATAGTTTCTCATACATCTTCCTCATTTCTATGTGAGATCGGTGATTTACCCAGTTTCTTAAACGATGACTCTGCATGGGCAGTAGTTTTACGGATTGACCCAATTACAAATAAAGTAACCATAGATGAGTTTCCGAACGCAGTAAATGGGCCGGGAAGCATTATCATGTTTCCTGCCGGATTACCCACAACATATGTTTCCAGTTGGTCGCGTTCAAACGAGTGTACAAACGTGTTTGATCCGGAAACAATGGAATTTAAATTGCGTTATGGATATTACCTGAACAATTCTTCTTTAAGGGTGATTGAAGAAATAATTAAAAAACAATAGCTGCAAAAATTTGGTTCTACAAAAAAGCCCCGGTATAACCAGGGCTTCGCTTCTGAATTTAAAATACCTTATTTGTTTTTGTATACATTCATATTCAAATCCGTCTCTTTAAATGCATTAAGGTACGTTTGGTAACGCACATTAAAATTAGGTGTTTGTTTCACATCGTTCAGAATAATCTCTCCATTTACAACAGACAATTTATAATCTGTTTTATCCAGTACACCATCATTTGCCAATGCATTCACCAGTTGTTCTGCACTTTTTTTCAGATCCTCTTTTGCTGATGTTTCTTTCCCGTCTTTTCTTATTAGTTTTATTTCAGCACTTTGCTTTACAGCCTGATGCATTTCCGCTCTGTTATGCGCACTTGATTTAGTATTATACATTCCTGCCAGCGTAGGTGCAATTACCAGACTTATTATACTCATTAATTTAATAAGAATGTTCATAGAAGGACCAGAAGTGTCTTTAAAAGGATCTCCCACAGTATCACCTGTTACAGATGCTTTATGCGGATCCGATTTTTTATAGAACATTTCTCCATTGATCTCTACACCTTTTTCAAAAGATTTTTTTGCATTATCCCATGCACCACCGGCATTATTCTGGAACATTCCCATCAATACACCACTCACTGTAGCACCGGCAAGAAAACCACCCAATGCTTCAGGGCCCATTAAGAAACCTATGATCAACGGAAATACAATAGCAATAGCACCAGGCAGCATCATCTTCTTGAGAGAGGCCTCTGTGGAAATAGCCACACATTTATCATATTCCGGTTTTCCTGTACCTTCCATAATGCCGGGGATTGTACGGAACTGGCGGCGAACTTCTTCCACCATCGCCATCGCCGCTTCACCCACGGCACGAATGGCCAGTGAAGAAAATATAAAAGGAACCATTCCGCCCACAAACAAACACGCCAGTACATCCGCTTTATAAATATCGATTCCATCAATTCCGGCAATACCTACGAAAGCGGCAAATAATGCCAGCGCAGTCAGGGCAGCAGAAGCAATGGCAAAACCCTTACCCGTTGCCGCAGTTGTATTACCAACTGCATCTAGGATATCTGTTTTTTCACGAACATCTTTCGGTAATTCACTCATTTCGGCAATACCACCTGCGTTGTCGGCGATAGGTCCGAATGCATCGATCGCTAATTGCATGGCGGTTGTGGCCATCATACCTGCAGCAGCTATAGCAACACCATATAAACCTGCAAATTTGTATGAACCCCAGATACCACCGGCCAGGACTAAAATTGGGAGGAAGGTACTTTCCATACCCACAGCTAAACCACCAATTACATTCGTTGCATGACCTGTTGCACTCTGACGAATGATACTCATCACAGGGCGTTTACCCATAGCGGTATAATATTCTGTTATGATACTCATTAAAGTACCCACTGCCAGGCCAACCATGATGGCACCGAATACTCTCAAAGGTGTAAATTCAAAACCTCTTAAGGTTAAACTTTCCGGTAAAATATAAATGGTGAGAAAATAAGCGGCAATAGCGGTCAATACAATTGAACCCCAGTTACCCATATTCAGCGCCTTCTGAACCGGATCTGTACTTAAACCTGCACTTTCAGAAATTCTCACAAAGAATGTTGCTACAATAGAAAATATAATTCCAAATGCTGCGATGAGCATAGGCAACAGGATAGGAGCCAGATCACCAAACTGATTCATAGTTCCTGTTATAACAGTCTCTCTTCCCAATACCATTGTTGCCAGCACAGTAGCCACATAGCTTCCAAAAAGATCCGCACCCATACCTGCCACATCACCAACATTATCTCCTACGTTATCAGCGATAGTTGCCGGGTTTCTTGGATCATCTTCCGGAATTCCGGCTTCCACTTTACCTACAAGGTCAGCGCCTACATCGGCCGCCTTCGTATAAATACCTCCACCCACACGAGCGAACAGGGCGATAGATTCAGCACCTAATGAAAACCCGGTAAGGATCTCAATGGTACGTTCCATTTCGATACTGTCGGCTGCTGCTTCAGGAGCGAAGATCATTTTCAAAATGATGAACAATGCGCCAAGCCCCAAAACGGCCAATCCTGCAACCCCCATTCCCATAACACTACCACCGGTGAAAGACACCTGTAAAGCTTTGGCAAGGCTGGATCTGGCGGCCTGCGCTGTACGAACGTTTGCTTTAGTGGCTATTCGCATACCGATATAACCCGCTAATGCGCTGAAAAAAGCGCCGATTATAAAAGCAATGGAAATAGACCAGTGACTATTCGTATTACTATATCCCATAATGCCTAATAATAAAGCACCGATAAGCACGAAATATCCAAGAATTTTATATTCAGCTTTTAAAAAGGCCATTGCACCTTCGGCAATATAATTGCTGATTTCCTGCATGCGTGGCGTACCCGCATCCTGTTTGGAAACCCACATAAATTTTACGAATGTGTACAGCAAGCCCACAAGGCCCATCAGCGGTACTACATAGATCAAATTTTCCATAATGCTTATCTAAATTTTTGGTCGGCAAAAATAGGGTAAATGAGCCAAACAGGCTAAAGACAGCCTGCTTATTTAATATACAACATAGAAACACCATTTAATTTAATACGATTTACTTTCATTATAAAATTATTTTATGCTTCCTGTTGGAGATGATAATTCCGAAAGAATTCGCACACCGTTTGTGAATTATTTCTTTATTGCTATAAATATTTTCGTTTTTATTTATTATCAGCAATGGGGACAGAACGTGCAGGCCATTCTTCAATATTCGACTGTGCCGATGGAACTTCTTACAGGGAAAGATATCACCACATCTGGGTTACTCTTAACGCCCATACCTGTTCAGTTTACGTTGGTTACCGCTATGTTTATGCATGGCGGATTGGCTCATATTATTGGTAATATGATGTACCTTCTTGTTTTTGGCGACAACCTTGAAAACAGGATGGGACACACGCGGTATTTTATCTTTTACCTGTTATGTGGTTTGCTTGCATCGATAGCACATGTTGCATTGGCTGGATATACCGGTAAAGATCTATTGATACCAAGTTTGGGAGCCTCCGGTGCTATTTCCGGAATTTTGGGTGGTTACCTGATACTGTTTCCCAGAAATTCTGTGAGTGTGCTGGTTTTTATCACCGTGATACGTGTTCCTGCTTTTATCTCGCTTGGTTTATGGATTGCATTACAACTGTTCAGCGGATACGGAAGTTTAACGGCTGAATCATCCGGAGGCGTTGCATATGCTGCACATATCGGTGGTTTTTTTGCAGGAGTGATAATGGTTTATTTTTTTGCCGGCAGAAGGCAGAAAGTTGTGAAGAATTAAAAATGAAAAGTGAAAAGTAAAAAAGTAGCGTAAATTATATTGACGTATGCTTTATACAATGTGGGTTAAACATTTTTAGTAAAAATTAAAAAGCAAAAAAACTTTTAGGTTTTGCCATTTAGCTTTTGCATTTTCTCTACGTTTTTGCGAGAAATATTTTTCAACCACAATGGCAAGGAGTTAAATCAACGAAGGACACAATTGAATTTAAAAGTAAAAAGCAAAAAGTAAAAAGTTGATTATGTAATAATACGTTTTGCGTCTCAAATTGAGTTTACCTGATTTACTTTGGGAACTTCAAAGATTTTATCTTGGTTTTGACTTTTCCCTTTTGCCTTTCTTCACGACTTTGCGTGAAATATTGATACAATACTTTTGATTTTACCTTTTGATTTTTTCCTTTTTAAAACATCATTTCCTGCAATACAAACACCAACGCCCCACATACATATCCTACCAGAGCGAGCAAACTGAATTTACGCACATACCAGAAAAAACTGATCTTTTCCATACCCATAGCAATGACTCCTGCGGCGGAACCAATAATTAAAATACTTCCTCCGGTTCCTGTTGTGTAAGCCAGCATCTCCCACAAATGATGATCAGCCGGAAACTCTGTAATACTGAACATGCCTTGTGCCGCAGCTACCAATGGTACATTATCCACGATAGCTGATAGAACACCTATGATGCCCGTCATCAAATCAATATTAGGTACTTGTTTACTTAATGCAGAAGCGATGTGCGTAAGCTGACCTGTACTTTGCAAGACGCCTATCGACAATAAAATTCCCAGAAAGAATAATATGCTGGGCGTATCAATTTTTTGCAGTGCATTTGCTACAGTTACTTGATCCTTATCGTCTTTATCCTTGTGCAGGATCTCAGTGATCGTCCATATAATACCTAACGCCAATAACATTCCCATGAATGGAGGTAATCCGGTTAAGGTTTTAAAAACAGGAACAAATAATAATGCCATAACGCCTGTTATAAAAATGAAATTGGATTCCATTTTTTCAAGTGGGGTTTTTATCTGGGCACTTAACACCGGCCTTTCAGCATTTCCCTTAACAGTTCGGGAAATAATGATCAATGGAATAAGTAAACACACAAGGCTCGGCATAAATACTTTTAGGATAATATTTAATGCGGTTATTTGTCCTCCGATCCATAACATAGTTGTGGTAACGTCACCTATTGGCGACCATGCACCTCCGGCATTTGCAGCGATTATGATCATGCCGGTAAATTTTAACCTGTCATCTTTATCAAACAATAATTTTCTGATAAGCGATATCATTACAATTGTGGTGGTAAGATTATCCAAAATGGCTGAAAGGAAAAAACTGAGAAAGCAAATGATCCACAATAATTTCTTTTTACTGTCAGTGGTAATGCGGGAAGTGATCACATCAAATCCATTATACCCGTCTATTAACTCTACGATCGTCATGGCACCCAGCAGGAAAAATAAAATTCCCGAAGCATCTGCAAGGTGTTCTAATAATTGGTTGTTGATTTCTTTAGTATCATGCCCGCTGAAAATAAATAAGGTCCAGCAAAGTGCAGCGGTGATGAGTGCGGTTGCCCCTTTATTAATCCTGATAAAATGTTCAGTGGCAATGGCTAAATAGCCCACTATAAATACGATCAAGATTAATATTTCCATACCCTGACTTATTCAAATAATTCGAGTTTATTTTTTGGTCTCCTGTTATCCAGCCATTGAAATCCCTGTAATTTCTTTTTATCAGAAGGTATTTGTTTCATCGGATACAAAGTTCCATTTACTTCATTAATATATTTAACCTTGTTTAGTTCTTGATTTATAAAATATACATCAATTACATCCCCGCTGCTTCTGTTCATACCAATGTAAGAACTGTCTTCTTCCTGCGGATAAAAAATACTTTCAGCGGGAGAGCCTTTCTGGCGGACATAGTCGATCTGCCCATCTTTAAAAAAAGCATTTAATGTACGGCCGCCGATCTGGTTATACAGATTTTTTTCAACCTCATTGATCACCATACTATTGAAAAAAACTTCCAGCCGTAAAGGTTTTTGATTGGCCGTAAATAAATACATGGTATCACCTGTTACCTGAGTTTTTCCATTCCAGAAAACCGGATTTTGAAATAATCTAAAAACAGAATCTTTGGTAGAGTAATATAAACTGTCGCTGACACTTTGCATAGAATCATTGAAAATTCTTACATGATGAAACGCAAGAAAATATCGGATGCTGTCGGTATTTGAACTGGATGGTGAAGCAGAAATGGATACCGAAATATCAATAATATTTTTTGTAATTGTGGAATCGTTTTTTCTGATACCGGAAAATAAAGTGTCAGCCGAAATATAAGTACTGTCGTTATCACGGTAAATGATCATCACAGGTTTCCGTGAACCCAGAAATGAGTTATTTTTTCTGTCCAGTAATATCTGGTCGCCGAGGAGAATCACTTTGTTTACGCTGTCTACCAGTTTTCCGTTGCCTTCTACCTGAACCACACCGCTTTTCTCATCAAAAGCAACATTTCTTCCGGTTAGTGAACGGGTCTTGTCTCTGAAAACGGGTTTGCCGGAGAAGATAGCTTCACCGGTTTCTAAATTATAAGTTCCCTGATCAGTATCCACCACTCCATCTTTTGTAACAATATGAGTAGGAGAGATAAAGTTTGCGATTTTAAATTCAGTATTATATCTAAGGCTGTCGGCTGTTATATTGTATTTGGGATCTACCAGTTTTACAGACCTGCGAAACATTACATCTTTAGTATCAGAATAATAAGTAGCGTCTTTACTGGTAAGAACTGTGCTTCCGTTTACCACTTTACCACCATTTGCATACGTAGCAATTCCTGTGGCCAGATTATATATAAGATCATCAGTTGTTAGCGAAGCTTTGCCGTCTGTAAGTCTTACTTTATTTTTAAGATAAGCTATCCTTTCATTACCTACATATCTAAGATAATGGCTGTAAGTGTTTAGCGTGTCAGCATCGTTTATATGCACATTGCCAAAAACTTCTGTGATTCCGGTTGACATGTTGATAACAATACTGTCACCACTTAAAGTAGTGTTTCCCTGTGCAACGGAGGCATTGCCGGCAAGGGTTTGTAATGTTACTGAGTCAGTGGAAATCTGACGGAAACTATTGGCACCAATTATTCGGATGGTTCTGGTAGTATCTACCTGTGCATATGTAAAGCCAGTATAAACTATTCCAATAATAAAAAAGAAAATGGTATACAAGTATGATCTGTTTTTCAAATAAAAATGATCATCTTTTATTTGAAAGTCCTCAGTCATTCGACTTCTTTATAAGATATGGAGAACTCAACGTATCTGGTAAAGGCAGCATCAGCGGAGGATTAGTTCCTTTCTTACCAAATACTGAAATTGAAACATAACGTTTCGGGTTTACGCGGATATCATCCAGTAATAAATTGAGTTTGTTGCTGGTAGATGCCAGGTTATTATATAAAGCAGGATCGTTCATAAACTTTCCTAAAGTTCCTTTACTGCTGTTTACATTGTCGATGATATTTTTAAGATTGTTCACGGCAACATCCAGTGTATCCATTGTTTTTTTAAGGTCAACCTGCGAAAATTTTGAAGCAGTTTTATCGAGGTTAGCAACAATATCATTGATCTTCGGGTTATTTGCGGCAAGGTTAGACGTTATAGAATTCATATTGCCTAATGTTTTTGCCAGTGAGCCGATTTGTGTATTTAGCAATGTTTGCAGAGAGGCACTGGAATAGGCAAGAGCGGTAGTAATTTTATTCAGGTTTTCCATGGATGCTGCAATATTCCTTTTTGAATTTGGATCCAGCATGCTGTTGAAATTATCGATCAAAGTATCCAGTGATCCAACCGCTCTTTTCACTTCATATAAAACAGGATCTACCTTTTTTAAGACATCATTAAAAATTCCGGCGTTTGCTTCTGTAAGTATAGTGTCTTTGTTTTTAAGCATTAATGCACTGTTACCCAGAATAATTTCTACACTGGTTGTTCCCAAAGGATTAGGTTTTATTACAGCAATGGAATTGTCAGGGATGTTGATATCTTTTGTAATATTTAAGGCTACCGAAATACTGCGCATGTCTTTTTCTGTGGAGATAGAATATACCGTACCCACCTGTAAACCATTTATAGTTATCGGGTTAGAATTAGCAAGGCCATGAACATTTCCATAAATACCTGTCAAAGTAGTGTTGCTGGTAAAAAACTTCTTCCCTTTAAGAAAATTAAATCCCAATATGAGGAAAGTTATTGCTACGATCGCTATCGCACCAACCTTTGTTTCATTAGATATCTTCACTATAACATATTTTGATTAAGCTCTGCACTCCCAATAAAATGGGCAAATTTGCTGATTTTAGGTCAGAGATGATGGTTAAAATTACAGAACTAACTGTAAAACAGATGAGTTAAGCCAAAAATTGTTCCAATGGAAAATCACTTGCTAACAGATACGCGTGAATTTTCAAATTGATTTTTATAACGGATTACAGCTTTGGTGATCACTTCAGCAATTTCCTGCTGGCCTTTTTCGCTGTTTATATAACGTTCATCTTCATAATTAGTGATGAAACCTGTTTCAATAAGAATGGCGGGCATATTGGTTGCCTGCAAAACCCAGATTCCAACCTGGCGCTGGTTTACTCCTAAAGTAGGACGACCCGTTTTATCCACTTCTTCAATGACCATTGTGGCCATACGGTCACTTTTTTCCTGATATCTTTTGGCATATACCTGTGCTATAGCTCTGCCTTCCGGTGTATCAAAATGGATGTTGTTATAGGTTGAATCTTGTCCCGCTTCAATTTCAAAATCACCTTCTTCTTTCATAATTGCCTTTAGCTTGTCACTGGTTTTATGCGGGGCAAATATCCAAACACTGGTGCCAACGGCTTTAGAAGGGATTTTATAATATTCATATACCGGCTCTTCTACATGATAAGGTGTACTTTTTTTCTTTCTCTTTTTTCCTTTTCCGGTATAAGTAATCTTGTAACGGGTAACCATTTTAGTTCCGATCTGCCGGCGGCCTGTTTGTAAATTCCTGGCATCTGCATGAATACATAAGAAGAGATCTCCTTTAGCTTCATTGGCAATGTTGGCTTTTTCTTTAGGACTTTGATAAATATCGGTAGTACGGGTAGGTATAATGTTTAAACCGGGAATTTGTTTTTTTAATTCGGCGATTAG
Source organism: Bacteroidota bacterium (assembly GCA_031411115.1). GTDB lineage: Bacteria > Bacteroidota > Bacteroidia > Chitinophagales > Chitinophagaceae > Ferruginibacter. The sequence goes on from JANOAO010000019.1 coordinate 60,198, forward strand.
TTTTAGGGAAATAGCTAGTGTTACATCTTTTTCTTTAGACCGCAGAGAATTTTCATATTGTCCGATAGCACCATTATCACTTCCTCCATGACCGGCATCCACAATAATTGTTTTCAACTGTCTTTGCTGAGCGAACGCTGCAAAAGATAGTGTACACGAAAACAAAATGATGGTAAAACATTTGTTCTTCAACATGGCTATTCAGATTTAGTAGGGGTTATTATTGTATTATTATTCATAGATACAATAAACCAATTTATGGTTAACTTGCATTTTCAACGCAATGAACCACGCTGACAAAGGTAATGTAAAATTGATATCACGACTGCTTATCATCTGCGCATTGATATTGTTAACATTACATTTGGATGCACAGGTGAAGAGACCTCCGTCATCCGTAAATGATCCCGTTATTATCAACACTGATTCCTCCGGAAAAGAATTGTTGAATGATACCACAAAAAAAGTTTCTACACAGGTATCTGTTGATACATTCAATTTCAAATCCTCAAAGAATGCATTGGATGCTCCAATACACTATCATGCAGATGATTCCATGGTGATCGATGTTCCTTCAAAGAAAATGTTTCTGTATGGCAAAACATCTAAAATTGAATACATCGATAATGTATTAACGGCACCGCAAATTCAATTCGATCAAAAAACAAATCTCGTAACGGCATTTCTTACCAAAGACAGTTTAGGAAAAGTAGTTGCTTATCCAACATTTACTCAAGGCGATTTTAAATCTAAAATGGATACTATTCAGTTCAGCCCTAAAACACTGAAAGGAATTACCAAGGGAACCTATACGCAACAGGGAGAAATGTTTGTGTATGGCGAAAGAATTAAAAAAATATCGAATGATGTTTTCTATGCTTTCAGAAGCCGGTTCACTACCTGTAACCTTGATACACCGCATTTTGCTTTTGTGAGTAAACGTATCAAACTGGTGAACCAGAAAATGGCCTATTCCGGCATGGTTCATCCGGAATTTGAAGGAGTGCCTATTCCGATATATTTGCCATTTGGAATTTATCCTTTGCAGCAAGGAAGGCATTCTGGTTTACTGGCACCATCCTTTGCCGCGAGCCAGCAACTGGGCATTTCTTTGGAGAATCTTGGTTATTATAAAATACTGAGTGATAATTGGGATGTAGTAGTTCGCGGAACTGTTTATTCTTACGGTTCGTGGACTACAGATATTAATCCCAGATATTATAAACGTTACCGCTACCGCGGAAATTTTTCAGTAAATCTGCAACGGATTAAAAACAGTTCGCCCGGCGATCCTGATAAATCTGCCAAAACTTTCAAAGTAAACTGGCGGCATGATGCTGATACGAAGGCAAGGCCCGGCGTTACTTTTGGCGCATTTGTAACTGCAGGTAGTACAAGGTTCAATGAACAAACGCCTAATAATCCTAATCTGAATTTTCAGAACCAGATGACTTCTTCCATCAATTACCGCAAAGCATGGAATGATAAACCTTACGTACTAACGGTAGCTGCTAATCATTCACAAAATTCGGCAACCAGAATTATTCAGTTGGATCTGCCGCAAATAAATTTTTCTGTCAACACTATTAATCCTTTCAGAAAAAAAGAGCCGGTTGGCGCATCAAAATGGTATGAAAGTATTGGTATCGGCTTCAACAGCGATGTGCAGAACCGTTCCAATTTTATTGATACGGCAGGTAATATCCCGCAACAATTAAAAGATAATTATACATGGGGTGCAAGACATACCGTTCCACTGAATGTTTCGCTGCCTGCAATCGGGCCTTTTTTTGTAACTCCAACCATTGGATATAGCGAACACTGGTATCAGCGAAAATTTCAACGGGTGTGGAATGCCGCAAATAAAACAATTGATACGCTGATCAGAGATGGATTTTATACTGCTCGCCAGATGGATTTTGGCCTTGGGGCTAATACGCGGATATTTGGCATGTTCGGTTTTAATAAGTCTTCAAAAGTTCAGGCTATCAGGCATGAAATACGTCCTTCCATTTCTCTGAACTACACGCCAAATATGAACCGCAAAAATTATTACAATGTGCAGGTTGATACTATAGGTAATATTGGACGTTATTCATTTTTTGAAAACAGTTTTGCCGGTGCATTTTCTGAAAACAGTGCTTTTCGTTTAGGATTTTCCATTGATAACAATATATCGATGAAAGTAAAAAATAAAAAAGACACTGCGGAAGCATTGAAAAAAATCAATCTATTGGATGGTTTATCACTAACCGGTAATTATGATTTTTTTGCGGATTCCCTTAATCTGAGCCAGTTATCATTAAGTGCCAGAACCAATCTTTTTAATAAGATAAACATTACCGCCAATGCGCTGATTGATCCCTATAAAAGCGATTCAACAGGGAGGAGAATAAACCGTTTAGTATGGAAAGACAGATTTGGATCATTGGGAGATTTCACATCAGGAAGAATCTCTTTGCAGAGTTCATTCAGAGGAGGAAATAAAAAAAATCCGGGCGCCCCTGTGATGTCACCGGGCTATACCAATAATGTGAGAACGCTGGATCCATCAGGCAGGTTATTGAACGAGTATGAACAGGAACAATTGTACATGCAGAATAATCCTGGTGAATTTGTAGACTTTAGTATTCCCTGGGATATTAATTTTAATTATTCACTTTTACTAAGCAGGATCAGAAGGCCCGGCAATAATGGCACTTTCATAAAGGGAAATCAGAACATAGACTGGAATGCATCCGTAAGTCTTACAGAAAGATGGAAGCTGGGCATTAATGGTGTTTATAATATTACTGAAAAAGATCTGGGTCAGCTCGCTATATCTTTATCTCGTGAAATGCATTGCTGGCAAATGACGATCAACATTGCACCTGTTGGAATTTACCGGTACTTCACTATCAACATCAGTCCTAAATCAGGTTTGCTAAGAGACCTGAAGATTAACAGAACAAGATTTTTTTACGACAGGTAAGGCTTATAACTATTGTGTATAATTTTCCAGCATTTGCTGATATACTTTATTCTTCAAATCTTCCACACTTAAATAATCTACATCCACTGCGGGTAAAAATTCCATAGACAGTGGAGTAGGGAGAAGATAAAAAGATTTATGAATAGGCATTGCTTTTTTCGTGCCTTTGATGATGCATGGAATAATTTTTTTCTGAGAAGATTTTGCCAGACGGAAAGCACCGTCATAAAAAGTTTTTAATGGTGCAGATGTTCGGTTACGTGTTCCTTCAGGATAGATGCACATGTGTACACCCTGCTTTAATACGTTTATCATTTTTTCAAAACTTTTCGTGCGGCTTTTGTCGTCTTTACGATTTACTAAAACAGCACCTCGTTTATAAAACCATCCGAAGATGGGAAATTTGGCAAACGAATCTTTGGCGATCGTTTTATTGCCACCGGGAACAAAAGGTGCAGATAATGGAACATCTAAAAATGCATTATGGTTGAACAATACAATATAATTTTCGTCCTTTTTAAAATTTTCTGTACCGGTAACCTTTAACCGGCAGCCGATGAGAAATAACCAGATGCTCATCCAGATTTTTGATACAGCAATAAAATAAACTTGTCCTTTTTTAAATTCCATGAGATTGGATATCATAGAAAAAGGAAATATAATAATGAATGTACCGATGAATGTAAGCAAGCCCCACAAAGCCCAGATGCGTCCAAATATATTTTTTATCATTTATAAATGATTGAGTTTAATTGATCTTCCAGTCTATAGGACTTTTGCCCTGTTCCATGAGGTATTCATTGGTTTTTGAAAAATGTTTACAACCGAAAAAGCCTTTATCAGCTGCAAATGGCGAAGGATGCGCTGCTTTCAAAACCTTGTGTTTGGTTTCATCGATCAGTTCTTGCTTTGCCTGCGCAGCTTTGCCCCATAATAAAAAAACAATTCCTGTTTTTTGTTCGGAGATCTTTTCGATTACGGAGTTTGTAAATTCTGTCCATCCATATTTTGAGTGGCTGAAAGCTTCATTAGCTCTTACTGTTAGAACAGTATTTAATAATAATACACCTTGTTTTCCCCAATGTGAGAGATCCCCGTTCAAACGATCCATTTTTACCCCGATATCAGATTCAATTTCTTTATAAATATTTAGTAAAGATGGGGGTGGTTTTACAGGTTGTTGAACAGAAAAGGAAAGGCCATGTGCCTGCCCTGCACCATGATAAGGATCCTGTCCGAGGAATACCACTTTAACCTCATCAAAAGGAGTGAGATCAAAAGCATTAAAAATTAATTTGCCTGGAGGGTAAATCAACTTGCCGGATAGTTTCTCAGCTTTTATAAACGTAACGATCTGTTTAAAATACGTTTTGCTAAACTCATCTTTCAGCACATTTTTCCAACTTTCTTGAATGTGTACTTCCATTTTAAACCTGTTAGGTCTTAGACCTAACAGGTCTATTATATATGTAAAAATAAAAAAGTCCCGCAGAAGCAGAACTTTTTTGTGATCCGGATTGGATTCGAACCAATGACCCTCAGCTTAGAAGGCTGATGCTCTATCCAACTGAGCTACCGAACCCTTAAAATCAATTGATTTTGGGGTGCAAATATAGCAGTTCTTCCTTTAATTTTTAAGATTGATAAAAAAACAATTGAATTTATTATCTATTAAAATAGTAAGCAAAATCAAGCATTTATGCAATTATATTATTGTTAAAAAGAATTGATTGGTATGTTTTTAGATACTACATTTGCTACAACAAACTCATTAACAATTTCTCTGATCAACTTTGAGAAGGATTTTTTAATTAAAACTTAGCGTTTATGAAACAAAAACTTGCGTTGGTATTGTCATTTATGGTGCTTGGAGCAGGTGCTTTTGCCCAAACTGACAATAACTCGGCTGCTACCAAAAAGGGAAAATTGGTGGGAATTCACATTAATGCCCTAGACTTTAAAACACCACAATCGTGGAAAAATAATTCCTCACCTAGATTTTCAACTAAGGTAAGTCAAATGGATTTCGGCGTTGGCTTTTCATTTTGGCAAGGATTAACCAACACCATAGATTTTGCTCTTAAATTAAATGGCAATCTTCACGATTATGCTGGGGATAGAAATGAATCAACTACAAAAACAGAAATTGGGTTAGAACTGGAACCTACCATTAATATTCGTCCATTTAAAGATAACAACAGGTTTGCACCTTTCCTTAGTGCCGGTGTTGGTGGTGGATATTATACCGGAGAGTTTGGTGTATATGTTCCTGCCGGAGTTGGTTTACAATTCAACTTCAACAGCGTAACTTATTTAATGTTACAGGCTACTTACAGATGGACATTATCTAAAGACGATCTTAAAGATCATTTAGTGTATTCATTTGGAATACTTCAAAATATTGCTCCTGCAAAACCTGCAATAGTACTTCCTCCACCTCCGCCACCAGTTATTGACCGCGATAATGATGGCGTTTTGGATAGTCTTGATAAATGTCCGGACACACCAGGTTTGGAATCTTTACAAGGTTGCCCTGACCGTGATGGTGATGGTATCGCTGATTTGGATGATAAATGTCCAGACACAAAAGGTATTGCCAAATATCAAGGTTGTCCGATTCCAGATACAGATGGAGATGGAATTAACGATGAAGAAGATAAGTGCGTAAATGTTAAAGGTGTTGCCCGTTATCAGGGTTGCCCTATACCAGATACAGACGGAGATGGTGTTAATGATGAAGAAGATAAATGCCCTTCGCGTCCTGGTCCTGCTTCCAATCAGGGTTGTCCTGAAATTGCAAAAGAAATAATTGAAAAAATCAATTTTGCTGCAAAGAATGTGTTTTATGCAACGGGAAGTTTTAAGCTGTTGGCAAAATCAAATGCATCGTTAAATGAAGTTGCAAGACTTATGAAAGCAGATCCTACTTTAATGCTGGATATTGATGGTCATACAGATGCGCAGGGATCAAATGAAAGTAATCATACGCTTTCTCATAACAGAGCCAAATCTGTACAGGATTATCTTATTAAACAAGGTGTGGATGCTAACCGTTTAAAAGCCACAGGTTATGGTGAAGAAAAACCAGTAGCAGATAATACTACTGCAGCAGGTCGTGCAAAAAATAGAAGAACTGAAATGACTGTTCGTAATTATTAATAGTCTTTCCTATACATTAAAAACCCCGATAGATAATATCGGGGTTTTTGTTTTTAAAGGCTTTTGTATATCCTTTTTGAAAATCTATTAAGGCTCAAACAGGCATCCCTATTTCATTAAAATCATTTACCACATTATATAAAGTATCTCTTTCAATCGGTTTACGTTTTGCCTGGCGAATCAAAGTCACCAGTTCATCTGTAGTCATGGTAGGAGATTGTTCTTCACTGCCAGCCATGGAATATATCTTAGTGGTATCATCTATAGTACCATCAATATCGTTTACACCAAATGCAAGAGAAAGTTGTGCATTATGTCTGCCCAGCATTGGCCAATATGCTTTCAGATGCGGAAAATTATCAAGGTAAATTCTGGCAATTGCATACAAACGCATGTCTTCAATTACAGATGATTCTTTCACATCACTCATGTCGTTATTATGATTTCGGAATTTGAGCGGAATAAAAGTGTTAAAGCCTTTTGTTTTATCCTGTAGTGCTCTTAACCTGCTCATATGATCTACCCGATGTTCATATTTTTCTATATGACCATACAACATGGTGGCATTACTGTGCATACCTAAATTATGTGCTGCTTCATGAATTTGAAGCCAGCCATCACCATTAACTTTATCAGCAGCAATGATCTCTCTTATTTGCGGATGAAAAATTTCAGCACCACCCCCTGGTAAAGATTGTAAACCTGCATCTTTCAGAATTTGCATTCCTTCGGCAATACCCACCTTAGCTTTGCGGAACATATAATCCAGTTCAACAGCAGTAAAAGCTTTAATGTGCAGCTCCGGCCGGTGTGCATGAATTTTATGCATAAGTTCTGTGAAATAAGACAGGTTCATTTTCGGATGTACACCGCCTACAATATGAACTTCTGTAACAGGTTTGCCATCATACGATTTTACAATGTCAACCATTTGATCAATACTTAATTCCCAGCCTTCATCGCGATTCGAATATAGTCTGGAATATGAGCAGAATTTGCAACTGAATACACAAACATTCGTAGGCTCGATATGAAAATTTCTGTTGAAATAAGTAGTATCACCATGTAATTTTTCACGGATAAAATTTGCCAGTGTTCCGGCATACCCGAGGCTGGCAGATTCAAATAAAGTGATACCATCATCGTCAGAAATACGTTCGCCCGCCAGTACTTTTTCACCAATTATTTTCAAAGAAGGTGTTGATGCCCGTTGTATCAAATTTTCAATAATTGCCGCCATATCCAAAATTTTTGCAAAGTTACTCTTGTACCGTTATCTAACAGCATTAATAAAACTTTGTTTGCTTTTTTAATAAACATTAACTTCCACCTCCAAACTAACGCAGTATATTTTGTAGCTGCTTTTAGCTAATATTTACTAACCAAACCATCATAATGAACATTAAAACAAAACTTACGGTAATGAGTTTCCTGCAGTTTTTTGTGTGGGGAGCATGGCTAATTACGATAGCAACGTATTATTTTTCCAATAATATGGGAACAGGTGCTCAGTTTGGCCGGCTGTTCTCCACATTAGCTTTATCGTCATTATTTATGCCTGCACTTACCGGTATAATCGCAGATAAATTTATTAATGCTGAAAAGTTATATGGCATATTGCATATTTTATATGGAGCCATACTGTTTTTAGTTCCGCAAGTAACAAATGCAAACGATTTATTTTATGTGATTTTCGGAGCCATGATCTGTTATATGCCTACCATTTCTTTATCAAATTCCATTGCATATACTATTCTTAAAAATAATCAGTTTGATGTGGTAAAAGTATTCCCGCCTATAAGAGTTTGGGGAACTATCGGATTTATTGTAGCCATGTGGATCACCAATCTTACAGGAAGTAAAGCAAATGCCAATCAATTTTTGATAGCAGGTGCAATGGCAATTGTATTGGGTTTATATTCTTTCACTTTACCAAAATGTCCGCCGCAACATAGCATTTCTAAAAATGCATCCTGGCTGGAGCAACTGGGTTTAACCTCATTTAAACTGTTTGCAAAATATAAGATGGCTCTTTTCTTTTTATTTTCTATGTTATTGGGTGGTGCGTTACAATTAACAAACATGTACGGAGATACTTTTCTGGATGATTTTAAAAACAATCCTATGTATGGTCCGGATGCATTTGTAGTGAAATATTCCACTATTATCATGTCTATTTCGCAAATTTCAGAGACCGCATTTATTTTGACCATTCCTTTCTTTCTTAAAAGATTCGGAATCAAAAATGTGATGTTATTCTCTATGATCGCATGGGTTCTTAGATTTACTTTGTTCTCTTACGGCAACCCGGGTGATGGATTATGGATGATTATTGTTTCCTGCATCGTATATGGAATGGCTTTCGACTTTTTCAACATCTCAGGTTCATTATTTGTAGAAACTACAACGGATCCTTCTATAAGATCAAGTGCACAGGGTTTATTTATGATGATGACCAATGGAGTAGGCGCTTTTCTGGGAAGCATGATCAGTGGAATGATGATTGACAGATATTATTTATTGCCAAGCGGACAAAAAGACTGGCAGGGAATCTGGCTGGCATTTGGTATATATGCAGCGGTGATAGCAGTGCTTTTTGCCATACTGTTCAAACATAAACATGATCGCAATGCCTTAGCACATGCGGAAGTGAATCATTAATTATATTTCAGTATATAACTGAGAGCATCAATTTGGTGCTCTTTTTTATTTACAACCTGGAGTGTTGTACCCCACCTCGAAGGTTGTGGGTAACCTAGAGGGTAAATAAAATAGCCTCCATTTCCAGAGGCTATTTTATATAATTGAGTTCAATAATTCTTCATTCTCAATTCAACATTCTTAATTATTTAAGTGCTTCAATTTTCTTAACAAAATTTGCTTTAGGCTGTGCACCTACTAATTTATCCACTACCTGTCCGTTTTTCACAAACAGTATAGCCGGAATACTGGTAATACCGTAATTCATGGATACCTGCGGATTGTGATCAACATTCACTTTTCCAATTTTTACACTGCCTGCATATTCTTTAGATAATTCTTCGATAACAGGGCCGATCGCTCTGCAGGGGCCACACCATTCTGCCCAAAAATCTATAACTGATAATTTATCTGAATCCAAAACCTCTGTCTTGAAATTTGCGTCTGTGAATTCGAGTGCCATAATAACTTTTTTTATTTGTTAGATTGATTGAATTGCAAATTTATAACCATTATATTATTTGTCAATTTATGACATAACAACGTGCTTTTTGTCAGTTTCTTTAATTAATTACTCATAATTATTGACACATCTATCAATTTATTATTGTTCAGATATACCGCCATTTCATCATTCATTGTAAATCCCGTTTCTAAAGTGGAGAGTTCAACTTTATAATTTTCTTCAATATCGAACACGTTGAACTTGAGTGCTGTTTTTCCAGGATATTGTCCGAGATTCGATGTCATAAAATCAACAAATTGTTCGTCTATCACACTTGCCGGTACATCAATACATACTTGTCTTGTTAAGGTGGTCTTCACTGTGTCCAGCAGGTGAATTTTATTTACTTTAAACTCATATTCCGTTCCGTTGTAACGCTGACGGAATGCACCTTCCACCATCAGAATCAAACCGTTTTTTAAATATTTCTCATATTTCACATAATCTTCACTCCATAACATGAATTCACTTTTACCTGAATAATCTTCCAATTTCAGAGATGCGAAATTTTTCCCCAATTTGGTTTTGCGATGTTGTGCATCAATAACCAATCCGGCTACACGAAATGTTTTGGAAGGAGGCTGAATGATATTCATGGCATTTTTATGAACATCAAATTCGCCTAGCGGTGTAATATTATAGTGGGTGAGTTCAAATTTAAAATTATCCAAAGGATGTCCACTCAGGTACATTCCGGTTACTTCCTTTTCAAAATCCAGTTTCTCTTCCAGTAACCAGTGATCGCATTCGGGAAGTTTGGGTGGCATAATTTCCGGCATTTCCATTTCTCCAAATAAAGTATGTGTTGAAGAGGAAGACTGCGTTTGAAATACGGCTCCGAATTTAATAATTTTTTCCAGTGAAGAACTGTCGCCTGGCGGCTGGTGTAGATATTGTGCTCTGTGCATTTCAACGAAACAATCAAAAGCACCGCCGTGTACGAGTGATTCCAGTGATTTTTTGTTAACAGATCTTTGGTTCACACGCTTTACAAGGTCGAAAATGCTTGTATAATATCCGTTCTTCGTTCGTTCACTGATGATCTGTTCTATCGCATTTTCACCTACGCCTTTCAGTTTATTTAATCCAAAGCGGATTTCCCCTTTTTTATTTACAGCAAATCCGTCTTGTGATTCATTAATGTCTGGGCCAAGTACCTTAATGCCCATACGTTTACACTCTTCCATAAAGAAGGTAATCTTTTCCGTATTACCAGCGTGGTTCAAAACCGCTGCCATATATTCTGATGGATAATAAGCTTTCAGATAAGCGGTCTGATAAGCTACATACGCATAACAGGTTGAATGTGATTTATTGAATGCATATTGTGCAAATGCTTCCCAATCGGTCCAAATTTTTTCCAATATTTTTTCCGGATGATTTTTAGCCATTGCGCCGGCCATAAAATCGCCTTTCATTTTATCCAGCGTTTTACGATCTTTCTTTCCCATCGCTTTTCGAAGGATATCGGCCTGGCCTTTGGAAAATCCTGCCAGTTTTTGGGAGAGCAACATTACCTGCTCCTGATATACAGTAATGCCATACGTTTCCTGCAAATATTCCTGCATTTCCGGAAGGTCATAACTAACTTCTTCACGGCCGTGTTTACGTGAAATGAATTTAGGAATGTAACTCATCGGGCCGGGCCGATACAAGGCATTCATGGCAATGAGATCATCAAATTTATCAGGTTTTAATTCCCGCAGATATTTTTGCATACCTACACTTTCAAACTGGAACGTACCATTAGTATCACCACGCTGGTAAAGCTGATATGCTTTTTCATCATCCAATGGCAAATAATCAATGTCTATTTCCACCCCATGATTCTGCTTAATCAGCTTTAATGAGGTTTTTAAAATGCTAAGTGTTTTCAATCCCAAAAAATCCATTTTGATAACACCGGCTTCCTCAATTGTTCCACCTTCAATTTGTGTTAACCAGAGATCAGAATCTTTTGAGGTGGCAATAGGGATCAGATCAGTCAGATCTCTGGGAGCAATGATAATAGCAGAAGCATGCACTCCGGTGTTACGTACAGAACCTTCCAATATTTCTGCTTCATGCAATATTTCTGAAAGCAGACCTTTTCCATTATAGATCTCTCTTAATTTTTTTACATTATCGATATCTTCAGCGATAAGTTGTTCTTTTTCTTCGAGTGATTTTTCTCCCGCTTTTTCTGCTTCTTTATTGGTGATAGGAGCGTGCAATAATCTTTTAAGAACAATACCCGGACGTTCCGGAACCAGTTTACTTAATGCTCTGCTTTCGGCAATTGGAAGATCCATAACACGGGCAACGTCGGCAATACTGCTCTTGGCAGCCATCGTTCCATATGTGATGATCTGCGCTACCTGATTCTTGCCATATTTCTGAACTACATAATCAATAACTTTCTGCCGGCCTTCATCATCAAAATCCGTATCAATATCGGGCATGCTCTTTCGATCGGGATTCAGGAATCTTTCAAATAATAAATTGTATTTTATCGGATCGATATTGGTAATACCTATACAATAGGCAACAACACTTCCTGCAGCAGAACCACGTCCTGGTCCAACAAACACACCCATATCACGACCTGCTTTAATAAAATCACTTACAATTAGGAAGTAACCTGCAAATCCCATGGTGCGAATAGTAAACAATTCGAAGTCTATTCGCTCTTGAATTTCAGGGGTTAAATCGCTGTATCTTTTTGCCGCTCCTTCTCGCGTAAGATGTTGCAAAAATTCCCACTGATTCATGTTCGCATCTTTATGCACTTGAAATGAAGTGGGAATCGGGAACGCTGGTAAAAGAATATCTTTTTTAAGATTGAGTACATCGATCTTGTCAACAATTTGATTGGTATTATCGAGTGATTCAGGAATATCGTGGAAGAGCTTTTGCATCTCTTCAGGCGTCTTAAAATAAAATTGGTCATTCGGAAATTTAAAACGTCTATTCTTTAC